>RECP01000140.1 GCA_007693945.1 Spirochaetaceae bacterium
TCGAGCGTTATGCCGCGGTCATCCGGCATGTGCACCTGAACACCCGCGGCGGCAGCTATCCGCGACGGCTGACGGCAGAGTACCGCAACGCGTTCGCGCGGCTGCAGCGCATCGGTTACGACGGATGGGTGTCGCTGGAGATATTCCACCAGCCGCAGGACGCAACGCAGGTGCTGCGGGACACGGCGCGCTTCCTCGATCGTGTTGAAGCGCAGTATTCAGAAAGGGATTTCCCTGCCAGGGGAGATGAGTATATCGGCTTGTAGGAGGATTCTTGTTATGAGTTAGGAGAGTACGAGTTTTTCTGGTAGTGCTGCTTATCGGCACGATGGCGGTCGGTTCGCTGTTTGCTACCGGCAGGCCCGAAGCACCGGACGCGGAGTGGCGTCCGACCCGCACCATCACTATTATTGTTCCGTGGGGCGCGGGGGGAGCCAGCGATCAGACCGCGCGTGTACTGGCAAGCGAGATGGAGGGCATTCTCGGTACACGCATCGCGATCGTCAATCAACCCGGTGCGTCGGGGTCAACCGGGCAGAAGTCTGCCTTCGATGCGCGCAAAGACGGCTACACCTGGGCCGGCAACGCCGACGCCAGCGTGGCAACCTATCAGGTGCTGGATTACACGCCTGAGATCTCGCACCGCGACTGGCAGGCCTACTTCGCGATCTTCACTCCGTGCGTTATCACCGTCAATCCGGAGTCGCCGATCACCGACTGGGACAGCCTGATAGAGGCTTTCCAGACCAGATCGGTTGACGTTGCCAGCGCCGGAATCGGGGCGGGCGGACACATCGCCGCCGAGGCCTTTGCCGGTAACCTGGGGCTGAGCTATAATCACATTCCGTACGGCGGCGGTCACCCTGCCGTGGTGGCAACCGTGGCCGGTGAGACCGAGGTGGTCATGCAGCTGTCGATGGAGGTTGCAGACATGCTGCGAGCCGATCAGCTGCGCCCCATCGCTGTAATGGACAGCCGGCCGCTGAATATCTCGGGTGTGGACGAGATTCCGGCTATCACTGACTTTGCGCCCGATATGCCGAGCGTCGGTTTCCATTTCGGCCTGTTTATTCCCAAGGCCATCCCGCCCGAGGCGGCTGAAGCGATTTCGGCAGCCTTTGAGACCGCTTCGCGTAGCGAGGCGATCATGCGGCTGGCTGAGGAACGCGGCAGCGTGGCCGTGTCGGTGCAGGGGAGCGAGGCGGACGAAGTGATGGAACAGGCGGCGTCGATGTTCGGTTGGCTGCTCTACGATAGTGGTGTGGCCGAGAATTCGCCGACGCAGTTTGATATCCCGCGTCCGTAACCGCGGGCAGGTACATTTCGATGCGGCGCACGTTCCTGCGTGCGCCGCTTCCATCGTGGCAGGGTTAAGATATGAACGAAAACAGCGGTATGCCGCGGGGCGACTTCGTCGTCTCAGTGATCCTGGTTGTGTTCAGTGTATGGGTCATCCACATGTCGCTCACGATGCGGCGCTTCGGCGAGTTGGGGTTGGCTGCATCTCCGGGACTGTCGCCTCTGGTGTTTGCGGCCCTGTTGCTGATCTGCGGCTTGATTCTGCTGCGGCGTAGCCTGGCGCAGCGCGGTTACCGTATGGGGTTGAGCAGCCGTAAGAGCGCGGCGTTCCTGCGTGCCATGGAGACGCGCCACTTCGTTGTGGTTCTGGCAAGCATCGTTATCTACTATCTCTTTCTCGGCGTGGTGCACTTTGTGATCATCAGCGCAGTCTACGTCTTCTTTATCATCTGGTACTTCAAAGGTGTGGCCTGGTGGAAGAATCTGCTCATCTCGGTGTTATCGGGGACCATCATATGGTTCTCCTTTGACCAGGTGTTCCTGATCCCGCTTCCGTGATGATTATCGAATAGCAGCCGCCAAGGAGGACTGCTTTGGGCTTTGTATATCTGATGCGCGAAACCGTGGCGCTTCTTACGCCCATGGATCTGTTCTACTGCTTTGTGGCGGTGCAGCTGGGGATTGTCTTCGGCATGCTGCCCGGGCTGACCGCCACGGTCGGTATTGCGATCCTGACCGCTCTGACCTTCCAATGGGATCCCGGCAATGCCATCCTGGTGCTGATCGGCGTCTATGTCGGCGCCATCTATGGCGGCAGCCGTTCAGCAATTCTGCTGAACATTCCGGGAACTCCGGCCAGCGCGGCCACCTGTCTCGACGGATATCCACTGTCGCGCAGCGGGCACGCCGCTGAAGCGCTCGGTTTGGCGACCACGGCCTCGTTCCTGGGATCGATGGCCGGACTGGTTGCCCTGTCGTTTCTGACGCCGGTGCTCGGTGGCTTTGCCCTGGAGTTCAAGTCGTACGAGGTGTTCTGGCTGGCGGTCTTCGGGGTGGCCATCTGCGGCAACCTGACCGCGGCGGGAGACCCGGTCAAGGGTTGGGTGGCCGGCCTGCTGGGGATCATGCTCTCTTTTGTCGGTATGGAGACAATCCAGGGCTTCCGTCGTTTCACCTTCGGGGTCTCCGAGCTCATGGCCGGTTTCGGCATCATCCCGGTGTTGGTGGGCACCTACGGGATTGTTGAGATCCTGTCATCGCTGTCAGACACCAGTCCTGAGCAACGCGTACCGCAGATCGGCCGCACGCTGCCGCAGCTGCGCGACGTGGCGGCCAACTGGGTCAACATTGTGCGGTCCGGCGTGATCGGCGTTTTCACCGGTGTCATCCCCGGTGTTGGTGAGAATATCGGCTCTTTTGTGGCGTACGATTTTGCCAAGCGCGCCAGCAAGCACCCCGAGAAGTTCGGCAAGGGATCGATCGAGGGGCTGATTGCCTCCGAGACCGGCAATAACGCGGTGGTCGGCGGCGCGCTGGTGCCGGTGCTGGCGCTGGCGATTCCCGGCAGCCCGCCGGCGGCGGTACTGCTGGCGGCGCTGTTTCTGCACAACATCCGACCCGGTCCGATGCTGGTTATCGAGAACCCGATGTACATGTATCGCTTCAGCGCCATGTTCCTGCTGGCAAGCTTTGCGATGTTCATACTCGGTATCCTGATAGTCAAGCCGCTGCTCAAGTTGCTGATGATCCGCAAGTCAATCATGATGCCGATCATCCTGGTGCTCTGCATGGTGGGTACCTACGCCATTGCCGGACGGCCGTTCGACATCCTGGTGATGATCGTCTTCGGCCTGCTCGGCTATCCGATGCGCAAGCTGGGTTACCCGGAGGCGCCGTTCGTGCTGGGAATCATTCTGGGCCCGATGGTCGATGAGAATCTCAGGCGTGGAATGCTGCTCTCATACGGCAACCCGGCGGCGTTCTTCGTCAGTCCGATTTCAATTGCGCTGGTGATCATGACCTTCTTCACGCTGTTCGGCAGGACGCGAGCGGTACGCTCCGTGTTCTCCATCGCGATGCGCCCCCTGCGCTCCACCATGCGGTCGGTCGGCCGGACATTCGGCTTGCTGCGGCGCAACGGAAACTCGATGCCGCCGAGCACCGACGACGAGGACGATCGGCGCGAACGCCGAACCCGAGAGGAGTCGCGGCGGTGAGTGCGCTGAAACGCGGGCTTTTCTCGGTCAGTTACGCGGGTCTCTGGGGGCAACCGACGCTCACCCTGGAGCAGTCAATCGAGAAGGTCGCTGAGCTGGGGTTTGAGGGACTGCTGATTATGGGCAAACGCCCGCACCTCGGCCCGCTGGAGACCGACGAAAAGCGCCTGTCGCAGCTGAGAACCTGCCTGCAGAGCTTCGGCGTAGAGGCAATTGGCGTGGCGGCCTACAATGACTTTCTGCTGACCGCCGCCGATGAGATTCCAATTGCCGAGATGCAGCTCTCCTACATCGATAGCTGCTGTCGCGCGGCGGCGGAACTCGGGGGGTCGCTGGTTCGGGTATTCACCGCATACCTGCCCGGCGCCGATTCCGGTGGCACGCCGGGGCCGTCGGCCTGCTGGCAACGGGTGGTCGAGCTGCTGCGCGCCTGCGGTGAACGCGCCGCGGCCTACGGCATAACCCTGGCGGTGCAGAATCACCACGATCTGGCGGTCGACAGTCAGGAGCTCGAGTTGCTGATACATGAGGTTGGACTTGACTCTGTCCGCGCCGGTTTCGATGCCTGGTCTCCCTACCTGCGCGGAGAGGACATATGTGCCGCCGCTGAGCGCATGGGCCGGCATAGCGCGCTGACCATTGCGGCCAACTACAGGCGTTTCCGTCGCTACCGCTACGAGCCGCGGTTGGTGAACTATCAGCGCAGTCAACCGGACACGGTGCGGGCGACCTTCATGAGCCGCGGCGAGATTGATTACAAGGCGTTTCTGGGTGCCCTGCGCGCCGGGGGATACAACGGGTGGGTGGTCTATGAGATTTGCTCACCGCTGATCGAGGGCTCGTCGCAGCAGGTTCTGGATGAGGCGGCGCGCGACTTTCTGAGCAGCGTCGAGCCGATCACCGCGGTATAGCACGGTGACCGCGGGTTAAGGTCTGCACGGAATGCAAGCCCCCGGCTTCCGGCGCCCCGGATCTGGTGCCGGTCATCGGACGCCGTTTGCAGGCAGGGCTCACCCCGCGTTCTTCCGTCCACGTCGAGGAGTGTTGCATGTCAACCGGATTCGGGATTGTCGGTCTTGGCCTGATCGCAGAGTTTCACGCCAGGGCAATAGCGGCCGCCGAGGGGGCGCGCCTTGCGGCGTGCATGAGCAGGGATCCCGGCAAAGCAGCACGTTTCGCGCAGACTCACGGCGGCCGGGCCTACAGCTCTGTCGATGCCCTGGTGCGGGATCCCGATGTGGCGGTGGTGTGCGTCTGCACCCCGTCCGGGGTGCACCTGGAGTCAGCGCTGGCGGCTATTGAGGCGGGCAGGCACGTGGTTGTCGAGAAACCGCTGGAGATAACACTGGAGCGCTGCGATCAGATGATCGAGGCCGCGACGCGGCGCGGGGTGCAGCTGGCGGGTGTTTTCCCCTCGCGCTTTCATGACGTGGCGCGCGTCACGCGCCAGGCCGTTGACGCCGGTCGGCTGGGGCGCCTGGCTCTGGCCAACGCCTACGTGAAGTGGTATCGCAGCCAGGAGTACTACGACGGCGGCGGCTGGAAGGGCACGCAGCGCTACGACGGCGGCGGCGCCCTGATGAATCAGTCGATCCATGCAATCGACCTGCTGCAGTGGCTGGCCGGACCGGTGGAGAGCGTACATGCGTTGACCGCGACGCTGGCGCACGAGCGAATTGAGGTGGAAGACACCGCGGTGGCGGTGCTGCGTTTCGCCAACGGCGCTCTGGGCTCAATTGAAGGGGCAACCTCGGTCTTCCCCGGCTTCTACAAACGCATCGAGCTGCTGGGGGCTGAAGGTAGCATTGCGCTTGAGGAAGAGGATATCGTTGTGTGGCGTTTCGCCGACGAGCATCCCGATGATGATCGAGTACGTCGGCGCTTCGGGCAGGCGACTCACACCGGCGGCGGCGCCTCGGATCCGGCGGCCATCGGGTTTCACGGCCATCAGCGGCAGTTCGAAGATCTGCTGCGGGTACTGAACGGATCGCAAGCGAAACCGCTGGTTGACGGGGAGGAGGCCCGCAAGTCGGTTGCAATTATCCTCTCGATCTACGAAAGTGCACGTAACGGGCGCGAGGTGCGTGTTGGCTGAGACGCCAGCTGCGCGTTCGCCGGAAGGAGCAGTACCATGATTCTGACCGGATTTGCCGATGAGGCGGCGTTGGAGCTCGAAGGGCAGATCAGAGCCACCCGTGAACTCGGTTGGAGTCACATTGAAGCGCGGTCGGTTGGAGACCGCAACCTGAACGATATTGCCGAGGACGAGTTCGAGCGCCTTGTCGGGGCGCTGGACGAGGCCGGCATCTCCATAAACTGCCTGGGATCTACAATTGCCAATTGGGGCACCGATCTTTCGGAACCGTTTGAAGAGACGCTGGCACAGGTAGAGCGGGCTATCGCGCGCATGACCCGCGCCGGGATCCCGATGGTGCGCATCATGAGTTACCGCGTCCGCGTTGACGCCGAAGGCCGGGCGACCGATCAACAGGAAGCCGAACGCTTTCGAAGACTCAACGAGATCTGCCGGCGCTTCAGCGATGCCGGGATCGTCACGGTCCACGAAAACTGTTACACCTACGGCGGCATGAGCAAGGAGCACTGCGAGCGGCTGCTGGATGCTGTCGAGCAACTGCGGCTGGTCTTTGACAGCGGCAATCCACCATTGACCAAGGACTTCTCGCGCCCCTTTCCCTATCCCAGGCAGTCCGGTTGGGAGTTTTACCGGCACGTCAGGGAGCGCATCGTCCACGTGCACGTCAAGGACGCATTCTACGACGCCCAGGCTGACC
>RECP01000031.1 GCA_007693945.1 Spirochaetaceae bacterium
AGAGGGGACGTGCGAGGCTCCTTTGTCGGTCTCCGACGACGGGCACGGAACCGGACCCAGCCCGATTCGTCGATACTCCGAACGACATTTACATTATAATAGAGATTTGTTAACCACACAAGATATCATTTGCAGAAGTTTACCGGGGATGAGAACGAATCTACCCACGCGTGTCGTGAACTGCGTGATTACTTCCTGATGTGGCGTGTGGAAAGCGCAGGCAGAACCACGATCCATCATGGGAGCGTCTGCTCAGTTCGGCGCCGAGCTGCTCGGACAGGAGTTTTACCAGCACCAGACCCAGCCCCCCGGTTGGATCTCCGTTTTCGAGGCAGGCGTCGGGTAACCCAACTCCATTATCGCTCACTTCCAGCTCCATAAAACCGTCAGCTGTGGTGCGCAGTTCAACATTGACCAGACCTGGTCTCTTGTCGGGGAACGCATGGCGAATCGCATTGCTCACCAGCTCGTCAATAATCAGGCCGAGTGGAATCGCGGTGCCAATATCCAGGCAGATACTGGTTGATCTGCATTGGACCTCAACACCTTCCGGCCTCCAGGTCGAGAAGAGCTGGCTCCGCAGATCACTGAGGTAGTCTTGCATATCGATACGTGACGAGTCGTGCGACTGATACATTTTTTCGTGCACAAGTGCCATGGCAAACACCCGGTTACGGCTCTTCTCGAGCGCGTACAGCGCGCCTTCCGGGGTGCTGATGGCGTCTGCCTGCAGACTGAGGAGGCTGGAGATGATACTCAAGTTGTTCTTCACCCGGTGATGGACTTCTCGCAAGAGGGCTTCTTTCTCGGCCAGTCGTGTTCTCAGGTCGGCCTCGGCCCGGCGCAATTTGCGGGCGGTTTCCTGATTGCGCAGCAAGCCCCGGATGGCGCTCGGGAGAACATCCAGCAGGCTGGTGTCTTTCAGAAGGTAGTCCGCCGCACCGAGCTTCATCATGTCGACGGCAAGCCGTTCGTCGCCCTGCCCCGTCATCATGATAAAGGCATTCGGAAGGCCTTCTGCCGCAATTGCGTGAGCGATGGCTTGGCCGGTCATGTCCGGCAGGCGCTGATCGAGCAGGAGAATCAGGTCCGCGTTATCGCGGGCGGTGTCCAGAGCTTCCGCACCGCTCGAGACCGCTTCAGCCTCGAAGCCGGCTTTCTGAAGACTGCGTACCAGGAGTTTGCAGAGGCTCTGATCGTCGTCGACAATAAGAATCCTGGCTGTGTCGCTCATGCAGGTCAATCCACCGTCAGGCTCGGAATCTGGACCACCGCCAAATAAAGACCCAGCTGGCGGATCGCATTGACGAAGCCCTCATACTCGACCGGCTTGGTGATATAGCTGCTGCAGCCCAGTTGGTGACAGCGTTCAACTTCGCGCGGATCATCGGTTGTGGTGATCATCACCACGGGAATCTTTCGAAGTTCCGGGTCGGCCTTGATGAGACGCAGCACTTCTGTTCCGTCGAGTTTGGGCATTCTGATATCGAGCAGAAGTACGTACGCGCCATGGGGACTGCGATGCTCCCCATCTCCCCGGCAGAACAGAAAGTCGACGATTGCCTGCCCATCCGCGAAGTGTTTGATCTCGTTGGTAATGCCGGCACGGGTGAGGTTCTTCCGTACCAGGCCTGCGTGTCCGGCGTCGTCTTCAGCTACCAGAATCGTGACTTCGTGTTTCATGGGAACTCCTTGCTGCCGCTGTCTCGCCAGGGCGACCGTGCGGCGGGTAGGTCTATGATGAATGTGCTTCCCTGTCCCGGGTCTGACTCAACCCGAATCGTTCCATTCATTCGATCCACGATCTGACGGACGATGGTAAGGCCCAGTCCTTCGCCTTCGGTGCGCCCGGGATCCAGACGATGGAAGAGCTCGAAGATGTTCTCCTGATGCTCCCGGGCAATGCCGATGCCGTTGTCCTGCACCCGATAGACGGCCCGGTCGTTCTGGAGCTCTCCGCTGAGCCGGATAACGCTCCGTCGGTCTGTATCACGGTACTTGAGTGCATTGTTCACCAGATTACTGAAGATCTGGCAGATCTGAACCGAGTCACCGCGGCAGGGAGGGAGGTCTTCGAGGATCAGAGATGTACCGGATTCCTTGATCTGGAACTCAAACGAAGAGAGACAGCCGGCAGCCAGTGCGTTCATATCGATATCGGTTATTGTCAGGGCCGCCCTGCCGGACCGGGATAGTTTCAGCAGACCTTTCAGCAGCGCGTCCATCTGCATTGCGCTTCCCCGAATATGGCTTACCGCGTCACGGCATTCGGCAAGACTGGTTTGCAAGCCGGTCACCAGCGCGGGATCGTGGAGATCTGCGCCACCGCCTGCCGCGGGAGATGCGCCCGCGATGTGGGGTAACAGCAGCGCTTCCAGATCCTGAATGGCGAACTCGAGCTCCCGGCTGTATCCGTCAACGTTGACCAGCGGAGACCGAAGATCGTGGCTGGCGACAAAGACCAACTGCTCCAGCTCCTTGTTCTTTGCGCTGATCTGCTGTTGAATGCGCTTGATTTCTGTGATGTCGGTGGTGACGGTCGCGAACTCCCCGTGAGAGGGAGACACCACCGATATGGAAAAATGCTTCTCCAGTGGCGCGAACCACGTTTCAAAGTGCAGCGGGCGGCCGCTCAAGCCCACCTCAGTGAATTCTTTCAGATATGGCGCCTCATCGGTTCCGTAGAGTTGACTGGCCAACTGTCCGACCGCCGCCTCTCTGTCGATTCCGGTGCTGTCAGTGAACGCCTTGTTACAATCCAGGATACGGTAGTCAATTGCTTCTCCACTCGGACCAAGAACGACTTCGTGCAGAACGACGAGCTCGGTCATCGAGGAGAAGAGCGCCGTCAGCTTGTTGTTGCTGTCGCGCAGCGCCGTTTCCATGGCCTTCCGTTTGCTGATGTCCTGAAAGCTCACCAGACTCATCACCACCTGTCCGTGCTCGTCCAGCACCGGGGTACCGGAAATCTCAAGCAGGGTCTGACTGCCATCGGGCCGCATCACGAGCATATCGTCGACCGTGGACGTCTCACCAGCCATGCCGCGTACGATCGGCATCTCTTCCGGGGGGTACGGGCCGGAGCCGTCACTCTTCCACGCCTCGTACACCGTGCTGAGATTCTCGGTATTCGTGTCGGGCACGATTCCTCTGCCCAGCAGCTTCATAGCTTCTGCATTGGCCAGCACGGCCTTGCCGCCGGGAACCTCAACCATGAACACTCCGACCGGCAGGTGCTCCAGCAGGGTCGAGAACAACCGGTTCCGGCGCTTGATCTCCAGCGCCTGCTCCTTCAGCAGTGCGGCGTTTTTTCGCCGAGTGGCAAGGGTGACTCCCAGGCCAATGCACAACAACAGCAACAGTGCGGCAACCACTATTCCCGTTCTCCAGAGCTGCTGTTGCTGCCTGGCGGCCAAGCGCTCGGCGGCAAGCGATTCCGTGTTGTCGTGAACAATGGCAAACACCAGGTTTCCACCGTTGTAACGGGCAGGGCCCGCGAAAACCTGTACATCGCGGATCTGCCCGTCGACCAGACGGTGACGAAATTGAAAGTGGGTACGAGTCCGATTCTCGACAGCTGCCATCTGCTCCTGGATCTCGGCCGCGCTCAATGTGTTCAGGTGACCGATATCCATACCAACCAGCTGTGGGTATCCATAGTACAGCCGGGCCGCGCGATTGGCCGCCACGATCCGGCTGCTTCCCGGATCGATGAGGAGCATGACGCTGGTATGGTTTTCGAACAGATCACGGTCAAAGTCGCCGAAGGAACGTCCTGCTTCCCACGCTGCGGAGATTCGTTCCGGCCGTAATGACTGAAGCTGGGCACCAATCGGGAGGATATCGGCGTCGATACCAAAGCGGGCCAGTTCCTGATCATTGAACCGGTACCGGTTGGGGCTTGTCATCACGACGGGTATGGTTTCAACCGCCTGGCCATCCAGCACACGCAGGGCAAGAGCTGCCGCAGCTTCGCCCTGAGCGTGGCCGTCTACCACATGCCCACCGATCACTCCAAAGGGCAGCAGGAAATCCCACATACCGAAGACCGGCGCCGGGCCGGCCGCGCGGACGGTGGCGACGCTGTCGGCAACCGAGAAGCGCCGGCCGCTCGGGGTACTCAGCCAGCCCATGTACAAAACGATATCGTCGACCGACAAGCTCGACAGGAGAGCGGTCAGCTCGTCGGCTTCCAGTCCGTGGGCGTCAATCACGTCGATGTCGCTCTGCCAATCCGCGGCAGCTGCCAGGAAAGCAGTGCGGTTCGCGTTGCCGGTAAGTCCGGCGTCGGTGACGCCCACCAGTTTGCGGGCCTGCGGGCGGAGGGTGCGAGCCACTGCGACGGTTTCGTGCACGGAGATGGCCTCGTTCACCCCCGTTTTCCGGCTGATCGCCGGGAACGCAGCGGGTTCGAAGTTGTTTACCCCGCAAAAGACCACCGGAACACCGGAAAACAGGTTCGGGTTTGCGTTCAGGAAGTTCATAGCCGGATCATCGCTGGCGATCACCAGGTGGAACTGGTATTGCCTGTGGCGGTTGGATAGAACCGGTATCATCGCCTGGCGGTGCTCCGGTCCCGGCAACCGGATGGCGTCGAGGTACTCGATATGGATATCCAGGTGTGGAAGCTGCGCAAGGCCTTCGAGTATCCCGCGGTTAATCGCGTCGTCCCACTCGTATCCGCGGTGGTAAGAGTGAAGGAGAAGCACCGCCTGTCGTTGACCACTTTGAGCTTGCAACAACCCAACGGGTAACGCTGCAAGAAGCGCGACGGCGAATAGAACCCTTCGACTCACGACAGGCATGGAACGCTCCCATTGAGGCAATGCGTGATCGTTCGCACAGAGCCGAGTCGCAAGAAAGAACGTTTTCGCCCGTCCCGTTGGCCATTCTGCTTCAAAAGCCAATCCCCTGCTCTGCACCCGTTCACTAAACTGCCGTGTGCCGGCGTCGACCATCGCTGGCCGTTTCTTGTTTTGTTATAATAATAGCCTATTCTCTAATATAATCAATAGATAATTCAGCTCATTTTTCGGGAGGTTCGGGCGTGGGGACACCCACCAGGAAGACCGTACTCCTTGTTGAGAATGAGGTCATTATCGCCATGTCTGGAAACATGACACTCGAACGACTCGGGTACCAGCCGGTCACCGCCCATTCCGCCGAGAAAGCAATCGAGATCGTGCACGGCGAGGACCCGATCGATATGAATGCGTGATTCGTGCCGGTGAGGGATTGGGTTCGGGTTTCCGGGGGAACGTAGGGGTGTTCATCGTGTTCTCACTCCGTTGAACGTCTACCCGCACGATCGATCTCACGATCAGTACCCCTCGACTACCAAACCGGGAATCCGTTGGAAGTGGTGCACATCGCGCGTGAGGACGGCGAGCCCCCGGCTCTTTGCGGTTATCCCGATGAGGAGGTCCATCACGGGGATGGGCGTCCCTGCAGCAAGAAGGGCCGCAGCAGCCTCTCCATACAGAACCGCGAAACCGGTGTCCGGGTAGAGGATCGTAAGATGCCGGATCAAGTCGGTAACCCGGCGCTGCTCCTCTTCGGAACGGTTGGAAAGAGCGGCGGCGGTGTTCAGCTCGCATACGGTGAACATACTGATGGAGAGCGGCGTATTCCCCAGACGCTCAAGCGCACGATGTGCAGGCCCGTGCCTGCGCGCGCTGGAGTCCCGCATGAGGTCTACGCAGACACTCGTGTCCAGGAGCATCAGTCGCGCTCCCCCTGCAGGTATTCCGGCGCCACTTCCGCAACCAGAAGGTTGTTCTCGCGATCTGCAAGTACCTGATCCATTGCAGCAATAAGGGCATCGCTCGGCTGCCAGTCCGCCATACAACGCAGCAGCGCTGCCGCCGTGTGGGACGCAGGGGCAAACGTCTCCTTGATGACGGTACTGAAGGACTCATTGCCCCGCCGTGCGGCGGCGAGCAACCCGTAGGCCTCCATATCAATGGTAATCGTCTTGACTGCCATCAGGACCTCCTGAATGAGGTAAGTGCATGGTAAGTGTACTGAGTTTCGAAGTCGGGGTCAATCACTTCGATCGCGCCCCGATCTCATCTCCTGTTACTTGTTCAATTGTGTTACCGTCTCTGGGTCGGTCCTGCCGCGCCGCCGAAACTCAACCTGCAGAATCGCTTCACCGGTTGGCGGCTCCTTTGCGGCGGTCCACAAGCGTTCCGCTCTTCCACCTCAGATATG
>RECP01000023.1 GCA_007693945.1 Spirochaetaceae bacterium
CTGCCCCGGCCGCCAGGCGGTTGGTGAAGAAATAGTAGGCACCAACTCGCGGCGAAAGCCGATATCCGTTCTCGATGCTGTCCCGGATTTCTTTGTCGTCCTTTTCCACTGTGCGGTCGAACGACGCTACCACGCGTGCCACCGGCACCCATGGCGTTCCCGGCAGCTCGTGGTAGTAGGCCGCCTGCCCACCGAGCGACCACTGCACCACGGACCGAACGTTGTCGGCAGGATCGACCTCACGCGAATAGTTCACGGCGATCTGCGGCCCCAGCGAAAACCGGTCCGCAACGAAGTACCCACCCATACCCGAGAAGCCGATCCCGGTTACGGCGAACTTCACCTCACTGCCCCCAAGCGGCGTAACGGTACCCCTGCCGTGGAACCCGGAACTGCCGCTGTAGCCGCCGACGTACCAGGCGCCGCGCTGGAGCGTCGGCCGCGGCTGCCATTCGGTGGCGTCGCCGGGGCCGGCGGGCTCCGTGTCGGTGGGACTCTGCGCAAACAGGGTGAACGAGACCAGGATCAGTGCCGCAAGAACCAGAACCGGTGTGCGCATGGCCGTCCTCCGTTCTGGCATTATGAACCGTGGAGCGCTATACTTCAATCCAGTGATGAAATTTGTCACACGCGCATGTACGACGTTTGCTGTACTCTCCCTCCTCGCCGCCTGTTACCTGCCGCCGGTGGACGTGGGCCTGGCGGTTGCGCTCAGCAGCGCCGAGCAGATGACGCTGGCGCAGTCCTTCTCCCTCCGGCCGAACACGGTGCAGGATCTCCACCGCGAAGCGCGCGAGGTGCGGTTTTACCCTGCGCTGACGAACAGCGTGGTGCCGACGGCAGATGGTCCGCTGGGGTACCTGGTGGTGCGGAAGGGCGAATGGGTTACGCTGTACCATCTGGAGCTGGATGCGAACATGGAGCTGCTTTCCGGGCCCCCGGAGTGGCGGCGGTCCATGCGTATCGACCGTACCGCCATCGAGCCGTTTCACGTGGTACATACGCTGAGGGATGTCGGAGGGGAAGAAAAGATCGCAGTGTTCCAATACCGACCGTCGCTGGACTCCTATGCGCTGATCGCCACACGAAACAACGAGGCAGGTTTCGTCAACAGCTATGACGTCGACGATGTCGCCTCCAGTCTATTGTCAGGTGACGTCATGGTGGCGGCTGGGTATTTCGCTGCCCGGTTTGCTCCTGCGGGACTGCAGTTTGCAGCACTGAGCAGAACAGCAGCTCCCCTCGAAAGCCGCCCCCTCGGCTTCAATGCCGGCGGCAATCCGGAGGCCGGGACGGCGGTCGCACAAGGCACCCCACCGGATGTGCCCCTCGGCTTCGGCCGCGTGGTGCTCGCTGAGGTTACGGCAGGCGAAACGCGCACCGTACTCAACGTGCCGGTGGACAGCCAGTTCCGTACCTTCGTGCTGTACGAACCGACCATCAATCCGGAGCTGGAGTATCTGCCCCTCGGTATTGCCGGTCGGCTCGAGACGGTACTTGCCTCAGGCGAAATCCTCACCCGTACCCGTGACCGCTTTGTGGTGTCGGGCCCGTTCGGACAGACAGTAGGCTCGTTTCCCGCAGGCGACCTCCGCTTCGTGCACGAGCGGCAGATCGACGGCGAATGGCACGCGGTCTTCACCCTCACCTACTGGGGGCGGCGCGACGGTGACCGACTGCTCTTTGTGCGCGTCTACGTGGTGCCGTCGGCAGAGCTCGGGAGTCTTCGGTAGGCGCTCATTATTTCTCGGATTCGGTCAGCCCCTTCACAAACTGCTGCTGCATGCTCAGCACGATCACGATGGTGGGAACCATGGCGATGATGGTGATGGCCATGACGATGTGCCAGTCCGCCTGATGGTCGGCCGTCGCGAGCATTCGGCTCAGCCCGATCATCAGCGTCCAGAACCGGCGCTCGGTGGTTGCGATCAGCGGCCAGAGGTACTGGTTCCATCCGTAGACAAACTGGATCACCACCAGGGTCGCAATTGGGGTTCGCGACATCGGGATCAGGATGTGCCAGAAGAACCGCATGGGACTCGCGCCGTCGACCTTGGCCGCTTCAACCATCTCGTCGGGAATGGTCATGAAGTACTGCCGGAACAGAAAGGTCGCGGTGGCCGATACCGCCAGCGGCAGGATGAGACCGGCGTAGCTGTTGAGCAGGCCCATGCTCGACACCAGCTGGTAGGTTGGCACGATGCGCACCTCAACTGGAAGCATCAGCGTCACCAGCACCAGCCAGAAGGCAATGAACCGTCCCGGGAACCGGAAGAAGACAATCGCAAACGACGACAGCAGCGAGATGATGATCTTGGAGACGGTGATGCCAACGGCCAGGATGAGGCTGTTTCTCACCATCACCAGGGCGCCGATTGCCCGGGCACCGCCGAGTCCGCGGCCACCAACAAAGAGCGCCTGGTAGTAGTTAGTGAGAAACTCACCGCCGGGTAGGAAGGGCATCGGTCGCTGGAAGATCTGCTCGAGCCGCAGGGTTGAGGCCACGAAGCTCACATAGATGGGAAACAGCACGAGCATACATCCGACAATCAGAAAGGTGTGGCGAAAGACGCGCGTTCGGACAGGATCAGCAATCATCGTCGCACCTCCTTTAATAGACCACTTTGCGTTCCACGTAGCGGAACTGCAGCGCCACTACCGTGACGACAAACGCCATCAGGACCACCGACTGAGCGGCCGACCCGCCAAAATCCAGCCCACGAAAGCCGTCCCGATAGATGCGGTAGACCATCGTTGCCGTTGCGTTACTCGGACCTCCCTGCGTCAACTGGTGAATGATGGGGAAGGTCTCGAAGAACGTGTAGATGAAGTTCATGATAAGCAGAAAGAAGCTGGTGGGTGAGAGCAGCGGAAAGGTGATGAACCAGAAGCGCTTCATGGGCGTGGCTCCGTCGATCGCGGCGCTTTCCACCAGCGAGTCAGGAATGCTCTGCATGCCGGCAAGGTAGAACAGAAAATTATAGGACATCCGCTGCCATGACGCAGCAACCACTACCAACAGAAAGGCGTGCGCCGGTATGATTGTATGATTCCACTGAATCCCGACGAAGCGCAGCAGATAGGTGAAGAGTCCTACCGCGGGACTGAACATAAAAAACCACATGACGCCGGCCACCAGCGGCGCGACCGCGTAGGGCGCGATAATGATGGTCTGATAGGGCAGCGCCTTGCGACCGATGGCGTTTGCCAGGGACGACAGGAACAGCGCGACGCCCATCGTCGACAGAGCTACGGCAATCGCAAACTTAATCGTTGTGCCGATGGCCCGCACGTAGAGCGGTTCACTCAAGGCGCGCCGGAAGTTGGCGAGGCCGACGAAGGTACGGGTGATGCCGAAGGCATCTTCACGAAACAGCGATTGAATCAACGCCTGCGCCGCGGGAAAGATGAAGAATATCAGCACCAGAATCACTTCCGGCGAGATCAGCAGGTACGGCAACCGCCGATTCTTGAAGATGACTCGCTTACCTACCATTCGACATGGTCCTCCCTGAAGTTACCGGACCGGCGTGTGATGCCGGCCCGGTGAGGTAGTGCACCTGAACTATCGGACGGTCCGCTCAAACTCCCGGAGAATCTCATTCCCGCGAGATACGGCCTGATCGAGCGCCTGCTGCGCCGTCATCTGACCGGTGAAGGCGGCTTCCATTCCATCTTCGATAACGTTCCGGATCTGAGGAAACATGCCGAAGCGAATACCGCGAGAGTGTTCGGTGGGTTCGTTGAGCGTGATCTGCTCGATTGCGGTGTTATGGATCGGCACCTTGTCGTAAAATCCCTGCTGCCGCGACAGTTCCCAAGCCTCGTAGGTGATCGGGAGGTATCCGGTAAACTGATGCCAGTCTGCCTGTACCTCAGGAGACGAGAGATAGGCGAAGAACTCCGCGATTCCCCGGTACTCGGCATCGGTATGACCACCCATTACCCAGAGCGACCCACCACCGATGATTGAGTTCTGCGGCGCGCCCTGCACGTCGGGCCAGTAGGGCAGAAATCCGGCACTGAACTCAAAACCTGCCGTGCGTTCGATTCCTGCGTAGGCGGCCGACGAAGCGATGTACATCGGCACGTCGCCGGAGGTGAACAGGGGACCCGCGTCACCGCGACGCCCTCCGTACTGGAAGATCCGATCCCGCTGCCAGTCGGCCAGCTGCTGGATATGGCGCACGCGCACCCGATCGTTGAAGACCAGCTCCGCGTCCCACCCGAGCATGCCGTTTGCTTTCGTTCCCAGCGGAACGTTGTGCCATGCGGAGAATGTCTCCATCTGCGTCCACGACGGCCACTGGAAGGTGAAGCCCGCGGAGTAGTTCCCGGTCGCGACCAGCTTCCGTGCAGCCTCGGCAACTTCAGGCCAGGTCCGCGGCGGATTGTTGGGATCGAGTCCCGCTTCGCGGAACGCGTCGACGTTGTAGTAGAAAATCGGCGTCGAGCTGTTGAACGGGAACGAGAGCATATTTCCGTCAAGATCGGAATAATATGCAGTAACCTGCGAGAGGTACTCGTCCGGGTTCATCGGCATCCCGGCGTCGGCCATCAACTGATAGACCGGCTTGATGACATCGCGAGACCCCATGAAGGTCCCCGTACCAACTTCGTAGACCTGCAGAATATGCGGCTGGTTTCCCGCCCGATACGCCGCGATCGCACTCGTCATTGCCTCCTCGTAGTCTCCCTGTTCTACGACGCTGACGATATACTGATCCTGCAGCGCATTGAAATCTGCGGCCATCTCCTCGATCCGCTGCCCCAGTACGCCACCAAGCCCGATCCACATCTCCAGTTCGATCGGTCCCTCCGGTGCAGCAGCCCGGGCTGCCGTGTCCCTCGGTCCACAACCGGTAAGTCCGAGCGACATCGCGACCAGCGCGACCACCATCACGAGCATAAACCTTCGCATTCCCTGCCTCCTCCTGAACGAACTCAAAACATCTATTGCCTCCGCACCGGTGCGCGTCAGCACCTCGGGCGGAATAGCTCAGATAAACCGTGACGCATTGCGCCCTCACGCACGGCGCCACGAACATGATTACTTCAGGTCAAGAAAATGCATTTGGACATAAAGAATCCTAACCCGACACCCGGCACCCGTCAAGGAAAATAACATTCGTTTATTTATACATTACAAACGTTCATTTCTGGCGAGGAAGCCGTCCGATTTCTGTTGCAGAATATGTGGGGGCAGCGTATGATCTTTCCATGAACCCAACCGTTTTTGCTCACCGCGGTTACTCCGGAGTCCATCCGGAAAACACCATGCGGGCGTTTCGGGCGGCGGTAGACGCGGGCGCCAATGGTATCGAGTGCGACGTGCAGCTCACGCGTGACGGTGAGCCGGTGGTCTTTCATGACGAGCGGCTCGACCGACTGACCGGCGGCTCCGGCTTGCTTGCAGATCGCTCCTGGCGAGAACTGAGCACCCTTCAGGTGCGCGGGGAGCGGATTCCGCATCTTGACGAGCTGCTTGAGCTGGCTGCACAGCAGCCGCTGGTACTGAACCTGGAGCTGAAGAACAGCGTGATCCACTATGCGGGCATCGAGGAGATGGTGGTGGAACGGCTTTGGCGCTTCGGCCTGCTGGATCGCTGCATTGTCTCGACCTTCGACCATCTGAGTCTCCAGACCCTGGCCGCGCTTGATTGCGGTGTCGCAACGGGAATGCTCTACGGATGCCGAATGGTTGAACCGTGGAGGTATGCGGCCAAACTCGGAGTCTCGGCCCTGCATCCTCAGGCGGACTCGGTGGACGACTACCTTTGCGCGGGAGCACACGATGCAGGGCTCTCGATCAACACCTGGACGGTGAACGAACCTCGCGAGGTCCGCCGTCTTGCGGCGCTGGGAGTGCACGGCCTCATCACTGACTTTCCTGATCGCACGCTCGAGGCGCTTGCGGCGCTCGACGAGCCAATTGCCGATCAATAGGAAAAAAGCTATATTCAAGGCATGGCCCTACCGCTCTACCCTGACTTTGCGCCTCTGGACCTCTCCATGAGTGAAGATCTTGTGCCCGCGTTGCGCTCCGGCCGTCGAGGCGGGGTAGCAGACGGGGTCTCTGAGTTCACCTTCGCCGGGCTCTACCTGTTTCGACAGCAGTACGGGTACCAGGTTTC
>RECP01000112.1 GCA_007693945.1 Spirochaetaceae bacterium
TGCGTGCGCTCCTCGAACATATAGATGCGGTGAACGTGGATCTCAAGGCGTTTACGGCGCAGTTCTACGACGTGGCCTCGTTCGCCGAACTTCAGCCGGTGCTCGATACCTTGCAGCTGCTGGCGGAGCAAGGGGTGTGGTTCGAGATCGTGAACCTCGTGATTCCCACCTTGAATGATGACCTCGAGACGATTCGCGAGATGTGCCGCTGGATCAGAGACAATCTCGGCGACGAGGTGCCGGTACATTTCAACCGTTTCTTCCCCGCCTACAAGCTGACCCGTCTTCCCCCCACGCCCGTCGAGACACTGGAGAGTGCGAGGCGCATAGCGCTGGAGGAGGGTCTCAGGTACGTCTATATCGGTAACGTCCCCGGTCACCCGGCGAACAGCACCTACTGTGCCGGCTGTAACCGCAAGGTGATCGGCAGAACCGGGTTTGCGGTCACAGAGGTCAATCTCGATCAGGGAAGTTGCGCCTCCTGCGGCCGTGAGCTGCCCGGTATCTGGAATTAGCGCCTGCTATCGATGAACAGCACCGCGCCGGCGGTCAGGCTGAGCGCCCCGATCACAAAACCGGTCTGCACCACTCCCAGTACCGGAATCAGGAGTATCGCGGCGAGAAACGCCCCCAGCACCGATCCCCACAGGTCGGCCGCGTACAGTAAGCCGACCGCAGGCGCCACGCTCCCGGTTCTCCGCAGGTAGATCCTGCAGGCGAGGGGGAACTGCAGACCGATGAGAAACCCGCCGGCCAAATTGAGAACAGAAAAGGGGAGCTCCCCGGCAACGCCGTAACCACCGCTCAGCCGCAGCGCGAGCCAGGGCAACGCGCATGCGTAAGACGCCAGAACGACTACGATCCAACCAAGAACGGCAACCTCGCCGGGAAGTCTGTTGATCCGCCTCTTCATCACCCAGCCTCCCGATGCCAGCCCCAGCATGAACGCAGCGGTAAGAACACCGATCTTCTGGTACAGGTGTCCGTAGGACAGCTGAAAGAGAAACAGCAGCACGATTGTGAAGGTCATGCCGGCGAAGCCGCTGGTGAACAGCGCCAGCGCCACCGGGTACGCGGCCGGACGTCTCCGGCGGGGGGGCCTCAACAGCGGCAGCAGCAACAGCGGCGGAACGGCCGCAAGCCAGAAGGCCCTTACGGTGCGGGCCAGCTCAAATGCTCCCCTGAGCCGCGGGTGAAACATCGCGTTCCACAGCGCAAGGCTGTGAAAGGTGGCGATCGGTCTTCTATCGTGGTTGATCTCGCCGCGTTCATGCAGATAGCCGGTGAGCCGGCTTACGCGTTCGGGCCCAAGCTTGTGCTCGATGTAATGTGAGGTGAAGAGCCTGGTTTCGAGTTGCCTGTCGGCAAGACGCCGGCTGATCTCTGCGGCATCGAGAGCCGGCAGGGCGGGGTCATCGGACGCAAGGAGAATCGTATAGTCGTCGGGAATCACCGAGACCGCCGCGAAAACCTCGTTCAGCGTGGTGTGGATGCTGCGGTTCAGCCGCAGCATTTCCTCAGTCATATACGCCTCCGAGGAGGGAATGCCGAACGCGAAGAGACCCCGGTCGCGGAGAACAGCGCGGACCGCTTTGAAAAACTCGCGGGTGTAGAACCTGTTCACCTGAAGGGTCGAGGGCGGCGGCAGGTTCATGATCACCGCGTCGAACTCACCGGTGGTGCGCTCCAGAAAGAGCCTGCCGTCGGTATACTCCACGGTGACGCGACCGTCATCCGGAAAGCCGGCGGGAAGATACCGCTCGGCGGTTCGAATGATACGGGGGTCGGGCTCCACGTAGTGGATCTCGACCCGGTGTTTGGCTATCTCCTCGAGGACGCCTCCCACCCCACCGCCGATGAGAAGCACGGTTCGGGGACGCGCGTGATGCAGCAGGGGGAAATGGGCTGTTTCTTCAACGAACGTGATATCCGGCACCGGGCTTGTGAACAGCAGCAGCCCGTTGGCAAAGAAGTTCAGCTGGCCGGCCTTTCTGGTTACCGCGATGTTCTGATACACCGTGTTTTCCACTGAGACCAGCTCATGTCCGCGCCACTGCCGGCGGGAAAAGAGGAGCTCCAGGCGCTGTAGCGCCCCGCTACCGAGTGCAAGAACCGCGGCGAGGCAGAGCGCCCCGATGACCAGCTTACCGGTGAAGAAGCGGAAAGAGAAAACAGGCGAAAGCAGCAGAAGCGCGGCGGCGAGGTTGAACACGACGGTGAGTGCGGCTATCGCCAGATGGTCGAAGTAGTGCACCAGGAGGTAGGCGAACAGGATCCCGCCGGCCATACCGCCCAACGCTTCGGCGATATAGAGCCCGGCCACCTGTTCCACAGCCGTGCCTTTCCGGCGGGCCAGGATGCGGCAGGCGAACGGAAACTGGAAACCGTGCAGAAGACACACCGGGGTAAGGACGATCAGGCA
Organism: Spirochaetaceae bacterium; assembly: GCA_007693945.1. GTDB lineage: Bacteria > Spirochaetota > Spirochaetia > DSM-27196 > PWMO01 > PWMO01. Next base: position 2,423 of record RECP01000112.1, read on the forward strand.
GGCGAGAACAATTGCGGCGAGACCGGGAACCTGCCCGGGAGCGACGCCGACGAGAGTGTTCACCACACGGGCAAGAAAAAGCTGGACAGGGAGGACGACGGCGTACAGGATGACGGTGACGACGAACAGTTGTGGTCTCGCGGGAATCCTGCCGGCGACCTTTCCGAGCAGCCAACTACCCAGCCCCGTCAGCAGCAGCCAGCAGGCCAGTATCACCCCGAGCGAAAGCTCGTTGCCCTGAAAGTTGACGAGTAGCTCTCTCACGAGCAGTACCTGACCGACCGTCTCGGCCAATCCAACCGCCAGGAATACCGCGACAACCGGCGATGCTCGGTCTGTTGAAGAGCGGACCCCACCCACAGCATTACCCTCCAAACCGGTTTCGACCGTCCGTTCGCTTGTAGATCATTGTAGGTCCGTCTCCGTCATTTTGACAACTGGAGAACACAACGGACCGCCCGGGAGCCGGAGGCCCCTGCCGGGTACCGCTTTGCTCCCTGGCGCGCGCTGCCGTGCGAAGCGCGCCCCGGAACCCCTTGCGCATGATTCTACAGCGATGTCCACCAAGTCGCGCTCGCATTCGTGCTCGACGCGTCCGCCAGAGATGACGTCATCATGGCCGATCTCGTCCTGGTGGAACTCTACCTTCTGATCAGAAATCCGGCGGTGTTTCCCCGCCCCTGAAGTGCTGTCGAGGCAGCCGCGGTTTGCCGTCGTCTGCGGGAAAACCCGCGATGGCAAGTCGTCGAATGCCGTCCGGTCATGTCCCAGGTCCGGGACGCCATCGACCAGCCCCGGTTCGCCCGGCGCCGCATCATCGATCTGCGACTCGCGCACACGCTTCACGCTGCCGGTGTCCGCAGTCTCGCCACCCGAAACGTATCCGACTTCGCCGACCTCGGCCTCTTTCACGTCTTTGATCCGCTGACGGAGAACAGTCGCAGCCGCGAGGTTTCGTGGTAGACCCACCCGCTGGGCCCCACACCCCGCGTAGGCCGACCGCCAGAAGTACACAGGATAGATATCGTGCCTGGCGTTACGTGTTCAGGACACCGATTTCGACAAACGCGAAGTTATCATCCGTCACGATCTGAACGACGGCTGGGGGAGGGTGGCAGCTGCCAAACGCCATCACGCGCAAGTATCCCGCTGTCGCCGGCCATCCAGCGGCTGCAGCCTCGTTATACTTTCTCATCGTCGGTTCTCGATCTATCTGGTGGTCTGACTTGACCGTACGTACACTTCGATTGTATTATTCATACGTAAGATTGTTCTCGGAGTGACATTGCATGAATAGGAAACTGACGTTGTCGCTTGATGAGACGACCATCGCACACGCCAAGCGATATGCGGAACGGCACCAGAGGTCGTTGTCGGAAATGGTGGAGAGCTACTTCCGATACCTGACGGGGACCAAGCCGGCGAAACGGCGCAGAGAGAATACTCGGCGTGGAATTGTCGCCGAATTGGGCGGTATGGTTTCCGTCCCGGATTCGGTGCATGTGAAGGCGGAGTATCGGCGGTATCGAGCAGAAAAGACTATTCATGGCTGATGCTGTGGTATTCATTGACTCGGGTGTCATGATTGATCTGCTGGCCAAACGAGAGCACTACGCCGGGGCGGCCGCACTTTTTGAGTTAATCGACGGCGGACACGTCGACGGATGCACGACGCCGGTGGTCCTCGCAAACATCGATTACATTGTCACGAAGTACTCAAACAGGACGAAAGCACGAAGGGCGTTGCAGGCGCTCCTGAAACGCATCAGCGTTCTCACAATCGACCATTCGACAGTGCGGATGGCAGTAGACTCGGCATTTACGGACTTTGAGGATGCGATGCAGTACTACGCCGCGGAGAAAGCAGCGGTGGACTTCATTATCACAAGCAATACCAAAGACTACTCAAAAGGTTCAATCACGGTCTTGACGGCAGAGCAGTTCGTCGACTTGCACGGGTCTACGCAGGAGCTGGAGGAATAACATCGTTTTGGAGCTGACAATGGGCGCCCTATGGAAGGCGTTGGGCGGAGACGGCTCGGTCCAGAGAGTTTCCCGGTCCCGGCGGCGTCCTTCGCCTGGACCCGTTGCAACTCAAGCCGCGCGTTGGGATGACAGGAGAGGACCGGAAAATGACAAAGACGCTACAGGTATCATGTGTCCAGATGCACTGGGCCAAATCACTTGAGTTCAATCTCAGCCGAACATTGCACTATATTTCTGCCGCCGCTGAGGCGGGCAGCCGGGTGGTGCTGTTTCCCGAAGCAAACTTAACAAGCTACTACTTTCCATTTGTGATCGAACTGGACCAGGCAGCTGTTCTCGATGCCCTGGAAAAGACGTGCGCTTTCGCGCGGAAACAGAATGTCTGGGTCATTACCGGAACGATTCAGAAGACAAAGGACCGCTTCCTGAATCTCGCTCATGTGATCAGCCCGACCGGCGAAATCGTTCACGAGTACGCTAAGGTGAACATGGCTGGACGAGACGAACAGAAGTACTGCCGGGGTGGGGACAAACTGTCCTTTTTCGAAATAGATGGAGTGCTCTGCACACTCGTGATCTGCCGTGATGGACGACACCCCGAACTCTATCGCATTCCAGCCATGGCCGGGGCGCAAATCCTGTTCCATCCCTCATGCAGCTCAGATGAAATTGAGGCTGTTTGTTGGAAACGAACGTCCGGGCGAGCTCAGCAGCCCGTTGGACCAAACTCGAAGATGTTCCACTGCGTTGCCAACACCATCGGGGAGTCCCCCGATGGCAAACAGACATCGAGTGGTTCCTCGTTCATTCGAGAGCCGAACGGCATTCCATTGGCGGAGGCGGGGTTCTATCAGCAGGAGATGATCACATCGGTACTGGATCTATCGCGAGCAGATCGATCCTACATACTTGACAGCATGAAGAATCCACCTTTCCTCGCCCCCCACTGGAAACAGATGATCGAAGAGATGAAGGCAAGAAAAGATCTCAAACCGGAGTAGAAAAAGATCCCAACAAGAACAATGGAGGATACTGTCGTGTAGCCGCGCCAAATCCTCATTTGCGCGTTCGATGGGTATCAACGGCGTGACGGACAAAAGAGCTTTACGAGACGGCTATACATATGTGCGCAGGGCGCCTCGCATAAGCGAGTATAACGAGAAAGGTGGGCTTGCTTCATTATCCATCGTTCGACCGGTTCTCGATCGTGAGACCGTCAACCCGAGAGAATTCACCGACGTTGTTGGTCACCAGAATCAGCCCGTTTCTTGAAGCCTGTGCTGCGAGTAACATATCGATAGGTCCAATTATGCTTCCTTCTTTTTTCAATTTGACCATCGAGGATGTAGTGAAAGCCCACTACGTAGAAGGCATAGCGAGCCACTACCGACCGCTTGTGGGTCCAGTGCTCCGTACTGTTCTGATCGATCAGTTTGCTGAACCGCTCCTGCAAATCCCAGCTTCTCTTGCTCCTGCGGCGGTTTCCGTCCTTCGCATCTATGAGATAAGGATCTTGCCGGTAGTAAGATCGATATCGCTGATACGTAGCCCCGGCAGCGCCAGACGCTCGGTCAAGGCATCCCGCATCGCTTATTGCAACAGCTCCACAATCGCCTTCTCCGCCTCGATGGCACACTACACTCGCCGAGCAATTCTCATTTTGGCCGTACGGCGCCGAACGCGCCGACGTTGTCCTTACC
>RECP01000103.1 GCA_007693945.1 Spirochaetaceae bacterium
AAACAGACTGCTGCCGTCACTCCCCGCGTAGACGGTAAACTCGGTGCCTCGGACGCCGGCTACGGCGGTTGCCGTTCCTACCTGCTGCCGGCGGCCGGCGAGAGTCTGGAAGCGGTACGCTACACTGCCTACGGTGTTGGTCATGACGGTCTCGCGGCGGCCGTCACGCTCGATCTCGCGCAGCGTGAACACCGTGTCAGCGTTGATGCGGATGCTGTTGCCGTCCTGGTCCAGTTCGACGTAGTCACGCCGGCCGGTCAGCACCGAGTCTCCCGGGCGCACCGCCAGGCCAAAGTCCAGCTCACGGGTCGCACCGCCGGAACGCAGCGAGGGCCAGCCCTCCAGGTAGACAACCCCTGCGTCCTGGGACATCAGAATCCCCGGCGCCATCAGCGCTATCATCAGAAGCAGAATGATGTGTACGTGCTTCATCACAGCGGCCCCTTCATGCCGAACAGCTGCGGCAGACCGCGGCGGCGGTCACCCACCAGGATCAGGAATCGGCCGTAGTCCGTGTCTATATGCACAATCGTACCGTCATCCGCCAGGTATTTGTCGAAGTAGACCTCCATGTCCATTGTATCGCCAAACTCGCGGTAACTGCCGGCGTGCACCGGACGGATATCGCGAACGCGGTGGTTGGCGAAGCTGAACCCCACCTGCTGCAGATTGCTCCACAGCGTCTCCACATCGCGCTCGAGCACGATAATCTCCTGGTCAAAGACAAAGGGGATGCGACTGACCTCCATGGCGTGTTCCACATCGCGCTCGTTCAAACGGTCCAGCAGGATCTCTACGCGGCGCTCGCGCTGAGCTACCGGCCCCGTCGCGCACGCCGCCAGGGTCGCCAGCACGGCCAGCAGGACAAAAGCGGCCTTTCTTGTCATCTTCTGTTCTCCACGCAAGAATCATAGCGCCTCGAGGGACGAAAATCAATCTGGCGACGTTTGCTGCATCTGTCGCCAACAGAGAATCGTAGTACGGGAATGCCGCCAAAGAACACATCACTATTCGCCCAGCCTGGGGGCACCCGCAGTCGTACGACGTTCCAGCGTCCAGAAGACCGCCGCCGGGGTACCGGTTTATTAAGCAGCCGCAGGTTCGGCCCAGGGCTCTTGACCAGTGGCCGGATGTCGTGTATTACTTATCTATAACCAATCCACTCATCATAACCAAGGAGTTTATTGTGACAGGTAGAAGAAAGACCAGGTCGATTGTGCGTTTTGGGCTTGCGCTTATGGTGGTTCTGGCTTTGGCGGTCTCGGCAGCATACGCCAGTCCTTCAGGCGTGGCTGACGGAACCTACGAAGGTTCCGCAGAAGGCTACAAGTCCGAAATCGTGGTCCAGGTGACCGTGAGCGGCGGAGAGATCACCGCCATTGAGGTTGTGTCGCACGACGAAACCGTACGCCTGGCTGAGCCGGTGATGGAACGCACCATCGAAGACATCATCAGCGCGCAAAGTTCTGAGGTCGACGCTCGAACGCGCGCCACCGCAAGCAGCAAAGGGCTGATTGAAGCGGTACGCAACGCGCTGGCTTCGGCCAACTGACAGTCAGCACTTACTCTTGCCGGCCGGCCCCGCCCGGGGCGGCCGGTGCTTCCAGACACAATACGTTGTACCATCTCTTCCGGCTGATGTGATCAGAGAGAGCACAGTATGCCGCGGTTTACTCCCTGCCGGCTGATCACTATACTGCTGCTATCACAAACCCACGCGGGGAGGAACCCATGAGCACCACGCGCGATGCCGCGCTGCGCTACGCCGCAGATCACCGCAGTCACTACCGCGGAAAACTCACCGAGCTACTGGCAATTCCGTCCATTTCCACCGCAGCCGAACACGATGCCGATGTGCAGCGCGCCGCCGAGTGGCTCTCTGCCGAGCTGTCGCGGTTGGGCGCAGACAACGTGGAGATCCTCGAGACCGAGGGTAAACCGATCGTTTGGGGTGAACTGGCCGCTTCCGCCGCCCAGGCTCCCACGGTGCTGATCTACGGGCACTACGACGTGCAGCCGGTGGATCCGGTCGAACTGTGGCATTCGGACCCCTTCGTGGCAACCGAGCGTGACGGGTCGCTTTTCGCACGCGGCGCCTCCGACATGAAAGGCCAGCTTATGGCAACCCTGGCGGCGCTGGAGGCCGTCGGGAATGGCGGCCAGTATCCGGTCAACGTGCGCTTCCTGCTGGAGGGTGAGGAGGAGATCGGATCACCAAGCCTGGAGTCCAGCATCAAACGCTACGCGGACCGCTTTCGCGCGGATGTCTGCCTCAACCCGGACACCGGCATGATCGCACCCGACAGCCCGACAATCACCTACGGCCTGCGCGGGCTGGCCTATTTCGAAGTGCGCCTGCGCGGTCCGGCGCACGATCTGCACTCGGGGATATTCGGCGGCGCGGTGGAGAATCCGGCGCATGTGCTGTGCGACCTGCTGGCCGGGCTGCACGATGAGGAGGGCCGCGTCACCCTGCCAGGCTTCTACGACCGGGTCCGGCCCCTGGCGCAGGACGAGCGCGACGAGCTGGCGCGTTTGCCGCTGAGTGACACCGACTTCCTGCAGCAGACCGGCGTCCCGGCCTTATACGGCGAGGCCGGCTATACCACCGCAGAGCGTATTGGTGTGCGCCCGACACTGGAAATCAACGGCATGATAAGCGGCTTCACCGGCCAGGGTGCCAAGACGGTGCTGCCGGCTACCGCTACGGCCAAGATTTCCACGCGCCTGGTTCCCGACCAGGATCCGGCCGAGGTGCGCGACATGCTGCTGGAATACGTTCGCACCTACGCGCCGGAGACGGTCACCTACGAGGTCGAAGTGATGGCCCTCGCGCCTGCGCTGATCACCGAGCGCGACAATCCCGGCACGCGGGCGATGGCGCGTGCTCTGGAAACAGTATGGGGCAAAGCGCCGCTGTTCAAGCGCGAGGGGGGCAGCGTCCCGGTATCCACCTATCTGCAGCGCGCGCTCGGCATTCCATCGGTGCTGACCGGATTCGGTCTGCCTGACGACAATCTGCACGCTCCTGATGAAAAACTCGATCTCGCCACCTGGTACCGCGGAATCGACGCATTGATCCATTTCCTGCATAACGCCGCCGACGGGGGCCTCAGATGAGCACCGCCGAGGATCACCACCCCGAGCTGCTGCAGTACCGCCGGAGCATCGACAACATTGACGCGGCACTGGTGTTCATGCTGGCCGAGCGCTTCCGAATAACCAAGCAGGTCGGCTACTACAAGCGCGAGCACAACCTGCCGCCTGGTGATCCGCAGCGCGAAGAGCGTCAGATCGCCCGCCTGCGCAAATTGGCCGGAACCGCAGGGCTGGACCCCGAGTTCACCGCGAAGTTCCTGCAGTTCATCACCCGCGAAGTGATTCGCCATCACGAGCAGATTCGTGATAACGGGAGCCTGTAACGCAAAGCGACGTACCGCAGAGTGCGGAACAACCGGCCGGAGTGGTATGTGACTGTTGATTGAGTTATAATTGGGATGCACACCATGTACCGCAGGATCGAATCACAGCAGCGGCTGAGCCACGAAGTCGCCGATCATATCAAGATGCTCATTCAGGACGGTCAACTGAACCCTGGTGACAAACTGCCCGGCGAACTCGAGCTCACACAGTTGTTTGGTCTCAGCCGGCCGACCATCCGGGAAGCGATCCACACGCTGGTTTCACGGAATATACTCGTGGTTCGGCGCGGCCGGGGAACGTTTGTGTCGGAGAACCCTGGCATCGCCGCCGATCCGCTGGGGCTCGATTTACTGGCCGACGAGGGATTGCGCTTCGCGCTGATCGAGGCGCGGCTGGTGATCGAGCCGGGCGTGGCGCGGCTTGCGGCCGAAAACGCCGCTCAGGAGGATCTCGACCGCATCCGCACCTACCTCACCGAGATGAAACACATCGTGGACGAACACAAGGTCAGTATGAGCATCGAGCTGGAGTTCCATCGCAGTATCGCCCAAGCCAGCAAGAACCCGGTAATCATGCGCGTCGTTCCGGTCATTATGGATTCGATCATCCGCGCCTACAAAGATGCCAAGCGCACCAGCGCCGATCATGAACGAGCGCTCGAAGAGCATCGGCTGGTCTTCGAGGCGATCTGTCGGCGCGACGGCGAGCGTGCCGAAGATGCCATGCGTCACCATCTGGAGAACAGCAGGCTGCGGACTCTGGCGAAACTGGAGAGAACCGGCCGTACCGGTTCTACTTAGCCCTGAACCGGCACGCGGCGCCCGCTTGCGGCGCTCTCATAGATCGCCAGGATTATGGCAACCGACTTGCGAGCCTCGATGCCGTTGAGTGCCAGCGGCTTGCCCCTATCCACGGCATCGATGAAATCGCTGAACTGGCGCCGATGTCCTTCGGTTCCTATTGCACCGGGATCCGACGCCCCGCCGCCGGTTTTGGTGGCGGAGCCGTAACGCCGACGAATCTCTTGATCCTCGGGACGCTCCTGGCTGAAGCTCCACGCCTTGAGATCCTCTTCTTCCAGGATTGCCGATCCGGCAGTGCCGCAAATCTCGACGCGCTTCAGAAACCCCGGAAACACCGCCGTTGAGCCCTCGATGACCCCCACCGCTCCGTCGGCAAACTGCAGCGTGGCTACAGCGGTGTCCTCGACTTCAATGCGCTCGTGACCGAGCGTTGCAGTGTACGCCTGCACGCTGTCGACCTTGCCCATGTACCACTGCAGCAGATCGATTGCGTGGATCGACTGGTTCATCAACGCTCCGCCGCCGTCAAGTGCGAGGGTGCCCTTCCAGCCGCCTTGATCGTAGTAGGATTGCGGCCGGAACCACTTGACGTAGGCGTCGCCGAGCACCAGCCGGCCGAAACGCCCCTGGTCGATAGCGTCCTTGACCACCCGTGAGGCGTCGAAGAACCGTGACTGAAAGATGCCGCCCAGATAGACGCCGTGTCTCTCGGCCGCGTTGATCATCCGGTCGCAGCGCTCGAGCGTGATCTCCAGCGGCTTCTCAACGATAAGATGCTTGCCGGCCTCCGCGGCCGCCAGTGCGCTCTCCAGGTGGGCGCCGGACGGGGTGCAGATCGAGACTATCGAAACCTCGTCATCGGCCAGAAAGCGGTTCATGTCACTGTACGATCTACAGTTGAACTCACCGCCAAACGCCTCGGCGCGCGCCGCGTCACGGCTGAAGACCGCTTCCAGGCGCGCTCCACTGACATCCTTGAGCGCCCGCGCCTGATGTCCGGCAATCATGCCCGTACCTACTATGCCGAATCCGTAGGCCATTGCGTACTCCTTGAATCCAAACGAGAATCCTATACCTTTCGCCTGTTCTTTCGCAATCCGCTCTTGAGGGAGTAACTGACCGACAGCACCGAGATCACATAGAAGAAGATCGCAATTGGGGAGCGAAACAGTGTTGCCCAGTCTCCGTGAGACATGATCAGAGCGCGGCCGAGTTCCTGCTCTGCAATGGGGCCCAGGATCACGCCCAGAATGACCGGGGCGGTTGCAAAGCCGAACTTGCGCATCGCGTAACCTACCAGCCCGAAGAGGAACGCGATCAGCATGTCGTAGATGCTGTTGCTTAGGGAGAATGCACCCAGAAAGCAGAGTGCCAGAATAATCGGAAACAGGATGCGAACCGGGACCTTAAGCACCTTGGGAAACACGCGTACGCTCAGCAGACCCAGGCCCAGGATCAGAAACTGCGCCAACATCAGTCCAACGAACAGGGCGTTCATCACCTCGGGATTCTGGCGGAAGAGCAGCGGCCCGGGTCGTACACCGATCACCATCAGCGCACCGAGCATCACCGCGGTTACCACGTCACCGGGAATTCCAAGACTCAACAATGGCACCATCGCCCCGCCCGTGGTTCCATTGTTGGCAGCCTCGGGGGCGGCAATCCCGGCCAGGTTCCCGGTGCCGAACGTCTCGGGGTGTTTTGAGAAACGCCGCGCCTCATTGTAGGCCATGAACGACGCAATTGCGCCTCCG
>RECP01000027.1 GCA_007693945.1 Spirochaetaceae bacterium
AGCGACAGTTCTTCTCGCTGTCAGAACTTAACCAGGCGATCCGCGCGCTCTGCCACAATAATTGTCACCCAGTTCTATCGTATTTGGAGGTGACACATACCGAAGTACAGCGCTGAGTTCCGCAACACTGTTTTGAAGAAACTCCTGCCGCCCGCGAACCGATCGCTGCTTTCTGTGGCCAGGGAGTACAACCTTTCGGTAGCCACGATTTATGGCTCGGAAGCAAAGATGCGAGATGGTAGCCTGCAGGTAGATGATGGGGTGCTTGGCAACCGGAACCGGCAGCCGGCGGAAAAGCTCTCGCTGTTGCTTGAGTCACGGTCGGTTTCCGATGAGCGTATGGGTGAATGGCTGCGTGAGAACGGGTTGCATTCAAAGCCCCTCTCGGTTTGGGAACAGGAGGTGAGAGACACCGTGACCAGGAGTGAACAGGAAACCCGTGAAGAGAAAGCGCTGGAAGGATTACTCCGCCGACCGGCGCAAGGGCAGTCGAGAACAGAACAAACGTGCGCTCACCGATGAGGTGCGCCAACAGATCGTTGCGGTGTGCACCTCCGATCGCTTCCGTGATACAATGGACGACGTGGTGCCTTCGTCGACTCGAGCGACAACGCCGCGCTACGGCGCAGCGAGCGACGACTCCCTCGCGGTCTTCACGGTGGCCGAACGGTGCAAGAAGTGCTATTCCTGCGTGCGCACCTGTCCCACCAAGGCAATCCAGGTACGTGGCGGGCAGGCGGAGATCATTCCGTCGGAGTGTATCTCGTGCGGCTATTGCGTTCCCATGTGCTCCCAGGGGGCCAAGAGGATCCGCTCCTCGGTGACCGACGTGATATCGCTTCTTGAGTCGAAACGCCGGACCAGTGTGATAGTCGCGCCGTCGTTCCCCGCGGCGTTTCCCGACGTTGAGCCGGAACGCATCGTGGGCTCGTTTGCTGCGTGCGGGTTTGACGGGGTTTACGAGGTCGCCTTCGGCGCCGATCTCGTTTCCTACGAGTACAACCGGCAGTACCGCCGTCTCGAGTCCGAGGAGCGTGGGTTTCTGATAAGCTCTCCCTGTCCCGTGGTCGTTGCCTACGTCGAGAAGATCTGCCCGGAGCTAACGCCGTACCTTGCTCCGGTGGTCTCCCCGATGGAGGCAATGGCCAAGGTAATCCGCAAGCGCCTCACTGCGCCGGGGACGCCCCAGCCGGCGATCGTATTCGTCGGTCCCTGTGTCGCCAAGAAGGACGAAGCGCGTCGTCTTGGATTAGTGGATCAGGTACTTACCTACGACGAGGCGCACGAGCTATTCGCGGCCAGAGGTGTAGATCCCGCCGACGCGCCGCCACGGGAGTTCGACCCTCCGCGGGCCAATCTCGGCAGGATCTACCCGGTTGCCGGCGGACTCTTGAAGGCGGCCGGTGTCAACAGCGATCTACTCGAGAGTCCGGTCAGCGTAGAGGAGGGCAGCGGCCGAGTTACGGACCTGCTGCAGGAGCTTGCTTCCAGCGTGCGTGACGGCAGGCCCGTGCCGACGAGACTGTTCGACCTCCTGTTCTGCGAGGGCTGTATCGGAGGACCCGCGTTGTCCAACGACCTGACGTTCTACGAGCGCAAGAAGAATATCGTCTCGTACATCAAGCGGGGCCCGGTGATCAACTCCATTGCACAGTGGGCCGAGCAGCATGCAGAGTACCTTGACCTGGACATGACCAAGACCTTCACCCCGCTGGTGCGTGACGAGCAGCCGGTACCCGAGGAGGAGATCCGGGTGATTCTCGCGCAAACCGGTAAGCTCCAGCCGGAAGACGAGCTTAATTGCCGGGCCTGCGGTTACGAGTCGTGCCGGGATAAGGCGGTCGCGGTATACCGCGGGATTGCCGAAGTGGAGATGTGCCTGCCCTACCTGATATCGAGACTCGAGGGGGCAATCGAGGACCTCAAGGAGAGTCAGGGCCGGCTGATCCAGGCTGAGAAGCTCGCATCCATGGGCCAGATGGCCGCCGGTATCGCGCACGAGCTCAATAACCCGCTCGGTATCGTGTTGATGTATTCACACTTGTTGATGACGCAGATCGAGGAGGAGCGCGCAGCCGGCTCATTGGAGGATGTGGAGCGCATCGTGCGCGAGGCGGAGCGAGCGCGAGCCATTGTGCAGGGGATTCTGAACTTCGCAAGGGAGAACCGTCTCGAGCTCCGCGATACGGATATCAACGCCTTGATCCGGGAGGCGGCGCGTGCTGTCGCTTTGCTCGATCCGGCAGGTAGGATTCAAGTTGAGCTGAAACTCGACGAACAGATCGCTGCGCAACGGATCGACCCGTCTCAGTTGCGGCAGGTTCTCGATAACCTGGTGAAGAATGCTGCGGAGGCAATGAGCGAAAGGGGAATGATCACTATCGAGACATCGAGGGACGACGGCGAGTTGCGGATCTCGGTCGCGGATACCGGTCCCGGTATTCCGGAAAAGATGCTGCCTCATCTGTTTACGCCGTTTCATACCACCAAAGGTGTGGGAAAGGGCACAGGTCTGGGTCTCGCGGTCTGCTACGGGATCATTAAGATGCACGGCGGTTCGATTCGGGCGTCCAATCGCCCGGGCGGAGGGGCGTGCTTCGACATCTCCCTTCCGTATGGCGGACCTTCGGGTGGAGACCCGGTCACGTGAACGGCCCGGCGCAGCTCGCGCGGACGATTCCGGAAATCGCACCGATGAGCGTACTCGTCGTCGACGACGAAGAGGGCATGCGGGAGGGCATCCGCAGGATCCTCGACCGGAACGGAAACCATGTGTCCACCGCCGAGGACGGTGAACAGGCGATTGCCCGTCTCGAGGAGTGCGTCTTCGATATTGCGCTCGTCGATCTCAAGATGCCGGGCATCGACGGTTTCCAGGTCACCCAACACATCAGCGACACCTGCAGTGGCCGGACCGTGATCGTCATCGTGTCGGCATTCGCTTCCATACAAGCGGCGGTCGAGGTGGCAAAGCACGGAGCGTTCGATTTCCTGGTCAAGCCGTTCGCGCCGGAGGACTTGCTGCATGTCGTTGCCCGCGCATCGCATCAGCGCCAACTCATTCGGGAACGGGACCTCTACCTTTCGGAGCTCAACAGCGAGCAGAACCTGTCGCGGCAGCTGATCAACTCAATGAGCGAAGGCGTCGTGGTCCTGAACATCAACCGCAAGCCGGTTCTGATGAACCCGTGGGCCGAGTCGATACTCGGAATCAGCTATCGGGAGGACATGGAGCTCCAGGATCTGGGCCTGGATCGCGCGGCCCATACGTTGATCGACGGCATGTACTGCCCTGATCCTCAGGACGGCACATCCCGTCACGTCCGCTGCGAGCACACCGGTCAGAGGTTCCACCTGCATGCGGCCCCCTACATGCGGGGCCCCGACCTGGCAGGTCTGATACTTTTCCTGCGGGACGCTTCCGACGAGTAGCCGATCCGGCATTCGTACGGAAGATACGCGCGTCTGCGTGTTGGGCGCTGAAGCCGGCGCACCGTAAGGGGGCACCCATGAGTGAAAGCAGGAAAATACTCGTCGTCGACGACGACGTGGACATCGTAGACCAGGTGACGGAGATGATGGAGAGCGACGGACACTCGGTCGTCGCGGCGTACAGCCGGGAGGAAGCCGAAGAGGCGCTCCTCACGCAGATTCCGGATCTGGCTATCGTGGATCTCATGATGGAGCACATGGACTCCGGCTTCGTTCTCTGTCATCACATCAAGAAGCTCTACCCGCAGACGCCTATCATCATTCTCACGTCGGTCAGCGCGAAGACGGGACTGGACTTTCGCGCCGATACAGCCGAGTTCCGGTCGTGGATGGAGGCCGACGTGTTCATCGACAAGCCGGTGCGCCCCGGGCATCTGAAGAACGAGGTCCTCCGTCTGCTGAGCACGTAGGTCGGCCGTGCGTCCCGCACGCGCCTTATGGGGCAGATGAGGGAGAGGAAGGAGAGGAGCTGATGCAGCCGACAGCCCTTGAGACCCTGCACCTCATGGTGGTCGACGACGAGCCCGACATGCGCGTTGCCGTTGAGCGGACTCTCGTCGACTTCGTGCATCATGAGAAGGAGAGCGGCACCAGCGTGGGCTTTCACGTGATACACGCTGGGTCCGCCGAGCACGCCTTCGCGCTTGCCGAGACGGCGAAGCCGGATATCATGCTGCTTGACCATGGGCTGCCCGGAATGTCCGGAATCGATCTGCTCCAGAGGATCCGTGAAGCGGAGCTCGAGATCATAGTCATCGTCATTACCGCGTACGGCACCCTTGAGAATGCGGTCAGGGCTACGAAGCTCGGCGCGTTCGACTTCCTCGCCAAGCCATTTACTCCGGACGAGCTTCGCTCCGTGGTCTGTAAGGCCGTGGATCACGTTACCCTGCAACGCCAGACACGGCGTATCGCGGAAGAGCGCAGGAAGATTCGCTTTGAGTTCCTGACCGTTCTCGTACACGAGCTGAAGGCGCCGTTGTCGGCGGTGGAGGGATATCTCAGAATACTTCAGGAGCCCGGTCAGGTTGAGGCCCCGGAGAACCGCCGGCGCATGGTCGATCGTTCACTCGTTCGCCTCGAAGGCATGCGAAAGCTCATCTACGACCTGCTTGACCTCACTCGCATTGAGTCAGGACAGAAGAAGCGGCTTCTCACTCAGGTGGACGTGGCGAAGATCGCCGCCAAAGCCGTCGAGACCATCACGCCGGCTGCCGCGGTGATGGGGCTCACGGTGAACCTTCATGGCGCCTCGTCGCTCGAGATGCTTGCTGACGCAGAAGAGGTCGAGATCATCATCAACAACCTGCTGTCGAACGCGGTCAAGTATAATCGCCCCGAAGGCAGAGTCGACATAACGTGCGAGCGGCGCGACGAGACTGCCGTGATTTCTGTGACCGACACCGGAATCGGCATGACCGCCGACGAAACCGGCCGCCTGTTCCGCGAGTTTTCGCGCATCAGGAGCTCGAAGACGGCCGGCGTGCCGGGCAGCGGCCTCGGGCTGTCGATAATCAAACGACTGGCGGATCTGTACGACGGCTCGGTTGAGGTGGAAAGCCGACCGGACGTCGGAAGCACCTTCACCGTAGCCCTCGTCGACAAGAAGACCTTCGTGGACAACGAGTACTACGATCGCGAAGCATCCACATGGTGGTCGGACACGGAAAGCCCGTTGCTCATAATCCGGAACATGCTGAATCCGGTTCGCTTCGCGTACGTGATCAAACGACTGGTCGAGCAGTCGTTCGACTACCGCGGCAGGAGAGTGCTCGACATTGGCTGTGGCGGCGGCTTCCTGACCGAGCAGATTGCGAGATTCGGCTTCGACACCACCGGAGTCGATCCTTCCGCGCCCAGCCTGGTCACGGCTCGCAGCCATGCGAAGGCGCTGAATCTGCACATCGATTACCAGGAGGGAGTTGGCGAGGCGCTGCTGTTTCCGGACAATCACTTTGACATCGTGTTCTGCCTTGATGTCCTGGAACACGTCACCGATTTCCGCAAGATCATCGCCGAAGTCTCACGCGTGCTCGTTCCCGGCGGCTACTTCTTCTTTGAGACCGTCAACCGGACGGCTCTGAGCTACCTGGTCGCGGTCTTTCTTATGCAGACGTTTCCGCTCACGCGCGTAATGCCGCGCGACATCCATAACTGGAAATACTTCATCAAACCCGCAGAGCTCCGCCGTGCGCTTCTGGCCGAAAATATGAGTCTAGAGGACGTGACCGGCGTACTGCCGGGTTTCAACCTTGCCCATATTTTGCCGAGCCTGCGAAAGATGGCTGCCGGGCGGATAAGTCTGCTTGGGCTGTGCAGCATCTGTCGGTGCCACGAGAGCCGCGTGAAGGGTCTCTGCTACGTGGGTTACGCGAGGAAGGCACCAGCGGAACGGTAGCCTGCGCGATCAGCTCCTCGAACGATAGAGTTATAGCTGTGGCTGAGCCGTTTCGCCGGCCAACGCGCCCCGAGGCGTCATCGG
>RECP01000060.1 GCA_007693945.1 Spirochaetaceae bacterium
TGGGGAGTGTAGGATTCGAACCTACGAAGGCGTAGCCAACAGATTTACAGTCTGCCCCCTTTGACCGCTCGGGAAACTCCCCTGTTGCGAGCCACAATACCATCGACGCTGATTGCCGTCAAGTGGCTGCAGCACTGCACCAGCGTACGAGCCATCTGTCGGATTCGAACCGACGACCCCGAGATTACAAGTCACGTGCTCTGACCAACTGAGCTAAGATGGCTTGCCGTGCATATGGTATACCCGCGTACTGTAAACGATGCGGCCGTTCGATGTCAATAAAACGGGGGAAAGTCGATGGCTGCGGCATCCTGATCATCAAGCCCCGGAAGGGTGAGCACGCGGTTGCGCGCGGCGAACACCGCCACGGTGTGCTCGTACTGAGCCGTCGGCGAGCCGTCACACGTCGCGTAGGACCAACCGTCCGGCAGCAGTTTGACATCCGGGCGGCCAAGCGAGACCACCGGTTCGATATTGAGAACCATACCCGGTACGATTTCCTCGCCACCACCGTCTCGACCCACGTTCGGGACCGCCGGCGGCTCGTGCACCGCGCGCCCGATGCCGTGACCGATGAACTCCGCGACCACGGTGCAACCGTATTGCGCGGCCGTCCGCTGCACCGCGGCACCGACGTCACCGACTCTTCTGCCCGGCCGGCAGGCGCGCACACCGGCCAGGCAGCTGTTCCAGGCGGCGCGCAGCAACCGCCGCAGTTCCGGGCCCGGAGTCCCGACGGCATAGGTCCAGGCGGCGTCGGCTTTCCAGCCTGCATATCCGGCACCGACGTCGACGGTAACGACGTCGCCATCCTGCAGGCGGTAGGCGCCCGGCAGACCGTGGGCGGCCACGGCGTTGACCGAAATGCACGCCGAGGCCGGAAAGCCGCGATAGCCGTGATGGGTGGCCCGCATGCGGCGATCGGCCAGAAACAGTTCGCAGTAGCGGTCGATCTCGGCTGTTTTGACGCCGGCGACCATCAAAGGGTGCAACTCGCGAAACAGGAAAGCGAGGTATGACGCCGGTTTTGCGAGACGCACGACTTCCAGCGCTGTTTTGGTCGTCAAGATTGGTTACCCCGTTCCCGCGCTGCCCGCACAGACGCTACACCGGCGCGAGCATCACCGTCAGAAAGGTAACGCCGACCGTCAGCACGATTCCCGTGGAAGTGGCGATCAGTGCGTAGACTACCCGCAGCGGCAGGAGCCGTCTGCGCTTGATCATCCACAGCAGCAAACTGGTGGTGTAGTAGACTCCGCTCATGGCGCACAGCAGCCCGCAGATGCGCAGAATACGCAACAGCAGGTTCTGGGTCTGATCGAGAAACTCCTGGTAGTTGCCCAGCAGAAACACGCCCAGCACAATCAGCGAACAGGCAAAGAAGAAGCCCGTTATGCCTTCCAGCAACCGCATGTTGCGGTACAGCGCGGAGCGACGTGAGCGCTTGTGCATAATCGCCGCATTCTATCACCGCAGCCTTGCATTGAACAGCGTTTCACACTACTATGACACAGAGGGCCCTATGCGAAAACTGGTTATCAGTCTGATCCTTCTGATAATTGTTGCCGGGGTAGTCTTCTATTTCGGCTGGATACAGTTCCGGATACCCGAGGACCGCATAGCAGTCGTGTTCACCAGAACCGGTGGCTGGGATCCCGAACCATTACAGGCGGGTGAGTTCCATTGGCGCTGGGAGAATTTGCTTCCCACCAACCTTACGTTGCATCTGTTCAGTACCGAACCCTTCAGCGCAACGGTACGCTCCGCGGGCACCCTCCCCTCCGCCGATCTCTATCGTCGCTATCTGGAGGGCGAGGTTGATTTCTCATATTCGGTTGAGCTCAGTCTGCGCTTCCGGGTGCGCCCCGATGATCTGCCGTCGCTGGTGGCCACCGAGCGGTTAACTCCCGATCAACTGCAGGAGTGGTATGCGGAGCATGCCGACGCGATGGCCAGACGCGCGGTTGAGGTGATTGACGATTTCTTTGCCGGCCTCGAGCAGGATCAGGTGTTTTCGATAGCTGCGTTCGGGCGCTCGGTCAAGACCAGCCTTGAACGCGAGTTTCCACGGCTCGAGATCCTGCACGTCATGCCGAAGCAGGTGCGTGTTCCCGATCTGCGGCTCTACGCCGCGGCGCGGTCGGTCTACCTGGATGTTCTCGCCGCGCGCTCGGAGGCAACCGCAGCGGCGGCCTTTGATGCCGCCGGGGATGAAGTCCGCCGCGAAAGCCGGGTTGCGGTGCTGCGGCGCTACGGCGAGATCCTGAAGGAGTTTCCGGTCCTGCTGGACTATTTCGAGCTTTCAGCCGACAAGGGCGTAGACCCGCTCGACCTCGACGTGCTAAGGACACTGGGCACGCTCCCCTGATCCCCCCGAGGCGGAACCGGTGTCCGGAACCAACCGGGCGCGGCGGCTTCCGCAGCGTCCGCGAGCCGAAGCCTCAGCCCGGGTTTTCTTCAGCGGAAAGAATCAGGCGCACCAGTTTGGTGACGCGCTCCAGCGATGACGAGTAACGCTCTATCAGTGCCTGTACCGTCGCGGCATGCTCGCTGTCGTCTTCTTTGAGTGCGTCCTGCATCGTCCGCAGTTTTGCACATACCGTCAGCAACCCCTGAAGACACTCGAGCCCTTTCTCGATCAGAGCGCGCGACTGCCGATCGCGCTGCGTCACGATACTGCGATAGATGCGTTGCTGCGTGAGATCCTTCTCCAGGCTGTAGCGCAGGCGGTAGAAAGTCTTGCCGTCGTCGTTTTCGGGAGAAAAGGTCTCGTCGAACGCGGTGATCTTGTCGGCGACGTCCTCAAGCGCCGCGGTGTAGTACGAAAGCTCGTTGGATAGATCCCGGTTGCGGCTGGAGATCGTGCGGTGGATCTGCGGTAGCTGCTGGCGGAAGACGCGCCGGTAGATGATCTGAATGTAGTTGTAGAGGATATTCAGCGAGCGAACATGGCGAAAGGTCGGTAGTCCCAACTTGGAAACCGCGGAGGCTCCGCCGCTGCGGAAGTTGGGGAAATCCGGTGGGTGATGGCCGAAGGTTTCCTCGATCATAACGTCAATGGCACCTTCGCGCACAACATCGAAGCGCTGGTCGACCTGCTCGAGCAGCGCCACGCGCAGCGCGTTGTAGTAGAAATCTTTCAGGTTGATGCGCGGTACGTAGACCACCAGACGGTAATAGGGGTCTGCATGATGATACTTGATCACCTCGGCCAGCGGATTCTGATGGTAGAACAGCGACGCTGCGTCGTTGAGACCACGCAGATCATGCTCGATGGTCTGCAGGCGCGCGGGCAGGTTCCGCTCATCGGAGCTCTCATCAGCAAGAGCCGTCTGGCGGGCGCGAAGATAGTACTCCAGCAGTTCACGATGTACCCTGATCTTGCCTTCCAGCCGTTGCCAGGTATAAAAGGCGTAGTAAAGCTCTTCGAGCTGATCGATGATCTCTGAGCTGCGTACGTGGCTGAGATCAGGCGGTTCATCGCCGGGATCCTGCATGGAATCGTATCCGAACAGCGCCAGCAATTGCACGTAATCGAACAGGGCAAGACCTTTCATGTGGTACAGCGGCGTGATGCCCGCCGCAATCTCGGTGAAGACGCCCTCGTGAATCCGGGCAATGTAGGCCTCAAGGCGTTCCAGCAGATGATTACGGATCTCGGTCTTACTGCGTCCGACAACGTAGATATCCTTCATCTCGTCGTCGGTCATGAAGTCGTTGAGTTCGGTCTTGGCCTGGGGCACCCTCCGCTCCAGTACCAGCTGAATGACGTTGCGTAGCATCTCCCGCGAATCCCAAAGATCCTCGAACAGCGACGCCACTGGAGCAGCCGCCCGGAACAGCTCATACAGGCGTTGTCCGAACTCCTGCGACACCAGTTCAGTAGCGGAGGCTTTGGGACACACACCAGCGTGGACCAGGTGCCTGCGTAGTGTCAGCAGCTTGAGGTCAATGAAAGCATCCTGCCGCGCCTTCCCGGTCAGCCAGCTGCGCAGCCAGAGACGAACACGGCCCCACAACCCCAGTCCGGATATCTCACGCTCAACGATTTCGCGCCGCTGGTCGGCGTGAATGGCGGTCGGAACGATTGTGTCACGTTTTTCGTTCTCCGTCCCGAGGCCCAGACTCGACATGATGCGCTGATAGAGCTGGCGCCTCTCTTCCTCGGGAAGCGCGTGCGCTAATTCCTGAAATCTGGAACCGGTCTGCATCCCGTCCCCTGCCCCCTTGATGTCCCTACTACTAAAGGTAGGCCATTTCGCGTGTTAGCGCAATCACAGGCTAAAGAAAAGCTGCCGCGCACCGACATTCAAATCAAAGTGAACATGGACGTTCACAACGGCACTCAAGGAGGACGATATGATCATCAACCACAACCTGAGCGCAATGTTTGCGCAGCGTCAGCAGAAGTTCAACAACTTTACGGTTGACGGCAACATTGAGAAGCTCAGCTCCGGACTTCGGATCAACCGGGCCGGAGACGACGCGTCGGGTCTCGCCGTATCGGAAAAGATGCGCTCCCAAATACGGGGGTTGAATCAGGCCGAACGCAATGCGGCAGACGGTATCTCCATGATCCAGACGGCCGAGGGCTATCTGCAGGAGAGTCAGGACATCATGCAACGGCTGCGCGAGCTTGCCGTGCAGGCTGCTAACGGTATCTATTCCACAGAAGACCGCATGCAGATCCAGGTCGAAGTCTCCAGCCTTGTTGCAGAGGTCAACAGGATAGCCTCTCACGCGCAGTTCAACGGTATGAACCTGCTCACCGGCAGGTTTGCCCGCCAGGACGGTACCAACGTTGTCACCGCCAGCATGTGGTTCCACATCGGCGCCAACATGGACCAGAGGGTGCGGGTGCATATCGGCACCATGAATGCGCAGGGCCTCGGGATTCAGGGAGCGGGCGCTCCGGCGCACTCCGCTACGTTCATCTCGCTGTCGACCCCCGACGCCGCCAACGCGGCTATAGGGTTGCTCGACGACGCGCTGATGAAAGTGAGCAAGCAGCGCGCTGATCTTGGTGCGTACCAGAATCGTCTGGAGTACGCGCGCGAAGGTCTGAGTATTGGAGCGGAAAACCTGCAGGCGGCCGAATCACAGATTCGCGACGTAGACATGGCACGCGAGGTTGTCGACTTTGTCAAGAACCAGATTCTTGTGCAGAGCTCGACCTCGATGCTGGCGCAGGCCAACCAGAAGACGCAGACGGTGCTTCAACTCCTGCAGTAGGAGGCACTCAGGTTACTGCCGGGGGCAGCCCATAGAGGGCTGCCTTTTTTTACGTACACGTTGTGTGCATAATGGTCACATGCTGCGTGTTCCCGCGGTGCTCAAGCCTATTGCCTCGATTCTGCACCAGGCCGGGTACTGCTGTTACCTGGTGGGCGGTGCTGTGCGCGATATGCTCTGCGGGCGCAGGGTGACCGATCTCGACCTGGCTACCGATGCCACGCCGCAGACGGTCATGAAACTGTTTCGGCGGGTAATACCTACCGGGATCGAGCACGGCACGGTGACAATACTGTTCAAAGGCCGTCAGTACGAGATCACCACCTTTCGCAGCGACGGTGACTACGGGGACGGGCGGCACCCTCAGCGAGTAGACTTTACGCGTTCGATCGTGGAAGATCTGGGGCGTCGCGACTTTACGGTCAACGGCATGGCACTCGAGGTGCGGGAAAAACGGCTGATCGATCCTTTTGACGGCCGTGGCGACATCCGGCGTCGTCTGATCCGCGCCATTGGTGATCCCGAACAGCGATTCAGCGAAGACTCTCTGCGCCTGATGCGCGCGGTCCGTTTCGCCGTTCAACTGGAATTCTCAATCGACGCTACCACGCATGCGGCAATCCGCCGGCACTCCGACGGTATCAGGCGGGTGTCGGCTGAACGGATCCGCGACGAACTCTCCAAAATGCTCGTTGAACGTGATGCCGCAGGAGGCTTGCGGATTATGCGCGAGACGCAGCTGCTGAGGCACCTCTTGCCGGAACTGCTTGAAGGAATCGGAGTGCCGCAGGACAGTCAGGCGGCACCCGATGTTTTTGAGCATCTGCTGTTGACACTGAACGGGGCAGACCCCCAGCGGCTCGATATGCGCTGGGCGGCGCTGCTGCATGACGTTGCCAAACCGCGCTGCGTGCAGAGTGACAGCGCCGGTGCCCTGCATTTCTACGGCCACGACACGCTGTCGGCCGAGATGGCTTCCGCTATTCTGGTTCGCCTGCGGTATCCTCGGCGCCTGACAGAGCACGTAGCGCACCTGATCCGTCATCATATGTTCGACTACAGCAGCACATGGAACGACGCCGCGGTACGGCGTTTTGTAGCGCGGGTCGGGCCGCACGCCGTTGACGACCTGCTGTTGCTGCGGGCGGCCGACAGTTACGGCAAGAGCGGCCGCCGGCGGGCCGACCCCGCGATCAACGAGCTGCGCCGGCGTGTGGCCGCCGTAGTGCAGCAGGAGCAGGCGCTCTCTATCCGCGATCTGGCGGTCAACGGCAACGACCTGCAGCGCGAAATAGGTATTCCGTCCGGCCGCGACATGGGCACGGTGTTGCGATTCCTGCTGGAAAGCGTGCTCGACGATCCCGCTCAGAACGAGCGCCAACGCCTGTTGACCATCGCTGAGCGGTTCTACCGTGAACGAATTGCCGGTCCACGCCAGCGATGAGTCTCAACCAACGGCGGATGACTTGCCGGCGGTACGCGTCGAGGAGTCGTCCGTACCGCTCAGCGCCTCGAAGGCCACCCGGGCTGCGCTTTGCTCGGCGCTTTTCTTGTTGCGTCCCTTGCCCGGTCCGTAGATTGCGTCCCCGACCCTGACGTCCATCCAGAACGTCTTGGAATGGTCGGGACCGGTCTTCTTGACCATAACGTACTTGGGGTAGGTCTTGAATTGCTTCTGCACCAGCTCCTGCAGCAGTGTCTTGTAGTCTTTTCGGTGCTTGTTTTCGAGCACCTTGTTGATTTCCGGCACCAGGTACTTCAGGGTGAACTTCTTTGCCGTGCGAAAGCCGGAATCGAGAAAACAGGCACCGATGACGGCCTCCAGTGCGTCGGCCAGCAAGGCTTTCTTGCTGCGCCCGCCGGAATACTCTTCTCCCTTGCCGATGAGGATGAAATTGTCGATCTTGAGGACGCGCGATATCGCGGCCAGGCTATCTTCAGAAACCACGAACGATTTAATCTTGGCCAGATCGCCCTCGGCCCTGTCCGTCAGGGTTTCAAAGAGGTATTCGGAAACCACTAATCCGAGCACCGAATCCCCGAGGAATTCGAGCTTCTCGTTATTGCCGACCTCATTCTGGTTTTCATTGGCGTACGAACGATGAGAAAACGCCAGATTCAGCAACTCAGGGCTTCGAAACCGGATGCCGGCATGCTTTTCGAACAACTGCAGTTCTTTTCGCCGTCCGCTGCTTATGGGAGGGGGTTGCAAATCCGCGTAGTTCTTGCCGAAGAGCATGTTCACTACTCGATTCCTTTGAGGCCTGATAGAGATTCGTGGCTACGGTAATAATACTGCTTGAATCGTAACGCAAACAAGAGAAAAGCCCGGCCGAGCCGGGCGTTGATTACTCCTGCTGACTCTTGAGATACTCTAAGGCATCGCGCACGGTTTCGAACTCGTTGGCTTTCTCATCGGGGATCGAGATTCCCATCTCTTCCTCGATCGCGTACACCAGTTCGTAGGTGTCCAGGCTGTCGGCGCCCAGGTCCTGTCGGAAAGAAGAATCCATCGTGATCTTGCTCTCGTCAACTTCGAGCTTGTCGGCAATGAGCTTTTTCATTTTCTCAAAAAGTTCGTCCATTGTCCGTATCCTCCTGCGGTTTCGATTAGGTCAGTTCTTCCGGGTCGAACACTTTCTTCCCGCGATAGAAACCGGACTTCATATCCACTCGATGTCTGAGAACGTACTCGCCCGATTCAGCAGACTGTGCCAGCGGCGGAAGATCCAGTTTTCCGTTTATCTGTCTTCTTCGTCTTGTCCGTGCTTTAGATGCCCGTTTCTTGGGTACCGCCATGTACACCTCACAATTCGTGTCTGGTTGCGGCTAAACTTAGCGTATCGATCTTCTATTGTCAAGCTTCCGCAGCCGGCCGCTGCATCCTTTGACGCAGCCGCTCGGCCACCGAAACCGGCACCATGGTCGAGATATCGCCGCCGAGGCGTGCCAGCTCCTTGATGGCTGACGAGCGCAGCACGAAGTACTGCGGATCGGTCGGAACAAAGATGGTTTCCACGTCAGGATTCAGGCCCTTGTTGAGCAGCGACAGTTCGAACTCGTACTCAAAATCCTGTAACGCTCGCACTCCGCGTATCATGACCCGTGCGCCCACCCGCTCGGCGAAATCGACAATCAGGCGGTCCCAGAGGTGGACCCGGATATTGGTGTAACCGCTCATGAGATCCTGCATCATCTCGAAGCGTTCCTGCGGACTGAATGTGTAGTGTTTGCCGGGGTTAGCGGCAATCACGATATCTATCTCGTTGAAGATCTGCGCGCAGCGCTGGATGATGTTGAGATGGCCATTGGTCGGGGGATCGAACGAACCGGGGTAGATTGCGCGCAACATGGGCCCAAGCATACCGTCTCAAGAGACACAGGTCAACATTCGTGCTATGCCGGCTGCAGCCGCTACGCTTGCGGCACCGCGGATCGACGCGCGCCCGACGACCGCGCCCCCGGAAGAGGCGCCAGGCAATTTACGGCGCCCAGCGCCGCAGAGTTGGAAACTATGGCTGCTGGCCGAAAGCGTCGCTGCGGCTGTGGACCAGTTCCTCGGTAAGCTTGTGCGCAAGGCGCTGTATGGCGGATGCCATGTAGCGGCGGTCGTGGATCTGCTGTTTCAGGTATCTGATCTTTTCAGGGTCACTCGGCCTGGCAATCCGTACCATCTGCGTTTATCCCGCTCATCCCAGCACGTCGCTGATCCGCTCGATGCGGCCACCCGACACAAAGAATACCTCGTAGCACGCCCGGAATCCGTCGTAGCCTGGGTTCTGCGCCAGGAATTCGCGCGAAGCGGCGACGATCCGCCTCAACTTGCTGCGCGAAATAGAGTGTTCCAGGTTCTCCATCGGTAGCGTTTCCCAGCTCTTGACTTCGATGAACGAAATAACGTCATCGCGTACAGCTACTATATCGACCTCTCCGCGCGTTCCCCTGAAGTTCTTTTGGACGATATTCCAGCCGTCGTCCGCCAGTGCGTTGGCTGCCAACTGCTCGCCGTGTCGGCCTTTCCTGAAGGTGCTGATCAGTTGCCTTCCTGCGAGGTCAGCTCCCTGGGATCCACAGCCTTGGCAATGAAGACGCCCTTTGCGTTGAAGAGGTCGAGGGTCTCGCCGTTATCGTCGGGGCACTCGCGCCCGCGCTCGTTGATCATGACCTTGACTACCGGCTTCAGCGGCGCGTCGACGTTGTTCTCGAGCACGCGGCCGATTGCCCCGTTACTCAGCAGCACGATGCTGCCGATCGGGTAGATCCCCATGGTGCGGATGAACACCTTGAGCACCTCCGGATCGAAGCGGCGCGAGTTGTCGCTCAGGATGGCACGCATCGCGGAATAGCCGATCATCGGTCCACGGTACGGCCGGGTTGAGACCATGGCTTCAAATGAGTCCACCACCGATACGATCCGGGCCGGAAGGATGATGTTGCGTCCCGCGATGCCGCGCGGGTAACCGGCGCCGTCCCAGCGTTCCTGGTGTTGCAGTGCCGACAGACCGATCTCTTCAGAGTACTTGAGCTCGCGGGTGATGATCTTGTAGGAGTGTATCGGGTGCGTGCGCATCTTTTTGTGTTCTTCCGGAGCCAGCTTGCCCTTCTTGGTCAGCAGTTCCCGCGGCAGCCGCAGCATACCGACGTCATGAAGCAGCGCTGCGGTAGCCAGCTGTAGCAGCTTGTGCTTCACCATGCTCATGTTGCGTCCGACCAACGTAGCCAGCACCGCACAGTTGACTGCGTTCTCCACCGGACCGGCCGTACCCTGAAAGCCGTACAGGATGAACTGCACCACATCGTTCCGGCGTTCATCCAGAAGGCGAAACAGGCCGTCAATGACCGGATCCACGTCCTGGGTAGCAACCGGGTCCATCTCACGGATAGCGCTGAAGACTTTGTCCAGTCCGGCCGACAGCCCGCCGTAGGCCTTTCTTACCGCCTGCTGCCCGGGAGAGCGCAAAGCCTGCTGCAGAAACGCGTCCTGGGCATCCTGCTCCTCCCGGCCGATCAGCGATCCTTCGGTGGTAACGCTTGTGACCTTCCAGCGTTTGAGTCTCTCGATATCCTTGTCACGGATAGCGACGCCTTCGGGTACCAGAACGCTTTCGCCGTCCACGTATACCGGGCTGTCAAAGCGTTGTCCCGGTTTCAACTCGGACACGTTGATGGTCTTCATCTGTTGCTGCCTTCCACAGGCCGCCGTTCGATTCGTGATACAAATGCCAGAAGCTCAGCAACCATACGATACAGCTCCTCCGGTATGTAGTCTCCAACGTCGACCATCACCAGGGCCTCCGCCAACTCGGCACGATCCACCACCGTTATGCCGTACTGCGCCGCAAGCGCGACCAGGCGTGCGGCAGCCGCACCGCTGCCCTTTGCAACAATCAGCGGCGCGGGCATGTCGTGGTGGTACTGGAGCGCGACCGCGTGATCGGCAGACGGCCGCCGACGCGAACTCACGCATCCTCCCGTACGGGCGTCATTATATCCATCGGCAGCGGGGATGAAAACCCGTCAAATGCTTTGGCTGTTTGCTCGATGTCGAGCGAATCGACACCGTACGCGCGGACCAGCGGCAGCAGACGCTTCAGCTCGCGGCGGTAGTGTTCCGAAGCGCGAGCCGATTCTTCAAACGCCCCCGCGGGAGGATGCAGCGTGAGGTGCCGGGCGCGCCCGTCGGACATCTGCCATTCGAATCCCCAGCGATTGCGTTCCGTGTAGACGACCAGCGCTCCCCGCACAACCGTGCTTCGATCGAGCGAAAGGCAGAGACGCAGCGATCCGTCGAAACGCGCCTGGCCGGCGGTCCAGCTGATTGGCACAATAATCCAGTGATCATCCGGCGGACCGGCTGCGTGGTTGAACAGCTGGGCCGGGTGCTCCGGATTGCGGCTGCTGCGCGAGGTCGCGCCGCGTACGATCT
Source organism: Spirochaetaceae bacterium (assembly GCA_007693945.1). Classification (GTDB taxonomy): domain Bacteria; phylum Spirochaetota; class Spirochaetia; order DSM-27196; family PWMO01; genus PWMO01. The sequence goes on from RECP01000060.1 coordinate 11,159, forward strand.
GTTCCTCGTTCTCGGCGTCACGGCCGGAACGGCTTCGGTGGCGCCGGTGATCAGCGGGATGATCTCCGGATTGGTCCCCGCGCCGGCGATCGCCCGCGTACTGAGACAGCGCATCGAGCGCCTCGGGACTCAAATCCAGCTTCTTGCCGGCAGCCAGCGCCAGCAGACGCCCGCGTTCAGCCAGTCCGGGGGAACCCGGGTTGCGTGCCAGCACCGCCCGCAATCGCCGTATCTGCGCAGCGTCCAGCGGCAGTCCCGCACGCATCAGCGCTTCAACAACCATGCGGGTCAGCACGTCGGACGGTAGATGGTTGGACTGCAGAAATTCTGCTATTGACGGGTGACTGTCGATCCGCAGGAAGAGCGTGTTCAGCGTGCGCTCGACACGCGCGGTCAGGATTTGCCCTACCACCAGCGGGACGGTCGAGCGTGCGCTCATCATCCGGCCGTCGACCGACACCGTCCAGCGCCCCGCGCCGAGCGCATGCTCCACCCGCGCGCGGACCACCGTTCCGGCCCGCAACGCCGATGCGCTGGGGGCGGCGATTTCAAGGCCACGTCCAGCTGGGATACGCGCTCCGGGCGCAGGTAACATAGCAATCTACCCGGTGGTTTCTTTGACCTTCCTGTCGCTCTTCTTGCGGATAAGCTCCTTGACCTTGGCCGACTTGCCGACCCGATCACGAATGTAGTAGAGCTTGGCGCGGCGAACACGGCCACGACGCGTGACCTCCACGTTCTGGATCCGCGGTGAGTGCAGCGGGAATACGCGCTCGACGCCGACACCGTAGGAGATCTTGCGTACGGTGAAGGTCTTGCGCAGCCCCCCGTTGTTCTTGGCGATTACCAGTCCTTCGTACACCTGAATCCGCTCGGTCCGGCCTTCGACAATCTTGAAGTGCACCTTGACGGTGTCACCGATACGGAAGTTTTCAACGTCATCTCTGATCTGTTCGCTCTCCAGAGCCTTTATGATGTCCATCCTGCTACTCCTTGCCGTCCGGGGCGGATCTGCTGAGCCATGCCTCATAGAGGTCAGGCCGCGCCCGGCGGGTTTTGTCGATTCTCTGCTGCGTGCGCCACTCGCGGATGCGTTCATGATGGCCCGAAAGCAGCACCTCGGGTACACCGCGCGATCGGAAGACCTCAGGACGGGTGTAGTGCGGGTATTCAAGCAACCCGTCCTGGAAGCTCTCTTCCTGGAGTGACTCCCTGGTAATCACGCCGTCAAGATGACGGTACAGTACATCAACGATCACCAGGGCGGCCAGCTCTCCCGAACTGAGCACGTAATCGCCGATACTGATCTCGTCGTCAACATAAAGGTCGATGACCCGCTGGTCAATACCCTCGTAGCGTCCACAGATCAGGACCAGCTCCTCGTGGGCGCCGAGCTGTTCAACGAGAGCGGTTGTCAGCGACCTGCCGGCGGGCGTCGGGTAGATTGTGTGCAACCCGGCGGCTCCCACTGAATCCAGCGCCGCCGCAAGCGGTTCGGCTTTAAGCACCATTCCCGCCCCGCCGCCGTAGGGAGCGTCATCACAGGTACGATGCGTATCAAGGGCAAAATCGCGTATGTTGACGCACCGATACTGCACGAGCCCCTTCTGCACCGCCCGCGCCATGATCGAAGATGCGAAATAGGCGTCGATCGGCTCGGGGAACAGCGTCAAGAGCGTAAACCTCATTCGAGCACCCATCGCCGTTTCAGCTCGATACTACGCCGCCTGAGGTCCACCTCGCCGATGAAGTGCTCGATAAACGGCACGACCTGTCGCTGTCCGTCCGGACGCTCGATCTCGAGCAGGTCCGCGGCGCCGTTGTGCCAGACCGAAACCACGGCACCCAGTACCTCGCCCTCGCACACCAGCTGCAGACCGTGAAGGTCGGCGCTGTAGTACTCCTCCTCGCCCAGCGGGCAGGCGTACCGGCGCGGCACCCACACTTCCCAGCGGCTGAGATCGGCAGCAACCTCGGGCGTATCGACGCCGGCCAGTTTCAGCAGCGCGTGGCGTGCCGTCAGCCGCACGTCTTCCACCTCGAACTGCCGCATCTGCGTACCGTGTCGCAGCTGGATCCGCTCCAGCGAACGGAAATGGTCCAACTCTCCCGAGAAACTGCCGACCTTCAGGTAGCCGTGAACGCCGTGCGATCCGTAGATAGTACCGATCGCAATGTAATCCATCAGTCCAGAATTTCCAGTACGATCCGTTTTCCCGTCCTGGTTGACGTGGCACTCAGAATAGTGCGCAGAGCCTTGGCAATTCTGCCGTGTTTGCCGATAACCTTGCCGATATCGCTCTGGGAGACCCTCAATTCGATGATGGTGGACTTCTCACCTTCGATCACGTTTACTTCGACCTCGTCGGGTTCGTCGACCAGAGCCCTCGCCACGTAGCTGACCAATTCCTTTTCCACGAGCCCCTCCTTGACAATGTACGGGTTGCGAGTTCTTTCTGCTACTTGAGATAGAACTGTTTCCGGTTGAGGAGCTGCCGAACGGTGTCCGACGGTTTGGCGCCCTTGTCGAGCCACTCTCGAATGCGATCTTCCTTGATCTGCAGACTTCCCTCATCGGCTTCGACCGGATGGTAGAACCCGACCTCTTCAATTGCCCGGCCGTCGCGCGGGGTCCGGGAATCCATTACCACTATTCGATAGTACGGTCTGCGCTTGGAACCCATGCGCTTCAGTCGGATCTTCGTGCTCATTTCCAATGCCTCCTGCTCGGTTGCAACGTGTGTATTATCATCACCTGCCTCCCCCCATTCGGGAGAGAACCTGCGCCTGATACTTCTTGTTTCTGGTCATCTTCCTCATCATCGTGCGCATCTTCTCGAACTTTTTCAACAGCTTGTTGACGTCGTATACCGATGTACCGCTGCCGTGGGCGATGCGCTTGCGCCGCGGTGGGCCGATGATGCGGTGGTTGCGCCGTTCTTCGAGCGTCATCGAGTAGATAATCGCCTCTTCGCGCTTTATTTCCTGCTCGTTGACGTCATCTTCACTGATCTGTCCCTTGGCGCCGGGTATCATGTCTATCAGCGACTGCAGTGAACCCATCTTCTTGACGCGCTGGAACTGCTCCAGGTAGTCCTCCAGGGTGAACGTCGCGGACTGCATTCTGGCGGCCAGCCGTTCGGCCTCATCCTGATCGATGGTTTGCTGTGCTTTCTCAACCAGCGATACCACATCCCCCATACCCAGGATGCGTCCGGCAATACGCTGGGGATAGAACGGCTCAAGATCCTCGAGTTTCTCCCCCACTCCGATGAACTTCACCGGCTTTCCGGTTATGGTCTTGAGACTCAGCGCCGCACCACCGCGCGTATCGGAATCAAACTTGCTGAGAATAATCCCCGAAACGCCGATCCGTCCGTCAAATTCCCTGGCAACATCGACGGCGGTCTGTCCGGTCATGGCGTCGGCTACCAGCAACGACTCGACGGGGGCCGCGATGTCGCGGATTCTTGCCAGCTCGGCCATCATTGCTTCGTCGACCTGCATACGCCCGGTGGTGTCCACCAGCACGGTGTTGAACTGTTCCTTCTCGGCCTTGCGCAGACCGGCTTTGACCACCTTAACCGGGTCCCTTGCGCCCTCCTCCAGGTAGACCGGCACCCCGACCTGGCGTCCCAGCACGGCAAGCTGTTCTACGGCAGCCGGCCGAACCAGGTCGGCCGCAATCAGCAGCGGGCGGCGGCCCTGTTTTTGAAGCAGTCGCGCAAGTTTGGCCGCGGTGGTGGTCTTTCCCGACCCCTGCAGCCCCATCAGCAGGATAACCGAGACGGTGTCGGGCCCTTTGAGTTCCAGATCCTGGCGTTCGTCACCCAGCAGTCCGACCATACGGTCATGGATAATCCTGATGAACTGCTGTGCTGGCGAGACTGAGCGCAACACCGCTTCGCCGGACGCTTCCTCGATGGTGCGGTTGACAAATCGGCGCACTACCCGCAGGTTGACGTCGGCTTCGAGGAGGGCAAGTTTTATCTCGTCGACTGCTTCCTGGATATTCTTTTCAGATATCGTACTTTTTCCGGAAACCTGTCGGACGATATCGGAGAGCTTGGCAGAGACTCTATCCAGCATATCGGTAAACCGCCGAGGCGTATCGTTAATGTATATAGAGATCGCCGAGCCGTGTCAACCGAGCCGCAGCAAGCCCGCTAATTCGCGTTTCGACCGCCCGGCCTACCTCACGTGAAAGAAGTGGCGCTCCAGGTACTCAATGCGCGCGCGAGACGGCTCCCAGTAGCGGCTCAGGGGGTGTTCTTCGATGATCCGACGATAGTACGAAAGCGAAGCGCGCAGATTGCGCTGCGCACCGCCGGTTTCGTAGAGCCGTGCCAGCTGAAAGAGCAGAGCATCACCGTCCCGCCGGCCAGTGGAATCGTTGTCTTCGTCAGCCAGCGCCAGACGGCGCTGCAGCAGGTCAATCACGTCTTCGGCACGGTCATTGGCCGCTGCACGCTCCGCGAGCCGCGCGACCGCGGCCAACGCAGGCGCTTCACCGTGGTCCAGCATCTGCTGCGCGTACTCCACGGCCTGTTCGTAGTGCTGATTCTGCAGAGCCAGTTCAAACAGCCCGCGGCGTGCGTCGCTGTTCAGCGGTTGCTCAAGCGATCGGTCGCGCCGCCACAGAGCCTCTGTGCCCTCGGGATCTTCAGCGACCGCAGGGTCGGCCCCGGCTTCCGGAGCCCTTTGCTGAGACTCGACGGGCGGTCCGTCTGCCGGCCCAGCCTGCGGGCCTGTACCGTCGACCGCGGCCGTGACGCCCGTGGTGCTGCGTTCCGTGGCAACGTTGACTGCAATCACGCTGCGCTCCACGCTGCCTTCGCTCAGGTTCTGGCGTTGAAAGTGCAGTCGGTAGTCTCCGGCTTCGGGGATGCGCAGAATCACTTCGGTGTTACTGTCGCCGCTGCGACGTCTGCGGTATTCAACGCCATTTTGGTCGGCACCGGTGAATATCCACCCCAACCCCTGCAGTTGCACGCCGAACTCTGCTCCCGCTGCCGCGGCCAGCTGCTGATCCGGCGTAGGTGACGGAGGCCGTAGCTCGGTCGCCGCGCTGGACAGCGTTGACGGTGGGGCCGACGGGTGCCGTTGGGATGCCGCCGAAGCGACGGCCGACGGTGCGGGCGTCTGAGCCGCGGCCGGTACTCGCGGCTCGGGCAGTTCGCCGGGAATTCGAGTCGGCAGACCGTCGAGCCCCTCACTGTCGGCCGGCCGGCGGAGCCGCACGGCGGGCTCGTCGGCCGCACTGTCACTGCTTTTCACCGCTGGTGGCAGCGCCGGGCGCGAGACCCGCTGCGTTTGAAGGTCCACGCGCGGTTCGGGAAGCTGCACGCTGTATGAAACCGCACCGGGCGCCGACACCGTGCTCAGCGAGAGCTCCACTGAAGCCACCGCTTGCTCATTCGGCGCCGGCGGTGCGGCAATCGCAGAATCGCCGCCGGCCGGGCGTGCAGCCAGGACGCGGGGCGTGCCGGAATCTGCTGCCGGTTGAGTTTCTATGCGGGTGTGCGGACCTCCGGCGCATCCCGAAAGAACGAGTACGCTGAACAGGACAGGCAACGATTTGTTCACCATGACCCTCCCTCCATGGTGTGAAGCTGCCGGAAGCCTACGGAACTCCCGATAACAACTCCTCTATTAATCTTCGGTTGGTTTGCGAAAGATATTCAGCTCCAACGCGGCCAGGATCAATCCAGAATCGGTCCACGTCCTCGGCCGTCCACCGCTCGCGCGGTGCTCGAAAGCGCATCCAGCTCCACTGCGTCAACCGTTCGGCCTCGTTTGGTACTTCGATGGTTGTCAGATCGATCGGTGCTACCAGACGAGCCGATGACGGCGCCGCGGTTACAGCCTGCTGTTGCGCCGCGGTCGCTGCCGGCGGTGGCTGCAACGCAAGATAGAGTAGAGTACCGCCGAACGACAGCGCCGCCAGGATGGCCGCGGCAACGGCCAGGCGCAGTGGCAGCGTGGCACGTTTATGACGTGGCACCGACCGGCTCCTTCTCGCGATTATCCACGCGCACCGAGACCACTTTGGAAACCCCCGGTTCCTCCATGGTGATGCCGATCAGCGTAGTAGCGGCCGCAATGGTCTTCTTGTTGTGGGTGATGATAATGAACTGCGAACTCTGGGCAAACTCGAATAACATGTTGACGAAGCGTCCGACGTTGCTCTCGTCGAGTGCCGCGTCGATCTCGTCCAGCAGGCAGAACGGCGACGGTTTAACCATGTAGGTCGCGAACAGCAGCGCCACCGCGGTCAGCGCACGCTCGCCGCCCGAAAGCAGCGCGATGTTCTCCAGTTTCTTCCCCGGAGGCTGTACCAGGATGTCGATCCCCGACTCCAGCACGTCTTCGGGTTCAATCAGCTTGAGCTCAGCGCGGCCGCCGCCGAACAGGCGACGAAACATGGTGTGAAAGTTCTTGCGGATTCGCTCGTAGGTCTGGGTGAACAACTCGGCCGATTCGTGGCGAATCTCGGCAGTTACTCGGATCAGATCCGCCTTGGCGCGCTTAAGGTCATCGAGCTGACCGAAGAGGAAGTCGTAGCGCTCCTTGACTTCGGCGAACTCCTCGGGAGCCATCAGGTTGACGCTACCGAGTGTGCGCTCCTGTTCGCGAACCTGCGCCAGCCTGTCGCGCAGATGCTTGACCGAGGTTCCACCCAGTTCAAAAGCGCGCGACTCGTGCTCGCTGAGCTCCTGCGAATGACGCTCCCGGAAGTTGTCGTAGATGTTGCGGATCTCGGCATTGGTCTCGGCGGCCGCAACCTGCAGCCGCTCAACCTGTGTTTGTGTCTTGCCGAGGTCTTCCATCATGGCCTTAAGCGCCCTCTCCGTGCGTATCAGGTCGGCGTTAATGCTGTTGATGCCCTCTTCGAGCTCGTTCAGCTCGCGCTTGAGGGTCTGTTCATTCTCTTCCAGTTGACTGCGTTTGACCGTCAGCTCTGCAATACGTATGCGCGTCTCCTCCACGCGGCGCTTCTCCTCGGCCAGATGCGCTTCGACTTCTTCGATCGCGGTGCCGGTGTTGGCGCGTTCCTGGCTGGAGCGCTGGATGTCGTTCTGGAGCGCCGACAGCTGGGCGCGCATGCGCGCAAGATTGACTCGCAGCTCCTCGAGCGTTCTGCGATAGTCATCGATGCGCGACTGCAGGCTCTGGTTTTCATCCGTACGCCGCGCGATCTCTTCGCGCGCCTGCCTGATGGTCCGCCGCAGCTGCTGAACACGCTCGTCCATGCGACGCTTACGCGTTATGATTCCTTCCGGTGCCAGAAACTCATCAAGGAATGCCGGCGTAACGTCACGATAGCGGGCAAAGAGCTCAATGACGCGCCGCACCTCGCTCAGAGCGGTCTCCAGAGTAGCAGCAGTGGTATCAAAAACCTGCTGCGTGCGCTCGCGATCGCTGTCTTGCAGCGCCGCGGCATCGTGTATCAGAGCCGATTTGCCTTCCAGCTGCAGCGAAAGCCGCGACAGCGCGGTGCTGATTGCGTCCTCGAGCTCGTCGCGATCGCGCGAAGAGTAGCCACTCTCGCGCAGCTTGCGATCGAGCTCCTCCACGATGTCGTCGGTCACCACGCGCAGCTCTTCCTGGACTGCCTCGTCTTCGCGTTCACATCCGTCAATCTCGGCGTTGCTGTGCTTGATAGAGGCCGCATTGGAACCGATGCGCTCGGCGGCCTGGTCGATGCTCTGCTTGAAGGAGGCGATATTGCCGTCGAGTTCACTGATCTGCTGCGTGAACTCGCGCTGCTGATCCTCTTTGCGTTCAATCTCTCGTGTGAGCGTCTCGAGCCGCTCTTCGAGTGCGGCCTTGCGGGCAACGTCGCGTGCCGACTTCTGCTGGATATCGGAGATCCGCTCGGCGAGCATACGGATCTGGTTGTCGCGGTTGTTCTTCTCCAGTTCCAGACCGTAGAGGCGCTTCTGACCGTCCATCAGCCGCGACTCCATGGTGTTGACCAGGTCGAGATTGTTCTCCAGCGATTCGTTTATTGCGTCAATTCTGCCGCGGACGGCGTCGCGCTCGGCTGTTCTGGTTTCAAGCTGCGCGGTACGTTTGTCGCGATCTTCGAGACAGCTGCGCAGACGTATCAGCGCAATATCACGTTCGATCTCGAACATGCGGCTTCGAAGCTCACGGTAGCGGGTGGTCTTCTCCGCCTGTTTCTTCAGTGAATCGTAGCTGCGGCGCACCTCGCCGAGTATTCCCTCCACCTGGCGCATGTTGTCCTCGGTCCGTTCGAGCTTGCGCTCAGCCTCCTTGCCCCGAACCTTGTAGCGCGTTATCATCGCCGCTTCTTCGAAGACGGCCCGCCGTTCCTCCGGCTTGTTGGAGAGGATCTGGTCGATCTTGCCCTGTTCCATGATCGAATAAGAGCTCTTGCCGATTCCGGTGTCGTAGAACAGCTCGCGGAGCTCCTTGAGTTTGACAGAGGAGTTGTTGATCAGGTATTCGCTCTCGCCGGATCGGTACAGCCGGCGGCGAACGGAGATCTCGGGCACATCGAGTGGCAGGACGCCGTCGTCATTCTGCAGAATGAGGGTTATCTCGGCAACACTGACCGCCTTGCGGTTGTCGGTCCCGTTAAAGATGACATCTTCCATGTTCTCGGCGCGCAGGCTCCTGGTTCCCTGCTCGCCCAGAACCCACTTGATGGCATCGACGATATTACTCTTGCCGCAGCCGTTGGGTCCCAGAACGGCGCAGATGCCGTCGGTGAACTCGACCACGCTGCGGTCGGCAAATGACTTGAATCCGTAGAGCTCGATACTCTTGAGAAGCACTTCCCCTCCCTGGTCGAGAAAACTGTATCAGGCGCCGAGCGCGTGGTCAAGCGAACTGAAACGTCCCGCGGTTGCGATGGTAATGAGTCCGCAGATCAAGGTAACGCAGGTACACCTCGTCCACTACCTGATCCCAGGGCAAGTATATGGTCTCGCGTGCTCCCGTGCCTGCCCGCGCCACCAGGTGCGGCCGGTCAGCGAGATGGTCGAGCAGGTGGCACAACGATTCGGCCCGGTTTTCGATCAGAAACGCGTTCTCCCCGTGGACGGTGTTTTCGGCGGCCGTGGATCCGGCAACCAGCACCGCGGGACACGAGAACGCTGCGGCCTCGCGCATCACCAACGGCGCGTTATCGTACAGCGACGGGAACAGAAAGATGTCAGCCCGCGCGTAGAGGGGTTTGAGCCGCTCGCGATCAGTGATCAGACCCAGAAAACCCACCCGGTCGGCCAGACCGCGATTGCGCACCAGTCGCTGCATCTCCCCGGCGGCGTACCCGGCGCCGACGAAGAGCATACGAAATCGGCGGCCCCGCCGGAGTAGCAGTTCCAGCGCTTCGATGATCAGCCGCACGTTCTTCTCCCAGCGGTGTTGGCCAACGAACAGGTACAGCGGAACCCCGGGCTCCAGCTGCAGCTCGCTGTCAGCCTGCGCCCGGTATTGCTCGAGCTCGTGCGGGGCCGGAACGGCAAGATCAGAACCGTTGGGTACGATCTGTACCGGTCCGTTGAAGCCGTAACTGCGCAGGGTATCAGCGGTGGCACTGTTCGGCGCCCATACCTGGTCGACGCTGTGGAAGAAACTCACGATACGGCGTGCAGCAAGCTGCGCCAACCGCTGTGAACCCAGCACCTTGAGGAAGTCTTCGCGATACTTCGAGTGAAACGTGGCGACTATCGGGATTCCCAATCGGCGCGCGGTTTGCAGCGCCAGTGTCCCGGCGACAAACGGAGCATGGGCGTGGACAAGTTCCCAGCGGGCGTTCCGCAGGGTGCGGAGGAAGCGTCCGTCACACCACGGCACCCCGATGCGGTACGGCCGCATCGGGGGGAATGCAACTGAGTGAAAGCGCAGAACCGTGTACGGCTGAAGATCGACGTATCCGGGCACACGAGGGGCCACCACCGTGCATTGGCCATAGCGGGCGTTCAGCCAGCGCGCGTAGTTCTCGACGCACCCGCCGACCCCGTCCATGATCGGCCGGAAAGCATCGTTGAACTGTGCCGTACTCAGCTGTTCGATTGCCGCGTCGTTCATCGCGTTTCCTTGTCGCATGAACCCTTGCGTCTACCCGCTGCCACACGGTAGTGTGGCATGGTGAAACGGATCTGTGGCATAGACGAGGCCGGTCGCGGTCCGCTGGCCGGACCGGTTACGGCCGCCGCGGTGGTCTTCGGTGCCCGCGGGATCGGATGCACCCCCGCGGATTCCAAGTCACTGAGTGCGCGGCGCAGGGCACAGCTGGAGCCGCAGATACGCGCCGCGGCGGTGGCCTGGGGCATCGGTTGGTCGTGGCCCGAAGAGATAGATCTAATCAACATTCACAACGCCTCATTGCTTGCAATGCAGCGCGCGTTCACGGCACTCTGCAACAGTGTGCAGCACTACTACCCCGCCTCCCAGGCTCGGGAGCTGATTGCCGCCATGGAGGTTCAGGTTGACGGCAGGTTTACCCCGCAGGTAGGGTGCCCGTGTCTGGCGATTGAAGGAGGCGACAGAACCGTACCCCAGATTCAGGCTGCGTCGATCCTTGCCAAGGAGGCGCGCGACCGCTGGATGCGCTGCTACAGCCGTGAGGAACCGCAGTATGGATTTGATCGTCACGTCGGCTACCCCACCTTGCACCACCGGCGTATGATACGGCAGCACGGAGCGTCGCGCATCCAGCGCCATAGTTTCCTCGTTCGCGAACCCGATTGCGTCGCCGGCGGCATCACCGCTTCTTCATGAAGGCAATCGCCTTCTGGAAGGCCTCACTGAAAGCCTCGACATCTTCCTCAAAGAGCACCACCTGATGCCGGTTGAAACCGCTTTCGCCGTGCTTCTTGCTCTCAACGATGTTGAGGAACAGATCACCGTTGCGGTTCTCCTTGACGTTAAAAAAATAGGTGCGGTTGTCGCTCTGCGTTGCGGCCCGAGCGGAAAACACCTCTCCACGAATTCCCATCAGCGCTTCCTTGGTTGCAGTGAGCTAAATCTACGTGAAAGCCTCGCGCGTGGCAAGTCATCATGGCGCCGACGGCCGGCCGTCTTGCGGTGTTCGGGCCGTCTGTGAGGATGACGGAGCGGGAAGCCGGGATCGGTTGCGCGATCCGCCCGTTGCCGGCAGGGATTCAAACGGTCGCAGCGGCGGCCGGCGTGCCATGACCGACAGGACGTTGATGACCATCGAGTGTGGCGGCACGTAGCGTTCGGCGTGCACCGCGCTGAACAGTTTAAGTGTTGCCAGCCGCAGAAACCCGACGGACACAAACAGAAACTGAATTCCGTAGATTGTTTCACCGGCAATCCGCACGCTGAGGCCGTTGAGCCACGCCGCACCGAATCCGCCGATGATCGAACCCAGCAGGCCGCCCAGCCCGCCGAGCGCAAAGTAGACCGCGTAGTAGCCTGGCGAAGAGTCCTTCGATACTTCCAACGGCAGTGCGATAAACGCTATATTGAGCGCCGCCCAGGCGAACGCAGCCAGCACAACGTCGGCGACCATGGTGTAGGGCCACATCGAGTCCGTCATCAGCAGCCAGAGAACCGGTGTGCAGGACGCGACCATGATGCCGGCAACCAGGATAGTTTTTGTACCCATCCTGTCGGACACAAATGCCCAGAAGCGGTAGAAGATCACCGACAGTACGCTCAGAGATACCGCGGCTACTCCTATCACAGTCATTGACAGTCCAAGGTTGACTATCTGGTGGTAGGCGAAGAACGGCGCTGATATCAGAAACACCACATTCCACACGAAATAGGCGCCGCAGAGACGCATGAAATTGGCATCATGCAGAACCTGCCGGTAGCCGATGCGATCCACAGCCGGCGAGTAGTGAGGCTCTTCCACGGGCTCGATGAATCGCAGTGAAAGGACCGTGCCCACCAGGCTGATCAGCAAAACCAGCGCCCAGTTCCACGGAGGCGTTACGACGTCGATGATGCGTGAATAACCGAGTACCAGGAAGACCGTGATAATCGAGATGAATGCGTTGCGCCGCGCGACGAAGCCACCTTGATCCGCGCGCGCCACGACGTCGCGCACCAGCGACATCCAGGTGTTGCCGGCCACCGCGTTGGCTACCTGAGCAATGGCAAAAACGACGATGAACAACGCGGCCGATTGACGCCGCAGCACCAGCGAGGCAATCACGATGATCCACACGAAGCGTGCCGAGTTGGCCGCGATCAACAGCCGCTTACGGCTGCGCACGCGGCGCAGCAGCCACGGGTTTACGACCTGAACGACCTGAAACGCCAGCGGAAATGAGGCCGTGACTCCGATCATTACGGCGTCAAGCCCGAAGTACAGCGCCATGGCGGTGAACAGAGCGCCCTGGGTGAGTATGATGTAGAAGGTCGATGCGACGCCCTCGTAGATCAGGGCCTTCTCGGATGTCAAAGCTCGCGCCACCTTGTCTGACCTTTTGAAGCCCAGTATAGCGCGTTATTGACAGATTCCCCCGCTTTTTGTTATACCATCACTACGCACGCGACCGTCGTATAATGGCTATTACCTCAGCCTTCCAAGCTGATGATGTGGGTTCGATTCCCATCGGTCGCTGTTTGCAAGTTACTGCAATGCAGGTAGACATGTTCAGTCGCGTTTCAGTTGTAGCACTCTTTGTTCTCGCAGGCGGGTTCGTGTTCTCGCAACAGGACAACGGAAACTCGTTGTTACTCGATGATTTCAGCCGGGAGGATGGCCGATCGCGAGTAGCGACACAGTGGGAGGGCTTCACCGATCGCGTGATGGGTGGACGCTCAGACATGAGTGCGCGGATCGAGCATGGCGCCCAGGGTCCGGCACTGCGCATGACAGGCAGGGTGTCGCTGGAGAACAACGGAGGCTTCATTCAGATGCGCCTGCCGCTGTCCGCGACGGGCGCGATAGATGCCAGCGGATACCGGGGCGTCGCCGTAACCGCACGCGCGACGGGCGACCACTACTACATTCATTTACGCACCAGTCGCACGCGCTTTCCGTGGTCTCACTACGAGCAGAAAATACCGGTTACCGAGCAGTGGAAGCGGATCGAGCTGCCCTTCGCCGACTTTGTGGCGCAAAATATGCTCGGCGGCGGTTCTCCAGACGTCTCACGCCTTCGATCCGTTGCAGTTGTGGCCGGCAAGGCGGATTTCACCGCCGACATCCGGGTGCGCTCGATAGAGCTCTACCGGTGATCCCGGATGCAGGCCGCTGCTGTCGCCTGAATCTTCAATAGCGCAGCCGGAAGGGGTTGGAGAAGGTGCTATTCTATTGGTCGCGCTCGACGTACCAGATATCGCTGCCGAATCCGCCGGCCGCGTCGTACAGGACGTGCACAAAATAGAGGTAGCGCCCGTCGGCGGTGAGCGACGGCTCACCGACTATGCCCCGAATCACCAGTTCCGGAGCGCCCAGATCACCGGATTGCGAGACGGTCGACCGGTAGATCGCGGAATCCCGTATCAAACCGAGGCCAGGGTAGAAGGATACCAGATGGTCCGAGACGAAGTACATGTACAGCGTACCGTCATGGCTTGCAAACGACGGCTGCTTCTGCTCGCTCCCGGGACGACTTATCGGGTCCGGCAAGAACTCGGGCTCGCTCCAGAGTGAGCCGTTCCAGGTGGAGCGCCACAGGTTACCTTGTCCGGCTCCACCCTCATACTTGATAGGATCCGGTCCCGGGCGCAGTGATGCGAAGTAGAGCGTCACACCGTCGGGATGCAGCCCCGCCTCCCCGTCCGGGTA
>RECP01000048.1 GCA_007693945.1 Spirochaetaceae bacterium
GCGTACTTGTACAGCAGGCCGCTTTTGGATAACAATAGGACCACTAATGATACTTTTCAGCATAAAGAAAGCGTTCTTCGACTTCTGGGACCATTTTTTGCCCTCGATCTTGTGCAATCTGGGCTTTATTGTGGTGCTCTCGATCCCGATGCTTGCCCCGGCGTGGTTCGGCGGTGTATCGCCGTCACTGGGAATGGTGGTCTTCGCCGTCGGCGTACTGCTTGCGTTTGTCTATCTTGGTGTTGCCTCGATGCTGGCTCGAGACATTGTCAACTACCAGGCTCCCGAGTGGGCGACCGTGCCGGTCTATCTGAGCCAGACCTGGCCGGCATGCGTGGTGCTGGGGCTCATCTATCTGGTACACGCCTTTCTGCTGTCAATCGCGCTGCCGGTCTACACCGCGATGGGCTCGGTGCCGGCGCTGGCGGCGATGGCGTTTCTCTTCTGGGCCAGTATCATCTGGCTGATAGCCAGCCAGTTTTACCTGCCGATACGAAGCCAGCTCGACACTAACGTCGGCAAGATCCTCAAGAAAAGCTTTCTGATTGTATTCGACAATACCGCCTTCTCTATAGTGGTTGCCTGTGGCGCGCTGCTGCTGTTCAGCGTCAGTATCTTCACCGCGCTGCTGATGCCGGGTATCATGGGTGTGCTCATATGGCTGAACGGTGCGCTGAAACTGCGCCTCTACAAGTACGACTTCCTTGAAGAACAGCCGGGCAGCAGGCGTCGCGACATCCCGTGGGACGAACTGCTCTACGAAGACCGCGAGCGTGTCGGCAAGCGGTCGCTCAAAGGCATGATCTTCCCCTGGAAAGAGTAATCACTGGTGCCGAAATTGTTGTCAGGTTGCAGCGAGGTGCGGCCGACGCCGGCCGGGGTGACGAGCGTTCGCGTGGCGGCGCGCGCTCAGTCCTCCTGGTCACGTACCCGGCGGCGGCGGTGCCAGCGGCCGGCCACGTAGACCAGCGGTGTGTCGGCAACGGCCACGATTGCCTTGAGCAGATAGGTGGTGATCACGATCTCCAACAACACCCGGCCGGGGAAGACGCCTGCGAACGCCGCCAGCGTAAACACCAGCGAATCGAACAGTTGACTGACCAGCGTACTAAGGTTATTGCGAATCCAGATTGCGCGCCGGCCGGGGAATAGCCGACGCCAGAAGGCGTAGGCCCACACGTCGTGCAGCTGCGAAACCAGGTAGGCCGTCAGGCTGGCCAAAGCTATGCGCGGCAGAAACCCGAAGATGGTTTGCATGCTTGCGTGAGCAAAGTCATCGGCCGCCGGTTCAAACAGCAGCGCCAGGTTCATCAGTACGGTAAAACCGACAATCCCGATGAAGCCGAAGAACACCGCGCGGCGCGCCGCGCGCGCACCGTAATTCTCGGACAGGATATCTGTGATCAGGAAGGAACCCGCGTAGACGATGTTTCCCAGGGTAGCGGTCATGCCGAACAGCTCGACGGTCTTGACGACCTGGATATTGGCGGTAATCACACACAGTACGGTCCAGGCGTAGAGCCCATCCCGGCCGAAGGAACGGTAGACGACCAGGATCAGCGCGAAGTTAATCGCCAGTACCAGCAGCCACAACAGTTCGTTACCCATGTGTTGCACGTGACCCTGGCCCTAAAACGTGTCGGCGAGCCACTCGGGAATCCCGGTGTGGCTTGCGGGAACCGTGATCTCTCCGGCCGCCACGCGGGCGCGCAGTTCTTCGAGACGCTCGATGTACGGTTCGATCATGTCACGGTTATACTCGTTGACCGCATAGCCGACGCCGCCGTTGTCAAGACCGAAATTGACGCAGCCGCCGGCCAGAAAACCGCCGGCGTCGATGAACTGCGACGAAAGCCGGTGAACCGCGATATCAACGCGCTTGAGCATTGAAGTCACTATCCGCTCGCCAATCGCGCGTTCCTGCGCCGTATTGGCCGACTGATACACCCGCCCCTGGTCAAAGTCAACGCCCATTGCCCAGCGACGCGCGTCATAGGCGGCCTCGAACACGCCGGCGCCCGATTCACCCGCGGCGTGGTAAACGATGCGGACATCCTGGCTATACAGATCGGTGGCGATCCGCTCGGCACTTCGCGGGTCGTGGAACGCAGTGGGATCCTGGCCGATATACCTGCCGATGATCATCCCGCTGTCGCGCAGTGCCGGGTTGGCGTACATCGCTCCGGCGGCGAACCCGCCGTGAAAACGATGGATCAGCGGAATGTCCATGGCGCCGATGAACCCGACGCGGCCCTCGCCCATGTCTTCGATCAGCATGCCCGCCAGAGCCCCGACCACGAACGAACCCTCGTGCTCGGCAAAGGCGATACAGGTGATATTGCTGTCGGCATCGAGATCGGGAATGTAGCCGTCTATCAGCGCGAAATGGGTGTCCGGAAAGTCGGCTGCCACCCTGGGAAGGGCGTCGATAAATGCAAATCCTACGCCAAAAAGCAGGTCAAAACCGTCCTCGGCAAGCACGCGCAACAGCCGCTCGCGGTCCTGACCGCCCTCGCGCGGTTCCAGGTACTTCAGCTCAACCGTATTGCCGAAGCTGACCTGCAACAGGTCGTCGGCGATGTAGCCGCCGTACTCCTCGGCTATCAGTACCAGTCCGTCGTACGCCAGATCGTTGAACGACTTATCACCACGACCGCCGACGTCGAGTACAACGCCGATCCTGAAATCGGCAGTCTCGGTGTCCGCCGAGCCAGGCTGCCCGCCGCACGCAGCGAACGTCAGTATAACCACAACGGCAACGCCCGCCGCCGCCACTATCCGCTCCATCTTGCGACCTCCGTCTTGAAGCCGATGCAGTTTGCCTGTCCCGAGAGTCTTGAGAAACAACGCTGTGCGGGAATCAAGTCTGGAGTCTGCCACCGGGAGTCCCTTCTGCCGCGCGACTCCCTTATAGCGTACTATCGTCCGTCTGTGCAACAGGCGACGCTCAGATGACCTCGACACCCAGGATGGCGCACAGGTCCTCCAGCAGCATACGGTTGTCACCGTACGAAATGATGTAGTGCTGTCCCATCACGCGCTCGATGAACGCTGCGGTATCTCCGTCGAACACCAGATCAACGCTCGGCAGCTGCGGCGCCGGAGGGGCCCACCCGGCCTCTTCCCAGCTGACAGGATCCTGCGCGGTCGCGTTCATGATGTGCATGCGGTAACGGTTGCCGACGTAGCCAAGCCGTGCGATGGTGGCCGGTCCGGTCTTGAGCCGGGAAACGTTTAGCAGCCCTTCACCGAAATCGCCGAAAGCGTTGGGGAAGATCGTGACCTCACCGTCGACGATCTCACGCGGCACGTAGTCCGGTACCCCCATCAAGGCTCCCCGTTCGAAAAACTCGTAGAACTCCAGATAGGCCGCGACCTGACCGGTCAGATAATGCACCATCAACTGTGTCACAGCGCCCATGCTGTCGTTCTCCGGTACCGTGCAGATGGTCGTTTCGTCGTGCAGCAGAGTCATGGCACCCGCCGGGGCAAATCCCATCAGCTTCTTGATGCCGTCGACATCGGTATAGGAAAACGCATCGTAACCGCGCTCCTCGACCTTGCGCCGGATTGCCATGTAGAGTTTCACCGAGCTTTCGACCGTTCCCGGTTGCGGCTCTTTCCGGAACACCCAGCGTCGGCTGACTTCCTCGGCAAGCTGTTTGACCTCCGCGGCGTCGATTCCGTCCATCAGCTGCTGCAGTTCAAGCAGGTCAAAATGCTCGATCTCCGGACCGATTGTGGCCTTCAACGACACACCGTCGTAGAGCGTGCCGTAGAGCCGCATATCGCGGAAACCGGCCATTCCGATTCGCGCGCCACGCAACCTCCGCGCGGTGTCGGCTGCGCGGCAGTACGACATGACGCTCTCCAGCGGCAGGCTGCGGCCGCGGAGAGTGACCACGTACTTGAACGTGTACCCCATATCAGCCATCGGTTTGCGCAGCGCCGTGGTACCCGCCTGGTCTGCGGTGGTCACAAAGCGCTCGCCTTCCTGCCATCCGGTCAGGCCGAGCAGAACCATCGGCTTGTGTCGAAACGGTTCGATAACCGACAGAACAGCCCAGGTAGGAATCCAGCCGGCAATGCAGACAATCAACACGCTGAAGTCGTGCTGCGACAACTCGGCCACCGCTCGGGCAGCCTGCTCTCCGGCCGGGTCATCGGCCACCGGGGCGGTAGCCGCGAGATCGAGTCCGGCCTGCTTGAGTTGCGCCATCACCGAAGTACAGCGCTTGTCGATGAACTCGCGCGGCGTGTTGACTTCGCCAAAACCAACGAATCCGGCCCGTATCCGTGCGGTGTCGTGATTGTTCATCGCTTCCCTCCAAAGGTTGGCAGCAGCATTCCGTTGAGCTGCAGGTAGTCCTGATACGTATCGGCGTAGCAACTGACCAGTTCCGGCTGCGGGGCAAACTCCCGGCGCATCCTGACCATGGCCCGGACGGCCTCATCGAGACCGCCGTAAATTCCGGCCCCCACGGCCGCCAGCACCGCGGCACCCAGACAGGTGGACTCCTGGGCTTCAGGTGTCACTACGGTGCGGTCCAGTACGTTGGCCTTGATCTGCAACCAGAGATCGTTGCGTGCACCGCCGCCCATCGAGCAGATCCTGCCGGCGTGCAGACCGAGTGTCTCCAGCATGTCGAGGTTCTCCTTCAGCATGAAGGCAACCGATTCCATGACGGCCCGCACGATGTGGGCCCGGGTATGACCCAGGCTGAGACCATAGATCACGCCCCGCGCGGCCGGATTGACCCGAGGACTGACTGCACCACTGAAATGCGGCAGCACCAGCAGGCCGTCACTGCCTGCCGGTACGTTCATCGCTTCAGCGCACAACTGCTCGAAGCCGGCCCCGCCGCCCAACTCATCGCGAAACCAGCGCAGGATCATTCCGGCAGTCGGTACCCACGGCAACACCACATACGATCCGGGCAGCGCGTGGCGGTAGAGACCAACGCGTTTGTGGGGATCGTAGAGCGGATCACTGGCGTTGGCGCAGATTCCCAGCGCGCTTCCGGTTGTCTCCGTGATCGAACCCGGCTGCACGTTACCGGCACCCACCGCACCGGTGATCTGATCCATAGGCGTTGACACCACCGTGGTGTTGGAGCTCAAACCGATTGACGCCCGCAGCACGGCACCGTCCCTGCCGGAGAAGCGCAATTGCGGCAACTGGGAGCGTGAAATGCCCAGAAACGCCAGCATCTCGTCCCACCAGTCCGATTGCGTCAGATCGTAGTAGAGCGTGGACGGATTGATGGCGTGGTCGGTGACGTACTCTCCGGTAAGGCGGTAGATGATATAGTCCTCGACCATCAGAAACCTGGCGACCTGCTTGAAGAGCTGCGCTTCATGGTTGCGGATCCACAGGATCTTGGCCGCCGTCCAGCCCGGCACGATCTCGTGCTGGCCGGTACGACGGTAGACTTCGTCCGCATCAAATGCCGCGGCGATCTGGCGCGCCTCTTCGACGGCCCGGTTGTCGAGCCACACAATTGCCTTGCGCAGCGGGCGGCCGGCGTCATCGAGCACAATCAGCGTCTCGCCCTGACTGGTGACCCCGATCGAGACGACATCCTCCGCTGCTACCGCGGAAGCCGCGACGATCGACGCGACGGCCGCCTGCACCGCAGTCCAGTAGGCCTCGGGATCGATTTCCAGAATATCCGGGCGCGGTTTCTCGAGTTGATACTCCTGCGAGTCAAGCGCTACCAGACGCCCGCCGACGTCAAACAGTGCCGCCTTGACCGCCGAGGTGCCGATATCCAACGCCATCAGGTACTGCATAATCTTTGGTCCAGAGTTTTGGATCGATACGTTCGTTATCGCCGCAAATCATAGCCCATTAGCGGGCAGATGGCAACCGGTGACCGCGCTGCGGCCGATTACCGTCTTTACGCTGCTACCGCAAGCGCGTATGCTGTAGCCATGGGTAAGATTGTTCTTGTTTCCAATCGACTGTCGACATCGGTTACGCTGGACGCCGACGGTCCGGGTTTCGCGCCCAGCATGGGCGGACTGGCCACCGGTCTGAGCTCGATGCACCAGCAGGAAAACAGCCTGTGGGTTGGCTGGACCGGCATCCCCGCCGACAACGTGAGCGCTGAAATGAGTCAGGTGATCGCCGACCGGCTGCGCCAAGAGTACAAAAGCGTTGCTGTGCCCCTGACCGCCGACGAGATCGAGGATTTCTACTTCGGCTTCTGCAACAATATCATCTGGCCGCTGTTTCACTACTTCCCGACCTACGCCGACTACGATGAGGCGCTGTGGGAAGCGTATCGCCGCGTCAACGAGAAATACTATCACAAGGTAGTCGAGGTAGCCGACGAGGATGACTTCATCTGGGTGCACGATTACCAGCTGATGCTGCTGCCGCAGATGATCAAGAGTGCGCTGCCCGCATCGCGCATCGGCTTCTTCCTGCACATCCCGTTCCCGTCGTACGAGGTTTTTCGCCTGCTGCCGTGGCGCGAACAGGTGCTCGACGGTCTGCTGGGAGCCGATCTTGTCGGCTTTCATACCTACGACTACGCGCGCCATTTCCTCAGCGCGGTGCGGCGCATTCTGAGCGCCGAACACCAGATGGCCAACGTCAAGTATCACAACCGGATGGTGAAGGTCGACGCCTTTCCGATGGGTATTGACTATCAGAAGTATGCGACGGCTCGCGAGCTGCCGGCGGTGCAGCAGGAGATCGCCAACATCCGGCGCGAACTTGCGGGCCAGAGGATCATTCTGTCGGTTGACCGCCTGGATTACAGCAAGGGCATCCCGATACGCATCCGTGCCTACCGCTCCTTCCTGGAGCAGAACCCCGACTATCACGGCAAGGTAACCATGATACTGATTGTGGCGCCGTCACGCACCGCGGTACCGCACTATCAGGAGTTGAAGCGCGAGATCGACGAGCTGGTAAGCGTCACCAACGGTACCCTCGGGCGAATCGGCTGGACGCCGATATCGTACTTCTACCGGCCGTTTCCGTTTGACCAGCTCACTGCAACCTACACGCAGTCGGATGTGCTGCTGGTCACTCCCCTGCGCGACGGCATGAACCTGATTGCCAAGGAGTACATCGCGGCCCGCACCGACTATCGCGGTGTGATCGTGCTCAGCGAGACCGCCGGGGCGGCGCGCGAACTGGGAGAAGCGATCACCATCAACCCCAATAATGAGCCCCAGATAGCCGCCGCTATCCGCGAGGCGCTTGAGATGACAATTGAAGAACAGGAGCAGAAGAACCGGCTGATGCACGAACGCCTGGAGCTCTACGACATCCACTACTGGGCCCGTGATTTCATGGACAAGCTGGCGGCGGTGGGTGAAATGCAGGCCTCGTTCGCGCAGCGCGCGTTCGGCAAGCGGCAGCAAGAGCGCCTGATCGCCGACTACGAGGCTGCCGGACGCCGGCTCATCTTCGTCGACTACGACGGCACCCTTCTGGACCGCGAGCACCGCTCGCACAAGCTCAGCAGCGAGAGTATCGACGACATGGCCGCGCTGGCCTCGGACCCCTGCAACGAGGTGGTGGTCATCAGCGGCCGGCCCAAGGATTACCTGCAGGAAGTGTTCCATGACCTGCCGGTAGGCATCATTGCCGGTCACGGCATCTGGTACAAGGGCAAAAGCGACACGTGGCACACAACCGAGCAGATCAGCAATGACTGGAAACAGACCATCCTGCCGATCCTGCAGCTGTACTGCAATCGCACCCCGGGAACCAAGGTGGAGGAGTCTGACTATTCACTGGTGTGGAACTACCGGCGCGCGCAGCCGGAACTGGCCGCCGTACGTCTGAGCGAGCTCAAGGACGCACTGATAAGCCTGACCGCCAATCACGATCTGTCGATCCTGGAGCGCAGCCACATCCTGGAACTGAAGCATTCCAACGTCAACAAAGGACGGGCGGCCGCCGCCTGGTACGAAGGCAGCGACTGGGACTTTGTGCTGGCAATTGGTGATGACTGGACCGACGAGGATATGTTTGCAATGCTCTCCGAGGAACAGTACACCATCAAGGTCGGAATCGACATCTCGCAGGCGCGCTTCTTCGTCAATTCAACCGAGGACGTGCGTCAACTGCTCGGCGAGCTGGCTCGTCGCTCAAGGTTCAAGACGGCATCTTAGCCCGGTGAGCGCCCGCGCCGCGCCGCTCATCGCCGGGCTTCGTCTACCACCGGATTGCGCAGCACTCCGATGCCTTCGATCTCGACCTCGACCACATCGCCGTGAGCCAGCGGACCCACGCCGCTCGGGGTGCCGGTAAGTATGATGTCGCCCGCCTCCAGGGTCAAGTTGCGCGAGATGAACGCCAGCAGCTGCGGAATGCCGAAAATCATCTGTGCGGTGCTACCCTGCTGCACGACCGCGCCGTTGAGCCTGGTCTGCAGCGCCAGTTTCTGCGGATCACCGATGCGCGCGGCGGGTACGATCACCGGACCGATAGGCCCGAACGTGTCAAATGACTTGCCGCGAAACCAGCCGGAGCGGTCCCCGTTCTGGATGTTACGTTGGCTGACATCGTTCATGCAGGTATAGCCGTAGACGTAGTCCAGCGCGTCGTGCTCGCTGATATCGCGGGCTCGCCGCCCGACAATCAGCGCCAACTCGCCCTCGTAGTCGGTGCGCGGCTGATCGAAGCCGTACGAAGCAACGATGCGCGGCAACACAATCGGCTGTTCAGGCGCCAGCAGCACGTTGGGAGTCTTGGGAAACAGAACCGGTTCACTCGGTATAGTCTGATCCACACCGCGCACCTTTACCGATTCACTCTCGGCAATATGGTCGCGGTAGTTCAGTCCCAGCGCAATGATCTTGCTCGGCGCAACACGGTAGCGTTGCGTGCTGTCAGAGATCGGCAGTTCCAACATCGGCAGCTCCTTGATCGAATTCTTCCTGCTCATCAAACGGATGAAAGAGGCGGTAGAAATGGTCGGGGACGATGAACGAGATCGCGCGCGGCAACACCGCAATCCGCACCTGATACTCTCCCTCGGCACTCGGCACCGCGTTCCGCAGCTCCCCATCCACGTGAAAGGCAAACGCGTCCGGAGAGCAGACCTCCAGCTCCGTCAGCTCGTAGCGCTCGATTACGCCGCGGTTCTTGCCGAACAAGCGCCGATTGATGCGGTCGTGCTTGCCGAGCCAGAGCGCAACGATGTTGCGCGCCACCCACACCTTGCGCGTAAAGTTGAACAGGTAGAGATCCATATTGCCGTCGTTGCACACCACATCCGGACATACCTTGAACAGTTTGCCGTAATACGGCCGCGTGCCGATCTCGAGCATCACCGGCGCCGCGTCGCGCACGATTTTATCAAAGGCAAACTCGGCGTTAACGCGCGTGCTGCGGAACGCGTACTTGCCGTTGCGCATGCGCAGCGAAAACCGCTGGCGGATTTGGGAAATCGGACTCAGAAAGACACGCACGCCGGAGAGCAAATAGTGGTACCCGCCGCGCGGCGCAATGGTGGTCCCGTCGGAAAGCTGCTTCCTGGCCTGCTCGCGGGCCTTCAGCACCTGGGCATCAAAGCCGAACCCTACCAGCTGGCCATACCAGTCGCGATCGCCGGTGCTGATATGCAGCAGATCGACGTCGATGGTATAGCCGTTGCGCAGACTCTCTGAGTAGGCGCGCAGCTGGTTACGGATGCCGCATGGTACCTCGTAGGAATCCTGGATGCCGTTGCCGGTGCCGCCCCGCAGAAAGCCCAGGGACTTACGCCCCGGCAACCGTCCGACTCGCTGTTGACGCATGAAGGCGTTGATGGCTGCGTGGGCGGTGCCGTCCCCACCCCAGACCAGCAGGTGGCGCTCCGGACCGGCGCAGAATTCCCCCACTACGTCCGCAAAATGGGCCGGATTGCGGCTCTCGATGACCTGCGGGATGGAAACGCGCTTGAGTATCCGTCGCAGCAGCTTGACATACTGCGGATAGCGCGACGGGTTGATCAGCAGCGTTGTGGATTGGAAAGGGTTATCCGAACCGGACTGCTCTGCGTTGCGCGACACGCACCCTACTTCGGAGCAAAGCCGTCGAACGTGAACAGCTCACTCTGAATCCAGATGAAGTTTCCGTTTTCGGAAGGCAACAGAAAACGCGCTGATTCCGCCTCGGATCCTTCCTTGGTGAAAACAGTAACCTTCTCAACCGCCAGCACCGGATAGCTTTTCTGCTTGTCGAAGAGCTTACTCATGTTGATGTAGTGCGACGACATATGAGGGAAGAAGTCTTCAAACGCCTTACGCAGATCGCGCTTCACGCGTACGTAAAATACACCGGTTTCTTGCATCGCGTTCTCCTTGCTCCGTGCGGTAGTATACCACTTTGCCCGTGCCGTGTGCAACTTCGATCACGGCTTCGGGTTGGCGGCGGCGGCGTCACCGGCTATACTCGCGCAGATGAGCAGACTTACCGACCGCACCCGCATCGTACTCTGCAACCCCAAGACCAGCGTCAACGTCGGCGCCTGCTGCCGCGCCATGAAGACCATGGGTGTAACCGGACTCGACATCGTCGCCCCGGCGGCGCCCCTGGACGACCGGGAGGTGCGGATCACCGCAGTACACGCCGCCGACGTCTACGATGCCGCGCGCCGCTTTGACACGCTCGAACAATCGCTGGCAGACGCCGTTGTAGTAGCCGGCACCAGCCGCCGCCTGGGCACCCACCGTGCGCAGCCGCGTTACACTCCCGAGAGCTTCGCGCAGCACGCAGCGACCATCGGCGGCGGCGGGGTGGCAATCGTGTTCGGCAACGAGGAGCACGGCCTGACCACCGATCAGCTGCGCCTCTGTCCGCTGGTGATCACGATCCCGTGCCACCCGGGCTTCGCTTCGCTCAACCTGTCGCACGCGGTACAGGTAGTCAGCTACGCGCTCTACACATCGCAGTCTGCGCAGCGGGAACGAGTAGCCATCACTCAGCAGCAGCTCGACGTGCTCATGGAAACCATCCTGCGCACGTTAGAGCTGCTGGGTTTCTTCCGCGTTTTCAGCAGCCGTGACACGCAGCGCCTTTTCCGCGACGTGTTTGCCCGCGCCGGGCTGTCGCCGCGGGAGGCAGAACGGTTGCAGCGGATCTTTCACAAGATACCGTTTATGAAGACCAAATACCTCGACGGGGAACCCGCGGGTGAGTGATCCGTTCGACGTCATCTTCCGGGATGAGCATCTCATCGCGGTCAGCAAGCCGCCGGGAATGCCGGTGGAGAACGATCCGTCGCAGACGCCGTCGCTGTTTGACGCCGTGCGCTACCGGCTGGCCGGCCAGCAGGTGATCTGCGATCGCGGCCGCTTTCTGGGCGTGGTGCATCGCATCGATCAACCGGTAGCCGGACTGGTACTTTTTGCCCGCAGCGCAGAAGCGTTGCGTCGTCTGCATCGGCTGTTTCGCGAACGCGCCGTCGACAAACGCTACTGGGCCGTGGTGGAAGGAGATCTCCCGCAAGAATCGGGCACGCTGGAACACCACCTGTCAAACGATCGGCGCACCAACCGCGCCACGGCCCATCAGCTGCCGGGTTCAGACCGCAAACGTGCCCGCCTGGACTACGTCGTTGCCGGGAGGTCGCGACGGTACACGCTGGTGGAAATCAGGCTGCACACCGGCCGACATCATCAGATCAGGGCGCAGCTGGCGGCCGCAGGGGCGCCCATCAAGGGTGACCTCAAGTACGGTGCGCGCCGCTCCAACCCGGGCGGCGGGATATACCTGTTTGCCCGCGCGCTGCGCTTTACGCACCCGATGACCGGCCGGCCGCTGGAGCTGATTGCCGAACCGCCGCCCGATGTGCTGTGGGATCTCTTCCCGCGACCGGCCGCCCCTTGCAGTTTTGGCAACGACGACCGAAACTGAAACCAGGGGGAGTTGTAGTGTATGGGACGTAGGGCTGCTATCCTGATCATGCTGGCGGCAATCGCCGGCCTTACGGCGTCCGATATGCGCGCCTCGTCCCGGACTCCGCCGCTGCACTGGGCGGCGTCGCGCGGATACGCGGCAATGGTCGAGCTGTTGCTGCGCAACGGAGCCGACATCGAACAGCGCGACCTGATCGGCCGCACGGCACTGCACCGCGGCGCGCGCCATCCCGCGGTGGTAGAGCTCCTGCTGCAAAGCGGTGCGGACGTGACCGCCACCGATGCCTTTGACAACACGGCGCTGCACCTGGGGGTCCGGTACCAGCCGGTAGTCGAGCTGCTGCTCGATGCCGGCGTCGATGTCAACGCGCGCAACCATGTGCAGCGCTCGGCACTCGATTACGCCGTCCGCAACGGAGAGAGCCGCTACAACCTGGCCATAATCGAGCGATTGATTGGCGCCGGGGCGCGCTGAACGGCCCGCGCGAGCCTCATTCGGCGCGGCTGCCGGCAACCGGTCGGGCCGCCTAATACTCGTTGATGATCAGGCGCTCGTCGAAGCCTTCGTCGGCTCGCGGCAGCTCAGCCGCCGCCGAGAGGTTGGCAATGATCACGTCGGGCACGTGCAACGCGCGTTCATTATTGCGCTCAATACAACGCTTCAGCGGTGTGTTCAGAAAGATCACGCCAATCGACTTCTGCATCTGGTGTGCAATGGCGAGGTAGCTCTTGCGCGACGACACCGACACACTGGTGTTGTCGACCAGCACGCGTTTACCGCTGTGCAGCAGGTGTTCCAGAATACGTCGCTCGACGTGCTTTACCAGCCCCTCGTCGCTATTGTCGAAGTACTCTTCCTTCCACTGCTCACCGAACTCAAACATCTGGTGGAGGTTGCGGCGAATCTCTTTGCGGTTGACGCGCTTGCGGTTGTCACGGTGGAAAAAGCGCTCTGAAAAATGCGACTTGCCCGAAGCAGGCAGCCCGCACACCAGCACAACGTCGAGTTGGTAGAACGGTTCCAGTTTCACGGAGGCACCCCTTGATCAGGCTGACTGCAGATACGCCTCGCCATCGCGCGACAGCCGGATAAACCAGTCGAGTTTGCGGTTGCTGGTTTCAACCACACCGCGTTTTTCGGCAGCTTCCACCAGTTTCTTGAACTGGCGGTATCCGTGAGTCTTGTAGTCGACTCCACGCTGCAACAGCTCCTGGTTCACCTGACCAAACGACTTCCACTCGTCTCCGCCGCTGCGACGGCCTTCGCGGGCAGCCACCGCGCGCAGAAGCTCGACAATCGGTTCCGGCAGGGGCGGCAGCCTGTCGCCGCCGTCGTCGGCCGCCGGGTGAACCGCCAGATCGCTGTCGACCTCTTCGATCGTAACGAAGCCCGCCTTGGCGCCGGCCATCACAAACTGCTTCCAGGAACGGTATCCAAGCGCCGATTCATCAAACGCTTCGTTCAGCAGACGCATGCGGATCTTCAGCGGCCCGAGCCGCGGCACGCGCTTGTCAACCAGCATGCGGTTGGCGGCCTCTTTGAGCAGCATGAACGCATCTTCGCGACTGAGGGCCACCGGTTCGGCCAGGCGCGAGGGCGAATCACCGCCATCGCCGCCGCGATCGGGTTCTGTAGAATCGGTATCTTCCAGCTGCCGGTAGTCG
This sequence comes from Spirochaetaceae bacterium, assembly GCA_007693945.1. Taxonomy (GTDB): domain Bacteria; phylum Spirochaetota; class Spirochaetia; order DSM-27196; family PWMO01; genus PWMO01. The sequence goes on from RECP01000048.1 coordinate 13,534, forward strand.
GCGTACTCGTCGGCCATTGACAGCAGATCCTCATTGGCACTGCGCGCGTCACACACGACCACGCTCGAGGCGCCGCGGCGCCGCACCGTGACCAGCAGGGGCCGGAAATCAGCGTCACCGGTCACCAGCACAAAGACTTTGACGTGCGGATAAAGGATCAGAAGTTCAGTCCCGTAGGCCACCAGTGAGACGTCGGCCGAGTTCTTGCGCGCCTTTGGCACATGGATCAGCTGGAACCCAAGCGACGCGAGATGGTTGCCGCAGCGCGTAACGCGGCTGTTGGTCCAGTTGGCAAACGCAACCGCAACGGTTACCCGTCCGTAGGTTGCCGCGTAGTCGACAATGCTCTCAATGATGCTGCTGTTGTCTCCGGGATTGACGTTTTCCACATCCCACAAGACCGCTACCGAAGGTTGATCAATATCCACACGCGACTCCTTGGCTCCCATTGTATCACGTAATGGGATTGTTTTGCTGCGCGTGGAACTTGGCGTGCAGCAGCGCGCGTGTTATCTTTTGCAGCGTGATAAGGTTTTGTGCGCTGGTTTGCGGACTCTTTCTGATACTGCCCGCGCCAGGCGCGGTAAGTGCGCAACAGCAGCCTCCCCGGACGCTGCGTGCCTCGGTCTCCGCGCCGCTTGACGCTCCCGGGCGACTCGAGGTGCGCGCGCTGGCGGCGGCCTACCCCGAGCGCATTGACGAGACCGCCCTGCGCAACGAAGACTGGGCGGCTCGCATCGACGATACCTGGTACTACTGGGCCGACGGCCGCATGCTGCCGTACGAGGAGCGGTTTGACAACCGGCGCTACACCGGCATCCGCTTCTACAACTACGCGCTGGGCCCGCTGCAGCTGCGCGAAATAGACGAAGCAACCGCCGAGCGGCTGCGTGAGCGCAGCCGCCAGCCGGCCAGCGCGGGGTTGCCGCGCCATAACGGGTTTCTGGACGCGCTCTACGGCATTTCCACGCGCAGCGATGCCTACCGCTGGATCGTGGACACCACGTTTCTGGGCCTGAAGACCCAGGCTCACCGCATGATAGTCGAACCGCTGAGCAGCGTCGAGCGCCAGATACGCTCGCTGATGGTCACCGATGCCGAAGTGCGCGCCTTTGTCGCCGAGCTGCAGCAGGTGAGCACCTTCTCCTGGCGCGAGATTGCCGGCACCAACCGCCGCAGCTATCACAGTTACGGCGTCGCCGTGGACCTCATCCCGCGCAGCTATCACGGCCGCTTCGGCTACTGGCGCTGGGCAATGCAATCCGGCATCGAAGAATGGTGGGACGTTCCACCGGAACAGCGCTGGAGACCTCCCCAGCCGGTGATAGATGCGTTTGAAAACAACGGATTCGTGTGGGGCGGCAAATGGCTCTCCTTCGACCCGATTCACTTTGAGTACCGTCCCGAGGTGATCCTGCTGGCCCGCTGGCGCGAAGCCGGTATCCGCTGAGTTCCCGGCGGCCTCGGGGCGTCTCCGCAGCCATACTATGCCAACCGACTGCGTGCGGTCAAAACTCGAATTCCTGCAGCGTAAAAGTCTCTGTCGACCGCGACGCAGACCCGGGTTATACTCTGATAATGGACTGGCACGCCGGCCAACCGGATGACGAACTGCTGCACAAGATAAGAGCCGCCACGCCGTTGATGTGGTACAACACCCAACTGCTGCCGGCCCGCTCGGCGCTGAAACGGCTCCCGCTCGGCCGTTCGGAAATCGACGACGCCGCAGCGCGTCTGGCGCGTTTTGCGCCGCTTCTGTCGCAGCTTTTTCCCGACACACAGCCGAACGACGGCATCATAGAGAGCCCGCTGCGCCCGGCCCCGGCGCTGGCCAGAGCGCTTGAACTCGAATTCCGGCTGCCGTTCACGCCGCGCATTGCCCTGAAGTGCGATAACGAGCTGCCGGTTGCGGGCTCGATCAAGGCACGCGGTGGCGTCTACGAGGTGCTGTGTCTTGCCGAGCAGGCCGCGATCGACGCCGCCATCCTGCCGGCGGACCTGGACAGCGCCGATTACCGCATACTCAACCGGGATCGCGCCCACCAGCTGTTCTCGCGCCATACGATAACGGTCGCTTCCACCGGAAACCTGGGTCTCAGCGTCGGCATCACTGGCCGTGCACTCGGTTTCAAAGTCGAGGTGCACATGTCGCACGACGCGCGGGCGTGGAAGAAACGGCTGCTGCGCGAACGGGGCGCCGCAGTTGTAGAACACCGGGGCGACTACAGCACGGCGGTTGCAGCGGCACGCCGGGCGAGCGCAGCGTGTAGTGGATCGCATTTTGTTGACGATGAACGTTCCGAGCAGCTTTTCCTGGGGTACAGCGTGGCGGCCCTGCGACTGAACGATCAGCTTGCGGCACTCGATGACGCCGCACAGAAGCCGAAGTGCAACGCCTACCTGCCGTGCGGCGTGGGCGGGGGACCGGGAGGAGTGGCCTTCGGCCTCAAGCACGTCCTGGGTGACCGCGTACGCTGCTACTTTGCCGAGCCGACACACGCTCCGTGTTTCCTGCTTGCAATGCTCAGCGGCACGGCGGATCTGCACGTTAGCGACTACGGGCTGGACGGTCTGACCGCCGCCGACGGTCTGGCGGTGGGTATGCCCTCGCCGCTGGTACTGCCGATGATGCGCCATCTGCTGGACGGCTGCTACACCTGTACCGATCAGCAGCTGATGCGCCTGACGTACCTGTTGTGGGAGACCGAGGGCGTGCGCGCCGAGCCGTCGGCCGCGGCCGCGCTGGCAGGTCCGCTGATGCCGGCCTCGCGCTCGCAGGGAGCCGCGCCGCCATCGGCAGCGCCGCAGGCGCTGCACCTGTGCTGGCTGACCGGGGGCGCGATGCTTCCCGAGCCGGATTTCTACGCCATCCTGGAGAAGGGTCAGCAGGTAAGATGAAGCACGGCGTTGGTCGTGCGCGGATCGGCGTCACTGAGTAAGGCGCACGCCTGCCCGGTGGGAACGGGCACCAGTTTCACACCGCGCTCATGCGCAGCCGCCACTAGCTCGGGCGCGATCGGCAGCATCCCGTTGGCGCCGGTACCCACGATCAGCGTAGCACAGTCCCAGGGGATGTTTTCGTGCTCCGACAGCGGCGTGTGTCCGTAGGCCGCCTTCAGCGGCCGTGAAGCCGCTTTGTTGCGGTCGGTAACCGTACCGTGATCGACGACCACATCCTCGGTGTAGCGTCTGCCATCGATTTCCAGCTGTCCGAATCCGATGAATACGGCCTTCATAACGCCTCCCGGCTCGATTATACGCTATGCGCAGTTCACCGGCGCAGATAGCCCAGCTCCGGCGGCAACGGGATGTTGTTGCCAAACTGATCCTCGCCGTACCCGCAGTCGGCAAGCAGCTTGAGATCGTCGAGCGCGCGCTTGTCACCGTGAAACGTCACACCGATGTCCGCGCGGATATCGATTGCCCCTTCGGCCAGCAGCTGCGCCACCGCCCGGCGGGCGTATTCTCCAAGTGTCTCGCCGTCAGCGACCTGGATATCCTCCAGATTCATCTCCTGCGAGTAGATCACCAGCTTCTTCTGCCGCAGGAGCGCCATCAGTATCTCCTGGAAGGCGCCCGGAAAATCACCCTTGTGACCGTCGGGATCAGTCATCTCTACCAGAGCGCGGCCTATAGCACGCCGCTTGATGGCGTTGATGCGTTCATTGACCCGGATGATCTCCAGCGGCGCGGAAGCGTCACAGCGTTCACCTTCAAGCTCCAGCGTGACCTCACTGCCGTAGTGCCGCACGATACGCGCTATGAGCGTCGACGGCCGGACATGAAAGCCGCGATAGGCCGGAGCCGGCAGCACGACGGTACCGGTCTGGGTGTACTTGCGGATCAGCTCGCGACACAGATCCTGTGCGCTGGTAGCGTAGAGCATCGCAAACTCCATGGCGTACGACACGACGATCCAGGCCATGTCATCGTGCATATCGCCGAAGGCTGCCCTATACGAATCGTCCGCACCAATCATGTGGCGCTCGTAGTGGTGCGTCAGTCCGGTGATGACCTCCAGCAAATGGTAGACGATGGTCGCGTGGCCACGCAGAAACGCAAGCTTCTCGTCGGCTTGCTCGAGATCCGTCCCGCCGATGTAGGAGTCGTACAGCGCCTGCTGATTGTGAAACACATCCTCGAAGCGGCGGAAGTCCTTCTCGCAGGCTACCGCGGGTACGCAGTCGCAGAACCCGCGATCCCGCAGTGCCGCGTAGACGCTGCGGAAATCACTGCCCTCGACTTCGTTGAGAAACGCGGTAGCCAGACTGACCACGGTCTCATCCGGCTTGCGGTGCACGGCAGCCCGCCTCAGGTCATTGGGCAGGCGCCAGGTGACCTCCTCGCTCTCGACACAGCGCGGCTCGTACGGCGCGAAGTCGGAGTACAGACCGTAGCCGCGTGCGAGCTCGACGAATCCGGTCAGCACGGTTGTCAGCAGGCGGCCGCTGGCTTTGACCGCCCGGTCGGTGGCTGGATCGATGTCCTGTTCGACCCGCATCAGCGCGTAGAGCGATATGCTGTACTTCAGGTGCAGCAGCTTGTAGTGCACGTCCGAAAACAGCTTGACCGCCGCCACGCCGCGGCGAAACGGCAGCCAGTACTGATTGGTGCGCGCACCGTAGGCGTCCACCAGTTCTTCCAGACGCCCGATTTCCTGCAGCAGCATTCCCAGGGAAGTGCGGCCGGGGTGGCGGGGGGCCAAACCAATTACGTGCTCAGCCAGTCTCAGCGTGTGGCGCAGCATGCAGCCCACCATATCGCGAAAGTCATCCTCACTGTTGACCGAGCAACGGCGCTCCATAGGTCTGCAGTCTATCATAAAGCAACACAAATAACCATTTACCTGCGGCGGTCGCCCGTGCTATACTGGCGTCAAACTTGCACAAACGTATCGATTCGGTGAACAGACGTCTCGCCGTCGGATCGTAGAGGCGGAAGGGGTGGCAATATGACCAGCACAGCCGATAAGAGCGCTGCACGTCGGAGGCCGAGTATTGCGGTCATCGGCGCCGGTGTCAGCGGAGCGTGCATCGCGCGTCAGCTTTCAGCCTATGAAACCGAAGTGTTCCTGCTCGACCGCGAAACCGACGTCTCGTTTGGTGTTTCCAAGGCCAATTCGGGCATCGTTCACGGCGGATTCCATCACAGCCCGAAGTACCTCAAGACACGCCTGGAAATCCGCGGCAATCTGATGTTTGACCGCCTGCAGCGCGAACTCGATTTCCCGTTCTCGCGCTGCGGCATACTGGTTGTAGCGCTCAATGACGAGGAGATGAAATACATCGATCATCTCTACACGCAGGGTGTAGAGAACGGCGCGATCGGCATCGAGATGTGTTCGCGCGAACGCATGTTCGAGCTCGAGCCCAAGCTCAACGGCGACTGCGTCGGTGGACTGCATGCGCCCGGCGGCGGCGTGATCGAGCCCTACCGCTTTGTGTTTTCGGTGGTCGAGTCGGCGTGCAAAAACGGCGTACACCTCATGACCGACTTCAACGTCACGGCAGCCGAACGCCGTGACGACAGGCACGTGATTCACGCCGCGGACGGCCGCAGCGTGCAGGCCGATTACGTAGTCAACGCTGCCGGTCTGTACGCCGACGAGATATCGAGCCTGTTCGGTGCCGAGGAGTTCACCATTCATCCGCGCAAGGGTGAATACTACCTGCTCGATCGCATGACCAGGGCGGCGCCGCAGCGGGTGCTGTTTCCCGTTCCGACCAGGGTGTCCAAGGGGATGCTGGTGATCCCGACCGCCGAAGGTACCGTGCTGATAGGGCCGACCGCGGAGGAGGTCGAAGACAAGGCCGACGTGTCTACCAACGCCGACCAGCTCAATCAGATCCTGGACCAGGCGCGCAAGATGATTCCGGTGGTGTCCCAGACCGATGTCATCGCCGCCTTCTCCGGACTCAGGCCGGCACTGGAGGATCCAGACTTCTACATCGATATCTCCGGAAAGGCTCCCAACCTGATCCAGGTTGCCGGCATCCAGTCCCCCGGTTTGACCGCCGCTCCGGCAATCGGTGAGTACGTCAAGGATCTGCTCAAGAAGGCCGGCTGCCGCCTGACCGAGAAAGCCGACTTTGACCCGATTGTAACCAAGGTTCCGCGTATCCGTGACTTCACTCCCTTTGAAGCAATCGACCTGCTGAGCAGCAACCCGGCCTACGGCAACCTGGTCTGCCGTTGTGAATCCATCTCGGAGGCCGAAATCGTGGAGGCAATCCGCCGCGGGCATACCACGCTCGACGCCATCAAGTACTATACGCGCGCCCAGATGGGCCGCTGCCAGGGCGGCTTCTGCACCTACAAGATCATCAAGCTGATCATGCGCGAAACCGGCGCCAATTACGACCAGATTACCAAGCGCGGCCGTGGCAGCGAGCTGCTTACCGGCCGGCTGTAGGAGAATCCGGCATGCACGAGAGACAGTACGACGTTGCGGTTATCGGCGGCGGCGCGGCGGGCATGGCTGCCGCGGTGGAGGTCCGCCGCCAGGGATTCTCCTGCGCAATCCTGGAGCGCGAGAACCAGCTGGGCGGGATCCTGATGCAGTGCATCCACAACGGCTTTGGTCTGCAGGAGTTCAAGCAGGAGCTGACCGGGCCCGAGTTTGCCGAAGAGTTCATCAATCAGGTACGCGAAAGCGGCGCGGACGTCTTTCTCGATACCACCGTTGCAGACATCGACGAGTCCGAACAGGGCAAGGAACTCTACTGCTACTCGCTGCGCGACGGCATTGTCAGGCTCAATGTCCGTGCCGTCATCCTGGCCATGGGCAGCCGGGAGCGAAACCGCGGCAACATCCGAACGCCCGGAACCCGTCCGGCTGGCGTCTTCACCGCCGGCCTGGCGCAGCGGCTGGTAAACGTTGAGGGCTACATACCCGGCAGGGAGGTGGTTATCGTCGGTTCGGGCGACATCGGGCTGATCATGGCCCGCCGTATGACGTGGGTCGGCGCTAAGGTTCACGCCGTGGTCGAGATTCAGCCCTACCCGTCCGGGCTGACGCGCAACATCGTGCAATGCCTCAACGATTTTGGCATTCCGCTCTACCTGTCGCACGTAGTTTCGCGCATCGAGGGCAGGGACCGCGTCGAACGCGTGGAGATTATGCCGCTGGAAAACGGCATTCCCGACCACCGGAAATCGTTTGAGGTGGCGTGCGACACGCTGCTGCTCTCGGTAGGACTGGTGCCCGAGAACGAACTCTCCCAGGATGCCGGCATCGAACTGTCGCCGCAAACCAACGGTGCGCTGGTTGACTCTACCATGATGACCTCGGTGCCGGGAATCTTTGCCTGCGGCAATGTGCTTCACATCCACGACCTCGCGGACTACGTAGCCGAAGAGGCGCGCCGCACCGGAGCCTACGCCGCGGCGTGGCTGCAGAGCAAACTTCCGCGTCGCCAGATTGCCATACGGGCCGGGTCCAACGTGCGCTACGTCAGCCCGTCCCGGTTGAATCCCGACCAGCCGGACAAACTCTACCTGCGCACCTTGATTGTCAAGAACAACGCCCGGCTGGAAATGAAACTTGACAACAACATCGTCAAGCAGAAGAAACTGGCCCACGTTCAGCCGTCAGAGATGGTCAGTGTCACCATGACCCACCGTGACGTGGACACCTGGCAACTGGCCGCCGATTCAGTGCTGGAGGTGAGCGTGCAATGAGTGCATCCAATAGCAAGACCAAAGAGATGATCTGCATCAGCTGCCCGCTCGGCTGCCGGCTTTCCGTTGGCGAGGATCAGGATGGCGCCATCGTGGTCAAGGGTAACAAGTGCGCCCGCGGCACGGTCTACGGCCAGGAGGAATACCTGGCGCCCAAGCGCATGGTTACCTGCACCTGCCGCACCGACTGCGAAAAGTTTCCGCGTCTGCCGGTACGCACCAGCGAGGCAATTGCCATCGAGCTGATACCCGATCTGCTGCGCGAACTCTACGCCATGACCCTGCCGCTGCCGGTCAAACGCGGCCAGCGGGTGCTGCAGAACTACCGCGATTCCGGCATTGACGTAATTGCAACCTTGACACTGGCGGATCACGCCACTCACGCCGCAAAACGCTGAGATACCCGATATGCAATCTTCCAAAAGGCCGCAGAGCTTTCGGCTGCGCGAAGAACTGGCCAACAGCCTGACCCACGGCGCCGGGGCGCTGATTGCGATCGGCGGCAGCACGCTGCTGATCATCCGCGCCGCAACCAGCGCCGGGGCGCTGGAGGTTGTCACCGTCTCGGTCTTTGGTGCCGCGCTAGTTCTGCTCTACACTTCCTCAACACTCTACCACGCGATCCAGTCACAGGGCGCAAAACAGCGCTTGAAACTGCTCGATCATCTGGCCATCTATCTGCTGATTGCCGGAACCTACACCCCCTTTACGCTGCTGGGGCTGGGCGGCGCGTGGGGATGGAGCATTTTCGGAGTGGTCTGGGGGCTGGCGTTGCCGGGAGTGCTGTTCAAGGTCTTCTTTGTCGGCAGATTCAAACGTCTTTCAACCGCCATCTACATCGGCATGGGCTGGGTCGTCATCATTGCGGTGGTGCCGCTGCTGCAGGCGCTGCGGCCGCTTACGCTGCTGTGGCTGCTGGCCGGAGGGCTCAGCTACACCGCCGGCACCGCCTTCTACCTCAGCCGTCGCCTCCCCTTCGGCCACTCGATCTGGCACCTCTTCGTGCTCGGCGGCAGCGTATGCCACTACTTCGGCATCTGGACGCTCTTGTAGGCCTGGCGCCGGCCGCGTGCCGCCGGGCGCCGGCCGCGCAGCGTTCAACCGGCCGCGTGCCGCCTGCAGCAGAGCGCGGGTTTCAGTAGAGCGAATAGGCGCGGTAGCTGCACTCAATGGGGCCGTTGAAGAGCGCAATACGTTTACCGTCGCGCAGCCCGATACGCTTGAGCGCGCCGCGGTTGCCGCTGATGATCCACGCCGTCCAGCCCGCATAGGCGTTCTTGAGGCGGTCTCCGATCCTGCTGTAGAGCTGCTCGATCTCCGGCTCTTCAAGGCGCTTGCCGTAGGGCGGGTTGATTACCAGTACGGGGGCATCGCCGGCCGACGGCGGCGGATTGCCGCTGAGGAAGTCACGGCGCATCAGCCGTACCAGGTCTCTGAACCCGGTGCGCTCCAGGTTGCGCAGCGCAATCCGCACCGCCTCCGGGTCCACGTCCGCCGCAATCACCGGTGCGGCGGCGGCGGCCGAGTCTCGCGCTCGCTGCAAGGCCTCCGACTGGAGGCCATGCCACAGCTGCGCGTCATAGTCCAGCCATCGCTGGAAGCCGAAGCGGCGTCGCAAGAGGCCGGGAGCTATACCGCAGCCGGCCAGCGCCGCCTCGATGGCTATGGTGCCCGAACCGCACATAGGATTGTAGAAGGTCGAACGGCGGTCCCAGCCCGACAGCAGCACCATCCCGGCCGCCAGAACCTCCGACAGCGGCGCCTCGGTGTGCTCGCTGCGATAGCCGCGCCGGTGGAGCGACTCGCCCGAGCTGTCACGGCTGAGCACCGCGCCGTTGCGGTCCCAGTAGAGGTTGATCTGCAGGTCGGGATTCCCGGCATCCACGCTCGGCCGGCGCCCGAAGCGCGAACGCAGCCGGTCAACCACCGCGTCCTTGAGCTTCAGCGCCACATAGCGCGGATCATCCCCCTGCGGCGCAGCCCCGGCCGCCCGCACCGCCAGTGTCATCTGCGGCGTCAGGTAGCGCTCCCAGCTCAACTCGCGCGCGCGGCGGTAGAGCGCGGCGATATCGGCCGCCGGAAACTCGGCAATCACCTGCAGCAGGCGCAGCGAAGTGCGCAGCTCCAGATTGGCCCGGTAAAGCAGTGCACGGTCGGCGCTGAAGCGCACCGCCTGGCGGCCGGCGCGCACGTCGGCCGCGCCAAGCGATTGCAGCTCGTGACACAGCACGGCTTCAAGTCCGGGCAGCGTAGTTGCGATGCAGGTCAGGTTTTCTTTTTCGAGTTCACTCATGATTGTACGGCGCTTGGCGCCCCTTGCAGCGGCAGCATGCCCGGGCTCACATCTTCATGATCGGGCGCAAGGCATCGATCTCCTTCTGATCGTTCAGCATGACATAAAGATGGAGGCCGCGATAGTCCAGGCTGTCCATCATCAGGCGCGGCGCAGGATGTTGTCTTCAATAACCTATGCCCGGCAGAACAGCCACGGTTGGAAACAAAATAATCCATGAAATGGGGAGTATCGTCTATTGCGGGTAACAGAATTGACCTGCATAGTACTCCAACACTCACACCACTGAGCTTTGAAACAAGGAGAAGAAAGGTATGAAAAGAGTACTACTCTTGGCTCTTGTGTTTGTCACGCTGACGTCGCTGGCGTTCGCCACGGGCGCGCGCGAAACCGACCAACAGGTACACCGCCTGCGGACCTCAACCAACCTGGCCGCCAGCGGAACGGTGGGACGCGCGCTGCAGTACTTCGTGGACGATGTCAACGAGGCGTCCGGCGGTCGTATCCAGGCAACCGCCAACTTCGGCAGTGAGCTGGGGACGCAGCGCGAGCAGGTAGAGATGGCACAGACCGGTTCGCTGGAGATGGTGGTCGCCTCACCGCCGTCGGCAATGGCGGCCTACGTACCGCAGCTTCAGGCGCTGAATATTCCCTACCTGCTGCGCGATGAGGACCACTTCGTGCGCGTGCTGGATGCTATGGAAGAGGAGATCTCACAGCTGCTGGCACCGCACAACTTCATTGCGGTCGGCGGGCAGAACATGGGCTTCCGTCACATGCTGGTCCGGCGCCGCCCGCTGCACAACCCGGCGGATCTGCGCGGCCTCAAGATGCGCGGACCCAACCCGGTCTACGTGGAAATGTTCGAACTGCTGGGCGCCAGCGGCGTAACTACCGACTGGACCGACGTCTATACCTCGCTGCAGACCGGCGTGATTGACGGCATGGAAGCTTCGCCCGACATGATCTACTCAATGCGCTTCCAGGAACAGGCGCCCTATCTGAGCAAGACCTTCCACATCGCGGCATCGGTCTACTACTTCC
>RECP01000078.1 GCA_007693945.1 Spirochaetaceae bacterium
TGCTGCGGAGAACGATATGAAAGGGCAGCAGGCGTACCGCGTCGTTCGTTTCACATGGATAATTGTGCTCCTGGTGGCGGCCTTGTTCCCGTTTTACTGGACCGTCAATACCGCATTTGCCGGGGGCAGCGCCTACAACATGCCTCCGAACCTGGTTCCTACGTCACTCTCGCTCAGAGGCTTTCACTCCGCACTATCCAGAGACAATTTCTTCCGTTGGATCTACAATACCCTTATTGTGGCGGCCTTCACGGTAATGGCAGGTGTCCTGATTGCCACGGCAGCCGGGTATAATCTGTCGCGCTTCAAATCGCGATTCAACAGCATTGTGGAGAACGTCATTCTGGGATCCCGGATGATGCCGGGTGCGGTGCTGATTCTTCCGACATTCATGATGTTTCGGTACGTGCGGCTGGTTAACTCCCTGACGTCGCTGGTTCTGGCCAATATTCTGTTCGCGTTGCCGTTGTGCGTCTGGATGCTGAAAGGTTTCATCGACGCGATCCCACCCTCGCTCGAGGAGGTCGCGATGACGGATGGCTGTACACGACTCGGAGCGTTCTATCGCGTCATACTGCCGCTCTGCGTTCCCGGCGTCACGGCTGTCGCCATATTCACCACAAATCTGGTCTGGGGAGAGTTCTTTTTCGCACGCATCCTGGTGGTTATGGACTCGTCCAAGTGGGTTTTCTCTTTGGGGCTTGCCACGTTCAGAGGGCAGTTCGAATTGGACTATTCCGGTTTGATGGCGGCCGTTTTCATCTATCTGGTCTTTCCCGTTGCCATGTTTCGATTCTCTCAGCGCGCGTTCGTTTCCGGAATGACTGCGGGTGCGGTAAAAGGGTAAGCGGCAACAGGTAATCAGAGGAACATAACTTAGTGGTTACGGCCGGAGGCGCAAGCATCGGAGATCGTAGGCCGCAAAACGCCGCATGCATGGCGTATGCGATTCGATATCGGATATCGGACGCCGATCTTGCTGCGACTGGTCCGATGACTCCATCAAAGGGCATGTGCGATACGGCGATGCTCATCGCCAGTCATGGAACGCTGCTCTTCGGCAATCGGTCCGCTCTGCAGCGCGCTTCAACCCCGCCACTCCGAGAGGGTCCCCTCGGAGGCTCTCCGCAGCCATACTATGATGCCAACCGACTCCGTGCGGTCAGAATGTGAATTCGTGATTTTCATTGCCCGGGAGTAATATCAGACGTACAATGGAGAAGAGAGCATCGCTCAGCGTGGGGTTTGCACCCCGGGAGGCACACGGATGAAAGCTGTGAAAGTCCTGATTGCACTGATTGCACTGATTGTCGCCGGTGCATTGCTGTCGTGCGCCGGCCTGCCGCCGCCGAGAGGCGACAGTAATGCGCTGATTGTCGGATACCTGGCTGAAGACTACCCGGACGGCTATTTCAACCTGCCGCCGCGTACGATTTCTCAAGGAATTACTCTCCGCTTTCTCAACGTTTCGCAGAACCGCAGGTTTACACTCAAGACACGCCGTGGATATTTCTTCTTCCAGAGCAATGGTACGGATCAGTACGTCCTGGAGCGCTATGAAACCGAGGTGCAGGCTCCCGATGGTAGCAAGATGCGGACCGGCGCGGATCTCAACCGAAGCTTCCGGGCCGTACCCGACAGTGTTGTGTATCTGGGGCATCTCACTATTGTCAGGGAAAAGCCCAGACAGGCAGCCGTTGCCGGCGCCCCGAGGACACTTTACTGGACCTTCGACAGCCGCTTTGATTTCCAGTGGGCCGAAGAGAAGGCCCGGGAGTTCATTCGGAGCCGCGACGCTGACAGCGAGTGGCTGCGATACCCTATGTTACGAGCTGAACGATAGCCGAGGGAACGCCCTGTGTGACCGGGTTCCCGGTTACCGCAGCTGACGCTGAAGGCGCAGCGACGGCAGAGGAAGCGGAGCGCCCCTGCCTTGAGCAAAAAAAGGCCCTCGATTTCGAGGGCAGAATGGGCGATGGCAGAGGAAGCGGAGCGCCCCTGCCTTGAACCCGATGGTTTTGTCTACAAAACAGAGTGGGCGATGGCAGATTTGAACTGCCGACTTCTACCGTGTGAAGGTAGCACTCTCCCGCTGAGTTAATCGCCCGACGTCACGTGTACTATAATCCGATGAGGCGACAGCTGTCAATTGCCGGTTTTTTTGCGCGCAGTTTTTCAGTATAGTAGCGCCAATGAACTCTGATACAACGCAGAAGAAACTGGTGCACCCCGAAGAAGCGCTGCGCTATCATGCCGCCAGTCCGGCCGGCAAGATCCAGGTGGTGCCGTCCAAACCGTTGTCAACGCAGTACGATCTGAGTCTGGCCTACTCGCCGGGAGTTGCCGAGCCGTGCCTGGCAATCGCCAATACTCCCGATGACGCGTATCGCTACACCGCCAAAGGTAACCTGGTGGCGGTGGTCTCCAACGGCACCGCGGTGCTGGGACTCGGCGACATCGGCCCGCTGGCGGCCAAGCCGGTTATGGAAGGCAAAGCAGGGCTGTTCAAGAAGTTCGCCGGGATCGACGTCTTTGACCTGGAAGTGGACGCCACCGATCCCCAGACGTTTGTGGATACCGTGGCCCGGCTGCAACCGACCTTCGGCGGCATCAACCTGGAGGACATCAAAGCGCCGGAGTGTTTCTTCATCGAGCGTGAACTGCGGCGGCGCTGTTCTATACCGGTAATGCACGATGACCAGCACGGGACCGCAATCATTACCGGCGCGGCGCTGATCAACGCGTTACTGCTGGTGGACAAGAAGATCGAAGAGATCTCGATGGTGGTGCTGGGCGCTGGAGCGGCTGCTATTGCCTGCACGCGGTTCTACGTCACCCTGGGAGTGTTGCCCCGGAACATCGTCATGGTGGATGTGGACGGCGTGTTGCGTGAGGGCCGGGTGGATCCCGATTCACCGCAGGCCGAGTTTGCCACACGGCGCGATGTACGCGATTTCGATGACGCCATCCGGGGTGCCGATGTGCTGCTGGGACTCTCGGTAGGCAACATCGTCAGCCCCGATCATGTGCGCTCGATGAGCCGGGATCCGGTTGTGTTTGCTCTGGCCAATCCTGACCCCGAGATTGCGTACGAGGCGGCCCGCGCGGCGCGCGCCGATGCCATCGTGGCCACCGGCCGTTCCGACATGCCTAACCAGGTCAACAACGTTCTCGGGTTTCCCTTCATCTTCCGCGGTGCGCTGGATGTCGGGGCGCGCGACATCACCGATGGAATGATGATTGCCGCCTCTCTTGCGCTGGCCCGCCTGGCACGCGAACCGGTGCCCGATGCGGTGTTGCACGTCTACGGTGATGATGGGCTGCGTTTCGGGCGTGACTACCTGATACCCAAGCCGTTTGATCCGCGCCTGCTTACATCGGTGGCGCCGGCGGTAGCGCAGGCGGCAATCGAGTCCGGAGTGGCGCGCTACACAATTGATGACTACGGACACTACGAGACTGAACTGCTCGAGCGGGTAGGCGTCGGCCAGAGAGTAATTTCGGGAATCATCAACCGCGCCCGCGGTTCGCTGCAGCGGGTTATCTTTGCCGAGGCCGACGACTACAGCGTGGTAAAGGCCGCCGAGATCGTCGTGCAACAGGGGATTGCGGCGCCGATCCTGCTTGGACGCCTGGACAGGATCGAAGCCCTGATCGCGGAGCATCAATTGGCCGGCCTGGACGGCTGTCCGCGGTTCGACCCTCGCAGCGATCCCGGGCGCTGCGCGCGCTACGCCCAATCACTCTACCGCAGACGGCAGCGTAAGGGGGTTACCCACAGCGACGCTTGCCGCATGATGCGAGATCGCAACTACTTCGGCGCCGCGATGGTGGAGGCTGGTGACGCCGACGCGATGATTTCGGGCCGCACCAAGGAGTATCCCAAGATTGTGCGTCCCGCGTTGCAGGTGATCGGCACCGAGCTGCCGGGTGGGCGGGTAGCGGGAATGTACATCGTGCAGCTCTCCGGAAAGGTGCTCTTCTTTGCGGACACAACGGTGCACGTTGAGCCGACGGTGGAGCAGCTGGTGGAGATCATCGGGATGGCCGCGCGTACGGTGCGCTTCTTCAATGTCGAGCCGGTGATGGCGGTGCTGTCGCACTCCAACTTCGGCTCCGCCCGCAGCAGCGAGGCTGAACGCATGCGCGAGGTTGTCGTACGGGCTACAGAGCGCTTCCCTGAACTGGTGATTGACGGCGAGGTTCAGGCCAACATCGCCTTTGATGAATCACTGCTGGCCCGTAACTATCCGTTCAGCTCGCTGGTAGGCAAGCGGGTCAACACGTTGATCTTTCCCAACCTGTCCGCCGGCAACATTGCCTACAAGCTGCTGGGATCCATCGCCAATGCCGAGCTGATCGGTCCGATCCTGATGGGGCTGCGCAAGCCGGTACACGTACTGCACCTGGGATCAACGGTACGCGAGATCGTAAACATGGCGGCGTTCGCGGCCATGGAAGCCGCGGCACGCCGTCTGTAACGGCACGTTGCGGCGCGATCAGCGCGTCTGTCGGTCTACAGCACGTCCGCGTAGTCCTGGACTGATCCGCCGGAGAGACAGAGATCGATGATCCTGCGGCCCAACGGGTTCAAATCATCACTCAGGAACTTCCTGACTTCCTGATGGAAGAATTTGGTCAGAATTTCCGCTCCGGCATCGTAACCGTCTTTGCCGACCTCGATCTGTTCATGCACCGACAGCAGCCCGTGGGGTATCTCCTGACCGTTTACGCGCAGCGAGAGCAGTTCATACCCCAGCAGCGGACAGCGTGCTTCGCGGATCTGTTCGGGACGGAAACGCACACTGCCGC
The DNA here is from genome assembly GCA_007693945.1 of Spirochaetaceae bacterium. Classification (GTDB taxonomy): domain Bacteria; phylum Spirochaetota; class Spirochaetia; order DSM-27196; family PWMO01; genus PWMO01. Next base: position 4,813 of record RECP01000078.1, read on the forward strand.
GGCGCGCGATGTACTCCCGTGCCACCCACTCCGGCTGGAACCCGACGTGGTAGGCGCCGACGTACTGGTTGGGGATCAGGACGTAGCGTGTTCCCGGGGTATCCTGGATCAGCTCCAGCAGCAGGTTGGCCTGCGGCACCATCCGGCCGGTGGCAAACGGCCAGTAGGAGCCCACGCCTTCACTGCTGATGCCCTCGGTGCTGGTTATGCTGGGATTTGAATGTCCACGCGGGGCCACCAGCCGCCACAGCCAGGCTAGCGCCGGCGGCAGGATCTGAAGCATGCCGACGATGCCGTAGTTGGGATTTTCGCGCGTGGAGGGCGGGGTACGTACGCCGAAGCTGCGAACGTCTATCTCCACCGGGCCGCTGATCGTCCCGGGCACAAAGCGTCGCGGCATGATGACACGCGGGTTGGGGCACGGTTTGCCGGGTTCATCCATGGTGTGTTCCCACACCAGGGCGGTGGCACCGGGCTTACCGTCGATGTTGAGAAAGATCAGCGGCTCGGGCGGTTCAATGCAGAGGCGCTCGATTTCGGGTTCGGTGCCGTACTTGTTCAAGTGATCGACGCGCAGAAACCAGCCCGACTCGGCGTCTTCGATTACCAGCCGGCGACGTTCCTTCTGCAGGAACGGTGGTGCCAGCGCCATGTCGTCGGTGACCGGGAGCAGTTCACAGGTGTCGGATAGATCGAGAAAGTGCTGCTCGTCTGTGACGGTGTCGGTTGCCAGCAGGATCCGCCCGTCGGGCTGACGGTGAATCGCCTGGGTCATTTCGCTCTTTCCGCCGCCCGAAGCTCCCTCGTGCATGATGGCAAACTCGTTGTCGTACGGCGTAATCAGGCGCACTGCCGAGCTGTGCAGCGTCACCCAGCCTTCTTCTTCGCCCTTGGCAATCAGAATGCCGTACACGCCCTTCTTGGCGCTGGGCCCCGGATAGAGGTTGTAGGAGAAGAGCTCGTGCATGCGGGGCATTCGATTGTGCACTACCACCTGTTTGCCGTTGAAGTGGGTGTGGCGGAACGGCGGCGCAAGATAGATGGCCGCTACCGGCTCGAAGTCCTCAGGAATCTCGGCTCGCGGAATAAATCCCTGCAGATCCGCAAGGCCGGTCACGAAGAAACCGGCGTTGTCGGGTGACACCAGCAGGGTCGCGTAGCCGCGTTCGGAATCTCCGGAGCGGAACGGAAGCACGATCAGCCGCTTCTGCTGTTTGAACCATTCGAACGTCTCGGCACGGGTCTGTTCAAAGGTACTGCCGAAGCGATCGGTATACCGACGCTTATCAGTGGGACCGTCATCGGCGATTACCATTGCCTCCGGATCGCGGCGTCGCATGTAGGCGTCGGTGTAGTTGACCGATGCGCCGTTCCTGCAGCGCGCCACGGTGGCCTCCACGTAGCGGCCCTTTCCGGGCACATCGTAGGCAACCTCGACCAGATCGCTGTCACTCTCCAGAAAGGTGAGGTTCAGCATCTGTTCGCGGTTCTCGGGGATCACTACCTCAACCGAAGAAAACAAGTCCTGCAGCACCGGCGTCAGCTTGAAGCGCGCCAGTGCACTTTCCTGCCTTAGACTACTCATGAGCAACTCCAGAGATGGATTCACGCCCGAATCAGAGAACCTGCCCCGGGCACACGTCTTGACCAGCTTGGGTCCACTATACATCGGCATGCTCAATGCTTTCAAGTGGCCAGTGAACGGATCAGCGGGTACGGGAAGAAGCCGCTCTGGTGGCCGTCACTCCAGCGGATGTAGAGCGCGTAGTTTCCCAGCGGCTTGATCTCCTCGGCGTGAATATCGCCCGGAATAGTGCGCGGGTCGAGTTTCTTTGTTCCGGAGAACTCGTCGATACAGACAGCGCACTGACAGTTGGCGCGCAGGCGATGGTTGGCCACGCTGACGGTTTCACCGCTGGATTGCCAATGCAGGCGGATCTCGCACTCGTCAGAGGTGACTTCCGGCTTGTCGATACCCTGCGCGAAGGCTCCGATGCGCGAAATCACCCGGTTGGCGGCATCGTGCATTGCCGGATTATGCATGGTGCGGCGGAATGACGCGCCGTAGGTGGGCGGATCAATCGGCAACTGGGCAATGACCTGGGTGCCGAAGCGTGCGGCGACACGCTCTCCGGCGTCACTGCCAAAGATGTAGTGCGTGGAACCGCAGTCGGGACAGGTGTACGACGCCATGTTTTCTACTACCCCCAGGATTGGAACGTTTACCCGGTCGAACATCAGGACCGCCTTACCGACGTCGGCGTACGATAGTGCATGCGGGGTGGTGACAATGACCGCGCCGTCTATGGGCGTAGCCTGGGTCAGCGTGAGCTGGATGTCCCCGGTACCCGGCGGCAGATCCATGAACAGGTAGTCGAGCTCATCCCAGTCCACCTCGTGCAGGAACTGATTGACGTATCGCGTCACCATCGGTCCGCGCATGATTGCCGGTGACTCGCCCAGCCAGAACCCAAACGACATCAGCTTGAGCCCATCGATTTCAACCGGAACTACCATCTCGCGCTGATTGGTGTGCAGCTGGATCTCGCCGGTCTCAAACAGCGACGGTACCGAAGGGCCGAAAAGGTCGGTGTCCAGCAGCCCGACGCGGTAACCGCGCTGCGAGAGCTCCCTGGCCAGCGCCGCGGTTACCGTCGATTTGCCGACGCCGCCCTTGCCGGAGGCAACCGCGATGATGAACTTGACCTTTTCCAGGCCGCTCTGTTTCTCGCGCAGGGCGCGCGGACGCAGGAAACCGCTGACATTGACCGCAACGCCTTCAACGCCGTTCACGGCGCAAACCGCCTTGAGGGCGTCATCATGTATGCGGTTGCCCTGATCCCGCGAGGGAGTGGTAAGCTCGATGCCGATTGCCACGTTGCCGTCTTCGATGTGAACGTCACGGACCAATCCCAGACTGGCGATATCGTGTCCGGATTCGCCGTCCCGAACGGCCCGCAGCGCGTCAAGAATTGTCTCGCGGTCGACTGCCATAGTGCATCACTCCTTGCCGTGCACTGACTATAGCAGAAATCATCGGCTCTGTTTACGCCGAAACTGCTCGCAATTTGGACCAAAGCGCGATAGAATCGGTCATGAAGCCGAAGACAACGGCGGTCGCACATGGAGGGGATCATGGCACGTAAGAAGTGGTTGGTTCTGCTGGTTGTGTTCACGGTACTGCTGTTGGGTTCGGCTGCCCGGCTGGCAGCCGAGTTCAAGATCGACATCGGTGTCAATGTGCCGTACTACATCGGTGTGAGGGCTGAGGATGACGACATAGGCGATACGCTCGACTGGGTCTTCCTGGTGCCGGATGTCAAGTTCAACTGGCTGCACGACCTGGGCCCGGTTCGGCTGGGCGGCGGCGCACGCCTGTGGACGTTCATCATCCAGAGTATGGTATATCCCATCCTGACGGCTGAGGCCGACGTTGGGCCGTTCACCTTCAATACTAATGTCGGAGGCGGGCTGTTTCTTTTCTTTGGGCTCTACAACAGTATCGATACCGCCGGTGTCGTGATTCCTGAACTGACGGTTGCCTACCGATTCAGTGACCGCTTCAGTGTTGGTACCGGCGGGCTGCTGGTTTTTGCGCCGGAGGTGGCTGATCTGAGCAGCTTCGGCTATGTGGGCACGGTATTCGCGCGCTTCACCATCCGGCCGGATTGAGGCGGTCTGGCCGCGGGCTGAGAGAGTCAGACGGAATCGAGGCTCAGCAGCTCGGCCCATCGGCCGCCGTCAAAGCCGAAGTGGAGTTGATTGTCGATCTCGATGGCCGGGTAGATCGGGCGGTCGCCGTAAGCTTGTTCCAGCCGCTGCTTGATCTCGATTCGCGTCCGCGGCAGCTGCCAGTCCACCATCACGTAGCGGTGGGCCACATCGTGAGTGGCCAGGAATTGCCTGGCATCCCGACATGGTGAGCAGTTCTGCAGGCCATAGACGGTAACCCGGTGGCGGTTGTGTCTGCCGTCAAAATCCTGGTAGCGCAGCGGCTCCTGACCGCCTTCGTGGTCCGTCATAGCTCGCTCCGCGCGCCGTTTACAGCTCGTGTTTCCAGATACCGGACCTTTCCGGGATGTTGGCAAGCGGAATCTTGAAACGTACCGGGTTGCTCAACACCCAGTGAAACTTGCCTTCTTCAGCCCACGCACTGTCCGAGTTGTTGACGATATCGCTGAGTTCCACGCTGCCGATGATTGCTCCGGCGTGGAAGAACGGGTCCTGATCCTCGCTGCGGTAGTGATTGTAGACGTCCGACAGCAGCGCGTACTCGTTGATCACCGATATCGGCTGCTTCTCTTCGCGTTGCAGCATCACCGTCACACCGTTTTCCACAAATCCGATGTACGAACTCTGCTGCTCGATGTCCTGGATCTGCGACATGATGGTATCGAACTCGCGCATCACCGGCATCGGGAAGCGCGAGAAGTCGGGCATACCGCGAAAGCTGATCCTGCCGGCCGAGTGGATGTAGAGGGTACCGCGGTAGTCGGTGCGCCAGGTACGATTCTCCACATCCTTGATACCGTAACAGACAAGGTACGAGATTGGATTGGGGACCGAGAGACAATTGACCGGCATGTTGACCTCCGGGCGCGTTGCGCACCGTCAATAGTAGTGCATGGCGCGGCACTTCGCAAGGCACAATCAGCAGACGCTGTGGCCGCGGCGTTCAGCCTGGATCGTCTTCGGGATCTTCTGCGTGCTGGTCGCTTGATTCATCCACCAGCGTGAACTTGCGTACCTTGCGGCCCCGTGGCTGTTCCGCCTGCTCGTCCTGGTACTCCTCAATAAGACTGACCGTCTGAAAAGGAATCATCAGGTGGTCGGCCTTACCAAACGTACGCCGGACTTCATCCTCGCCGGGGTCGATGATGATTCTCGGGCCTTCGGGAAACACCATCCCGGTTATCGAGACAAAGTACGGATGCGTGAGGTCCAGCCCGCGCGCGCGCAGCGTGACCTCTTTGTCCTTCCATTTGAAGTGCACCTTGTAGAGCGACACACCGACCTCCCCGACTGCTGACACATACGTTCGTCTACGTTCGTAGCTTCAATCTATCGCGGAAGCGCGGAAACGCCAAGTACGGGGTGCGTCTACTTCTTGTCGGCCAGGGCGCGGGTTTTCTCGTAGCCGAAGAGCTCATCGCGTTTCAACTGGCCTTCCTCGGCACTGATGCCGAGTCTGGACTGCAGCGCGGCCAGCAATGCGTCTTTGAACAGCTCCAGCGACGGCCGCGTACCGGTCTGCTCTTCCACCGATGTCGTGGGCTCCATGACCTTGTCCTTGACTTCCGGTGCGACCCACACAACGCGGAAGAAATCGTCGGTCTTCAGTGGTCCCAGGAACGTGATGCAGTTGATCACCAGCAGGTTCTCAACCTCCGACACCAGCACGATGGCGATCTTCCGGCCGCCGCAGCGCACACCGCCGCGATGCTTGTACCACGCCTCAACCCCAAACGACTTCAGCGTATCGATCAGCAGCTCGCCGACCACGCGGAACGCCTCGTCACCGGATGCAAAGCGGTCCTTGCCGACCACCATCTGCACGTTGACGGTACTGTCCGGACTGACAAATACCATCGTGCGCTGACCGGTGAGAATAATGTGCTGCAGACTGGGGACGTCCTCCTGGATTTCGTTGATCAGGTTGGCGAAGTTGGTCATCGTAATGATAGCCTTTGCCTCGCAGTCATTCAGGATGTGGATAATCTCACGGCCCTTGTACATGGTGTTGAACGGCACCGCCACCGCCCCCAGCTTCTGAATACCGAAGAACGAGTAGACAAAATCCGGGATATTGGGAAGCATCATGGCTACGCGATCACCACGGGTAATACCCAGTGACTGGAGGCCGTTGGCGATCTTGTTGGCATTCTCATCGAGCTCGCGGTAGCTGACCTCGCGGTTATCGAACAGCAGCGCCTGGCGCTTCTTCTGCTTCCTGGCCATCTCTTCGAGCATGCGGCCCAGACCGTGCGCGCTATCCATGTGGCTGCTCCTTGCGGCCCGCACTCTGTTTATCCAGCAGGCGGTCGTCATGGTAACCCTCACGCAGTTCCTTGCGCAGGATCTTGCCGGTTGCGCTCTTGGGAAGACTCGGGCGGAACTCAACGTACTTGGGAACCTTGTAGTCGGCCAGGTTCTGCGAGCAGAAATCCAGCACTTCACGCTCGGTCACGCTCTGCCCCTCGTGGAGCACCACACACGCCTTGACCGCCTCGCGGTCGCGCTTGTCGTGGACCGCAATCACCGCGGCGTCCTGGATTGCCGGATGGGTAAAGAGCAGCTCCTCGATTTCGCGCGGCGATATGTTGAAGCCACCGCGGATGATCAGATCCTTCTTGCGGTCGGTGATGAAGAAGAAGCCGTCCGCATCGCGATAGCCCAGGTCCCCGGTGTGCAGCCAGCCGTCACGGATGGCTTCGGCCGTCTCTTCGGGGTTGTTCCAGTACCCCGGAGTTACCACGTCGGAGCGGATCACAATCTCGCCTTCCTGACCATCCGGCACTTCGGCATCGTTGTCATCGAAGACGCGCATCTCCACGCCTTCGGCGGCCGGCCCGATGGAGCCGGGCTTGAACGCTTCGCCGCTCTTGTTGAGACAGACCGACGAGGTTGTCTCGGTCAGGCCGTAGCCCTCGGCAATCCGCGTCTGGAAGGCCTCCTCGAACTCGCGCAGCGTGGTCAGCGACAACGGAGCGCCTCCGGAGACGCACAGCCTCAGCGACTTCGGGATGGAGGCTTTGCGGGTCCTGGCGATCTGCAGCAGGTGCATGTACATGGTGGGTATCGCAATCAGCACGGTAGCCTTGCTGTGCTCGATAGCTTCCAGCAGCTTTGCAGGGCTGTACTGCGGCACCAGCGTCATGCGGGTTCCAAAATAGACCCCCGATATCAGGCCGTTGGAAAGACCGTAGACGTGAAACAGCGGCAGCACCAGCACGATGGTGTCGCTCTCGTCCAGCGGCAAGACCTTGCTGACGTTGATGCACTGCTGGGCAAAGTTGCGATGGGTGAGGGTCACGCCCTTCGGCCGGCCGGTAGTTCCGGAGGTATAGAGCAGCACCGCGGGATCGTCCGGGGCGGTCTCCACGGCGTTGAACTTGCGTGACGAGGTCTTGAGAACCTCCGCCAGGTTGACGGTGCCCACCGGTTTGGGGCCGCCGCGCCCGCTGCGCGGGTAGTTGGCCACCTTGATGTCGTACTTCTTTGCGGTGTCCTTGTTGATGTCAACGTCGGCCCCGGCCAGGATTCCCTTCTGCCTGAAGCCCTGCACCACCAGTGTATCCGGCAGCTTCTCGGTGGAGAGCATATACTTGCCCGCGATGCGTCCTTCCACCAGTGCCGAGGCGTACGCCACCATATCGGCGGCGTCGCCTTCAGGGTTGAAAATGAGTCGCCATGTGTCGGCCATTGATTTCGATCCTTTCTTCCGGTTCGGTCAGTTGCCTCTAATGCTTGCGTTGCCGTGACTACCGCTCGCTGCGCAGGTAGTCGTCCACTTCGTTGAAGAAGACGTCCTCAATCTCCTCGCTCGGCTTCTCGGTCAGCAGACTGACCACCACGTATACTATTGCATTCAGCGGCAGGGTAAGGATGACCGGGTGCAGGTCGAGCAGCAGAATGCGCGCTCCGGCCTCATTGGTGATCAGCAGACCCAGCACCAGCCAGACAACCCCTACCAGCGTACCGGCCACCGCGCCCTGGCGCGTACCGCGTTTCCACAACAGCCCGCCCACCAGTGCCGGTGCCCACTGCGCGAATCCCGGTACGCTGACGTCGGTCAGGTAGAGCGCCATGGCTTCATCACCGAGCCCCAGGCTGACTACCACGGTGACCCCGAGGCTCAGTATGACTATGGCAATGACCGCCAGCCGTGCCCACAGCGTGATCTGCTGGTCATTGGCGTCCGGTTTGAACACTCCCTGAATCACGTCGCGCGCCACGATGATGCTGGAGGTCATCAGCTGCACGGCGGCGGTGGATACGGCGGCCGCAATAACGCCCATCAGCACAAACACCCCGAACCAGCGCGGCAGGAAGGTCTGAATGGTGGTCTGTACAACGCGGTCGGCCTCCGCTACATCGGTCACTCCCGGCAAGGCTGCCGGGGCAATGATCGAGCCCCATACAAACGGAATGATATAGAAGAACAGTCCGCCGAAGATGAATATCAGCAGCGGAAACCATTTGAAGAGCGTCTTGTCTCGCGCGGTCATTGCGCCGATCACGACGTGCGGCCAGGAGAACGCCAGCAGACCAACCACAAAGGTTCCGATGACCAGTACCGAGGAGTAGGCGCCCAGGGGCCCCGGGGTGCTGAGCTTGGCCGGCTCGCTTACCAGGACCTGCTGTGCCGCCTGTACCACGCCGCCGTCGGGAAACACCACTGCAATGACCCAGAACAGCGAGCCCAGCAGTGCCGTCACGTACACGGTGCCCAGGAAGATATTGACCCACGCCACGATGCGCATCCCGCCGAGGATTACCAGAATCACCAGCAGTACGGCGGTGTAGGTGGCGCCGACCCACAGCGGAGTGCCGATCAGTGCCTCAAAGCCGCGGCCGACACCCAGCGGTTGCACGCCAACGTAGGGAATGATGAACGCCAGCATGGTGACCGCCAGGATCACGCGCAGGGCCTTGGACTCGTAGCGCTCGGCAAGCGCTTCCACCGGCGACAGGAAACGGTTGATCTTGGCCAGTGCCCACAGCCGCGGTCCCAGGAACATGTAGAGCGCCGCGAAGCCGGCCACGGACCCCCAGATAAAGAAGACGTAGCCCGGCCCGTGCAGATAGAGATGACCCGGGAAACCGTAGAACGTCCAGCTGGAGGAGATGGCAAAGAGCACGAAGAAGAACATGACCACCAGGCCGATGGTGCGGCCTCCGAGCATGTAGTCCTCCGCGGTCTTGGCCGAGATGCGGTAGCCGTAGGCTGCCATGGCGATAATGATCAGACTGAATACTCCAAGAGCGATAAGATCAACCACGTGATCCCTCCTTGGGGTTGTGGTACCGGCTTAGCGGTACGGCCAGTGTTTCGTGAAGTAGATGAGATACGCGATCAACCAGACGATCACGAACACAACACCAATCACCAGCGGCATGGTCATCCAGCCGAAGACCAGAATCGGCTCACCGTCGGCGGGCGCGTCCGTTACGCCCATGAACACCGCCACTGCCATCAAAATCACTGAGAGTAACAGGACCAGCAGGTAGATCCTTCCCGGAGCGTGCTCGAGCATTTCCCGCATGCTAGTGCCTCCCTTGCCGCGCGGATGCCTGCACGGTGGGTGCAGAGTGCGCGCGTAGAGCATACGATATACCGCGCAATTTTCATTGTCAAGAAAAATATCGGTCGCCAACCGACTAAAAAATATCGATTCAGCGTGCCACGTCGCGCATATTCATGCAGCGCTGGTCGCCCGCGCGCCGGCCGGGCGTATAGATAAGGAAAGGGGCGCCCGACAGGCGCCCCCTGAGATGCGTGCCCGACCGGTTCAACTCGGCGACCCGGCCAGGCTGGCGTCAGATCTAGTCGGCCGCATGGTCGAGCCAGAATTCGACCCTGCGGTTCTTCCAGGTATTCTGATAGTCGCTGAAGTCCACTTCGGGGCGGGCTCCGCCGATTCCCACCGCCCGCATGCGCTGCAGGTCCACTCCCAGTATCGCAAGCGCCTCGCGAACGGTTGCTGCGCGACGGCGTGACAGCGGTATCAGCACTCCCTGCTGTTCCCGGTCTCTAAGCACCGGATCGTAGTAGAGCACGTGGTTGGCGTGCCCCTCGACCAGGATACTGTAGTCGGCATAGTCGCTGAAGACTTCACCCAGACGGCGCAGGATGCGCAGGTTTTCGAGCAGGAACTCGTCCTCCACCAGGAACATGTTGGCCGTGTTGGGGAGGAAGTGGATACTCGGCACCACTATACGGTAGCGGTCTCCCACACGCACCACCATGATGTCAACCGAGATGGTTGCTTCATCGCTGCCGGCGTTGCGCAGTACGTCGCGTACGGTGAGTACGGCGCGGTAGCGCGTAGCCGACTGGACCAGCTCACCGTCATCGGAGGTGCCGTCCCAGGTCAGGGTTCGCGGCGGCGCGCCGCGACCGGAGAACGTGCGGAAGGTGTTGGTGTTGGGCTCGCTGATCACCAGTTCCCAGTCGCCGATGGCCGACAGGGCGTCGACTGCACGTATAGTGAAGGTGAGGGTGTCATTGCGGCCGTCACCATCCGGAGCAAACCGCTCGGGGCTGATGCTCAGGTCGACTTCGGGGCCGGTTGTGTCCACCGTAACGAGGCCGTCGAAGCGGCCTTCGATTACACCGCCGGTAACGTATTCGACGCGCATGTGTACCGTGTAGCGACCGTCCTCGATGCGTCCGTCGTCATGGCGGCCGTCCCACTCGACGGTACGCGGCACGTCGCCGGTTGCGCCGATGCGACGGATGACGCGATTGCGGGCGTCACGAATCTCTCCGGACCAGCGCGCCACTCTCTCCTGGCCAACCAGGCCGATAGTGAACACTATCGTGTCGCGATAGCCGTCACCGGTGGGTGCAAAGGCGTCGTAGGGGGCGGTAATGCTGACCGATACACCGGAAATCCGCAGCTGTACCGTATCGGCGGTGGCCGTCGGCTGATTGCCGTTGGCGTAGTGCACCTGCAGCTCCGCGGTGTAACGCCCCTCCGGCAGGAGCTGGCCGGCGTTGTTGCGCCCGTCCCACACAAACTCGTCAAAAGCCTGGCGGACCTCGCGCGATCGCACTACACGGCCCTGCTCGTCGCGAATGTAAAACAGGAACTCCTCGATGCTGTCGGTTACCTCGAGGACCGGCGTGTACGTCACGGTGTCGTCAACACCAATGAAATCAGGGGTGAACTCGCGCGCCGAAACTTCGAGGGCAATCGGCGTCCGGCGGGTGTCGCGCGTAAGCGTGACTCGGTTTGACTGGCCGCGGTTCCCGGCTTCATCAACCGCCGAGATCCAGGCCGTGTAGCGGCCGTCGGGAATTGGTTGGCCGTCAAGATCGGTGCCGTCCCACTCGAAAGGGAAGGCGGTTTCATCCACTCCAAACTGTCGGGCCAGATCGCCCAGAGCCTGGCGGATGTTCAGGCCGGGCGCCTCTACATGGCCGGTCCAGTCCACGGTGGGATCCCAACGCGCATCGATCACGGTGGTCGGCCTGGTTTGGCCGCCGAAAACCGGCGGATTGACCGACAGGCGCGCCTGCGGCGCAACCGTGTCAATCTCCACCAGCACCGGCATCGACTGCGACTCCGTGCCGTTTATAAAGAGCGCGTAGAGTTGAACCTTGTACCTGCCGTCCGGCAGCCGGCGTCCCTGGTTGTCATTGCCGTCGAAACGGATGGTTGGATCGATATCGCCCTCACCGAGGAAACTGCGCAGCACGCGGTCGGGTCGCCCTTCGGCCATGATATCCAGGCGCCATTCAGCCACGTCGACCAGAGCGTTTACCTCGATCAGAAAAGTGACACTGTTATACGGGCTGTCGGTGCCGGGCGAGAACGCACGTCGCGAAGGCCGTACGATCAGGTCGCCGGCCTCGGTGCTGAGCACAATCCGGTCAATTTCCGCCCGTGCCACATTGCCGGCGCGGTCGGTTCCAAGCAGCTCGTAGGTATAGACACCGTCGGCCGCAACGCGCCCATCGGCGTCGAGTCCATCCCACTCAAAGTCCTGTGGTATGCGGTCGTTCTCCGGACGCTGGCGCGTCGGCCTCTGCGGATCGTACTGCACGGGGTTCTCCCAGCGGTACTCCCTGATGACCGCACCACGATTGTCCAGGAAGCGCCCCACCCAGGAGACCTCCCGTGAGCCACGCTGCCTGACCGGCAGCGTATCGCGGATACCGGAGTCATCGGGCGAGAAGATGGAGTAGTCCGCCTCTACCAGATCGATAGTCGGCGGCGTATTGTCAACGGTCACGTTCATCGGCGGCGTGCGCTCCACGTTGCCTTCGCTGTCACGCACCGACAGCTGATAGATGTAGTCACCGTCTTCAACAAAATTGCCGTCCTGGTCCATACCCGGCCACGAGAGCCGTGCCAGGGCGCCGAGGTCTATTCCCGGTTCTTCACCGATATTGAAGAGTCGGCCAAAGAAGCCGCGTCGCTCAGTGACCTCCTCCGAGCGGCTCCAGACGGATTGCCCGGCGGAATCGTAGATACGCAGTTCGTAACTGCGGATCACCGCATTGGTCGGCGGCACAATCGTCGGCTGGACAACGAGTTCGGTGTTCCCCGTCTGAGGATTCTGCGGCGCTATGTAGACGCGCGGAAGCCGTTCCACATCCAGCCGGGTTTCTTCGCGCTCGCGTTGTCCGCCGGCCAACAGGGGCAGGCTTATGAGCGTGAGCAGCAGAACTCCCGTAAGCACTTTTTTGTTTCGCATACCCGATCCATCCTTGGTCATAACCGAATCCGGGGCACACGTGCTTCCACCCACGGGACGCACGGGGGCCGTCAATCGTCACTATAGTTCACTATACACGATTTCTGCTAAATGCTCAAACGGTTCGTTGCGTCACAGGATGTGTTTGAGGAACTTCTGCGTGCGGGCCTCGGTGGCGGCGTCAAAGATCCGCTCGGGCGGACCGATTTCCACAATCTGGCCCTCGTCCATGAAAACCACGCTGTCTGCGGCGGCGCGCGCGAATCCCATTTCGTGAGATACCACCAGCATCGTCATACCGTCGCGCGCAAGATCGAGCATCACGTCGAGCACTTCCTTGATCATCTCGGGGTCAAGCGCCGAGGTTGGCTCGTCGAAGAGCATCACTTTGGGATTCATGGCCAGGGCGCGCGCAATGGCGACACGCTGCTGCTGGCCGCCGGAAAGCTGCGAGGGATAGGAGTTCTCTTTCTCCGACAGGCCGACCCGCGCCAGCAGCCGGCGCGCGCGGGGCAGCGCCTGATCACGCGGCTCACGCTTGACGGTCGTGGGCGCCAGCAGGATGTTCTCTACGGCTGTCAGATGCGGAAACAGGTTGAAGCTCTGGAACACCATGCCGACCTCCTCACGGATCTGGCGGATGTCGCCGTGCGGGTTGGTAACCTCATCCTGGTCGATCCAGATCGAGCCCGCACTGAGCGTCTCCAGGCGGTTGATCGATCGCAGCAGGGTGCTCTTGCCGCTGCCCGACGGCCCGATGATCAGGAAGACCTGACCGGGCATCACCTGCAGGCTGACGTCACGCAGGGCGGTGATCTCGCCACGTTTGCCGAAGTACTTGCTGGCGTTCTGGATACGGACCCTAGCTTCCACGGTGTTCAAGCCTCTCTTCCATGATTCCGACCAGTTTGGAGAAGAACAGCGTCATCACGAGGTAGATCAGCGCCACAACGGTGTAGGCCTCGAAGTACCGAAACGTGGTGGCGGCGTATTCGCGGCCGCGGCGCAGGATGTCCGATACCGCCAGGATCGAAACCAGCGAAGAGTCCTTCAACAGCGCAATGAACTCATTGCCGATCGGCGGCAGCACCAGCCGCAGCGTTTGCGGCAGGATAACCTTGCGCATCGCCTGACCGCGTGACAGCCCCAGTGCCAGCGCGGCTTCCATCTGCCCCTTGGGAATCGAGAGGATTCCGGCACGGAAGATCTCGCCCATGTAGGCGCCGTAACAGACACTCATGGCGATGACCGCGGCGGTCAGACGCGGTACGGCCACAAACTGTCCCAGGGCATAGTAAATGTAGAACAGCTGTACAAGCAGCGGAATACCGCGGATCACTTCCACGTAGATCGTAGCAATCCGGTTGACGATTGTAATGCGCGATACCCGCCCCAGGCCGGTAAACAGCCCGATGATCAGCGCTATCAGAATCGACGCGACGGTGACCTGGAACGTGCTGAGGATGCCGTCCGGCACGAAGCGCAGGATGTCCAGGTACGGGGTTGGTGACAGAATCGGCAACAGTGCAAGCAGCCCGATGGCACCGAAGAACGAAATCCGCCAGGCGGAGAAGAGGGACTTCTCCGCCCGATCGGGAATCAATGCGCCATCAGAGATGGTGATCTGCGGCCTGCCGGTCTTGTCTACCTCAGCCACTTTTCTTCCAGCTCGGCGATGCGGCCGGAGTCCAGAACGGCCTGCAGCCCGGCATTGATGCGCTCCAGCACCTCGGTGTTGCCTTTGCGTACCGCAACGCCGTAGAACTCTTCGGTGAACGGTTCACCGACGATCTGCAGCCGATCGCGGTAGTTCTCGTTCTGCAGCACGTAGTCGGCGGCAATCGGCGTATCGGCCACCACGCCGTCGATCCTGCCATTGGCCAGATCTTCTATGGCCAGACCCAGTTCGTCGTAGGTGCGCAGCTCCACGCCGGCCACGGCCTGCACTTCAAACGACCCCGTGGTACCGATCTGGGCCCCCACCGAGCGGCCGCGGAGGTCGTTCAGCGTGGTCACACCAGACTGGTTCTGGCGCACGATCAGCACCTGCCCCGCGTTGATATACGGGATCGAAAAGTCCATGGTCTGCCGGCGTTCTTCGGTGATGGTCACCGACGAAATCACCGCATCGTACTCACGGGTGGCCAGACCGGCAAAGATGCCGTCCCAGGCGGTGTTCTGGAACTCGACCTCAAAACCGCCCTTCTCGGCGATCAGGCGCATCAGGTCGATATCGAAGCCGACGAGTTCGCGGTTCTCGTCGATGAACTGCATCGGCGGCCAGGTGGCATCGGTGGCCACCACGATCCTATCGGCCGTTGACTCTTCACCCTGCCCCGCGGCAAAGAGCGCGCCGGTGATCAGGCACAGCGACAGCAACAAAATCAGTGTGCGTTTCATCTGTTCCTCCTTTCTTCGGATAGTCAGCCAATCTAATCGATATACGCCGTTTTTTCAATGCTTGGCATCGTGATTTGCGGCTCGAAAACCCCTTGACAGCACGGGAATTAAGCACGATGATTGCAGGAGCCGAAGATTATATTGAGGTTTTATGCGCGAACAGGTACACAATCAAGGAGGCGCGCGTGGCGCGTTGGGTGCGGTCTTCGGGTAGTAATCCACGCGGTTTGCGTGGACTGCGTTTCAGCCCTTCCGCTATCCGCGACAGCCTGGTAGGCATTTTGCGGGGTGTTACGCGCGGCGGTTCGCAGCGGTTTACGCTCCTCATTATTCCCCATTCGGAGAAGCGGCTGGTCAAGTTTCAGGCCAACGTTTTCGCCATCATATTCTTCGCGGTACTGTTCTCCTTTATCCTGGCGGGATTTGTCTACGTGGCGATGCACGCACCGGACGCCTCCGAGCGCGTCGTCGAGCGGCAGCAGGGCCTGCAGAGCAGCCAGGCCAGCCTCGATGCGATCATGGAGGAGCTGCAGGAAGTCATGCGCATTTCCCGCATGTTCGAGGGCACGATGCGTGAGACCATCGACGGGCTGCGGCCCGGCGCCGCGTCCGGTGCGGCTGCCGATCGCAGTGGCGGCGGTGATCTTACCCCGTTTCTCGATGCGCGCCGCCTCAACAGCGGCGAACTGCGCGAAATCGAGGATATTCGCCACCTTGCCTCGACGCTGCGATCCGCCGTCGAGCCGCTGGAAGAGGTGCAGCGCATCTTCCGCGTGCAGCAGAGCCTTCTGACCGACATTCCCAACTACTGGCCGGTTATCGGCGGGCGCGGCCGCGTGACCCACGAGTTCGGTCCCAATATCCATCCGTTCACCGGACAGCTCTACCTGCACAAAGGTTTTGATATCGCCGATGCCATCGGGGTGCCGGTGGTGGCCAGCGCGCGCGGGCGCGTCGATGAGATCAGCGTGGATCCCGGATACGGTATCCAGGTCTGGCTGCGGCACAGGTACGGCTTCCGCACAATGTATGCGCACCTGCACTCGGCCAGCGTGCGCGAGGGGCAGGACGTAGAGCAGGGACAGCAGATCGGCCTGCTGGGTAACAGTGGTGCATCGACCGGTCCGCACCTGCACTTCGAGGTGTGGCTCGGAAATGAAGTGGTCGATCCGGCTGCCTTCCTCAAGATCTCCAACGAATTTCCGCGCCGCGTCCGGAGCTTCTAGGAGCCAGGAGAACGTCAATAACTATGTCTGATACGCGCCAAACCGCGACGTTGGGGAACGGTTGTTTCTGGTGCACCGAGGCGGTCTATCAGCGGCTGCCCGGTGTTATCAGCGTGCAGCCGGGCTACGCCGGGGGACGCGCAACCAATCCGACCTACGAGCAGGTATGCGGCGGTGCAACCGGTCACGCCGAAGTGGTGCAGCTGGTATTTGATTCGGCCGTGGTATCCTATGCCGCGCTGCTCGAACGGTTCTTTGCTTCACACGATCCCACAACGCTCAACCGGCAGGGAGCCGACGTCGGAACACAGTACCGTTCGGTGATTTTCTACCATGACGAGTCGCAGCGCCGCGTGGCCGCACAGGTCCTCGCGGCGACGGCGGGGCAGTTTGTCGATCCGATAGTGACCGAAATCGTGCCGTATGACACTTTCTATCCGGCTGAGCAGTACCACCACGACTACTTCAACCGCAATCCTCAGGCCGGCTACTGTGCCGTGGTGATCCGGCCCAAGCTCGTCAAACTGGGGCTCAAACCGTAGGCAGTGGTGCCGAAACTGTTTTTTCTTCCCTAACCGGAAGCGGCGGGCGCACCTCTTCCGTCAGCTGTCTTCGGCGCGCAGGCGGCGCGCGTAATCGGCGTAGTTAAGCAAGCGCCCGTTGGACTCATCCACCAGTACCAGACAGTTACGCTGCTCCTTGGCCTTATACAGTGCGCGATCCGCGTGTTCAATTGCGGCCTCCATCGTATCATGCCGGTCGGCACGCACGACCCCGATGGAGAGCGTGGCGCACGGCTCGCCGCGTTCATCGGCCAGCTCACGGATGGGCGCCCAGTTTTCGAGTGTGGCAACTCGCTCCTGATGGGCGTGACGCAAGCGTTCCGCCAGTAGAACGCCGTTGTGCAGCGGGGCCTGTATCAGCAGCAGGAGCTCCTCACCGCCGTAGCGGATACCGACGTCGTGGCCTAACCGTACGCCGTCGAGCAGGGTTCCGGCGGTCTGCCTGAGTACTTCGTCGCCCATCTGGTGACCCAGCTCATCGTTGACCCATTTAAAGTGATCGAGATCGAGCAGCAGAAAACAGAACGGACGCTGTCTCTTCTTGAGATCCGCAAACTGACCTGGCAGTTCCTTCAGATAGAAGTTCTTGTTCTTGAGGCCGGTCAGCTCGTCGACGTAGCTGCCGGCTTCGCTCTCGGCCAGTCGCACGCGCAGCAACTCAACCGAGTCGCGGCTTCGCTCGGTGCGTTCTTTGCGCCACGCGGCGCGCTCGTGCTCTCCGGCGACCGACACTCTGGCACCCCGGTTTCGGAGGAAGCTGTGACCATCATTGACCAGGATGTGATACATATCGACGATACCGCGCAGCACGTCAAACAGAAACAGCTGTGACAGCTTGGGAATTGCATGCACCGAGCTGTAGTACTTGGCCTCAACGTATCGCTTTACCTGGCGGGTGACCGGCTTGAGCCGCGCCGAATGTACCGACGCGTGGGTGTCAAAATCAACGAAGGGCCGCTTGTCCAGTTCAGCGTAGATGCGCGTGGCAATCGGATCCTCGCGTTTGACCAGATCCTGGTTGAGATCCTGAGCAAGTTCCGCCAGCAGATCGTGCAACTCCTCCACAAGCGGGTAGAGCCGCGGGCCGTGGTACTCAGCTTCGGTCACGGCCGCGTAATTGCGGATTATCGCGTTGCGATATGCGTTGATCTCCTCGCGCAGGTTGCGTGCCAGCACGCTGTCGCTGAAATCGCGCGCGTAGTCGCTGCGTTCGACAAGGCCTTTGGCGTAGGCCGTCAGCGCACGCAGGTAAGGGGCAAACAGCGCACTGTAGATCTGGTTCCAGCGCGTCTTGATGTCTCCAAGTACGTCGGCGGTGCGTTCGCGCAGCAACAGTTTTTCGAGGCTGCGCTGATCGATACTGGCCAGCAGGTTATCGATGATGCGGTGCAGTACCAGCAACGGCTGAATTGGATCGTCGGCCGCAACGGTCTCTATGTTTTCTGCGTGGTGGTCGAACGGGAGCGATTGCGCAAAGACGCGCGTATCGAAGTAGGGAAGCAGGTAACGGTTCTGCTCCAGGCGCTCGATACCGGATTCCGGGAAAATAGTCGACAGGAACGACAGCGTGCCGTGGTGGCGCCGCGAGAAGCCGGCTTCCTTCTCGAGCTCGAGGTCTTCAAGCTCGCGTTTCTTCTCTTCGACGAGCCGCAGTTCGCGAAGCCTGGTCTGTTTCTCGGTGAAGCGTTTGACCGTCAGAATATCGTTCCCGGTAATGCCGGCAAAACGATAGAGCGCCTCACGCTTGCGGCGGGAATCATCGTGCTCGTCAAAGAACGCTCCGACGGCCTTCAGCGCCACGGGGTAGAGTTCGCGCTTGAAGCGCTGCAACTGGTCTATGGCATGCATAAACAGTTCGGCGGCGTTATCGAGCTGTGCCGCTGAGACGGGCCGGCCGTAGGCCAGCACCACGTCCTTGCCGACCGCCAGCACGTCTGCAATGCGCTTGCGGCTTACCTGTTCGGTTGTCAGGACGAGCCGGTAGAGTTCGCGTGTCGGGCGGATCAACTCGGCCACCTGGACCGGGATACCGTCCAGTACGGCGGCGTCCAGGCGTTCCAGCGACGTCATCAGTCTCTTCTGCTCACGGCTGAAGCGCGACAGAAACTCCAGTCCAAACGGGTCGCGGCGGCGGTACGCCTGGACCACCGCCTCTCCGCCCGATCCGGACAGTTCACCCAGCATCCGGCGCGACGAGTTGCGCAGCGCATGGACAGTATCCGCAAGGCTGTACTCATCCGGCGGCTGGGTGGTGAGGTTATGCGGTGCAGCCAACGCGCGCACCAGTCGCGGATTGGCGTGGTCCGGTTGTGAGGGCCGCAACAGCGACATCGCATCGTGCCAGCGCTGCGCCAGCCCGGTTATCAGCAGACCGCGGCGAAACGCCCAGCGGTTGATCCGGCGCCGCAGCCGCGGCGCAACCGGCAACTGCCGGGTGGTCTCATACTCGTTGGCCGGGGTACCCCCGCTTAGCGGCAATCGTGGGCTCTCTTCCGGCAGGCTTGATTCGGCCTCGGCAATCGACTGCACCGGGCGATCCTCCTCCGCCGCGCGCCCGCTGCCGCTCTGTTCATGCATGCGGCGGATTGCCTGCTCCATGCGCCGAGCGGCGGCAGCTTCGCCGTAGCCGCGATCACGCAGCTTGCGGTAGACCGCTTCAATTTCTTCCCTGGGTGTGCCGTCTGCGAGCAGCTTGTTGTACAGTGCTTTGTCGGGTTTCTGTGTCATGGCCTTCCCTCCGAGTCGCCGCCGGCGGTGAGGGCGGATGCAGCAATTCTCATTTTGGCCGTACGGCGCCGCACGCGCCGACGTTGTCCTTACCCCCAGGCGAGCAGCAGCCGTCGCCATATGGTGCACGGAGGTGCTCTCGAGGCAGGCGTGCAGAAGCTCCATGCCAACCGACCCCGTACGGCCAAAATGAGAATTGCCGGGGCGGATGACGGAGGTCTTGCAGTGGGGTCCACCTCTATAAGATAATACCACATAACCGCCGGGAGCACATATGGAAATACGTCCAGGGAAGCAGTATCCTCTTGGAGCACGCTACGATGGAGCCGGGACCAACTTCTCGGTGTTCTCCGAGGTCGCCGATTGCGTCGAACTCTGCCTGTTTGATGACGCCGGTCGCGAGACTCGCCATCAGCTGCCCGAGGTGACCGGGCACTGCTGGCACGGCTACGTGCCCAATCTGATTCCGGGCCAGCGTTACGGATTCCGCGTCCACGGGCCGTGGGAGCCGGCGGAGGGCAGCGTCTGTAACCCTGACAAGCTGCTGCTTGACCCGTACGCCAAGGCCATCACGGGCGAGGTTGCCTGGAACGAGGCGGTGTTCGCGTTCAAACCGGGCAGCGACGACCGTAACGAAATCGACAGCTCGCCGTTTGTGCCCAAGTCGGTGGTCACCAACCCCTTCTTCGACTGGACTGATGACCACTCGCCCCGGGTGCCGTGGAACGAGACGGTGATCTATGAGGTGCACGTCAGAGGCTACTCGGTAATCCATCCCGAGATACCCGCCGAACTGCGTGGAACCTACAGCGCGCTGGCGCACCCGGCGTCGCTCGATTACTTCAAGCGCCTGGGTGTCACCTCGCTGGAACTGATGCCGGTGCATCAGTTTGTGCACGATGGTCATCTGCTTGAGAAGGGCTTACGCAACTACTGGGGCTACAACACCATCGGTTTCTTTGCGCCGCATAGCGAATACGCTGCGCGCGAGACCGCCGGCGTGCAGGTCGCTGAGTTCAAGCAAATGGTCAAGACGCTGCACAAGGCCGGCATTGAAGTCATCCTTGACGTGGTCTACAACCATACCGCTGAAGGCAATCACGACGGCCCGACGCTCTGCTTCAAGGGTATTGACAACGGAGCCTATTACAGGCTCTCACCCGAGGACCGGCGTTACTACGTTGACTACACCGGCACCGGCAACAGTCTCAATATGCGCCATCCGCACGTTTTGCAGCTGATCATGGACTCGCTGCGCTACTGGATTCTGGAGATGCACGTCGACGGCTTTCGGTTCGATCTGGCAAGCACGCTGGCGCGTGAGCTGCATGATGTGGACCGGCTTTCGGCGTTCTTCGACATCATCCAGCAGGATCCGGTGATCAGTCAGGTCAAACTGATCGCCGAGCCGTGGGACGTGGGTGAAGGCGGTTACCAGGTCGGGAACTTCCCGCCGGGCTGGTCCGAATGGAACGGCAAGTACCGCGACTGCATACGGGACTTCTGGCGCGGCCAGGATCAGACGCTGGCCGAATTCGCGTACCGCGTCACCGGCAGCTCCGACCTCTACGAGAATACCGGGCGACGTCCCTATGCCAGCATCAACTTTGTCACCTGTCACGACGGTTTTACGCTCAGCGACCTGGTTTCCTACAACGAGAAGCACAACGAGGCCAACGGCGAGGGCGGTGCCGACGGCGAATCGCACAATCGCTCCTGGAACTGCGGGGTTGAGGGGCCCTCGGATGACCCCGAGATTGTGACACTGCGCGATCGCCAGCGGCGCAACCTGATGGTGACGCTGTTTCTGTCGCAGGGCGTTCCGATGCTGACCGCCGGAGATGAGATCGGGCGCACGCAGCACGGCAACAATAACACGTACTGCCAGAACAGCGAATTGTCGTGGCTGCACTGGGACAAGATCGACCGCGAGTTCCTGCGTTTCATGCGCTCGCTGGTGGCGTTCCGGCGCGAACACCCGGTGTTTCGGCGCCGCCACTGGTTCCAGGGGCAGGCGATCTACGGCCGCGGACTGGAAGACATCGCCTGGTTTACCCCCGACGGCGCGGAAATGGAAGACAATTACTGGAACGAGGGGTACGCCAAGTCGATCTCGGTCTTTCTCAACGGCTCCGCGGTGCCCAGTCCGGACGTATTTGGTCAGCGAATACAGGATGACTCGTTCTACCTGATTATCAACGCACACTATGAGCCGCTGGAGTTCAGGCTTCCGGACAAGGTCTGGGGACGACGCTGGCGGATGGTCATGGACACAGCCGAAGGCTGGATCGAGGAGAAACGAGAGCTGAGTGCCGGTGATCGGATCCCGGCCGCCGGCCGCAGCGTGGTGGTGCTGCAGGCGCTGGATTAGCGGTACGACTATGACGCACACGGTTCTATCGACCTATCGGATCCAGCTGCACGCCGGTTTCGATTTTGACGCTGCCGCCCGTATCGTCGATTATCTGGCCGATCTCGGCGTGACTCACGTCTACTGCTCGCCGTATCTGCAGGCCGCCCCCGGCAGCATGCACGGTTATGACGTTGTCGATCACAGCTCGGTCAACACCGAGCTGGGCGGCGAGAAGGCGCATCAGTGGTTTTGCCGCGCGCTGGGTGAGCAGGGCCTGGGACAGGTGCTCGACGTGGTTCCCAACCATATGGCGATTTCCGGTCCCGAGAACCGCTGGTGGTGGGACGTGCTGGAGAATGGTCCCTCGAGTCGCTACGCCTCCTATTTTGACGTCGACTGGGCCTATTCGGAGGAGGAGGGGGTTAACCGTGTCCTGCTGCCGATCCTTGGAGATCACTACGGACGCATCGTAGAGGCCCGCCAGATTCGGCTCGAACGCAACGGCGGCGGGTTCGTACTGCGCTACTTTGATCACGTGTTTCCGGTTGACCCCCGTTCGCTGTCGCCCATCATTGCCCGGGCCGGTGAACGGTGCGGATCGCCCGATCTCGAGTTTGTCGCCAGTGCGCTGGACTATCTGCCGCTGCCTACCGCCACCGATAGGGCCAGCACGCGCCGCCGGCACCGTGATAAGCAGGTGCTCCGTGTGCAGCTAAGCCGGCTGCTGGATGAACAGCCGACCGTGCGTCGCGCGACGGACGAAGAGGTAGAGGCGGTCAACGCCGATGCCGACCGCATGGACGCTCTGCTCGGTCGCCAGAACTACCGCCTGGCGTTCTGGCGCGTGGCGCGCAGTGACCTGGCCTACCGTCGCTTCTTTGATATCAACGACCTCGTCGGCCTGCGTGCCGAGGACGAAGATGTGTTCCTGGACACCCATGAGCTGGTGATTGAGTGGCTCTCGCAGGGGGTTATCGATGGCCTGAGGATAGACCATCCCGATGGACTGCGTGATCCGCAGGAGTACTTCGCCAGACTGCGCCGGGCCGCCCCCGGCGCCTGGATCGTGGTCGAGAAAATCCTGCACCCCGGCGAGCGCCTGCGTGCTGCCTGGCCGGTACAGGGCACTACCGGCTACGATTTCCTGATCAACACCGGACAGCTGTTCATCTATGGGCCCCATCGCGACGCCTTCGACGGCTACTATCAGCGCTTTGTGGGTAGCGAACAACCTGTCGACTATCATCAGCTGCTGCAGGAAAAGAAAGACCTCGTAGTCTCCGAGCTGCTCGGCAGCGACATGAACCGGCTGACGGCGTTGGCCACCGACGTTTTCGTATATCATCGCCGTTTCCGGGATTTTACCCGCGATGAGATTTATGAAGCGCTCGCGGTGCTGGTGGCCTCGTTTTCCGTTTATCGCTCCTACGTTCGCAGCGCGGCTACGGTTATCGAGGACGAGGACGTCCGTATCATCGATGAGGCGGTGGCCACCGCCCAAGGGCGGCGACCCGATCTCGATCCCGAGCTGTTTGCTTTCCTGGGGGCAATCCTCAAACTCGAGCATCCCGGCAAGGCGGAGCGGGAGCTCGCCACGCGCGTGCAGCAGTTGACCGGGCCGGTGATGGCCAAGGGCGCCGAGGATACCGCGTTTTACTGCTACACACGCTTCACCGCGCTCAACGAGGTCGGCGGAGACCCGGCGCGCTTTGGTATCGGGCTGGACGAGTTTCATCAGGAGATGCAACTACGGGCGGAGAACTCTCCGGCGGCCATGCTCGCCACATCGACCCACGACACAAAACGCAGCGAGGACGTGCGCATGCGACTGGCTGTGCTCTCCGAAACACCGGAGGCCTGGATGGGGTTCTGCGACACACTGCGTGAGCACTGCAGTACATTCCGCAGCGGAGAGTTCCCGGACCCCGAGACCGAATACCTGATCTACCAGACCGTGGTCGGCGCGTGGCCGATCGACGCGCCGCGGCTGATCGCTTACGTGCAGAAGGCCGTCCGTGAAGCAAAACGCTTCACGTCGTGGACTCGCCGGAATCAGGAGTACGAACAGATTATCCGCAGTTTTGTCGAGCGGCTGTTGGCCGATGAGCGTGCGGTTCTCGACATCGAGCAGATGGTGCAGAGTATCGATGAAGCCGGAAAACTCAACTCGCTTTCACTGGCGCTGATCAAACTCACCGCACCGGGTGTTCCCGATGTCTACCAGGGTAACGAACTGTGGGACTACAGCCTGGTGGATCCCGACAATCGCCGGCCGGTAGACTTCGATGCGCGGCGCAAGCTTCTGAGGCGCATCGACAAACTGGGTTCCGAGGCGGTACTACGCCGCACCGGGCAAGGCCTGCCCAAACTGCTGCTGACCGCTCAGGCACTGCGTCTGCGCCGTCGCCGGCCCGAGGTGCTCGGGCCGGCGGCAAACTACCGGCCGCTCTACGCGTACGGCACCAGAGCCGATCATGTTGTTGCCTTTGTTCGCGCTGAAGCCGCAATCACGATCGGGGTTCGTTTTCCGCTGCTGCTGGCCGGCGCCTGGCAGGACACGACACTCGATATCCCGGAAGGCCGTTGGACGGACCTGCTCAGCGGTAACGCCGTACACGCCGGGCCGCAGCCTTTGAGCAGGTTGCTGCGGGCCTTCCCGGTAGCCCTGCTGGAGAAGTGTGATGAGAAACCACCCGAGCAGACAGGTGACGGACAGCACATTGAGCCGCCGGCCCAAGCGTGACCGTCTCAGCCTCTGGGCACCGCACGCCACAACGGTGGAGGTTGAACTCAACCGTCACCGGCTGCCGATGTCGGCGGCCGGACGCGGCTACTGGGTGCTGGATGAACCGCGACCGGTGGCCGGAGACCGCTATCTGTTCCGCATTGACGGTGGTCCGCTGCGGCCCGATCCTCGTTCCATGCGCCAACCCGAAGGCGTTCACCAGGCGTCCGAATGGGTTGAGCCGTACAGCCACGTGCGGCATGCTGAGGACCGGTTCATTGCCCCGGCACTGGACAGCGCGGTGATCTACGAGCTCCACGTTGGTACCTTCACCGCCGAGGGCACGTTTGACGCCGCCGTCACGCGCCTCGATTACCTGAAAGAGCTCGGGGTTAGTCACATTGGACTGATGCCGGTTGCCGCGGCGTCCGGAACGCGGGGATGGGGCTACGACGGCGTGGCGCTCTACGCCGTTTGCGAGGCGTATGGGGGACCGGACGGACTGCAGCGGTTTGTGCAAGCCTGCCATGCGCGCGGGCTGGCGGTTGTAATGGACGTTGTGTACAACCATCTGGGCCCCGAAGGAAACTACCTCGGGGAGTTCGGCCCCTACTTCACCGACGCTTACAAAACCCCGTGGGGTTCGGCGGTTAATCTGGATGGGCCCGGCAGCGATGAGGTGCGCCGTTTCCTGTTCGACAACGCCCGCATGTGGCTGGAGGATTACGGCTGTGACGGGCTGCGCATCGATGCGGTTCACGCCCTGTTCGACATGTCGGCACTGCACTTTCTTGAAGAACTGGCAATCGAGACCGACCGCCTGGCGCATGAGACCGGGCGGTCGCTGGTCCTGATTGCCGAGAGCGATCTCAACGACCCGCGCCTGGTTACGCCGCGCTGCTGCGGTGGCTACGGGCTGGATGCCCAGTGGAGCGACGACTTTCACCATGCGCTGCACGTGGCGTTGACCGCTGAGCAGCAGGGTTACTACAAAGGCTTCACGGGAATTGAGGATCTGGCAACCAGCCTCCGAGAAGTGTTCATCCACGCCGGAGACTACTCGGCGGCGCGCGGGCGCCGCCATGGCCGGCCGGTGGGGACCCTGCCGGGTTGCCGTTTTCTGGCCTACAGCCAGAATCACGACCAGGTGGGAAACCGCGCCCGCGGCGAACGTCTCTGTCACCTTGTGTCACCCGCCCATGCCCGGATCGCGGCCGCGCTGACCGTGCTGGCACCGTTTGTGCCGATGCTGTTCCAGGGAGAAGAGTGGGCCGCTTCGAGCCCCTTTCTCTATTTCACCGACCACGGCGATGCCGATCTGGGCGCGGCGGTCAAGGAAGGCCGTCGGCGCGAGTTTTCAGCGTTCGGCTGGAAGCCCGAGGACATTCCCGATCCGCAGTTGCCGCAGACCTACAACGCCAGTGTACTCGACTGGCGGGAGCAGTCCGTTGCCGAGCACGCCGAGATGCTCGACTGGTACCGCAGACTGCTCGCGCTGCGCCGCAGTGAGGACGATCTGCGCTACCCGGATCGGGCGGCGACCTCGGTGACCTGCGATCCCGAGGCCGGCTGGCTCCAACTGCGGCGCGGCGCCATCGATATCGTGGCAGCGTTTGCTGATCGGGCGCTGCAGCTGAGGCTGAATGCGGGCAGACCACTGCTCTGCTCGCAGAACGCGACACTCAAACCAAACGGTGAACTGCAGTTCAGCGGCCCAGGGGTTGCCGTCAGCCGCCGCGCGCGCGCCTGATCAGGCGCCATAAGGGCTGCGGAGCTGGAACAACAATTTTCGCACCACCGTATTCGTGCTACAATACAGGTAGGAGCCAGACAGTGACCCAGACCAAACCTTCGGCCCCCGCGGCATTTGACGTCAAAGAGATTCGGATGCGCAAGATCCGGCGTGTTTTCGATTCCAATCGGCTTGACGATATCCCGGCAACCGTGCGCGCCGAGCTGCAGACCGCGGGGATTGGGTTCAAGAAAGGAGAACGGATCGCGATTGGCTGCGGCAGCCGCGGTATCGCCAACCTGCCGCTGATTGTCGCCACGCTGGTGGAGCAGGTGCGTGCCGCGGGCGCCGAACCGTTCATAGTTCCGGTGATGGGGTCGCACGGCGGTGCAACCGCCGAGGGCCAGCAGCAGGTGCTTGCCGACTACGGCATCGATGAAGCCGGCGTCGGTGCACCGGTGCGCTCTTCGATGGAAACCGTGGAGCTGCCTTCTGAAGGGCTGCCGCATGCACTCTACATGGACCGCCTGGCGTACGAAAGCGACGGAGTGGTGCTGGTAAACCGTGTCAAACCGCATACCGATTTCCACGCCGAGATCGAGAGCGGCATCATGAAGATGCTGATTATCGGGCTTGGCAAGCACGATCAGGCCGACGCGATGCACCGTTTCGGGGTGCGCGGGCTCAAGGAGCTGCTGGTACCGGCGGCGCGCCGCATCATAGAGACCGGCAAGATTCGTGCCGGAATTGCACTGGTGGAGAACGCCTACGACCAGACGATGATCATTCGCGCGTTGGGCCCGGAATCAATTGAAGCCGAGGAGATGAAGCTGCTCGATCTCGCGCGAGCCGCGATGCCGAAGCTGCCGCTCGAGTCAATCGATGTACTGATCATCGACGAGATGGGTAAGGACATCAGCGGCGTAGGAATGGATCCCAACATCATCGGTCGGATCAGAATCCCCGGGCAACCGGAGCCCGATTCGCCGTGGATCACCCGTATCGTCTGTACCGATCTGACACCGGCTTCACACGGCAACGCGCTTGGTGTGGGCCTGGCGGACCTGATCACGCAGCGGCTCTACGACAAGATCGATTTCTCCGCCATGAACCCCAACCTCTTTACCAGCACCTTTCTCGAGCGCGGCAAGATTCCGCCGGTGGCAGCCGGCAGTGCCGAGGCCGTCGCCTATGCGCTGCGCACCTGCAGCGTTCCGGACTCGCGCAAGGCCGGCATCCTGCGTGTTCGTAATACGCTGCACATAGATGAACTGTGGGTATCGGAGAATGCGCTCGACGCAGTGCTTCAGAGTGACAGCGTGGAACTGCTCGATGAAGCCGGCCCGCTGCTGGACGGCAACGGGGAATTGATGCCGTTCTGAGTTCTTGGCGCGTATGGCGCTCACGCAAGAATTCCTTGCAAAACTGTCATGTTTTATGATAGGGTCGCCCGTATGCCGGCAGGCAGAACCGGAGGCAGGACTCTATGAGAAAGCGATCCTTGTTGGCGATTGCGGCAGTCGCCGCTATTGCCCAGACTGTGATGGTGGCCTGCGGGCCTGGAAGACTGGCGGTGGGGGAGGAGCCGGTTCCTGCTCGGACGCTGGCGGGGCGCCACGTGGGATACTCGTGGGGCGGTGAGGCCCGTGGCACCTCGTTTGAAGATGCCACCCAGTACATTGAGACAATTCTGACGCTCGATGAAGACGGCATTATCACTGCCGCCAAAGTGGTGTTCTGGGTGCAGCGCGACGGATACTGGATTCCGCGCAGCAGCGGTAATGCCTACGTGACGGTCGATTACCGCATCGATCCTTCTCCGGCCACCCCGGGTGACAACTACTCG
Organism: Spirochaetaceae bacterium; assembly: GCA_007693945.1. Taxonomy (GTDB): domain Bacteria; phylum Spirochaetota; class Spirochaetia; order DSM-27196; family PWMO01; genus PWMO01. The sequence continues at coordinate 32,811 of RECP01000078.1, forward strand.
GCGGGTGAGTCGATGTTCACCATTTATACGGTCGACATGATGTCGTTCTATGCCGCCGGTGTCAGTCCGGACAATGTTGCCGCAGTGGCAATTGTCTGTCCGGTGACCCGCTATCAGTTTGAGATGAAGTTTGACCGCGGCTTCGACTTCGACACGCCGTTTGCCGAAGTCACTATCGCCGGCGGCGACCTGGTGCCGACCTGGCGTACCTCCGGAAGCGGGCTGATGCGGCCGCAGGATTGGGCCGAGATCGCCGATCTCAACTTCTTCGAAATTGACCTGCTGTGGTCGCACGTGGTCAATGATCACGGCGTTCTGGCCGGCGTTACGCCCGAGTCGTCGGTTCGCGAGTTCCTGGAAGCGTTGGGTGTCGGTTTTGACGGCGGTCGGCCCCGGCCAAAGGACGTGAGCTACGGCTATTTCGGCATCGGCGGATGGGCCGGTAACCACGCCGCCATTGCGCAATCGCTGATCGGTCAGGACGCAACCAGCAAGACTTCGCTGGTGGACTGGTCGATCGAACGCTACGCGGGAGCGATCAACGAGAACAACGTCTTCGGTGTTGACGTTGCCACCGGAGCGACCCGTACCGTACAGAACTCGTTTGACGGGATCTCCGGTGCAACCGTACGCATAAGCCGTGAAGCGACTTCGTACCAGCGCGCACTGGTGGATGCCGGTATTCTCGACGAGTCCGACGTGATAATCGGCCGCTTCTGAGCGGGGCACACCCGCGCGGCGTGCCCCTGCCGAGCGGCTGTTCTGCGGCCGGTTGACACTCGGTCGGTCTGCGCACAGACTGGCTCCCGGAACGGCGGCAGTGGCTATGGACTTTGGTCGCGAAGTCTTTTTTTTATATCCTCCCAGCGTGCTGCAAGAGCAGTTGCTCAGTATTGTTGTTCAAGCGGAGTATGAAGTCTACCTGTTAAAGGATCATGTCAGGGCCCGCAAAGTGCTTCGGGACTATCCCGACGCGATTGTGTTTATCAATATTGACGAAAAGATACGCGACGGTACGTGGGAGCAGTGGGTCGCAGAAATGATGACCGATCCGCAAACCGCATCGGTGCGCGTTGGTATCCTGTCGTACAACAACGATTCGCAGCTTGCCAGGCGCTACCTGCTGGAGCTCTCGGTTCCGTGCGGATTCATCCAGCTCAAGCTGGGCATCACGGAGAGCGCCCGCATCCTGTTGAAGGTCCTGGAGGCCAACGAAGCGCGCGGTCAGCGCAAGCACGTCCGTGCGGTGATTCCTCCCGGCGCCAAAGTCTGGTTTAACGTGCGCAGCGGGAGGAGTATCTACCGCGGTCGCATCCGTGACCTCAGTGCGGTCGGGATGGCGTGTTACTTTGACGATCCGGTTCCCTGGGAAGTGTCCGACGAGCTTGCGGACCTGCAACTCAACCTGCGCGGACAGCCGGTCTCGCTGTCCGGTACGGTGGCCGGAGTGCGTACAACTGATACCGGCCGCTTGTTCGTGATCATGTTCGCATCCGTTGACAGTGCTACCCGCCTCCGGCTGTACCGCTTCATCCACACGACGCTGCAGGCCGCCATGGATGCGCGCATTGCCGCGGTCCAGCCGTGATGCGCCCGCGGTCCGCGCGGCGCCTGGCGGCCATCGGCGCACCGAGCGTGGGCTGCCCGCGGTTACCGGGGCTGTGAATCACAACGGAGCCGGGGATTCCCGGACTCGACACTTCTGTCGCCGGATTGCTCAAGCGGTCCCGATCTGCCATTATTCGGGCTATCATGAACATTGGTATCATCGGTTTGCAGAAATCCGGCAAGACGACGATTTTCAACGCGCTCACCGGGCAGGGTGCCGAAGTCTCGGAGTACGCCTCGCAACGTGTCGAACCCAACCTGGCAGTGGTCGAAGTGCAGGACCAGCGCGTTGCAAGCCTCTCCGCGATGTATCAGCCGCGCAAAACGATCTATGCCAGCGTGGAATTTGTGGACTTCGCCGGGTTATCCGCGGGTGCCGCGGAGCACGGCGTGTTTTCCGGTGCGGCTATGCAGCTGGTCAAAAATGCCGACGCGCTGTGCGCGGTGGTGCGCAACTTTCACGATCAGGTTATCGATGAGACCCACGGCGCGCCCGACCCGGCCGGCGCCGTAGAGACAATTGCCGCCGAGCTGATCCTGGCCGATCAGATCATCGCGGAACGCCGCCTGGAACGGATTGCACATGACCTTCAGCGCGGTAAGAAGACACCGCAGCTTTCCGCTGAGCAGAAGCTGATCGAGCGGCTGATAGCGCACCTGGGCGAAGAGCACCCGCTGCGATCTCTGGAGTTGAGCGTCGACGATCGCAAGACAATCGCGGGTTTTCAGTTTCTGTCGGTAAAGCCGGTGTTTGTGGTTCTCAACTCAAGCGAGGACAGCTACGGCAAGAGTGACGCCGTGATGGATGCCATAGGGCAGCATTACCCTGTGGTCGAGTTTGCCGGCAGCTTTGAGATGGAGCTTAGCCGTCTGGAAGACGATGGTGAACGGCAGGTTTTCATGCTGGACATGGGTATTGCCGAGTCGGCGCGGACACGGCTGACCACCTTTGCCTATCGGACGCTCGGTTACGTCAGTTTCTTCACCGTCGGCAAAGACGAAGTCCGCGCCTGGACCATTCGTGACGGGCAGACCGCGGTAGAGGCCGCCGGAACTGTTCATTCGGACCTGGCGCGCGGCTTCATCCGCGCCGAGGTGTTCAGCTACGACGACCTGATGCAGTACGGCTCGGAGAAGGCGGTGCGTGATGCGGGCCGATTCCGCGTCGAAGGCAAACACTACGTCGTAGCCGACGGCGACATCATCAACGTTCGCTTCAGCGTATAGCCGCAAGATCCGCGATTGCTGACAAAACCGTGTACCGGTGTTATATTTGTATTTACAAGTTAATATCCGGTAGTGAAAGGAGTATAGCAGTGAAACAATACGTCTTTACGATCACGGCAGCGGTTCTGATAGCGACCGTGGTGGCGGCGGGGTTCGCCACCGGCGGTCGTGAGCAGACGCGGGATGCGGATACCGCGCAGGATGGGGTAGTCGGTCCCGCCGCAGAGGCCCGGCAGCAGATGCGACGGCTGGTGACCATCGGCGCCGAACTGCGCACCGATGGCGGTTCGTACGTTCCGGTGGATCTGCCGCCTGCGCTGCAGCACCAGCCGCCGCCCAGCGGCGCCTCCCAGTTCAAGACCGATTTCGCGCGCGCCCTGATACCCTACAGCGAAGTGGTGGCCGGTGGGCCGCCCAAGGACGGGATCCCGGCAATCGATACTCCTCGTTTTGTGTCCGTCGCGGCAGCCGAGCGATGGATGGGCAACGACGAGGCGGTGCTGGCGGTAACGGTGCGCGGGACCACCCATCTCTATCCGCTGCAGATTCTGATGTGGCATGAGATTGTCAACGACCAGGTGGGCGACACACCACTGGCGGTGACCTACTGCCCGCTGTGCAACACCGGCGTGGTGTTCGAGCGCCGGTTTGACCGCGAGTTGCTGGACTTCGGGGTTACCGGGCGCCTTATCTACTCCAACATGATCATGTACGACCGACAGACCGAGAGCTGGTGGGTTCAGGCCACTGGTCGCGGTGTTGCTGGACGATATGCCGGCCAACAGCTGGCCCTGGTGCCGTCAACACTGCTGCCCTGGCGCCAGGCAAGGGATTCCTATCCGCAGGCGCAGGTGCTGTCGTTCGAGACCGGGTACCGTCGTGACTACGGCCGCAATCCGTACGTCGGCTACGACAGCGCGGCCGACCCGTTTCTGTATCGCGGGCCACAGGTGACGGACGCGGACAGTGAGGATGCCATGATGCGCGTGCTGTCGGTTTATCACGGTGACGCGGTCGCTGCGATCAGCTTTCCGCAACTCGCGGCTGAGCGCGTTGTCCGGCGGGAGCTCGACGGCACCGACGTGGTGGTATTCTGGGCTGCGGGGACCGCCAGCGCCCTTGACGACAGCTGGGTGTCGGGCGGACGCGATGTGGGTACCGCCAACGCGTTCTATCCACTGGTCGACGGGCACGCACTCAGTTTCCGGGTCGATAACGACCGTATTACCGATCGGCAGACAGGTTCGGTGTGGAACGAGGCCGGGCTGGCGGTCGAGGGCCAACTGGCGGGACGTCGTCTGGATCCGGCGCTCTCAGTGCACCACTTCCTGTTTTCGTGGCGTGCGTTTCATCCCTCGGCGTCGCCGCAGAACTGAACGTAGGCGGTAGTCATCCTGGAGAGATCGGCGTAGTCGCCGCGCAGCTCGGCAGGCAGCAGGATTGCCAGCTGGTACATCATTTCGTCGACCATCTTGCGCCGGTCGACGGCGGTGATTGCCTCGTCGCCGGGTTTGCACAGCCGAAACGGGCGTCCGACGCGAATGCTGACCGGAGTGCGCCTGAGGCGTTTCAGGTTGGTTTTCAGGTCGAGCAGACCCCAGTGCACGATCGGGTAGATCGGCACGTTCTTGCGGGTTGCCAGCAGCGTGGCGCCCGGCTGGCCCTGACGCAGCACGCCCGTCTTGCTGCGCGTCCCCTCGGCAGCCATGCCGAGAATATAGCCTTCATCCAGCGCGCGCATGCACTCGCGCATCGCCCGGCTGTCCACGCCGCCGCGCACTACGGGAATGATGTTCCAGGTCTCCATGAACAAGCGCGTGAACGGCTTGTCCCATAGCTCGCGTTTTGCCAGCGCGGTTATCCTGCGCGGGCGCAACAGGACGTAGTACAGCGGACCCTCGATATTGGTGACATGGTTGGACAGCAGCAGCGCCGGACCTTCGCGCGGTATGGTCTGCATCTGCGCGGCATCGATTCGACATGTCATGCGCAGCATCAGCCTGGTCAGGGCGTTGAGGACGCGCTCTTTGAGTTTCACGAGGGGCCGCCTCCTTTCCGGGCTCGCGCGATAATGCCCATAATCTGGTACACCAGGCGTGCCGCGCTGAAGTCGTCAGCGTGCCGTCCGGTCAGCGGGGCGAGCTCCACGACATCAAAGGCCACGATGCGCCGAACGCGCGCCAGTGACTCGATCAGCGCCAGCGTCTGGTACCAGCCCAGCCCGCCCGGTTCGGGTGTCCCGGTAGCCGATATTACCGACGGATCGAGTCCGTCGACATCGATAGTCAGATAGACGGCATCCGGGAACCGCGGCGGCAGCACGATCTGGCAGATGCCGTCGGGCACCACCTCGATTGCGTCCTGAAAGGAAATGGTTGCCGGGTGGTTGTGACGCATCTCGCGGTCATCCGGGGAGAGGGCGCGCACCCCGACGGCGTGAATCGGTACACCGAGTTCGTGGCAGCGCCGCATGACCGCGGCGTGGCTGAAGCGGTTGCCGTGGTAGCGGTCACGAAGGTCGCCATGGGCGTCAAACTGTACGACTCCCAGCGCAGACGTGTCCCGCGGCAGTGCCGTTTGTGAGGCCCGGACCGCGGCAAGCGCGGCTTGCACCGCCGGATAGCTGACGGAGTGCTCGCCACCGAGAACTGCCGGTACGGCGCCGGCTTTCAGGCAGCGCGCGCAGGCCCGGCGCAGGCGATCGAACACCGCCGCGGTGTCGCCGCCGGTCTCCAATGGCGCCCAGGTGTAGATTCCGTGCGAGAGCGGAACGTCGACACCGTCAAAGACTTCAAGCTGCCGGCTGGCTTGAAGGATGGCTTCCGGCCCCGCTGCGGCACCACTGCCGTACGACACGCTGCGCTCAAACGGTGCGGGCACAACGTGGAACAGCGAACCTTCGGGCGCAGGAGCCGGATTCTCACTGCCGAGAAACTGCAACGGCTGATCCGCAGCGGCCCGGTTCACGCGTATCGCCTCAGGAAATCGTCGTACCCGAACTCGCGCACCAGCCGCAGTTGCGTGGTCTCCGAGTCGTAGAGCATCAGCGCCGGATGACGCACGCCGTTGAACATGGTTGTCTTGACCATGGTGTAGTGCGCCATATCGTCAAAGACCAGTCGCTGGCCGCGGCGCAGCGGCTCGGGGAACGAGTAATCTCCGATCACGTCACCGGCCAGGCAGGTCTGCCCGCCGAGCCGGTAGGTGTGCGCCAGCACGCCGGGCTCGCCGGCGCCCCAGATATCGGGCCGGTACGGCATCTCCAGTACGTCCGGCATATGCGCGGTTGCCGAGGTATCCAGGATCGCAATCGGGATTCCGTTCTCGATGACATCCAGCACTTCGGCAACCAGAACACCGCTATGGATCACAGCAGCCTCACCCGGCTCGAGAAGGATCTCTATATCGTACTCGGTGCGCAGTTGTCTGATCAAGGCAACCAGACGTTCACGGTCGTAATCGGAACGGCTGATATGGTGACCGCCCCCCAGGTTGAGCCACTGCATTGACGGCAGGTAACGGCCGAACGTGCCAAGGAAGACCTCCACCGTGCGTTCGAGCGCGTCGACATTCTGTTCGCACAGCGTGTGGAAATGCAGTCCGGTAAGTCCGTCCAGCTCCTGCTCTTCAAAGCCGGCCCTGGTCACGCCAAGGCGCGAATAGGGGGCACACGGATCGTAGAGTGTCACCTGCACTTCCGAGTGCTCGGGATTGACGCGCATCCCGAAGCGCAGCGGCCGCTCGGCGGGCCTGGCGGCGGCAGCGGCCAGGGCGCGCGTGCGCAGCCGCTTCCACTGACCGAAGGAGTTGAACATCACATGGTCCGACAGATTGAGAATCTGATCGAACTCGTCGTCCTTGTACGCCGGCGCGTAGGTGTGTACCTGACCGCCAAAGTGATCACGTCCCAGTTGTGCTTCCCACAACCCGCTGGCGCAGACCCCGGCCAGCGGCGGACAGATCCATTCCGCAAGGGCCGGCATCGCAAACGCCTTGAGCGCCATCAGCACGGTGGCCCCGCTTGCGCGTTGGACCTCTTCCAGCCGCGCCACGTTGCGGCGCACGCCGGCCGCATCGATCACAAAGGACGGCGACGGCACGCGCGCCGGATCAAAGCCTACAAAAACGTCTCGGTCCATGGCAGTCCGTGCCGGTTGAGGGCATCCATGAAAGGATCGGGATCGAGCTGCTCCATGTTGAACACTCCGTTTCCGCGCCACGCGCCGGTGAGCATCATCTTTGCTCCGATCATGGCCGGCACCCCGGTTGTGTAGGAGATGGCCTGCGACTGCACCTCGCGGTAGGCGGCTTCGTGATCGCAGATGTTGTAGACGTAGTAGCGGCGCGGGCGGCCGTCCCTGGTTCCGCTGACAAGACAGCCGATGCAGGTTCTGCCTTTTGTCAACGGTCCGAGGCTGCCCGGGTCGGGCAGCAGCGCCTTGAGAAACTGCAACGGCACAATATCAACTCCCTGGTAGTGTACCGGGTCGATGCGCGTCATGCCGACATTCCGCAGCACCTCCAGGTGTGTCAGGTAGCTGTCCGAGAATGTCATCCAGAAGCGTGCTCTGCGAATGCCGGCAATATGGCGCGTGAGCGATTCGAGCTCCTCGTGATACATCAGGTAGATCCTGCGCGGCCCGATACCTTCGGGAAAATCGAACTCCCTGCTGACCGCCAAAGGATCGGTCTCAACCCACGCACCGTTTTCGAAGTAGCGCCCCCTGGCGGTCACCTCGCGGATGTTGATCTCCGGATTGAAGTTGGTGGCAAACGGTTGCCCATGATCGCCTGCGTTACAGTCGATGATGTCGAGTTCTTCGATGGTGTCGAAGTGATGCTTGAGGGCGTACGCGACAAAAACGTTGGTCACGCCGGGATCAAAGCCGCTGCCGAGCAGCGCCATCAGACCGGCGTTCCTGAACGGCTGGTCGTAATCCCATTGCCACGAATACGAGAAACGCGCCTCTTCTCGGGGCTCGTAATTGGCGGTGTCGAGGTAGTCCACCCCGGTCTGCAGGCAGGCGTCCATGATGCTCAAATCCTGGTAGGGCAGGGCAACGTTGATTACCAGTGCCGGCCTGACGCGCTCGATAAGCGACACCAGCTCGGGAAGCTTGTCAGCGTCAACGCGCGCGGTTTCGATCGGACGTCGGATCTGGCCGGCTATCCGCCTGCACTTCTCTTCGGTGCGGCTGGCCAGTACAATACGTTCGAAGACCTCGGGAACCTGCGCGCATTTGTGCGTAACCACCTGACCAACGCCGCCGGCGCCGATAATCAACACATCTGGCATTCCATCCTCTCCACGGTTCAGGTCTTGTAGTATGTGTAGCCGTTGAGGCTCCGTTCGTAGGTATCCAGAATCGCTCGTCTTTCCGCAACCGTCAGACTGCCCGACCGCACGGCGCGTTCCGCTTTTTCGCGAAACATCCGCAGCAGGGCTTTGGGCTCGTAGTTAACGATTGCGATTACGTCGGCAATCGAATCACCCTCGGTCTCGTTGAGGAAGTCGAAACTGCCGTCTTCGTTGATGCGGATGCTGACAACGTTGGTATCTCCGAACAGATTGTGCAGATCGCCGAGGGTCTCCTGGTAGGCCCCCACCAGAAAGACGCCGAAGTAATAGTCCTGGTCGGCCGGCACATCGTGTACCGCTATGGTGCGACGCACGTCGTGAAAGTCCGCGAAACGGTCAATCTTTCCGTCCGAATCGCAGGTGATGTCCGCGATGATTGCCTTGCGCGTCGGTTCTTCGTTCAGCCGGTGAATGGGGATGACCGGGAAGACCTGGTCAATTGCCCAGGTATCCGGCAGCGACTGGAACACGCTGAAGTTGCCGTAGTAGATGTCGTACATGGCATCGTCCAGCCCTTCGAGTTCGACCGGCGTGCGCTTGAGCCTGGACTTGAGCGTCAGCACCTGTTTGAGGATCTGGAGGAAGTAATTCTCCGCCAGAGCGCGATCGCGCAGGCTGATCTGGCCGAGACGAAAGCGTTCGAGGATCTCTTCGCGGTAATAGAGGGCGTCGTTGTAGCACTCCTGGACGTTCTTGACGCTCAGGGTCCGCAGGACCTCGTGCATATTGTGCATGAGTTCGTGCGTGTTTGGCGGCAACGATTCGGGAAGCGCGGTGGGCTGCGAGCGCGAGATCTCCAGCGTGTTAAACAGCAGCACCGTGGAGTAGGCTACCGTTGCGCGGCCGGACTCCGTGATCACCGTCGGATGCTCGATGCCTTTCTCGTCGAGCACGTTCATGATAACCTCGATCACGTCGGCCGAATACTCGTCAATGGTGTAGTTCATGCTGTGCACGAAGTTGGTCTTGGAGCCGTCGTAGTCCACCGCCAAACCGCCGCCCAGATCGATGTAGCCCATCGGAGCACCTTCCTCGGCAAGCTCGGCATAGAATCGAACGGTCTCATTGACGGCGTTGCGCACGTCGCGAATGTTGGGAATCTGTGAGCCCAGGTGATAATGCACCAGCCGGATGCAGTCCAGCATCTCGGCTGCCTTGAGTACGTCGACCACCTCTACCAGCTGGGTGGTAGTCAGCCCGAAGAGGCTGAAGTCACCACCGGATTCGCTCCAGTGGCCGCCGGCCTTGGCCGCCAGTTTCAGCCTCAGCCCGATATTGGGCCTGATTCCGGTGGCGCGCACGCGTTCGATCAGCAACGGCAGTTCGCCCGGCATCTCTACCACAAAGAACACCTTGTAGCCCATGCGGGTCGCCTGCAGTCCCAGGTCAATGAACTCGCGGTCCTTGTAGCCGTTGCAGATTAACGGGCTGTTGGTGCTGTTCAGCATTGCCAGCGCCACGATCAGTTCGGCCTTGCTGCCGGCTTCCAGACCGTGGTCGTAGCGCTCTCCGAAACGCGAGATACCCTCGATGATCTCCTGCTGCTGATTTACCTTGATGGGGAAGACCCCCTGGTACTGTCCGTGGTAGCCGTAGGTTCGGATAGCTCTGCGAAAACTCTCATGTATGCGCTCGATCTGCGCGTCAAGCAGGTTCTGGATGCGCAACAGTATCGGCAAGCCCAGTCCGCGCGCCTCAATCCCGGAAAGAATATCCATCAGACTCACCGAGACCGCCGTGCCGCCGAAACGCGCCGTTACCGTAGCTTCGCCTTTCTGGTTGAGGTCAAAGTAACCGCCGCCCCACTCCTTGATTCCATAGAGATCGGCGGAGTCGGATACCTTCCACTGTCTCAGTAACTCTTTCGGCACCGCTCTGTTCTCCCGCTGCTGTGACGCTGGTGTTGTGTTGCACTCACAATGTACTATGAATGCCGTCCGGCGAACAATTGCGCCGGGCTACGGGCTACGGGTTGCCGGTTCCGTCTGCTACGACGACGCGGGTCATGCCGCAATAGCGGTTCAGATTATCTGCGCTGATGCCGGACGACGTGAACCAGCTGTCGAACTCGTCCAGGCGGGCGTACGCCACGTGCGCGTGGGCCCCGATCTTGGTGTGGTCCGCAACCAGAATCTTTGTCTCCGCGCTACCCATCATGATGCGGGTCAGTCGCGCCTCTTCGGGAGTCGGAATCATGCAGCGGCCTTCTTCGTCAACCGCATCGGCTCCCAGGATGACCCGGTCAAACCGCAGCGTCTCGAGTACCTGTTCGATCAGCCCGCCGCGCAGCGAGTAGTGCTCTTCCGAGTATTCTCCACCCAGAATGAAGAGTCTGATGCCGTGAAAACGGCTGAATTCGGAGACCATTGCCAGCGAATTGGTGTAGATCGTGCAGCCCTGGACGCGGTTGATCTGCATGGCGACGTGGAAGGTTGTCGAACCGTCGTTCAGCAGGATGATCTCTCCCGGACGTATCTCGCTGACCGCCTCGCTTGCCACGGCCTTCTTCAATTCGAAGTTGCGCGCAACCTTGCGGTGATACTCCGTCTCCAGCGCGGCTCTGCCCACCGCCAGACAGCCGCCGTGGGTGCGGATGATCGTGTGGTCCTGCGCCAGCGCATCGAGATCGCGGCGAATTGTCAGATGCGAGACGTCGAAGGCCGACGCCAGATACTCTACGCGCAGCTCCTTCTGCATGGCGCGCAGCAGGTCGAGTATCCGGTCTCTGCGTTCTTGTGGCCTCACAACGTTCCTTCCCGTATCCGGTAGCCGGTGACAGTCGATTGTAGTACCGCCGACCGCAACGGTCAACACGCACGCAGACAAATCAAAGTATTGCCGCTTGACAGAAACGACAAGCTGATGTACCCTCCCGTTTGAATTAATCATTCATTATTTTTGATAGAAACAATCATTTCGATTGTAGTGTGGATCAGAGGAGTACCGAATGTACGACAAGATTGCGCTGGCAGCGCCGTTCTTCGAGATTGGGCCCAAGTGCTACCTGTACGGTGAGCAGTTACTGGCGCTGGTACGGGCGGCCGACAAAGCCTCGCGCAAGTACGGTGTGCCGGTCATATTCGATCCACCGTGCGCCTCGATCCATCAGGTGGCCGCGATTGCCGACGATCTGCTGGTTTTCGCTCAGCACATTGACGCGATCGAGCCCGGTCGCGGGATGGGAGCGGTAACCGCTGAAGACGTCAAGGCCGCCGGAGCGGTGGGCGTAATCCTGAATCATGCCGAGAAACCGGTCTCGCTGGCGGCGCTGGCGCACACAATTCGGCGAGCCGATCGTGTGGGGCTGGCTACGATGGTGTGTGCCGACAGCATTGCCGAGGCCGCCGCGGTTGCGCACCTGGGGCCCAATATCGTGGTGGCCGAACCCACCGAGCTGATCGGCTCGGGCAAGACCAGCAGTGCGGAATACGTGCGCCGATCGATCGAGGCCGTCAAGGCAGTCGACGATCGAATTCTGGTCCTGCAGGGCGCAGGCATAAGCTGCGGTCAGGACGTGTACGAGGTAATCAAGGCCGGAGCGGACGGCACCGGTTCGTCGAGCGGGATTGTCAAGGCGCAGGATCCCGCCGCGATGATAGACGAGATGCTGTGTGCCGTCAGGACAGCATGGGACGAGAATCATGCCTCGTAGAGAGGCGTAGAATATATCCAGGAGGCGGCAATGAAAGTATATCATGGTGAAATCGAGATCCAGGGTGACATGCTCCGGCCCACCCACGAGGATATCACCGAGCGTGTGAAGCAATGCGTCGCGGATTCAGGCGTCAGAAACGGGATCTGTGTGGTCTACTCTCATCACACAACGTGCAGTGTGATTACCCAGGAGAACTCGCACGACACCAACCTGTGGGGAACCGAGTATCTGCAGCAGGATCTGATTGATATCATGGAGCGTCTGGTGCCCACGTGTCGCACTGAAGGCCAGTACATGCATCCGGGTCCCAGGCATCTTGAGTTCGCAGCCAACGTTGCCGGGGAAGACGGAAAGTTCAGTCTCAACACCGACGCGCACCTGCGTTCGGTGTTCTTCGGGCGCTCCGAAACGATCACCATCAACGACGGTGACCTGAGTCTGGGAGAATTCGGTTACGTCTATTTCATCGACTGGGACCAGGTTCGGGCGCGCAAACGCGTCTGCGAAGTCCAGATTCTGGGCGAGTAGCGCCCGCGGGGCGTCGAGCGGCGCCCCGCGGCCCGGCCCGTGCCGGGCAGCTCCGGGGTAGAGTTGCGGCCACTCGACGTCACAAACAATAAGGAGCATGAAGGTGCTTGATCAACTGCTCGATGAGTTTCACACTGCGGCCGCAGTCTGTTTAAACGGGGTGTCGACGGAGACCGTTGAGCGCGCGGCCTCGCTGCTTGTGAATTGCGAGAAGTGTTTTGTGTGCGGTGTGGGGCAGACCGGAACAGTGGCGCGAATCCTGTCGATGAAACTGAATCATGTCGGCCTGCGCGCCCATACGGTCTACGACGAGATCAACCCGCCTTTCTCGCCACGCGACGTACTGATGTGCGTGTCGCAGTCAGGTCAGACGGATACGATCCTGGCACTGGCCGGCAAGGCAAAACGGATCGGCGGCAGCCTGCTGGCGGTGACTTCGCACAGGGCCTCTGCACTCGGCGATCTCGCGGATCAGACTATCGTAGTGCCCCCGGTTTCGACGGCCGTTCACTTCTCGGCACTTGCGGCGCTCGGCGACCGTGGCGAGCGCAACCTCGAGGGTGCCGTCTTTGGCCTCAACATCTACGTGCTCTTCTATGCGCTGGTGCTGACAATCGCCCGTCTTCGTGGTGAGAGCCCCCAGTCAATAGACGCGCGTCACACCAACATGGAATGAGCCACCCGGTTCCGACGCAACGCGCATTCCGCGCGCCGAGTATACCTATCTCACGGCGGGTGAAGGGTTGACAGCCGGCGAGGCCGCGGTATAATACATTTAGCGAATTGTAACATGTGTTGCGCATGGGTCGAATTGTGTTGTAAATAGAACATGTCGGGGATGTCTTCATTTCGGTGGAGGAGAGGTGACACAGATGATCGAGCAAAGAAGACCGCGGATCGGGCTGCTGGGAATCATGCACGGACTGTATGACGAGAAGCAACCCGAAATCACCGCGCAACAGGAGCAGTTTGCCCGCGACGTGGCGGCTGAGCTCTCTGACGTGGCGGAGGTGACGTTTCAGAAGGCCGCCAAGAGCAGGCAGCAGATCGAGCAGATCGTGGCTGATTTCAACCGCCAGGGGTACGACGGCATCATGATCGTGATGCTGCTGTACAGTCCCGGCTTTCGTCTGATCGGCGCACTCAAGGACAACCGTCTGCCTGTTCTGCTGGCCAATATCCAACCGCTGCCGGTGGTCACCGCGGACTGGAACTGGAGCCGCTTGACAACCAATCAGGGTATCCACGGCGCTCAGGACACCGCCAACATGCTCTATCACAGCAACCTCAATCCGGCGGTGGTGACCGAGGACTGGAAGAGCGCGGCTTTCAAACAGTACTTCCTGGACTGGGCCAGAGCCGCTCAGACCGCGCAGGCCCTCAAGAGAATGCGCATCGCGGTGTTCGGCCGCATGAAGGGCATGGGCGACATCGTGGGCAACGACGAGGCTTTGTTCCGAGTCATCGGACCGGAGGCATTCTACGAAGGTATCGGAGACGTCCACAAGCTCATGGAGCAGGTGTCGGACAGCGACATTGACGCCGCGATTGCCGAAGACGCACGCAACTTCGAGATCGATCCCGGGCTGCCGGCAGACAACCACCGCTACGCGGCACGCATGCAGCTGGCTTTCGAACGCTTCATGATCGACAACGGTTTTGACGGATTCAGCGCCAACTTCGATGTATTCCGTGAAGACGGACGCTTCAAGCAGATCCACATGCTGGCCGCATCCAACCTGATGGCGAAAGGCTACGCCTACTCCAACGAGGGGGACGTCCATACCGCGGTGCTGGTGGGTGCCGGGCACGTGCTGGTCGGAGATGCGCACTTCACCGAGATGTACTCGCTGGACTTCGAGAAGGATTCGGCGCTGATGAGCCATATGGGCGAAGGGAACTGGAAGGTCGCGCGCAAGGACCGTCCGATACGCCTGATTGATCGCGAACTCGAGATCGGTGGACTCGGAAACCCTCCAACGGTGGTATTCAGTGCCGAGCCGGGTCCGGGTGTACTGGTTTCGCTGGCGCCGCTGCCCGACGTGGACTATCGGCTGGTGATCAGTGAAGGCGAAGTCCTCGATACCGAAGAGTACCCCGATGTGCCGATGCCGTACTTCCATTTCCGGCCGGCCAGCGGAATCCGGCGCGCAATGGATGACTGGATGCGCGTAGGAGGAACGCATCACCAGACGCTGACGCTCGGAGCCCACGCTCGCCGCTGGGAGCTTCTGTGTGACATTCTGAATATCGATAGCGTTTCGGTCTGATGTAGTACCGACGGGGAGGTGAACTCGTGGAAAAGCGGTTTGTAATGGCCATTGACCAGGGAACCACCGGCACCCGGGTGATATTCTTTGATCACCAGGGTGAGATTCACTCCACGGCGTATCGCGAGATTCGTCAGATCTTTCCGCATCCCGGCTGGGTGGAACATGATCCTCGTGAGTATTGGGAAACGGTCCTCAGCTGCACGCAGGAGGCAATGGAGCAGGGCGCCGTCGGTGCGGACGACATCGACAGTATCGGCATCACCAATCAGCGCGAGACCACAATCCTGTGGGACCGCGAAAGCGGCGAACCTCTGTACAACGCGATTGTCTGGCAGTGCCGACGCACCGCTGACCTGTGTGAAGAGCTCAAGGCCCGGGGATACGAGGCGCTGGTGCGTGAGCGGACCGGTCTGGTCATCGATGCATACTTCTCCGGTACCAAGATCAAATGGATCATAGAGAATGTGCCCGGCGTACGCGAGAAGATTGACGCCGGCAAGGTGTGCATGGGAACCATTGACAGTTGGCTGATGTGGAAGCTGAGTGACGGCGCCTACCATGTGACCGATTACAGCAACGCTTCACGCACTCTGCTGCTGAACGTACACACGTTGGACTGGGATCCCGAGCTTCTGGCGATGCTTGACATTCCGGCATCGATCCTGCCCGAACCGAAGCCGACCAGCGGGGTGCTTGCCACAACGTCACCGCGCGCCTTCTTTGGATGCCAGGTGCCGATTGCCGGCGTGGCCGGTGATCAGCATGCGGCAACCTTCGGGCAGACCTGCTTTCAGAAGGGCATGGCGAAGAACACCTACGGCACGGCGCTGGCACTGATGATGAACGTGGGGCAAGAGTTCGTGTTGTCAAACTACGGGTTGACCACCGACCTGCTGTGGAACATCTCGGGCCAAACGGAGTACGGGCTGGAGGGAGTGGTGTTCATTGGCGGGGCAGCGGTACAGTGGTTGCGTGACGGGCTGAAGATCGTCCAGGATGCCGAGGAGTGTACGCGTCTGGCGATCACGGTTCCCGATACCGGCGGCGTCTATATGGTGCCGGCGTTTACCGGTCTCTGTGCACCGTACTGGGATATGTATGCGCGTGGGATTATCATCGGGGTTACCCGCGGAACCGGGCGCGAGCATATTGCCCGCAGTGCGCTGGAGTCGATGGCCTATCAGACCAGGGATGTCGTCGATGCAATGGTCAATGACTCGGGTGTAACTCCGGAGTCTCTGCGTGTTGACGGCGGCGCGACCAGAAGCGACTTCCTGATGCAGTTTCAGGCTGATGTGCTCGGAATCCCGGTCGAGCGCCCCAGCGTTGCCGAGATGGCCGCGCGCGGAGCAGCGTATCTCTCCGGCCTGGCGACCGGATTCTGGAAGGACAAGGCCGAGCTGAGCCGGCAGTGGAAACGAGAGGCCCTGTTTGAGCCCAGGGCGGGCGAGGATGAGCGCGAGGCGCTTTACGCCGGCTGGCAGGAAGCCGTCAAGCGTTCCCTCAATTGGGACAACCGTGCGGGGCAGCGCTGAGGTGTACCCCGGCATGCGGGCTAGTCGGTCGGCAGGGACGCGCTGAGCATCGCAAGCATGGCGCTGCCGATTGCTGAACCGTCAACCCCAAGTCCGGAAACCGACAGCTGCAGCTCCTTGAAGATCTCGGTCATGGTGTGCAGAGACAGCGCTTCGCTCACACTGTCCAGCAGGATAGCGCCGGCATTGGTCAATCCTCCTCCCAGGACCACGTGCGAAGGATTGAGCAGGTTGACCGCGTTTGCCAGCGCAATTCCGATGTAACCCCCGGCCGCACGCAGCAGCTCGCCGGCAAGCGGGTCTCCCATGTTGGCGGCCACACTGACGTCGGCGGCCGAAATTGTGTCCACGTCTCCCTGTGCCAGATCCATCAGTATCGACGATCTGCCTTCGCGCGCCGCCGCCCTGGCATCCAGGGCAATCGCCCTGCCCGAAGCCACCGTCTCCAGGCAACCTCGCTTGCCGCACGCGCAGACGCCGCCGTCCGGTACCACCACGGTGTGACCGATCTCTCCGGACTTATGGTTGGTGCCGCCGTAGAGCTCTCCGCCGGTGTAGATCGCCATCCCGACTCCGTAGCCGATATCCAGTACCATGAAATCGCTGGCGTGACGGACGGAACCCACCCATCGTTCGGCGACTCCCAGCGCTCGGGACGAGTCTTCCACAAAGAGCGGCGCGGTTGTGTCGGCTGCCAGAATCTCTCGAAGATGCACGTTGCGCCAGCCGACGATATTCTCAGCCACAATGGACATACCGGAGCGCGGATCAACAAAGCCGGGAACACAAACGCCCGCGCCTCGAATGACGGCCGTGCGCTGCGAGGACGCCGCGAGCCGCCTGGCGATGCTCTTCAGCTGGCTGACGATAATCTCTACCCCGAGTCCGGGACGGATATCGAATACCACGCGATCCAGTACGCTGCAGTTGGCATCGACCAGGATGCCGATGATGTGGGTTGCCCCGAGGTCGAGCCCCATGTAGTTGCCGTGTGATCCGTTGATCGAGAACAGCTCCTGCCGTCGTCCGGCATCCGACTTACGCCGTCCCGCGGGAACCAGGAGACCGTTGTCGCGCAGAGTGTTGATTGCGTTGGCCACCGTTTTGGCGTGCAGCCCCAGAGCGGCGGAGACGTCGGAGCGCGTAGCGGTGCCGTGTTCTCTGAAGTGGCTGAGAATCAGGGCTGTCGTTTGACTCCGCATGCAAGCCTCACCAGCGGCAACCGCGTCGAACCGCTCGGATCCGCACGGTACGGCCATTGTAACCTGAACCACGGAGAATGAGCAATGCATTTCCTGAAATGCTGATATAAAGAGTATAATAGAAATAATACGCTAATTTTATGCTTGACTATCGCTATATGCGCGGATACAATAAAAAGGGTTCTCTATAAGATGTGCCCCGCACCTGTTCCAGACGAGGGAAGCCAGGAGGTATCAGAGATGAGTGAGTTCATGTTCAAGCCGGCAGATTTTGTGCCGTTCAAGGATCAGGCTGCGCTGGCCAAGGCTCGATCGGTCCACGGTAAGGACCTGGAGAAGTGCTCGAATGGCAAGATGAAAGTGCGGGTTACCAAGAACCCGCACCCTGTCATCATTGGCGACATCTTCACAAGGATCAAGGCATCTGATGACCTGGACAAGAAACAGGTTCTGATTCTCGGTAATCCGGAGCCGGAGACCTACATACCGGTAGCCGAGCTGATCAACTATCACAGAGTGAACTGCCGCAACGTGTACATCTTTGCCATGGACGAGTGGGCGGATCAGGACGGCAACATTGCGCCTGAGAGCTACCCGGCCAGCTTCGCGCGCTCGATGCTCAACTACTTTGTCTATCAGATCGATGAAGAACTGCGCATGCCGCTGGACCAGGTGTTCTACCCCACCAACCGCAATATCAAGGACTACTCCAGGATGATTACGGAAACCGGTGAGGGTGGTGCGGACGTCTGCTACTCCAGTCCGGGATGGGCGGGGCATATTGCCTTTGTCGATCCGTCGCCTGAGTTTCTGGTCGACGACATCGAAGAGTACCTCAAGCTGGATGCGCGCATCGTTACGCTGCACCCGCTGACAATCTGTCAGAACTCACTGCACGGCGTATTCGGCCAGTCGGGTGACATCGCCAACGTGCCGCCCAAAGCGGCCACCGTCGGCCCTGGCGATGTGGCACGGTCGCGGGTACGAATTGAAGTCCACGCCCTGCAGACGATGGGTACGTTTGTGTCATGGCAGCGGATGATTTCGCGGCTGATCCTGCTCGGGCCGGTAACTCCCTACGTCCCGAGTTCGATCTTTCAGCTTCTGGAGACGCAGATCTACGTGAGCGAGGAGATTGCCGCGCCGTTTGAATGCTGGGAGACGGTGGGCTACTGACGAGGCCGTTCAGAAATTGACACACCGCGGTAGCCGTGCGAGAATCACAGGCAGACGGCAGGCAAGCCGCTGGATCCGGTACCGGTGCCGCTGGATCCGGTACCGGACTGATGGCTGGCCACCGGAAGAGGGAGCGCGAGGCACCGGAAGAGCGTTGCGTGTTGGTATTAGATCAAACTATGGTGATATGAAAACCATATGTTGACAAATTGCCCAACTGAGCGCAATACTGTGTTAGATATGAATCATCCGCAAGGTTATTGCGGAGAGTAGACGTCTACAAGGAGGACTTATGATGAAGTCACGCGTACTTGTCTTGGTCATGGTGCTACTGCTTGCCTTGACGGCGATGTCATGGGCAAGAGGGCAGAGGGCGGCGGTGGAAGAGAGACCAACTGTCGCATTCATGAGTAACGGTCCCTACGAGTTCTGGGTCTACGCAGCGGCCGGTGTTGAACAGGCGGGCGAAGAGTTCGGAGTCAACGTAGAGTTCTTCATGCCGCCGGGCGGACTCCCTGAAGAGCAGCGGCGGTTCATCGAAGCCATGGTAGCTCGCGAAGTGGCGGGTATCGCCATCAGCGTTACCGATCCGGAGAACCTGACCCCGTTCCTGAACGAAATCATTGAAATGGGCGTACCGCTGTTGACCCATGACAGTGATGCACCCGGCAGCAACCGCCTTGCGTTTGTCGGAATGAGCAACTACGCGGCAGGGCGTACCGCGGGAAGGACAATCCGCGAAGCGCTGCCCGATGGTGGTAACTTCATCATCAGCGTTGGCCGTCTGGACGCGCAAAATGCGATCGAGCGTCGACAGGGGATCATCGATGAGCTTAACGGTGAACCCGATGCGTTCTTCTACCCCGGCACAATGACCCCCGACAGACCCGACATTCCAATCGCGGGCGGCAAGTGGACACTGATCGACACCATCGTGGATGCCGGTGATCCAATTCGCGCCAAGTCCAACGCCGAGGATGCGATCCTGCGCCACAGTGAACGGCTGGACCTGATGATCGGTCTGTGGAGCTACAGTACCCCTGCCATTATCAGCGCCGCACAGGATGCCGGCGTTATTGATGATTTTATCATCGTAGCGTTCGACCAGGAAGAAGAGGTGCTTCAGGGTATCAAGGACGGCTATGTCTTTGCCAGTATGGCACAGGACCCGTTCATGTACGGCTACCGCAGTGTTGAAGTTCTGGCCAAGATCGCGCATGGTCAGGATCCTGGAATCCCCGACAACAAGTTCATCGACGTTCCTGCACCGCGGATCACTCGGGAGAACATCGACGAAGTATGGGGCATGTTCCGTCAGCAGCTCTCGGATGGCCGTCAGTTCCTTGACGACATGGGAATCGATCAGCCTTAGCCTGCCAGGCACGGCATACGGCATCCGCGGCAGAATCCGCGGATGCCGTTTCCTGAAGCGGGACGCAGTCAGCGCCGCAAACGCGTCTGGTTTTTCCGTTTCACTCACATTACAGTATAGACAGGCATCCATCTGGTGACGTATTCTTGGACGGTGCGGCGGGTAAGTCGTCGCAGCAGCGAACACGCTTCATCGCAGGCGATTCAAGGAGTGCCGCTGTGTCAGACCAGCGCATTGCAACCGACGGTAGTACTCCCCAAACCAAAGACGAGGAGTCGGCGGCTGGGGAGAGAGTGCAAACAGACGTTAGCAACGGCTTCGTAATCGAGGCTCGAGGGATCTCCAAGGTGTTCCCCGGTGTGCAGGCCTTGAGAGACGTTGATCTCACCCTTTCCCGCGGCGAGGTCCTGGCGGTAGTGGGGGAGAACGGTGCCGGAAAGAGCACGTTGATGAAGATTCTGGCGGGCGTCGAAATGGAGTCCGAGGGCGTGATCAAGGTCGACGGACAGCAGGTTCGGATCGGTAGTGTCGATAAGGCGCTGGACCTTGGTATTGCGCTGGTTCATCAGGAGTTGAACCTCTGCCCGAACCTCTCGATTGCCGACAACGTCTTCCTGGGTCGTGAGAAACTCGTGAAGAGCGTCGGAGGGCTGGAGAAGGTCGTGCGCCTGGTGGACAAGGAAACCAGCGAGGCGGAAACTGCGGATCTACTCAAGAAGGTCGGTCTGGAGACTCGTCCCGATACGTTGGTACGTGATCTGACGATCGGTTCGCAGCAGCTGGTGGAGATCGCCAAGGCGCTGTCGATAAACGCCAAGGTCGTGATCTTCGATGAGCCTACCAGCAGTCTGTCGGGACCGGAGACGGAACGGCTGTTTGCAGTTATCAAGGATCTCAAGGATCACGGAGTAAGCGTGGTCTATATTTCGCATCGGCTCGGTGAAGTCAAGCATGTTGCCGATCGCGTGCTGGTGCTGCGTGATGGTGAGGTAACCGGCCAGCTGAGCGCGGAAGAGATCACCAAGGAAGCGATGATTCACTTGATGGTCGGACGCGACATCGAGAAGTTCTACAGCATAAAGCACAAGATTTCCGACAAAGTGCGCCTTGAAGTGCGTGACTTCATCGTTCCCAAGCAGCCGGGTAAACCTATCAACCTGAAGGTCCACGCCGGGGAGATCCTGGTGCTTGCCGGGCTGGTAGGTGCCGGCAGGACCGAGTTTGCCCAGGCGCTCTACGGGATCGATCAGCCGTGGGCCGGCAGGATCTTCATCGACGGCCGAGAAGTCAAGGTCAATGATCCAATTGACGCGATCCGGGCCGGCATGCTGCTGGTTCCGGAAGATCGCAAGCTGCATGGGCTGGTGACCGAGATGGACGTCGTCAACAATATCACGCTGGCGGGGTTCAAGGATCGCCTGTCGAAGTACGGCATCGTCGATGCCAGGCAAGCGCGCGAAGTTGCGTCACGGATGATCAAGGAACTCGATGTCAGGCTCCATTCCATGGATCAGATTGTACAGACCCTGTCCGGCGGCAACCAGCAGAAGGTGGTGCTCGGGAAGTGGCTTTCGATGGATCCGAAGGTGCTGCTGCTCGATGAACCGACCCGCGGTATCGACGTTGTGGCCAAGGAAGAAGTCTACAAGCTGATGGAGCGGCTGGCGGAGGAAAAGGTGGCCATGCTGGTGATTTCCAGCGAAATGCAGGAAGTTCTGAGCATCGCCGACCGCATCGTGGTGATGTGCGAGGGTACGGTTACCGGAGAACTGCTGCCCGATCAATACAGCGAAGAGAACGTCATAAAACTGGCAACGGAGACGACAAGACATGGGTAATATGAAGAGAATAGCGGGAATCAGTATCCTGCTGCTGGTGATCGTGACGATCACTGCCATAATCGATATCAGGTTCTTGAGTCCCTTCAATGTGCGCAACGTGCTTCGCTGGACGGGACTCTTCGGGATCTTGAGCCTTGGTGCCGCGTTTGTGATTGTCACCGGAGGCATCGACCTCTCGATTGGCTCGGTTGTGGCTATGATCGGCACTTTTTCGGCCTACCTGATGGCGCGACAAGGCGTATCGGTTGCTCTCACACTGTTCCTGATGCTGCTGCTGTCGCTGGCTCTGGGACTCGCCCACGGACTGCTGATCACCAAGGTGCGGGTGCAGCCTTTCGTGGTGACCCTGTGTGGCCTTTTCATCTATCGGGGGATGGCCCGATTTGTGGTTGGTGATATGACGCAGGGGTACGGCACCGGCTTCCTGGGTCTGAAGAACCTGGTGAAGTCGCGTTTTCCGCAGACCTTCTGGCCCGGGACTCCGCCCGAGTTCATCGTCAACTGGTCGATCCCGATGCCGTTCATGATCCTGTTGATACTGGCCATCATTCTGGCGATTGTGCTCAACAAGTCGGTGTACGGCAGACATCTGCTGGCACTCGGAGCCAACGAGCGTGCGGCGCGCTACAGCGGGATCCACACCCACCGCGTCATCATTATCGCCTACATGATCTCTGCCAGTTTCGCCGGTCTTGGAGGGCTGCTCTTCTCGCTTGACCTCAATACAGTGCAACCATCGGCGTCAGGGCAGATGTACGAGCTATACGCCATTGCCGGCTGTGTCGTTGGAGGCATCAGCCTGCGCGGCGGCGAGGGCAACATCACGGGGGTCATCATTGGCACTGCCATTGTGCGTGTACTCTACAACTCCATCAACATTGCCGGAATTGCTACTCAGCTGGAGTTTGCGGTTCTGGGTATGGTTATCCTGATTGGTGTATCGGTGGACGAGATCGTGAAGATGATCGCCGAGAAGCGGCGCATCATGGAATCCGCTGATCCTGAAGCGTTGCAGCGCAAAGCCACCGCCTGAGGCCTTTGCGCACAGCACAGGACAGCACAGGTCGGCGCATCCGCCAGGAGTCTGTTGTGGCACGTTTTCTTGGACAGGATTGGACAAAAGGCGGTCTGCGCGCGTATCTTTCCGATGCGGCGCAAGTGGCAGGAGCGTTCCCGTGCGTGCTGAGCGACGGAAAATCCGACGGCGTGCGGTCGGTCAGCGTACGCACCGGTTCGGGTCTTGAGTTTTCGGTGCTGCCCGGCCGCGCAATGGATATCCCGCAGGCGTGGTACAGGGGAGTCCCGCTGCATTTTGCCTCGGCAACCGGTATCACCGCGCCGGCCTACTACGAGGAACCGGAGCTTCGCTGGCTGCGCACGTTCTTCGGTGGATTGCTGGCCACCTGCGGCATCACCTACAGCGGCGCGCCCTGCGTAGACCAGGGAGAGGCGCTCGGGCTACACGGGCGCATCGGCAATGCCGGCGCTGAGAATGTTTGCATCAGTGAGGAGTGGCAGGGCGACGAGTACTGCATCACGTTGCGCGGCCGAATGCGCGAGGCAACGGTCATGGGTGAGAACATCACCCTGACGAGGACCTTGACCACCCGGCTGGGAGCCTCCGGTTTTCAGCTCCACGATCTGATTGAGAACCGCGGCTTTGAACCGCAGCCGCTGATGATGCTCTACCACTTCAACTTCGGCTTTCCGCTGCTGAGTCCTGCGGCACGAGTCGTCGCGCCGATAGAGATTACAACGCCGCGCGATGACCAGGCTGCGCGGGACAATGGAGTTGCTGAGTGCCGGGGCTTCTGCGAGCCACGGGCGAATTATGCGGAAAAGGTCTTCTTTC
The DNA here is from genome assembly GCA_007693945.1 of Spirochaetaceae bacterium. Lineage (GTDB taxonomy): Bacteria > Spirochaetota > Spirochaetia > DSM-27196 > PWMO01 > PWMO01. The sequence goes on from RECP01000078.1 coordinate 56,439, forward strand.
ACCAGCTTCGTGCCGACAGCGCTGAACGCACCTTTGTGGGGTTGGTCAATACCGATGTTGGTGGCCAGGCACTGGGAATTGTGCTGCGCTACAGTCGCGCACAGTTGCCGCAGCTGACCGAGTGGAAGATGATGGGCAAGGGCTGCTACGTTGTGGGTCTGGAACCGGGCACGGTGGTGCCGGTTGGTCGAGCCAAAGCGCGGGAGCTCGGCACGCTGCCGTTGCTGGAAGCCCAGGAAAGCTATGCCGTCGATATCGACTTTGAAGTACTCGACGGCGTAGACCGTATCACGGAGCTGGAGGCCGAAGCCGACACGTTGCGGTAGTCGAACACCCGCCGCGCGGTCGGCGATGTGCTACACGGTGATCAGTTCAACGCCAAGTGACTGGATGAAGGCGCACGACTCCTGGTCAAGGGCATTGTCGGTGATGATGGTGTCAAAGTCCTCGACGCTGGCGTAGTAGGCGGCCCGTACGCCGCCGAACTTGCTGGAGTCGACCAGCAGCACCTTGTGCTGTGACGATTCGAGCGCGGCCCTCTTGTTGGCGACCGCGTACGGGCTGGAACATGTAACGCCCAGTGTACGGCTGACGCCGCCGGCAGCAAAGAAACCTTTGTTGGCACGGTTGCGCCGCATCAGCTCGACACCCTCGCGGCTTTCGAACAGCAGCGTATTGGCATGGAAGTAGCCACCGGGAAAGATGATCTCGCAGTTGCGTTTGCGGTAGGTTTCTATCAGCACGCCGAGCGTATAGCAGATCACCGTGATCGGAAAAACCGAAGGCAGTAGCTGCGCCAGGTGTTCGGTGGTTGAGCCCGAGTCCAGTATGATGATATCCCCGGGTTCGATCAGCGATGCGGCTTTGCGGGCGATCCTGGCCTTCTCATCACGGTGGCGTCCCGATTCGGTCGGCAGGTGATACTCGGGAGTTCTTTCCAGATAGTGATTGAAGGCAGGAATGCGCTGCAGACCCTCCGAGTTGAGGATCACGCCTCCGTGGATGGTTTTTGCCAGGTTCCATTCCGCAAGCACCGCTACGTCGCGACGTACCGTCATCTGGGACACGCCCAGCGCCTGGGAGAGGCTCCTGATCGACTCCGCATTCCTGGCACGCAGGATGTCGAGCATCTGGTTCAGGCGTCTGGTTCTGCGATCCACGACTGATCCCCCTACAGCACCGACAGTCGATTGACCATCAGATTGCCCAGTTGACACTCGTTTGCTGCGGTTACCACTTCGCCGTGCATGAAGGCAATCAGGCTGCCGGGACCGGCCTGCGGTGCCGACCGCAGAAGTCTCGCCAGACCCGCACAGCCGAACACGATGCTGTTGGGTTCGGCGGCGACTTGTGACAGCCGTTCGGCGGCACGATCCGACGCCAGACGCCGTAGCCGCAGCGTTGCGCCCGGGGCCGGCAGATTGCAGCCGCTGACCAGTTTCGATTGCCTGATATGCAGGTGGATATTCCTGTCTCGCTGGTCACTGAAAGTGAGCGTTTCGAAGTCGCCGGCCTCCAGCCCATCCCGGCGCTGCAGTTTGCGGTAGAGCTCCGTTGCGGGTGTCCACCCGGCATCGCCGGGTTGACGAATGGCGCGCAGCGTACGTGGATCCTCGCAGTCAATCTCCACCAGCATATCGGCTTCGTCGTACAGATTGTGAGTTGTCACCCGGTAGTTATTGCCACGCAGCAGCAGCAGGTTGACATCCGCCTTGGCGGGCACAACGGCTGAGCCGGACGCGTCGGACGCTGCTGCAGCTACACCGCCGGCCAGCCTCAATTCCGGCATCGCGGCGCTCAGGCGCAGCAGAAACCGCTCGACCTCGGGCCGGTTGGAGCTGAAGATCGCAATCGCAAAACCGCTGCCGTTGCGGGTACCACGCAGCAGGCCGAGCACCTGCTCCAGCGTACCGGACAGAACTCTTCCCTGCAGAGGGAGCTGCCACGGCAGGCTCTGCGATTCTTCAGGGCGCACCCACCGATTACCGAGCACGAAACCGTGACTGCACCAGCCGATTGTTGCCGGCCAGGCTTCCGAAGCAACCGGTGGTGTCCACACCCGGGCGGTCCAGGTTTGGTTGCTCCTTTGCTCGTTGCCGGTCATAAGGTTACTCCTGCCGCGCGCAGTCGACAAAGCATGCATTGCCGCAACTGCCGTCCCGAAAGAGCCTGTTGTGCGCCCCGTCCTTATGTACGTCTGCAGACTGTGATAAGTCGCACAAGATACTGTGCTATTATCACAGCAGTATGCGCAGTTGTCAACACTGATGGCTGCGGAGACGTTCGCGGGGTCGCTCTCGGGCGCGGCGCGCCAGGAACGGTGGTTCGCCGGCAGATCGCGCTCCCGCGACGGCTACCAGCGGTGATGCACGTGCTCGCGTATGTACTGATCGTATATCCGGCGCACCTGCTCCAGCGTCCGGTCGGTCAGCGGCGACAGTTCTGCCGCGGCAACGTTCTCCTCTACCTGCGACGGGCGCTTGGCCCCCGGGATGGCGCACGACACCGCGTCAAACGACAGAATCCATCGCAGCGCGAACTGGGTCAGCGACATCCCCTCGGGAACGACCTGCTTGAGCTCTTCAACCGCGGCCAGGCCGACTTCAAACGGAACACCGGAGAAGGTCTCGCCCACGTCAAACGCCTCACCGTTACGGTTGAAGTTGCGATGATCACTCCGGGCGAACTCGGTGGTTGCCGACATGCGGCCGGTCAGCAGACCGCTCGCCAGCGGGACGCGCGCAATTATGCCGATATTGCGCGCCCTGGCCTCGTTGAAGAATCGTTCGGCCGGGCGTAGTCGGAACGTATTGAAGATAATCTGGACGCTCTCGACCCCCGGATACTCAATAGCTTTGAGTGCCTCTTCAACCTTTTCGACGCTTACTCCGTAGTGTCTGATCTTGCCTTGCTGCACGAGCGCATCAAGCGCGGCGAAGAGCTCAGGATTGTAGTAAACATCGGTCGGGGGACAGTGAAGCTGCACCAGGTCAAGAGTTGAAAGTCCCATATTGCGCAAGCTGTCTTCAACAAACGCCGTGATATTGGCGGGCGTATACTGCTCTGCAGTGTGGGGGTTCAGCCGCCGTCCAGCCTTGGTGGCAAAGAAGACGTTATCGGGATCCTCCTTCTTCAGCTCGGCAACAAACTTCTCACTTCTACCGGCACCGTAGACATCCGCCGTGTCAAAGAAATTGACGCCGAGTTCCCGTGCCCGTCGGAGCGCCGCCCGGGCGTCCGAATCGTCGACATCACCCCAATCCGCACCGATTGCCCAGGCCCCAAAGCTGATTTCCGAGACGTTCATTCCTGTTGATCCCAACGGTCGATAGTCCATCTGGCTCTCCTTGTATTGTGTTGCCGCTCACCGCTGCGGTACCCCAGGCCATAATAGCGCCGGCTGAACTCAAATGGCAAGACCCGATAAAGCGGACGGAAGTGCACACGTCAATCGTTGACAATCATACCCTTCAGCGTTATAATCCGCCCATATTGCGGTATATTTCTCACATTGATTCGGCCCGGCAGGGTCAGAGAGGTGTTGTATGCGGATAGCGGTAATCAATGAAACCAGCGCCGGTGACAAGAACGTGGACATCATGGCTGCACTCGAGGGCACGGGCCACGAGATATTGAATGTCGGCATGAAGCAGAAGGGCGGTGATCCCGAGTTGAGCTATATCCACACCGGCTTTCTCACAGGGCTGCTGATCAACGCTGCACGCGCTGACTTCGTCATCGGAGGGTGTGGTACGGGTCAGGGGTATCTGAACTCCGCCATGCAGTATCCCGACGTATTCTGCGGACACATCATGACGGATCTCGACGCCTGGCTGTTTGCGCAGATAAACGGGGGCAACTGCATCTCGCTGGCGCTGGCCCAGGGATACGGCTGGGCCGGGAATGAGAACATCCGGTTCATTGTCGAGCGCTTGTTCAGCGTTGAACGCGGAGGCGGCTACCCGCCGCACCGTCGTGAGCCGCAACGGCAATTCCGTCGGGAACTGGAGGATGTGTCGGCGGTTGTGCACAAGCCGTTTGCCCGGATAGTGCGGGACCTGCCTGCCGAGACGGTGCGCCACGCCTTACGTTTTCCGGGAGTTCTGCAGGTGCTCGATATCGGGTCGCTCGAGGATTCGGAGCTCAAACAGGCGCTGCAGACAGTGCTGGCGTGACAGTCCTGAGAAACCACAATTGGGGAGGCACGAGGTGAAGAAACAGAGTCTAGGTATTGGATTCATCGGAGCAGGGGAGATTTCCATCCTGCACGCGCGGGCGCTCAAGGAGATCCCCGAGGCGCATCTTGTAGGATTGTGGAATCGGACCGAGCCGCGGGCGATCGAGCGCGCCAGGGAGGAGAAATGTAAGCGGTATGCCACACCGCAGGAGCTGGTTGATGATCCTGAGGTGGATGCGGTACTGGTGCTGACCAACCTCGAGACCCATCTGCAATACGCCGAGATGGTTATGCGCGCGGGCAAAGACGTGCTGGTAGAGAAACCGCTCTGTGCAACGGTGGCGGACGTCGAAAAGATGAAGCAAATAGCGACGGAAACCGGCAAGCTCTGTATGCCCGGCCATAACATGATCCACGAAGAGAGCCTCAAGCGTGCTCGTACGCTCATCGCGAATGGCGACCTGGGCAGCATTGTCTCCTGCTACGTCATGTACAATATCTATCATTCTGACGAACGGGCCTCGACTCTCCCCGGTGTTGTACGGCACCTGCTGACGCACCATCTGTACACCATGATGTACCTGGTGGGTCGACCGGTACGAGCCCAGGGGTTCAAGGCCAACCGCAACCATGCGCAGCAACCGGACAAAGAAGATCTGACAATGGTAAACCTCGAGCTCGCCAACGGAGCGCTTGCTCACCTATGCGCCAGTTTTGCCGCTGACGACCTGGCGCCGGCTCCGTGGACATTCACCGCCAGAGTTATCGGAACCGCCGGTACCACGCACTACACCTATAACGACTGGGTGGAGGTCAAGAAAGGCATATCGCACTCCCACACCTATACCGCCTATCAGGCCACCATCACAAACGAAGTTCGGCACTTCGTCGAATTGTGCCGAAACCGCGCGGGCGAGCCACCGTCAACACTGGATGACGCTATATGGGCACAGAAGACCACCGAGGCAATAGAGAAATCGATAGCCGAAGGGCTTTCGGTTGAAATTCGGTAGCCCGGAAGCAATTAGACGGGAGCTCCCGTTGCGGCCGGCGCAGGGGGTTTGTCGCCTCAGCGGTTTACGGTAGGCTGGTGTTTATGAACGTTGATTTCACGCAGCGGGAGCTGGATGGCCGACTGAAGTGGTACTGCGAGCCCACTGAATGGAGTGTCGACGAGCAAGCGGGCCACCTCCATATTGTGACCGACGGCGACACGGACTACTGGCAACGCACGCACTACGGCTTCAGACGCGATAACGGCCATCTTCTGTACGCTGAAACACAAGGCGATCTTGAGATGGAGACCAGGGTGCTCTATCAACCGCTGTCCGATTTCGATCAGGCGGGCCTGATGGTCCGTTTCTCTGCGGAGGAGTGGATCAAGACGTCGGTCGAGATGGAGCGCGACGGGAGTTATCATCTCGGGGTGGTCGTTACCAGAGGCGGATACTCGGACTGGTCAACCCAGCTGTTTCCGCCGGGTCCAATTGACATCGGCCTGCGTGTCCACCGTGCCGCGGACGATTATGCTGTTTACTGGCAAGCTGCAGCTTCCGACTGGGTTCAACTGCGCATGGCGCATCTCGATCCACCCACGAGTGCCGCCCCGCTGCTCTGCGGACTGTACGCGGCCAGTCCCGCCAGGGGAGGCTGTAGCGTGCGGTTTGCGTATCTACGCATCACTCACCCGTCCGGCCCCGCCTGAATGCCCGCCGCCGCTTTGCCGGCAACCTGACTCTGTTTCGGGAGCGGGTCTTGACGGAGACCGCCTGCGGTGCAAGGATAGAGTGACGCAGGAGGTGCAAATATGAAGAAGTCACTCTGCGTACTGCTGCTGGCGGTTCTGGTGATTGCTCCGGCTGTCGCCGAAGGCCCCATCAGCGATGCGATGCTGCAGGAACTGAGCCGCATGCAGCCGCGGCAGGCAGAAGCCGCTATCAAGACGCTACCGGCTGAGCAGGCGGTTGCGTACGGGGTGGCACTGTTCCAGCTCTGGATGCGTGAGGGCCGGAACGACGACGCGGAAGCCATCCTCGAAAGCTCGCGCCGTATCGCGGCCGGTGCCGGGATGAACTACAAGGAGGCTGAGCTTCTTGCTACTCAAGCGTTCCTGATGCAGCGCCGTGGCGAGGTCCGTGAGGCGATCGCACTGGTGCGCCGCGCAATCGAAGGCTACCGGCGTAGTCAAGCAATCGAGCCCCAGTTGACTATGCTGATGTTCCTGGGAAACCTGCAGCACCGCCTCGGCGCGCTGACTGCTGCTCTGGAGACCATGGAAGAGCTGACCTCCCGCCGCGACCAGATCGATGATCAGCTGTTCTACGCCGATGCACTCACCGAGGCCGGGATGCTGCGCTACAAGACGGGCCGACTGGATCGATTGCCCGAATTGCTGGATGAGGCCCTTGAGATTTACCGTGAACACGACCAACAGAACGGCATCGGGACCGTATACCGCATCTACGGGAACTACCACAACGCACTGCGGGATCCGCGCACGGCTCTGGACTACTACGAACGCGCGCGCGGGTACTACGTGCGGACCAACAATGTACACGACTATGCCAACATCTCGTTCAACATCGGGATTGTCTACGTGGGACTTGGCGCCGCTGAGGACGCGGTCAGCTACTTCGAAAACGCAATCGAGAACTTTGCCGCGGCAGGATCGTTTTCCGGGGCCGGTATGGCCGGCACGGAACTCGCGCGCGCGTTGTTCACCCTCAACCGCTTCAGTGAAGCACAGGTCATTGTAGAGCAGGCCAGGCGTCATCTGGAAAGCAGCCAGGCTTTTCGGCGTTTAGCTCAGGCGCATACGATCTACGCGGCCATCCGGTTTGCCCAGGGACGTGAAGACGACGCGCTTGAGGCCTATCGTGAGGCGCTGGCGATCTACCGTGAACTGGGACTGAGCGATGATGCCCAGCACGTTCTGGAGCTAATCAACCGCGTACGCGACGGTTCACACCGTGGCCTGGGGATCTGAGGTTTTCAGGCCTCAGGCACAACCCCGCGCTCGCGAAAGCGGGTCATGATTTGCTGAAAGCTCAACCCGTGGCGGCGCGCGACGTCGTGCGCATAGCTGCTTCCGTAGGGCGGAGCAAATCGGATACGGTAGGTTCGTCGGCCCCTGCCTTCGTCGTCGTTCTCGACTTCCGCACGCAGACTCACCACGGTGTCGGCCCACCGCGAAACCTGTGAAGCGTTGATCTGCTCGCAACGTGCCGCAAGGTCATGCAGGTGCGTCGCAAAGATGGTTCGCACGCCGAGTTGGCATAACGCCGCCAGCAACTCCTCGGAGATTCCGACCGCTTCCATCGGACCGGTACCGGACAGCGACTCATTGCACAGCACCAGGCTGTGCGGAGTGACCTGATCAACGATCGCCGCAAGTCGCTGCAGCTCCTCGGCAAAGCGCCCGGTTGGCTCGGCCGCGGATTCGCGTACCGGGAAGTGAGTCCAGATGCCGTCAGCGGGGCTGAACCGCGCGCGTCCGGCTGTGACGAAAAGTCCGGCCTGCGCCATAATCTGGATGATACCGGTTGCCTGGACGTAGGTCGTCTTACCGCCGTGGTTGGGCCCGGTCAGGATCTGAACCCGGTGCCCGGCGTCAAAGAGGATGTCGTTGTTCACCACCTGTCCGGGTGACGCTGATTCATCCGGCTCACCGATTGTCTTCAGTGCCAGGTGCAGGTTGTAGGCCGCCTGGGCCTCGAGGAAACGCTCAGCCGCATCGGTAACCTCCGGTTCACAGACCGCGAAGCCGGCATTCTGCAGACGCTGCATCAGTCTGACCGCACCGATATAGAGCCGTAATTGCGGTTCGACACTGCGGAAAACCGTTGTATTGACCTGCAGGTAACGCTCGAGGCCGCGGACCAGGGGGCGCGCTACGTCGCGCAGCAGCTTCTCGATGTCGCGAAACAACGGCGCCAGAGGCAGCCGGGCTCCGGGAGGGTAGTTGAGTGCCGCCGCCGATGGTGAGCGGTGCAGCGGTGTCCGTGCGCGGTATTCGCCGCTGCGTCCCAGAAAGCTGCCCAGCAAGGTGTTATCGGTAAACGGCCGGTCGTTGATGGACAACAGCGCGGCCTCTACCGGGCGCAGGCGCTCATCGAGATTGATTCCAACCGTCACGCTGCGGCGTCGCTGCAACCCCTCGCGCAGACGCGGCAGCTCGGCGCTCAACTCATCAAATTCCGGTGAGCGTATCCGCGCAGAGATCTCGGCTGCCAGAGTCGCCAGGGCGCCGCCGCCGGAAAAGGGTGCCAGCGCCTGCTCAAGCTGCCGCAAGCACTCCGTGTAGAGCTCCAGCTCGCCCAGGCGCCAGATCGCCTGCAGCAGAGGGCTGTCTGACTCTCCGGCCGCACGCGCGAAGGAGGTAAGCTCGCGCATCGGTTCCAGCGTCCGGCTCAGCGCGCTGCAGACGTGCGGATTATGGTGCAGATCAAACAGCACGCGGTGTCTGTAGTTGATCACCGCGGGATCACGCGGCAGGTTGCGGAGTACGTCAAGCACCATCTCATCACCGCCGTCGCCCGCGATTGCGCGCGCCAGCCCGCGCAGGCCGAGGTCGGTCACGGTGTCATCCGGCAGCGCTGTTCTGTCGCGGCGCGCCGTGTCAGCCGGCCACAGCAGATCGATCATTACGCTCTCACGTACCTAGGACGAGATCGTCTTCGGACGGCGTTCATCCTCGCCATAGATGCAGGCGCTGTACTGTCCCGGACGACGTTCGATCAGATGATGGTCACAATCAAGGCACGCATGCTGTGCAAAGGGGCATCGCGGGGTGAAACGGCAGCCCGGCGGAAGGTTGATCTGATCCGGTGGTGCATCATCGACGGTAATCTCCTTGCGCACGTGATCGGGATCGGCAACCGGGACCGAGTTGACCAGTACCTGCGTGTACGGGTGATGCGGTCGCGATATGACCTCATCGGCGGGTCCGATCTCGACTATCTTGCCAAGGTACATCACGGCGATGCGGTCACAGAGGTACTTTATGGTCGCCAGGTCGTGCGACACGTAGATCATCGTCAGCCCCATGCGGCTGCGAAGCCGTTTCAGCAGATTGAGGATGTCGGCGCGAATCGAGACATCGAGCATTGACACCGGTTCGTCGGCAATCAGCACCTTGGGCTCAAGCACTATACCGCGGGCGATGGCCACGCGCTGTCGCTGACCACCGGAGAGTTCGTGCGGAAAACGGCGCAGGTAACCGGCGGCCGGTTTCAGCTCGGCGATCTCCAGGCACTCAACTACGCGGCGCCGGATTTCGTTTCTGTCCCTGACACCGTGAATCCGTAACGGCTCAGCGATGGTTTCGAACACGTTGAAGCGCGGGTTGAGCGTCTCGTAGGGATCCTGAAAGATCATCTGTACTTCGCGGCGGAACCGCTTGCGGTCGGCACGACTATCGGCCTCCAACGGGTGGCCGTCGAGCGTGATTGAGCCGGATGTGGCGTCCTGCAGCCGAACGATGATTTCGCCGGTGGTGGTCTTGCCTGAGCCGCTCTCGCCGGCCAGTCCGAGAATTTCGCCGCGCCGGATCTCCAGCGAGATGTCATCGACCGCCCGAACAAAGTGTTGCTGAGTGCCGAAAAGCTCGCGTATAGAGCGGCGGACCGGATAGTACTTCGTCAGGTTCTCGACTTTGATCAATGTACTTTCACTCATGGCTCGTGGCCTCCGTACCGCTCTCCGATTCCGATGCCGTCCCGGTGTGCAGCCGCGATTTCACTTTCTCCCAGGTAGTGCGGTCACGTGCCTTGATACGGAACTCGTCGATCCGGTCGCTGTACCAGCAGGCCGCGGAGTGACCGGCTTTGACATCCGCCAGCGGCGGTGACTCGGTACGGCAGTGATCGGTGGCAAACGGGCAGCGTTGGTGGAAACGGCAGCCGTGTTGTTCCTGCAGCAGGTCAGGCGGGGTTCCCGGAATCGACACCAGTTCATCGCCGGCTATCTCCGTGATGCTCGGGAAGGCGTTCTGCAACCCGAGCGAGTAGGGGTGGCAGGGCGCGCGGAAGAAGCTCTTGGTATCGGCCTTCTCCATGACCTTGCCGCCGTACATGACGATGATAGTCTCGCAAATCTCGCTGACAACCGAGATGTCATGCGTGATAAAGATCATCGAGCTGGCGATCTCCTTCTGGATCTTGCGGATCCGCTGCAGGATTCGCCCCTGGACGACTACGTCCAGGGCGGTGGTGGGCTCATCGGCAATAATGATGTCAGGCTCCAGCGACAGCGCCATGGCGATGATTGCACGCTGTTTCATGCCACCGGAAAGCTGGTGAGGATAACTCGACAGTCGCTTCTCCTCCAGTCCCACCATGCGGAATACCTCCGTGCAGCGTGACTGCGCCTCACGCTCACTGATGGTGTTGTGTGCCAGGATACCTTCCTTGATCTGATAGCCTACGGTGTATACCGGATTCAGCGAGTTCATCGCACTCTGCGATACCAGGGCAATCCTCTTGTGGCGGATACGGCGCATCTCCTCGGCGCTCTTTGCTACCAGATCCTCACCGTGAAACAGCACCCGCCCGGCCGAGACGGCGCCGTTCTTCGGTAGCAGGCGCAGCAGTGCCCTGGCGACGGTGGTCTTACCGCATCCCGACTCGCCGACGATTCCCAGACTCTCGCCGCGTTCAAGGCGGAAAGAGACGTCGTCGACGGCTTTCAAAACGCCGTTTTCGGTTGTGTAGTCGATACTCAGGTTCTGTACGTCAAGCATACCGTATCTCTTCTATCGCTTCCGCAGACGGGGATCAACAACAGCCTCGAGCGACCGTGCAACAAAGAATATCGACAACAGCAGCAATACAATCGCCAATCCGGGCGGAGCCGTCCACCACCAGGCCAGACGTGAATAGCCGGAGACGAAGTTGATATGCAGAATCTGGCCCCAACTGGTAACCCGGGGATCGCCAAAACCCAGAAAAGCGACACTGGCTTCCGCCATGATAGCCCAGTTGACCATGAATGCCATCTCCAACAGGACCAGCGGGATAACGTTCGGCAGGATATAGCGCGCCATTATGCGCAGGTGTCCGGCGCCCGCCACGCGGGCTGCCTTGATGTAGGGACGTTTGGCAATCGACAACACCTGTGATCGCACGATACGCGCCACCGTACGCCACGACAGCAGCGACACGGCCAGGATGATGTTCCACATGCTGGGCTGTAGAATAGCCGCCAGCACGATCACAAACGGTATGAACGGTATGGCGTAGAAGAAGTCGACGATCCGCATCAAAACGGTGTCGATCCAGCCGCCGAAGTAACCGGCTATGATTCCGACTACCGAACCAACCAGAGTGACCAGCACGGCCGCCAGAAAGCCGACCGTCAACGCGGTACGAGTGCCGAGGATCACCTGGCTGAAGATGTCGCGTCCCACATCGGTGGTGCCGAAGGGATGCTGCCACGACGGTTGCTCGAGGCGCCTGATCCGACCGTCGTCATTGTAATGGCGGTCGCGCGGGCCGTGGGGAGCAAGGCTCTCGGCAAACACGCCCACAAATATGAAGAAGATCAGCAAGACCACCCCGAAGAGCGCCAGTCGGTCGCGCTTCAGGTTGGACCAGAACACGTACAGCAGGCTCTGCTTGTTGACGGACTCACGTACGGAAGCACTCATGCATTTCCAGTCCTCTATCGGTAGCTGATGCGCGGATCGAGAAAGGCGTACAGAACGTCCGCCACCAGGTTCATGAACATCACCAGCGCCGAGATTATGATGAAGATACCCTGAGCCAGCGGGTAGTCTGATCGTGTCACCGCCTGTACGATTTCGCGACCCAGCCCGGGCCAGCTGAACACGACCTCAATGAGCACCTGGCCGCCGATAGCCGCACCGATAAACAGCGCCCCGGCCGTGACCACCGGCAAAAGAGCGTTGCGCGCCGCGTGCTTGTAGAGTATGCGTAGCTCGCGCAGTCCTTTCGCTCGCGCCATCTCAATGTAGTCCTCGGACATCACTTCGAGCATACTGTTGCGCATAATCAGCAGTGGCGTGGCCAGAAAGTAGAGCCCGGCGACAAAAGCCGGCAGAATCAGGTGGCGCAGGAAATCGCGGTTCAGAAACACTTCCACGAAAGTGTCACCGGTGTAACCGGTGGTACGCATCCCTTGCGCTGGAAACCACCCCAGCATTACCGAGAACACCATTATGGCCATCAGTCCAACCCAGAATGTGGGCGCCGAGCGGAACACCAGACTGAACGTGACTCCGACCGATTCCAGTCGCGTGCCGCGATTCCACGCCATCCAGGCACCCCACAGGATTCCGATCGTGTAGGCAAACAGCATTGCGGTCAGCATCAGGATCAGCGTGGCCGGCAGACGGTCACCGATGACGCGCAGTACCGTGCGGTTGTAGAAGTACGAGTTGCCGAAATCCAGCCGGAGCAAGTCCCCCATGAAGATCCGGTACTGTGTCCACAGACTCTCGTGAAGACCGTAGCGTTCCAGCAGTGCCTGACGCGCTTCGCGCGGTATCGACGGGTCGACCATGCTTGCAGTCGGGTCACCCGGCATAGTACGAAACATAACGAAGATCATCGTGGCCACCAGCAGTAGCATCACGAGCATGATCAGGAGCCGTTTGATGACGTAGGCTAACACGGAACGGTATCTCCTCTCCGGGCAGGCGTGAGGGCCGGCCGAAAACCGGCCCTCTATCGACAAGCGTACGGTGTATCAGTCGCGCGGCATGCGCAGGCGCCCCTGGCTGTCCCAGGTGAAGCCGGCGTCGGCCAGAATCTCACGCGCGCGCTGCGGGTCGTAGGTGTCGTAGATCGGCACCTCAGGATTGTGCCAGAACTCGTTGGCGGCGTTGATCACCAGTCCGCCGCCGCCGCGACTGCCGTAGCCGTCCAGCAGGACGTCAAGCGCGTAGTCGTAGTCCACCAGATGCGCTATTGCGACGCGAAACGCTTTGTGGTCAAACGGGGGACGGTTGTTGTTCATCCCGATGTAGAAGAAGCCGATATCCTGCGCCTCGGTCAGCTCGAGATGGTCAAACCGGCCGCCATCGTTTTCCTTGATCTGGTTGATATGCGCCGGAATCAGGTCGTAGGAGATCACGTCTACGTTGGCAAGCTCCAGGTCGGTCAGCACGCCCTCAGGGGAGGCATAGATCTTGAAGATGTACCCGTCAACCTTGACCGGCTCAAAATAGTCGTCGAAGCGTTCGGTAACCAGTTCTTCACCGGTACGGAAGCGCACGAACTTGAACGGCCCGCTTCCGATCGGGTTCTCGTTGGCGTACTGAGTTACATCGCCGACGTTTTCCCAGATATGTTTGGGCAGAATCGGAATCTGCGTCAGTGTAGTGGTGATGAACGGTGCGTAGGGTTCGTGCAGAGTGAACCGGACGGTAGTGCCGTCGGTAGCCTCTACGGATGCAATCGGGTTGGTAAACGAGGCAAAATAGCTTTCCGGAAGGTCCATCCAGGTCTGGTACGTCCAGACGACGTCATCAACCGTCACCGGGCGACCATCGTGGAAGTCCATGCCCTCGCGCAACTCGACATCAATGGTGGTATCGTCGATGACCTGCCAACCGGTTGCGGCCCACGGTACCGGCTGAACCTCGGGACTCAAACGCACCAGTTTGTCGTAGATCAGTCGCAGGTTACGCCAGTCGTAGACGCTGCGGGCGGCAAAGGGGTTAAGGTTGGTGATGTTGACGTTGCTGGCGACAATAGGGACGGTATAGTCGTTCGAGACCGGTTCCATCACCATCGGACTCCACTCGTTGAACAGCCCCTCCCCGGACATGTTGACCATGTTGCTGAACCGCGTACGGTCATAGGTCTGGACGTTGGCGCGCGAGTAGAGCGTGACCCGAGGGATGTCTTCAGCCAGGATGCGCTGCGCTTGCCACACGATCTCGCGTCGCGCTTCGATATCCATCTCGCGGCGCTGGGCATCGGCGAGGCTGTCGAACTCGGGATTGACGTAGCGGCTGGTGTTGTTGGCGCCGGCAACCGCGTTTGACGAGTGGTTGATAGAGTGCAGGAACATGTCCGGATCCAGACGTTCAACGCGGCCGGACCAGCCGATGGTATACGCGTCGTAGTCCATGTCTTCGCCGTACAGTACGTCCAGCAGGACCGAGAAGTCTGTCGGCCGCGCGTCCATCGTTACACCGATCTGGGCCAACTCGTCAGCGAGTTCCTGGGCCATCTCGTAGTTGACCAGGTTTGCCTCCGGTAGCGAGCTCAGGATGACCAGGTCCGGAACCAGTTCTCCCATGTCTTCGTCGGCCAGCTCAGCCGGACCGCCGCAGGCGGCAAGCAGCGTGATGACCATCATGGTCACGGCCGCGAAACGCAGCAGGTGTTTTGCGTGCATTGAAATTACTCCTTTGTGGTGTTTCTATTGGGAGTCATTATGGACGTATAAGCCGGTTCCTGCAAGGCGTGCCGCCGGCGTTGCCGCCGGCGTGCAGAAAAACGCGACGCCTGACTTGGCTGCTGCAGACAGCCCAGGGCGCCCGTGGCGCTACACGGTCAAAATGCGAACTGCGAAGGCGCCGTGCAGCCGGCCGCACCAGAGTTATCCGCGCTCCTGAACGGGTACAAATGCGCGCGGCTTCTGACCCACGTAGATCTGGCGCGGCCGGACTATCCTCTGCTCGGGATCGTTGCGCATCTCCAGCCAGTGGGCGATCCAGCCCGGCAGGCGCCCGAGTGCGAACATCACGGTGAACATGTTGGTCGGAATACCCATCGCGCGGTAGGTGATTCCGGTATAGAAGTCCACGTTGGGATAGAGCTTCTTCTCCAGGAAGTAGTCATCGGCCAGCGCCGCTTCTTCCAGTTCGACCGCGATGTCGAGCAGCGGATCGCGGCCGATTCCAAGGTGGTCCAACAACTCCCGACAGCTCTGCTTGGCGATTCGCGCCCGTGGATCGTAGGTCTTGTAGACACGGTGGCCGAATCCCATCAGACGGAACGGGTTGCTGCGATCCTTGGCCTGTTCGACGATCTGCTTGACGCGCTTGCCCGAATTGCGGATGTCCTCGAGCATTTCGATGACAGCCTGATTGGCGCCGCCGTGCAGAGTACCCCAGAGCGACGAGATACCCGCCGCAATCGAGGCGTAGAGGTTGGTGCCCGAACTGCCGACGCCGCGTACTACCGTAGTCGAGGCATTCTGCTCGTGATCGGCGTGCAGAATCAGAAACCTGTTGAGGGTCGTCTCCACCACCGGATCAATCTGGTAGTCGGCCACGGGCGAAGAGAACATCATGTTGAGAAAGTTCTCGCAGTAGCGAAGCTTATGGCTGGGATAGACAAACGGCTCGCCAATCGACTTCTTGTAGCTGAACGCCGCTATGGTCCGCATCTTCGACAGCAGGTTCGTCACGGTCTCGTCAAGCGGGACCTCGCTGATCGGACCCGCGATCTCAGGGTAGAACGAGGAGAGCGATACCACCATCGCGGAGAGAATAGCCATCGGATGCGAGTTCTCCGGGTAGTTATCAAAAAACTGGATCATGCCTTCGTGCAGCATCGAGTTCTTGTTCATCAGCCGCGTAAACTGTGAACGTTCCTCGCGGTTAGGCAGCGTTCCGGTAATCAGCAGCAACGCCACTTCCAGGAACACGCAGTGCTGCGCCAGATCCTCGATGGCGTACCCGTGATGCATCAGGACACCATTTTCCCCGTCGAGGTAGGTAATCGCGCTGCGACAGGACGCGGTATTTGCCAGCCCCGGGTCGTAGCTGACCATGCCGGTTTCACTTCGCAGCCGGCTGATGCCGATGCCATGGTCACCCATCGACGGGTCGATCCGCGGCAGCGTCACCGTGCGGCCGTCGTATTGCAGCTCAGCGGTTACCGGAATCGGCTGTTCCGTCTGCGAACCATTCTGCATCGCGCACCTCCCGCAAAACCTCGATTATATTGCCCGACGCGGAATCAGGTCAACGGCACACAGAAGGTTCGCGCCGGCGCCGGGCTGTGCGGCAAGACGCGGCCTCGGGCTTCTTCTTCCGTCGGCGGTGCGTTTCTGCTATGATGAAGCATGACAG
>RECP01000022.1 GCA_007693945.1 Spirochaetaceae bacterium
GCCGGCCTCAGGGACCCGGCGCACGGGCTGAACGCCGCCGGGCGCAGCCCGGCCGCCGCGGGTCGCGGCCCGGCCGCCGCCGGCGAGCGCCCGGACGCTGAGCCCTCGGACGCCGAGCTGATGCTGGCGGTGATGCTGCGCCACCCCGACCGCGGTCCCGAGCGCCTGCTGGGGGACTTCGCCTGCGCGCTGTGGGACGGCAGAAACCGCCGGCTCCGCCTGGCGCGCGACGCGATGGGCATGCGCAGCCTCTATTACCGCGTCGAGCCGCGGCGGGTGCTGTTTGCCACCGAGCTCAAGCAGATCCTGGCCGCCGACGGCGTGCCCAGGCAGTTGAATGAACAGGCGGTGGCCTGGCACCTGGCGGGCATGCAGACACCGCCGGGCATCGTGTTCTACCAGGGTATCGATGAGGTCCGGCCGGCCGAGGAGGTGGTGTTTGACGCCCACGGCCGCCGGAGTTCGCGCATCTTCTGGCGGCCGGACCCGGCGCACCGCATCCGCTACCGCAGCGAGCAGGACTACGCTGAACAGCTGCGTGACTTGCTGCTGGAGGCCATGCGCTGCCGCCTGCGGGCGCGCTCCCCGGTGGGGGTCAGCCTGAGCGGCGGCATGGATTCAGCGTCACTGGCGTCGGCGGCCGGCTGGCTGCGCGAGCGCGGCGAGGATCTTCCGGCCATGCGCGCCTACAGCTGGGCGTTCCACCAGCTGGTGCAATGCGACGAGCGTGAAAACGTCTACCGGGTGGCCAACCGCTACGCCATCCCGGTGACCGAGATCCCGGCCGAGCAGACCTGGCCGCTGGTCGACTATCCGCAGCACGGACCGCACGAGGATGATCCGTTCTTCGGGATGTACCAGGCATTCATCGAGCGCGTCCTGTCGCTGGCGGCGGCCGACGGAGTGACGGTTATGTTCTACGGTGATCGCGGCGACCTGATGTGCGGCGGTGACGTAGCCGACGTGACCGGAATGCTGCTGGCGGCGCGCTTTGGCGAGGCACGCGCCGAGCTGGCCAGGCTGTCACAACTCACCGGGCTGTCGCGCTTTGCGGCCGTCAAACGCTATCTGATACGGCCGCTGATTTCGCAGTCTATGCCGCGCCCGCTGCTGAGCGCACTCAGGGCGGCCAGGCGCGGGCCGGACGGTTTGCCGTCTCGCGCCGCGCCGCATGTGCGGGCCGATTTCCTGCGGCGGGCTGCTGCGGGACCGGAGTACAGTCCGGACAGCGACTCCCGCCACCCGCTGAGCGCGGCGCGCCGACGGCGCTTGCTGCACGTACTCTCGCCGCTGGCAATGCGTGTGGCGGCGTGGTCCGAGCGGACCTGCGCCGCGTTCGGCATCGCGTACGCCGATCCGTGGAGCGATCGACGCATTGCCGAGTTTGTGCTTGCGGCTCCGCAGCACCTTCTGCACCGGGCGGTGGAACCCAAGCGGTTGGCGCGCCGCGCGATGCAGGGTATTATGCCGGCCCAGGCCATCCGGTCGGCTGCCAAGATAGTACCGGGGCCGCTGTATGAGGGGGCGCTGCGCGAGCAAGCCTACCGCACCGTGGTTGACCTGTTGACCGATAGCCGTGCCGCACGACTCGGTTTTATTGACCAGACCGCTCTGCGTGCCCGCTTTGAGCAGTTTGTGCGCGGTGAGGAACGCATCTTCGATCTGTGGTCTACGCTGACGCTGGAGACCTGGCTGCGCCGCTACTGGTAACGGAAGGTCGGTTGAAGAACGCCGCACAGTGTGGCATAAGAAAGTAGTATGGCAGAATCATGAATTCTCAGGTTGACACTTTGCCTCAAAAAGGGTGTATACTTGTAGCGTAAGCTCAAAAATAGGTCAAGGAGATTTGGTTATGAAAAAAAGTAGTGATCCTGCTCGCAGGCCGTACGATGCTCCGCAGCTCAAGCGCTGGGGCACTGTGTCGGACATGACCCGCGCCGGCTTCACCAATGAAGGCAACGACGGAAAGTTCGGGCCTCAGGGGTACGAGGGTACTGCAAACGCTTACGGGATCCCCAAGAAACCTATCAGGCCCAAAAAGCCTATCGGACCCATCTTCAAGCCCACGAATTAGCAGCGCAACGCATGCGGGCGGTCCGGTGAGCAATGCCGTGAGCCGTTCGCATGTACCGTCCGCCGGGTGTTCTGTTGTCAGTTGTTTCCGTGGATGCTCTGCTGCTGTATGAGGGTGGCCATGACGCAGGTAGGTTGCTCGGTTTCACTCGCCAGTCGGAGGTGTCCGCGGCGCTCGAAACGCTGAGTTCGGCCATAACGCACAATCCGCTGTGGCAGACAATGCCGCACGCCGTGCTTGCGGCGCGCCCCGACCCGTATCCGGTACTGGCCGTATTCGGCGTCCTTTCGCCGCGTGATCTGAACCACCTCAGGGAACTGGCGGGTCAGCTCGAGCGCGCGATACAATCCTTTCGCTACATAGACTACGCTGCGGCCGAACAGGCGGTCCGCCGTCTGGCGCTACGACTCATCGAGCGCTTTGGGTCCGAGCAGATCGCACGCTTTCGTTTCACCGCTATACCGCGCGGTGGGCTGATTGTGCTGGCAATGCTGGCCTATGCGCTCGATCTCTCGGCAGAGCAGATCGTGGGTCCAGGATCGGTCGATAGCGGCCGCACGCTGGTGGTTGTTGATGACTGTGCGCTGTCCGGACTGCGTTTCCAGCAGTTTCTCAGCCGCGAAACCTGTTCAGACGTGGTATTCTGTCCCTTGTTTGCAAACGCGGACCTGTGCCGCATCATCGAGCAGCGCGAATCGCGCGTTTGGGCGTGCATAGCCGCTGAGGCTATGCCGGACCGCGCACCCGATTTCCAGGGCGCGGACTACCGGCGCTGGCATCAGCACTGGACCGAGGTTATGGGCAGCAACGGCTATTGGGTGGGGCAGCTGGACTACCTCGCCTTTGCCTGGAGCGAGCCGCAGTCGAAAATCTGGAACTCCGGCACAGCAGAGGTTGATACGGGCTGGAACGTGGTTCCGATGAGTCTCTGTCTGAACAGGCGTCCCGTCGTGTCCCCGGATGCCGCTGGTGATTCGTGCGGTTCACCCGCTCCGCGGCCGCGGTTCCAGCTGCTGCCGCACTCGGGCGGGTTCTTGCGCCCGGCCCCTCGCGTGCTGTGGGCCGAACTGGATCAGGCCGTTGCCGTGGCCCGGATGCCCGACGCGGAATCGGCTGCCGTGCCGTGCTTTCAGCTTGCCGGAAGTGCGGCCGATATGTGGCGTGCCGTGCTGCAGAGCCGTACCCGTGACCAGGCGTGTGCGTCGCTGCTGCGGCAATACGATGCGGACCCGGCAGTCTTGCGGCAGGACTTCGATCTGTTTGTGTCTGAGCTCCAGAAAACTGGTATACTGTCAGACCGCTGAACCAGGGGGCCGCATAAACGTGAAGACCTACCGCTACCTTATCTACAACCTCTGTGTGGAGTCCGACTTCCGCTTGCGGACGCCGTTGGTCGAGCCTTCGCCGGATACGCCGCCGGACCTGCGCCTGATACGCGCACGCTCCCCGCGCTTGCCCGATCTGCCGCACAGCGCCCGGGTCTACGCCAGCGCGCTTACCAACCACTTCGGCCAGAGCTCAGTTGAGCTGTACCGCCTGGGACCGCGTGAGGTTGTGCGTTTCCCGTGCGCCGCTGATTTTGAACTGCTGCCGGGGCAGGTGGTCTGCACGCTGACGAGCGCGCAGTATCAACACATGCTGGACATCTGGCTGCTCGGTTATGTTCTGACCTACTACCTGGAGCGGCGCGGTGCCGTTGCAATCCACGCCGGGGCCGTGCAGATCGGCGGGCGCGTGGCCCTGATGGTGGCTGATGCCGGTTGCGGCAAGAGCACCCTTGTGGCCGCAATGGTGCAGGCGGGCCTGCCGTTGGTGGCCGATGATATCTCGGTGCTTGAATACGACCAGCGGGGGGTTGCATGCCGCAGCGGCTACGCGCAGATCAAACTGTCCCCCGGCCAGGCCCGCTTCTTCCTCGGCAGCGCCAAAGGCCGGCGGCGCGTGCACCCGGGGTTTGCCAAGCTCAGCGTAGCCGCAGCCGATCTCGGCCCGCTTGCCTGCGGATCGTTTCCGGTGCAGCGCATCTATACCCTTAACCGGACGGCCGCACCCGCGGTCCCGGTCAGTGCCGAACCGCTGGGTTCCGCCGAGGCGTTGCTGCTGCTGGTGCGGCACTCGTTCCTGGCGGAACTGGTTGGCGCCGCCGGCCTCGGCGCTGATCGGCTCAAGCGGCTGGCAGACATCGTCCGCTCGGTACCGTTGAAGCGCCTGACCTACACCGACGGGTACGAGCATCTGCCGCTCGTGCGCGACGCGCTTGTTGCCGACTGCCGCGGGACGGCGGCACGATGAACACGCTCAGACCGCAGAACGCCGCGCTGCACCTGGTGCCCGCGGTGCGTCTTGTATGGCGCAGCGCGCCGCGGCTGATGATTGCCTCGGCGATCGTGGTGGCGTTGCAGGCGGTCATGCCGCTGGTGCCGCTCTACCTGGTACGCAGCATCGTCAACGCAATTGCCGATGGTGTGCAGCGCTCATACGTGCTCACCCTGGTCGGTGC
Source organism: Spirochaetaceae bacterium (assembly GCA_007693945.1). Lineage (GTDB taxonomy): Bacteria > Spirochaetota > Spirochaetia > DSM-27196 > PWMO01 > PWMO01. The sequence continues at coordinate 4,575 of RECP01000022.1, forward strand.
CGCGGGCGCGGCTACCATGATAACAATGGCGCTGCGTGCGGCCGCCGCCTATGCGGGAGAAGCTCAGGCGCACAGCCTGAGTGACTACGTTCAGTCCCTGATTCACCGTAAGTCGCTGGAGATCGACCTCGAGTACTACGATCGCCCCGGCTTCTTCGACAAACTGCACCGCGCCCAGGAGGAAGCTCCCTACCGGCCGGCGGCGGTGGTTGACAACATAATGGTACTGCTGCGCACGTCGGTATCGCTGGCGGGCATCATTGGGCTGATGATCTACGTGCTGCCCTGGTATACGGTTCTGGTGCTGGTGGCGGCATCCGGGCCGCTTGGCATTGTGCGGTCGGTGGCCTCACGGCGACAGTTCCGCTGGAGCATGGCGCACACCGCGGCCGAGCGCAGCGTGCTCTACCTGAACTGGCTGTTGACCGGCAAATCGCACGCCAAGGAGCTGCGCTTGTTCGGGCTCAGTCCGCTGCTGGCGCAGCGTTCAGCGGCCAGCCGCGCCCGGCTGCGCCGCGAACAGCTGTCTCTGTCGGCGCAGCGCTCCAGGGGCGAGATTCTGGCCTACGTTCTGCAGACTGCGGCGGTGTTCACCGTTGTGGGGCTGGTGACGGTGCAGGCGCTGCGCGGGGACTTGACGCTGGGCGACGTGGTCATGTTCCTGCAGGCCGTGCAGCGCGGGCAGTCGCTGATGGGCGAGCTGCTGGGCGGCGCCAATGCGCTCTACGAGAGCAACCTCTTCCTGGCCACGGTGTTCGAATTCCTGGGGCTCGGTCCCTCCGTTATCGATCCGCCGCAGCCGGTTTCGCTGCCGGCAAGCGTGCAGCGCGGGCTGGAGATGCGCAACGTCAGTTTCTGTTATCCGGGCACCGACAGGAAGGTGCTGGACGATGTCTCGCTTGCGGTCGCGCCCGGAGAAGTTGCGGCCCTGGTGGGCGATAACGGCGCCGGCAAGACCACGCTGATGAAGCTGGTCTGCCGGTTCTACGATCCGGACTCGGGTTCACTGACGCTCGACGGTATCGATCTGCGTGCGGTTCGCAAGCAGGAGTGGTGGTCCTGGATCAGCGCCATTTTCCAGGACCACGCCCACTATCTCTACACGGTCCGGGAAAACATCTGGTTCGGTCAGCCGCAGCGCGAACCGGATCAGGCGCGCATGCA
>RECP01000069.1 GCA_007693945.1 Spirochaetaceae bacterium
ATGCGAAGTAGAGCGTCACACCGTCGGGATGCAGCCCCGCCTCCCCGTCCGGGTACACCGAGTTCACCGGCGGGCCCAGGTTGCGTCCAACGCCCGGTACGCCGTCGATCAACGGCGCGACGTAGATGTCGAGGTAATCATCTTCTCCCTGGCCGTAGCCCAGGTTGTCGGCCCTGTTGGAGTGAAAGTAGACCTGCGATTCATCCGGTGTGAAACTTATCTTGCCGTCGAGTGACAGGTCGACTCCCAGTCCGAGCTCGTAGAACGTGGGGTGGGAGAACTCCGCGGGCCCTCCGGTGCGGGCAGCAACGTAGGTTCCGTTGGGAAACAAGAGCATTGCGCCGCCGAGTTCGCTCAGCAGATCCTCGGTGTACATGAAGTAGAGTTTCTGGCCGCATGCGCTGATCTCGATAGCGTCTTCCAGGCAGCTGGTGTTGACGGTTGCGGCGAGTTTGACTGGAACACCCCACTCCGCGTCCATTCCAGAGGCGAGCTGCGGGTACGGAATACTAACCCTGCCGTCATAGGTTCGATTACAGGGAGGCCGCGGCCTGCCATGATCGTCTCTGGTAACCGGCTTATCCGGCGGGTTGACGGCTCCGTCGCATGCTGCCAGCGCTACAAAGGTCAAAACTGCCGCAATCGAAAGCAACGCGTTGCCTTTCATCCTGCTCGCTCTCACGCGCCCCGTCGGGGCATGGGGTGATTTCAACCGCAACTGTCACGATGACAGCCGCTGATCCAATCGTAGCGCGGCGCCGCCCACTCGTCAACGCGTGGTGTTGCGTGGCGCGCCACCGGTCGTGTACACTCGCCGGCAGATCGAAATGATGAGCATAGTCATCCGCAGGAGTAGACAGCCGTGAAGAAGCTCGGAACCTTTGGCGGGGTGTTCGTTCCGTCGTTCGAGGCGATCCTCGGGGCGGTCCTGTTTCTGATTCTTCCGCTGCTGGTGGGTGCGGTTGGCGTCTGGAACGTGATGATCATCGTGCTGCTGGCCAACTCGGCCACGCTGGCCACCGCGTTCTCAATTGCCGACAGCTCGACCAACGTACGCAGAGTGGGCGCCGGCGGCATGTACGCGTTATCCAAGCATTCTCTGGGTATCGCGTTCGGAGGCTCGATTGGAATCCAGCTCTTCATCGCGCAGGCGGTCAGCATCGGCTTCTACGCAGTCGGTTTTGCCGAACCGTTGCAGCAGTTCGTGGTCCGAATCCCCGCAGTGGCACGAATTGTCGAGCAGCACGCGATTCCGATCCTGCGTCAGAAACAGCTGCTGGCGACCCTGATCGCAATTGTGGCCCTGCTTGCCGCGCTGGCGGGAGCCGACTTCGCTTCCCGGTTGCAGTCGGTCATCTTCGTGATCCTGATTGTGGCGGTCGGACTGGTGCTGGTGTCCCCGCTGTTCGGTCCGCTGAACAGCGGGGAACCGATTTTTACCCCGACGCCGCTGGGCCGCGGCCTGATCCCCGGCATCGGCTTCTGGGCGGCGTTTGCCACCTTCTTCCCGGCAGTAACCGGTATCGATGCCGGCGTGGGCATGAGCGGCAATCTCAAGGATCCGGGACGATCGCTGGCGCGCGGCACGTTCATGGCGATTGCGGTCACCTTTGTTGTCTACATGGCGACCGCCTTTGTCTTTGGTTTGGTGCGTCACGACCTGCTGGTGCCTTCCGCGGGATACGTGCCGTCCACCATCAACATCTTTCTCGATGAGCCGGTCATCATGTTGGTTCTGCTGATCGGCATTCTGTTTGCTACCGGCTCATCGGCACTCTCCTACTTCCTGACCGCGCCGCGCACCGCTCAGGCGCTGGTGCGCGACCGGGTTGTCCCACGGGCGTTCCGGTTCCTGGGGCGCGACTTCACCAGGACCGGCCGAGAACCACGATGGGCCACGGTGCTCACGTTCCTGATCTTTCTGCCGGTGATCTGGGCCGGAGATATCGCGCTGGCATCGCTGATAGTCGGCATCTCTTTTCTGGTTGTCTATGCGTGGATGAATCTGGCCGCGTTCTTCGAGCGCATCAGCGGCAACCCCAGTTTTCGGCCCACCAGCAAGGGACACTGGATCGTTTCGCTCTACGGCTTCCTGATCTGTATGGCGGTTATCTCGCTTTTCAACTTTCGGATCGGAATCGCCGTTCTGACCGCCCAGTTTGCCCTGTTCGCGCTACTGCTCAGGTTTCGCGCACATAACATGCTCGAAGGCGTCTGGTGGGGTGTGCTGTTCTCGCTGGTCGGGTGGGGCTCCAGACAGCTCGGAAACATTGTCCAGGGGACCAAGAACTGGCGTCCGATCGTTGGGGTGTTTGGCTTTGCGGATAAGCCGGACGAAACCGAACGCTTGCGGGCAATCGCGCTGCGCATCGGCGAGTACCGCGGCTACGTAGCGGTCAACCTGCTTTGCCCGCGCAAGTTTGATCCCGAGACGTTGAAACTGCCACGCGGTTCGCGGGTCATCCGCACCACCGAGGACCGCTTCGGTACTTCGGTGCGTTCGATTGTGCAGGCAACGGTTCCCGGAGGCTATCACTTCAACACCGTAGTACTTCCGATGGACGGTCGTTTCAACCTGACCGATCTTATCCGTGACCTGATCGCCGAGCACACAAACGTGATTCTGTATCGTCACGGAAAGGTGGAGATCGGCGCGGAACGGATCGACGTCTACTGGAAAGGACAAGCCAACGGGAATCTCATGGCTCTGCTGGCCTACATTATCTCGCAGTCCGGCAGACGCTCGCGGAGCTCGGACGTACGGTCAATTCGCATTATCCGCAAGCTGACGGACGACGAAGAACCCGAAGTCGCCCGCAAAGAGATGGAGACACTGATGAGCGGGGCTCGACTCGACGGTGAAGTACTGCTGCTCGAACCTGACGACCAGCGTTTTCAGGAGACGGTGGCTGCCAACTCAACGGACGCCGGAATGATCCTGATGGGTATGCCGGGGGAGGACATGGGAGCGGTGGCTCAGATATTCGAGCTTGACGAGCTGTTCTTCACCAAGCAGATTGCCGCCTACGAAGACTTTCCCCCGATCCTGTTCGTCAAGGCCTCGGGGGTCTTCGATCTGTTCGCGTAAGCGCAGACTGCAGCGTCCCAGCGATTCGTCCCGGTTGCAGTGGGTATGATTTGCGGATATGCTGTTGCACGATTTTGTCATCTGAGCTCAAGAGGAGTAAGCTTCGATGCTCGATTTTCTGAAGCAGAACGATCCTGAAATCGCCGAGCAGATCATGCGCGAACTCGCGCGGCAGAACGAGAAGATTGAACTGATCGCCTCCGAAAACCTGGTAAGCCCGACGGTCATGGAAGCACAGGGTTCGGTGCTCACCAACAAGTACGCCGAGGGCTATCCCGGCAACCGCTATCACGCCGGATGTGAGCATGTGGATGTCATAGAAAGCATCGCAATCGAGCGTGCCAGGCAGCTCTTTGGGGCCCAACACGCCAACGTGCAGCCGCACTCGGGGGTCAATGCCAACCTCGCGGTTTACGTTGCCATGTTGAAGCCGGGAGATACCATTCTGGGCATGCAGCTGGATATGGGCGGGCATCTGTCGCACGGCAGCAAGGCCAACATCTCTGGTAAGTTCTATAGCTGTCATTTTTACGGCGTCGACCGCGAAAGCGAGCTGATCGATTACGGCGCCATGCAGCAGCTTGCGCGCGATTACAAGCCGCGCATGATCGTGGCCGGTGCCAGTTCGTACTCACGCGTCATAGACTACGCACCGTTTCGGGAAGTGGCGGATGAGATCGGCGCCTTGTTCCTGGTGGATATGGCGCATATCTCCGGTATCGTCGCCGCCGGCCAACACCCTAACCCGGTGCCCTATGCCGACTTTGTCACCACAACCACCACCAAGACAATTCGCGGTGCCCGCGGTGGCCTCATACTGTGCAGGCAGGAATACGGCAGGAAGATTGACAAGGCGATCTTTCCCGGAATCCAGGGCGGGCCGCAGCTGCAGACCATCGCGGGCAAAGCGGTATGTTTCCGTGAGGCAATGAGCGGCGACTTCAAGAGCTACATCGGCCGGGTACTGAAGAACGCCCGGGCAATGGCCGCCGCCCTGGAGCAGCGCGGCTACCGTATAGTGGCGGGGGGCACCGATACGCATCTGTTCCTGGTCGATCTGCGGTCCAGGGGACTGACCGGGGCGAGCGCCGAGGAAGCGCTGGACGCCGTGGGCATAACGGTCAACAAGAACATGATTCCGTTTGATCCCGAAAAGCCTCAGACCACCAGCGGTATCCGGATCGGCACGTCGGCAATGACTACCCGCGGTTTGGACGAGGCCGGCATGCTGCAGATTGCCGAGTTGATCGACAAGACGCTGTCGGGTATCGGCAATCCGGCGGTGCAGACAGAGGTTCGCCGGCAGGTTCGTGAGATCTGCCGTGAATACCCGATCTACGGCTACACATTCAAGCAGGAGGTGGCCGATGAGTAGTGTTCAACAGCTGATGAAGAAGTACGAGCAGCGTCTGGTCCAGATCCGGCGCGAGCTGCACATGCATCCGGAGCTGAGCCTGAAGGAGTTTGAGACTACCAAAAGGATCAACGCGATCCTTGCCGAGGTGGGCGTCGAGGTCGTCGACATCGGTACCGAAACCGGCACGGTCGGACTCATCCGGGGCACAAACGACGGCCCCACGGTCGCGCTGCGCGGTGATATCGACGCATTGCCGATTCACGAGGAAAACGACGTCGAGTACCGGTCGACCGTCGACGGTGTCATGCACGCCTGCGGACACGACGTACACACGACGTCACTGCTGGGTGCCGCCATGATTCTGTCCGATCTGCGCGACACGTTGCGCGGCAACGTCAAACTCATCTTTCAACCCGCCGAAGAGGTTAACGAAGGCGCACGCCAGATGATTGAACACGGCGTGATGGACAATCCGACCGTTGCCGCGGTATTTGGTCTGCACACGTCGCCTGATTTCCCCGCCGGTCAGGTCGCTGTCAAGAGCGGCGGTTTGATGGCCGCCGTTGATACCATTCGCATCGAAGTGCGCGGGGTGGGCGGTCACGGAGCAATTCCACACGCTACCGTGGATCCGGTGGTGGCCACTGCGGCGATGATCATGAACCTTCAGTCGATAGTCAGTCGCAATACCAGTGCACTCGATTCGCTTGTAATCTCAATTGGCACGGTCAACGCCGGTATCGCCAACAACGTTATTCCCGAGGTCGTCAAACTTACCGGTACGGCACGCAGCTTTGAGCCGCAGCTGCGCCAGAAGCTTCCGGAAATCGTACAACGGGTGGTTGACCACAGTGTAGCCGCCTACGGCGCAACCGCCACACTGGAGTACATTCTTCACCTGCCGGCGGTGTATAACGACGCATCGCTGACGCCGCTGGCCACCTCGGTGGTCACCGAGATCTGCGGTGAAGGCAGCGCCGTCGAGCCGACACCTACCATGGGAGGCGAGGACTTCGCGCTCTACATGCAGAAGGCTCCCGGCTTCTTCTACTGGCTGGGAACCGGCAACAAGGCCAAAGGCTACGTCCATCAGTGGCATAACTCGCGTTACAACTGTGACGAAGCGTCGCTGCCTGTCGGCAGCGGTGTGCTGGCACTCTCGGCTATCAGGGCACTGGAAGATCTGGCCGCCAGATAGTCCGCGGCTTTGGACGCGGTCTCAGTCCGGAGGAAAGGGGAGGTCTAAACGGAATCTTGCAAAGAACGCCCGCTGTCCGGTGTACGCCGGGCACACCAGAACGGAAACCCGCAAGGAGGATTCACAAGGTGAGTGAAGAAAGAACGATGAGCGAAGAACAGCTGATCGACCCAAAGGGCCGAATCCCGGTGTTTCTTCGGTTGACGCTGACTGTGCTGGGTATCTCAATGATCAGTGAAGTGATCGGGATTCAGCGTATTCCAACCGGTATCGCAACAATTGTCCTGTTGCCGATGCTCTACGCCGTTGTGATTGGTATCCTGATCACGCCGGATGTTCTCGGAAAGCCGATCAAGGCGCTGCGTAAGCTGATCTCGGACGATGAGATCAAGCTCGCCGGTCCGATGGTCATGCTGGCGCTGCTGCCGCTGGGAGTGAAGTACGGAACGCTGGTAGGCCCCAACATAGTACGAGTCGTGCAGGCCGGCCCCGCGTTTCTGCTGCAGGAGCTCGGAAACCTCGGCACCATCTTCCTCGCGCTACCGCTGGCGTTGCTGCTGGGACTGAAGCGCGAGGCGGTCGGTGCTACGGTTTCCATCTGCCGGGAACCAACGCTCGGCGTGATTGGTGAACGCTACGGAATCTCCTCGGCTGAAGGAACCGGTATTCTTGGTACCTATCTGATCGGTACCGTCTTCGGTACGGTGTTCTTCAGCATTCTGGCAACCACCTCGGTGGCCACCGGGCTGCATCCGCTGGCGCTGGCTATGGCCAGTGGCATGGGCAGCGGCAGCATGATGACCGCCGCGTCAGGTGCGCTGGCGGCAACGGTACCCGAATTCGGTGACCAGATCCTGGCGTTTGCCGCAACCAGCAACATGCTGACGGGTGTCACCGGGCTCTATATGGTGGTGCTGGTTGGTCTGCCGCTGGTCAACTTCCTCTACCGGATCCTCGAGCCGGTGCTCGGGCGCTCCGGTGGCACCAGGGAGGTCAAAGATGGCAATTAGTGGACCCAAACTGCTTAATCAACTGAAGCTGTTGATTGTTATCGGGATCATGATACTGATCGCGCAGCGCATCGGCTACGGAATCGGGATTCTGCAGGCAATTCCAGGCATGATTCTGGTCATTGTCATCTCGCTGTTTGCGCTCGTGATCCGGGCTTTGCTGCCCAAAGTACAGATGCCGGCTTTTGCCTGGGCATCGCTTACGGCGCTGATTCTGAGCATGCCCTTCATGCCGACCGCTGAAGTCTTCCTCCGGTTCACCGATGAGGTGAACTTCCTCGGCACGACCGCTCCGATTCTGGCATTTGCCGGTATCTCGGTAGGCGACAAGATCCAGAAGCTGAAGAGCCTCAGCTGGAAGGTGGTCATCGTGGCCATCGCCGTGTTCTGTGGCACATTCTTCGGCTCCGCGATCATTGCTCACATTATTCTTACGCTTCAGGGCATTATCTGATCCTGCCGGCGCCGTCCGCATCGCGATGATGCGGACGGCGGCCGCCGCAACATGCACACTATCTGCTTCGACTTCGCCGGACCGGTGCACAGACGGAAATTAGTGCCAGCCGCCGTACGACTGGTGTATAATGCTGTATGACCTCGTGTACACCCGAAGAAGAATTGTCCGCCCTGCGGCATCTGCTGGCCGAGCGCGAGAAAGAACTCGATGCACTCTATCGGTTGGCCGCGCTGTTCACCCGACCGGCGGGCGATGTGACTTCACTGCTGCAACAGACTGCTGATGAGCTGCGCCGTTCGATGCAGTTGTCCGAAATAGCGACCGTCCGCGTGACCGCCGACGGTCACGATAGCGCCGTTTCACCCGGGACAGCGGACGGTGAAGCCGGTGACGGCACGGTGGTAGATCGATACGACGTCACCAAGCGCCACAGCATTGAAAGAGAGGTCAGAATAGAGGTCACGCTTGCCGGCGCCGTGGACGCCCGACCCGCGCGCGTTCTGGATCGCGAGAAACGCCTGATTGAGTCGACGGTATTCTTGCTGGCCGACGTTCTGGAACACCGCGACATCGATCAGGCGCTGCGCGAATCCACCAGAATACTGCAGCTTCAGACCGCCGAACTGGAGCAGAAGAACAGCGCTCTGCGGGAGATACTGTCGCAGCTGGAAACGCAGAAAGAGGAATTGTTGCACGATTCGCGCAGCTATCTCGAGATGTTCGTGCAACCCTACCTGTATCAACTACAGCGGAGTAGCGCTCTATCAGAGCACGACCGGTTTTGTGTTGCCCAAATGAGCCAGGCACTGCAGCGTATGGGTGGCGAGGGTGCCAGTGGCATCCGGGCGCTCGCCGGCTCATTAAGTCCGCGGGAGGTTGAGGTCTGCGGACTGATTCGTAACGGACTCTCCACCAAGGAGATCTCCGGCTTTCTGGGGATTTCGCCTGCAACCGTAGAACGCCATCGCAACACGATTCGCAGCAAGCTGGGCTTAACCGGCAGCGGAACAAGCCTGACAGGCTATCTTCGTTCCCTGGCGTAGTGCCGGAACATGTACAAACCATGTAGAAATCCTGCATGGTTTTCCATGGTGGGCAGGATCTCCGGGAGCGGTTATGCTACTACCATAAAGCGGAGTTTTGGGAGCGCTGGAGAAGACCGGAATGTCAGGGCGCAGGATTGTTCTTCGACAGGCAGACTACACGGTGCTGCATGGCCTGGTGAAGAGCTGGAAGCAGACGGACAGAATGCGCCTGCCCCACGTCGCCCGGCTGTCAACCGAGCTGCAAAGCGCGCTGGTAGTCGATGAGAACAGCATCCCGCATGACGCGATCACGATGTACTCGCGCGTCCGTTACCGCCACCTCGACCGCCGGGAGGCCGCGGCTGCGACCGAGACTGCCGTCATCGTCTTTCCGGCTCAGGCCTCACAGGCACCCGAAAACGTCTCCATCCTGTCGCCGCTGGGGATGGCGTTGATCGGTGAGCGTGTGGGAACCGAGATCGAGTACGAGGCCCCGGGTGGCACGTACCGTATCGCGATTGAATCGGTCGAGCACGCGGTTACCGGACGCTCCGAAACACGGGAGCAGTAACCAACGTGCAGGCCGAGCTTTACGAAGCGCAAGAGCAGCAACTGATCGATCAACTGCGGCACGCCATGTTGCGCCTCGGCGAGAATCACTACCGCACCTGTGAGCAGATGGAACAGGATCTCGACAGGCTGTCGACGGTCTTCTCGCACTATCCCTCGATCCTCGATCAACAGGTTCTTGGCGGTGAGGTGCATTCGATCGACACCCTGATTGAGGCGCTCTATCGTGACGGCTGCAATCACCTGGTGCTGTTGCCCACCAAGGTTGTGGCGGGCCGGGCCTTCATGGTGGCCAAGTTCAACTTCTTTGGTTACCTGCTTAAACTGTGCCGGCAGCACAGCGCATTGTCGCGATATACTGACGAGCTTCAGAAGCAGTGGGAGTACACAATCTTCTCACTCCTGATCGAAGACGTGTACCAGGTCATCGTCGAACGCGACGGATACTACCCTCCCCGCCTGCGCCGTCAGGCCGCGGTCGATCTGATCCACTTGTGGGACTACCGCTTTGACCGCCACGTTACCGACTACGCATCTACTGTGGTGGATCTGTGGCGCGTCCGTACGCGGGTTGCCCCGGTTTTCGGAACGATGCTGGGCACTCGTGAACTGCTGAAGATATCCAGTCTGCTGTCGGATCGCTGGCACCAGTTTCTGCTCGATCACGGAGATGATCCGGAAGTCATGCAGGCGCTCGAGGAGTTTGTTTTCGGTTTGCCCTACGAGGAAATCGTGAAGCTGAACCGGTACATGCGCGATCACGGCATATCGGTGGTCGATCGGGACGATCTGCGGCATATGCTCGGAAAGGACCACGATGCGGCCGAGATTACCAGCAGCGATCCGCGTCAGATGTACCGCTTCTATCAGCGACGAACCAGACGTCTGGTTCGTCGCGCGATTGCCGATCTGCCGGGGCCCCGAAGAACGCTCGAGGAGATGCTGCTGGTGTACCTGATGCAGGAGTAGATCCTGCACGCGCGGATTTGCCGTGCCGGCCGGTGCGGCAAATACCGCAGGCAGCTATAGCGCTGCGCGCCGTGGCCGTCGAAGTGGCTGTTGCGACCGCAGTGACGGTCGCGGTCTACGCGCTCTTCTACAGCGCCAATCTCGAGATGATCGTCGCGATGGACACCTACGTCCGGTTAGCGGGATGCTGCATTTGCCGTCGACACGGCCTTCCTGCGCGGCAGTGCGGCTGGATGAAGTGCGCCGTCTCGAGAGCCCGTTGAAGATCACCCCGCTGGATCTCGACATGGTGGCCGCGTTCTTGCAGCGCAACCCGCGGGTGGTGATTGTTACCGGCGTCAAGCGAGACAACCTGGCGGCGCTGCGCAAGATTGCGCAGCGTATCGAGGCGAACGAGCGACGGGTTGTACCCCAGGCCTATGAGCCTTCGGAAGTCGGCAAGGCGCTCGAAATGGTGTCGCGGGCGCTTGAACTGAGACAGCGCTATGATGACGCGCTGCTGGCGGTGGCAATGCCGGTTGCCGTGGTGGAGGACGGAACGGCAGCACGCCTTGCCGATCACGGAATCAGCAGCTACGCGCACACCATCAACGGCCGCAGCGAGTATCAACGGCTGCGCGAGCTGGGTGTGACATCGATCTACACCGATGAGCCGAGCCTTGCCGATTGCCGTTAGTCGGCGTCCGCGCCGTCAGGCCGGTCTGCCAGGCGGTGCAGCGAGGGCAGAATCTGGCCCAGTTCGATCGGCAGCGGAAACACCAGCGTCGAGGCCTTCTCGGCCGCCACTTCAGAAGCGGTGCGTAGAGAGCGCAGGGTCATGCCGCCGGGTTGCGATGCCAGAATCCTGGCCGCTTCGGCCAGTTGAATTGAGGCCTCTCTCTCGCCCTCAGCCTGGATAACGATCGCACGACGCGTGCGCTCGGCTTCGGCCTGGCGCGCAATCGCCCGCTGCATGTCGGCCGGAATGACGACGTCCTTGATTTCGACCGCCGAAACCTTTATGCCCCACGGGTCGGTAGCCTCGTCGATGATCTTTTGCAGTACCTTGTTGAGTTTATCGCGCTGCGACAGCAGGTCATCCAGTTCGGCCTGGCCGACGACGCTTCTGACGGTTGTCTGCGCCAGCTGGATAGTGGCCTCATGAAACTGCTGCACGTTGACAATTGCCTTGCTGGGATCGACCACGCGGTAGTAGAGCACGGCGTTGACTCTACACGACACATTGTCGTTGGTGATGACTTCCTGCACCGGCACGTCAAAGACCACGGTGCGCAGCGACACTCGGATCAAGCGGTCGATGATCGGAACAATGAGAATCAGCCCGGGGCCTTTGACCCCCACCAGCCGGCCGAGGCGGAATACAACCGCGCGTTGCCATTCGGTGATCACGTGAATCGCGATCACCAGCAACACCACGACCACGGCCAGCCCGCCGATCAGCCCCAAGGTCTGCGTCTCAAGTGCTTCCAGAATTGCTCCCATCGCTTGCCTCCTTCACCACCAGGGTCATTCCGTCCTGGCCTGTGACCCGAACCCGGGTTGAACCGGCAATCGGATCACCGGACTCGCTTCTGGCTTTCCACCATTCACCGCGGATCCTGACCAGGCCTACCGGGTCGAGATCCTCGGTGACCAGACCGTCATAGCCCGCCATTCCGCCGGTCTGATGGTACGACGGGCGTCGACGTACCATGATGACCTTGGTGATCACCAGTACAAAGAAGCCCGCGCTGACCGCGGCCATCCCGAAAACCGTTACCCGGAACACACGGAACCATTCCGCCGGAAGCATTGGTTCGACCGGCAACAGCAGCGCCCCGACAATCAAAGCTCCGGTGCCGGCCGCGGTGAAGAACCCGAAGGTTGGTGTGAACGCCTCGACTACAAACAGGATAACCGCCATGACGATCAGCACGATACCGAGTGCGTTGACCTCGAACATCCCCAGTCCGAAGAGCGCCAGTATGAGCGCAATGGCACCGATTGTCTCGGGAACAAAGGTGCCCGGGCTGTTGACACCGAGGAATATGCCGTAGACGCCGATCAGAAACAGCATCAGCGCGACCTGCGGGTCACTGATCAAATGGATAATTCGCTGGGCGAGGCTCATGTGACGTTCGATCAGGGTGGCATCGGCGGTTGCCAGTGTGACCTCGTCACGACCGACACGCACACTGCGCCCGTCGAGCTGCTGCAGCAGTTCCTGGATGTCGGCGGCGATCAGTTCGATCATGCCTTCTTCGAGCGCATCGGTGGCGCCGAGGGTCAGATTCTCGGTGACAAAGCGCTCCGCGGTTTCCGTTGGACGGCCGCGCTCCTCGGCGATATTGGTCATGTGCCCGGCCAGGAAACTGATGGTCTTGTCGTCGGCGGTACGCGTACCGTCCTCGGCCGGTTGCATTGTCACCGGCATCGCGGCGCCCATGGTCGTGCCCGGCGCCATGGCGGCCACATGTCCGGCCAGCAGGACGAAGGTGCCGGCCGATGCGGCAATCGCGCCGCGCGGATAGACATAGGTGATGATGGGGATCGGCGCGTTAAGAAGATCCTTTATGATCTCAAGCGTGGCATCCACCAGCCCGCCGGGAGTGTCGATAAGAATGATCATCCCGTCGAACTGCTGAGCGACCGCATCAGCGAGACCGACCTTGAGGAATTCGGCGGTACCCGCGGTGACCGTACCTTCAACCCGTACCACCATCAACTCTGCCGCGGCGGCCTGATCGGCCGGAGGGACATTCTGCGCACTGACAAGCGGAGCACAGATAGCCCCGAGCAGAAACGCCAGGGCAGCGGTCAGCCGTACGAGTCTTGAGCGCTGTGCCCGTACCATATTGACCTCACACCCTATTGTACCACGGGGGTCACATATCCGCGAGATCCGAATTTTCCTGCCGTCGATGAGTACCGCCGGACCGTTCCGCACTTCCGCCTCAGCGAGTCAGGCTGCGGTGGACATAGCGGTGCGGACGATCGGCCGCGGTTCCCAGGCGCCTGCGGCGCGCTTCGGCATACTCGCTCCAGGTTCCCTCGTACCACAGTACGCCGTCATCCTCAAACGCCAGCAGGTGGGTGCCCACGCGGTCCAGAAACCAGCGGTCGTGACTGATGACCAGTGCGCATCCGGCAAAGCTGTCCAGCGCTTCTTCCAGTGCTCGCAGCGTGTTGACGTCAAGATCGTTGGTCGGCTCGTCGAGCAACAGTACGTTGGCACCCTCCTTGATCATCAAGGCGAGGTTGAGCCGGTTGCGTTCGCCGCCCGACAGTACGCCGACCTTCTTCTGCTGATCGGTTCCGGAGAAGTTGAACCAGGCGCAATAGGCGCGCGAGTTGACTTCGCGTACGGTGCCGAGCTTGACAATGTCCTGCCCGTCAGAAAGCTGTTCCCAGACGCTCTTGTCAGGATCGAGGTTACCGCGCATCTGGTCGGCGTAAGCCAGCTTGACGGTCTCACCCAGCCGCACGGCACCGCCTGTGGGCGCTTCGTCGCCGGTGATCAGCTTGAACAGGGTGGTTTTGCCTGCGCCGTTGGGGCCGACGATCCCAACCACCGCGCCCGGAGGCACCTGGAAGTTGAGATTCTCGAACAGCAGCTTCTGACCGTAGGCCTTTGACAGATCGTGGGTCTCGATGACAATTGATCCCAGCCGCGGACCGGGCGGAATTGTCAGGCTGGTCTCGCGCACCCTTTCGCGGCCGCTGTCGCTCAGCAGCTTTTCATACTGAGTGATACGCGCCTTACTCTTGGTGTGGCGGGCCTTGGGACTCATGCGTACCCACTCGAGTTCTCGCGCCAGGGTGCGCTGGCGCGCGCTCTCGCCTTTCTCCTCCTGCGCCAGTCGCAGCTGCTTCTGCTCCAGCCAGCTTGAGTAGTTACCCTTCCATGGAATCCCCTCGCCACGGTCGAGTTCGAGAATCCAGCCGGCCACGTTGTCCAGGAAGTAGCGGTCGTGGGTCACGGCAATAATGGTTCCGGCGTATTCACGCAGGTGGCGCTCGAGCCACGCAACGGTTTCAGCGTCGAGGTGGTTGGTAGGCTCATCGAGCAACAGGATGTCGGGTTTGCGCAACAGCAGACGGCACAGCGCGACGCGGCGGCGCTCTCCACCGGACAGCACGTCGACGACGGTTTGCGGCGGAGGACAGCGCAGGGCATCCATCGCCAATTCGAGGCGCGAATCAAGATCCCACCCGTCGGCCGCCTCGATCTTCTCCTGGATCGCGGTCTGGCGCGCGGCAAGCCGGTCGAAGTCTGCCTCGGGTTCGCCGTAGGCCGCACTGACCTCCTCGAACTCGGCCAACAGGGCCAGAACCTCGGCGGCTCCTTCGGCGACAATCTCACGCACGGTGCGACCGGCTTCCAGCTGAGGTTCCTGTTCCAGGAAGCCGATTGTGTAGCCCGGTGAGACGGCTGTCTCGCCGTTGAATTCCGTATCCACGCCGGCCAGAATGCGCAGCAATGTCGATTTCCCCGAGCCGTTCAGTCCGATCACTCCGATCTTGGCGCCGTAGAAGTATGAGAGCGAAATATCCTTGAGGACCTGTCTGGTGCCGTGGGTCCTGCTGACCCGGTGCATTGAGTAGATGATCTTCCTGTCGTCAACCGTCTTTGCCATAGGCATATCATAGCAGATACCGGGTCAGGCTGCCATGCCCGCCACCGGTAAACTATGCTACAATTAGGACATGCATGAGACCAACAGTGTGATCACCCCGATTCGCCCGCTTACGCCCGAGCTGGAACGCCGCGTGGAGCGCAACCCGCTGCTGCACATTGATACCTTCGTGATTCCCTCGCCGTACGTGAAAGACAGTGAGATCGAGAAGGACTACCGGCACAGTTACGTCTGGATTGAAGAGGACGAGATTCTCGGCTTCGTGCTGGTCTACTCCGACCGCGTCAAACGCAACTTCCACATCTACAAGCTGGTCACCAGCCCGTTTGGACGCGGACGCGGGATTGGAACGCTGTTCATTGAGCATCTGGCGCGCGCCATACCCGCGGAATCGACACTCTACCTCTACGTCTGGGAGAAGCAGGCCGACACACTGGAGTTCTTCCAGCGCAAGGGCTTTGCGGTCGGCAAGACGACGGTGTATCGCAACCTGATTTACTATCACATGCATGCGCGCCGCGAACAGATCAAGACCGACGGCGTGTCCCCGAGTGCGCTTCGTCAGGTATTCAGCGAAGAGATCGGGCGTACGCGTCATGACGCCAAAAAGACAATCCGCTTACTGGCACACATGGTGGAAATGCTCTCGATTGACAACTGCGGCAGAATCATCGAAGACATCAATCGCGAAACCACAACACTTATCAACATCCTCAACGCGTTTCGCGATACGGTCAGCAGCACTCACGCGGTCAACGTCAAGGATCTGATCCTGGAGCGCATTATCCCCTATATCGAAGCCTCTTCGGTGCCGTGCAGTGTCAAGCTGACCCTGGATACCGAATCCACGGACGTGTTGGGCTACTACGTTAACTTTGGCCGCGCCCTGGTCAATCTGGTCGCCAATGCGTTGGAGGCAATCGCGGCTGCAGAACGCAAGGGCGTTATCGAGATCGAACTCTGCGAGGAGGGTCCCTATCTCGCGCTCAGAATCACCGATAACGGTACCGGAATAGACCCGGCTCTGCTGGAGGTGGATGAAGACGGGTACCCGGCTTTTGTCGGCAAGACTACCAAAGGTCGGCGCAAGGGTGAGGGACTGGGAACGGTCCAGATCTACTCAACGTTTGGCGTGGAAAACATCTCGGTTGAGAGCATGGTCGGGGACGGGACCAGTTGGGTCATCCGCCTGCCAAAGGCCGGCGACCGCCTGGACCGCTGGTTTATCAAGCTCGAGCAGCGGTTTCACGAACTCAAGACTATCGCCGAGAGGACGCTGCTCAGGAAGGAATCATGCCGCACCGAGGTGGTGGCTTACATCTGGCAGCTACGCAAGATCCAGCTCTACCTGTTCGACCTGATCCTGCAGTTCGGCAAGTATCACAACGTACGTACCATTTTCCGATCGGTACTGGCCTTTCTTATGGGGCGTCTGGAGGACAGTGCGCTGCAGAGTGAGATCGACGCGCTGCGATCGGACTATCCACAGCTCAAGAGCAGGCTGATGGAGACCGCTGTCGAGATCAAATCGCGTTTTGAGCACCTGCACAATAGCGTGGATTGCTCGCTCTATCGCGGCGCAATGTTCAAGAGTTACGGGCAGGCAATGAACAACGTGATCATCTTCACTCTGGATCCGGCCAATGGCCGCTTCTACGCTACCGACCGCAAACTGGCCGAACACCTCGATTTTGTTCCCTATTTGGACCGCGAACGCGACGAGCTGTTGCGCGGCGAGTTTATCGGTGACGTCAACGAACTGCCGCAACCGATTGTGCTCGGCGTCTGGAGCGTCGAATCCGATTCCGATCTGAGGGAAAAGCTGCGCCTGCTGCGCGAGGGGGCGCGCAAACTGATTGAAATCGGAGTCTACGGCGAGAAGAATCTGTCGTTCTACCGCACCACGCATGTACGCCACGGTCGCGAAATCGACAGCGACAGGGCCACCACGCTGGCGCGGTTTGCCTCGTGTACGGACGAGGAACTGTGGGAGTTCACTACCGAGGCCTCCGATGAGCTTGGGGAATTCCTGTCCGCGCTCGAGTGAGTGCCGCCGTGACCGCGTGGCTCTGTCGCCGGCTGTGCGGCGCGGTGGCAGACGACCGATCGCTGCACTTCAATCCGCCGATTTTGCGTCACGCAGCGCCCGGGCAATAGCGTCAAGTTCGTAGCCGGACGGTTCCTGGTAGACCCGCAGGTCGAATTCGGGGATCACCGCCAGCAGATGGTCGAAGATGTCGGCCTGAATCCCCTCGTAATTGGGCCAGCGCTGATCCGCGCTGAAGACAAACACCTCGATTGGAATGCCGGTCGGCCCCGGGGGCAGCTGCCGCACCAGAAAGGTCATGTCCTTGCGGATCATCGGATGCTGTTGCAGATAGGTGGTCACGTAGGCCCGGAAGATTCCCAGGTTGGTCATGCGCCGCCCGCTGACGCAGTCCGCAAGCTCGATGTGATGCTCGCTGTTGTAGGCGTCGATTTCGGCCTGTCGCCGATCGATGTAGTCGCGGATGCGCGAGAACCGGCGGTAGCTATCAAGCATCTGCTGATCGACAAACCTGACCGAACGCATGTCGATACTGATGGCGCGTTTGATGCGGCGTCCGCCGCTTTCGGTCATACCGCGCCAGTTACGAAAGCTGTCGGAGACCAGTGCGTAGATCGGTATCGTGGTAATGGTCTTGTCCCAATTCTGGACCTTGATTGTCTGCAGTGTTATGTCGATCACGTCGCCGTCGGCGTCGTACTTGGGCATCTCTATCCAGTCTCCGATCTGCACCATGTTGTTGGCTGAAAGCTGGATGCCTGAAACGAATCCCAGAATTGAATCGCGAAAAATCAACAGCAGCACCGCGCTCATGGCGCCGAGTCCGCTCAGGATCCCAAGCGGAGACTGATTGAGAATGGTTGTCAATATGATAACGGCGGCGACTATCAGCAGCACCACTTTGGCCAACTGAACGAATCCTTTGATTGGTCGCTGTCGAGCCACCGGGCTCGCGCGGTAGAGATCGTGGAACACGTCGATCGTAGATGCGATGGTCAGCGCCGCTATAAGGACCACCCACGCGGATGCCCCGCGCCGGATGGCCTCGGACACCCACGCCGTTTCGGGCGCCACCAGCGTTGCACCCGCGTAGACGATCATGGCCGGCGCCACCCGTGAAAGCCGCAACAGCACCCCGCGCTCGGCTATTCGGTCGTCCCAGGTGACTTGCGTGCGCCGAAAGAGACTGTGCAGAACACGCACAATCAGCCGTCGTGCCACGAAATTGGCCACCAGCGCCGCAATCACAATCAGAGCGACGATGACCAGCCGTTCCGCGGCCAGTGCCAACGGTGATGCGATGCCCCACTGTTGCAGCAGAACGGCAACACCGGTCGATTGCATCCGCAGATTGAACCAGCTTTCAGTGTTCATGGGTGGCTGCATGATATCCATCATCTGCGTCTTGGTCGAGGGATGCCTGCACAGCCCATTAATTGCAGGTCAGCGGCCTCGACCCGCTTGCTCGGCTGCCGCCACATCATCTGCAGCAACATCGCTCACGCCGTCGGTTGGCAGACGAATTCCGCTGCGCCGCGCCCGAGAGCGAGCCCGCGAACGTCTCCGCAGCCTCTGCGAGGACAAGTGAGCGGGGGTGCTCTCGAGGCAGGCGGGCAGGAGCTCCATGCCAACCGACCCCGTACGGCCAAAACTGCTGCGATGAGCACGATTCGCTCGACCGCAGCACCGAACGGGTGTATGCTCTAAGCATGGAACTGAAGAGCAGTGCTGTACAGAAAGGCCAGGCGATGCCGCGCCGATATACCTGTGACGATGCCGACATTTCGCCTCCGCTGGCCTGGAGCGGGGTTCCGCCGGGGACCAGGGCGCTGGCTCTGATCTGCGACGATCCCGACGCTCCGGTGGGAACATGGGTGCACTGGGTCTACTACGACATACCGGCCTCGACCCTTGAACTGGTGCAAGGCGTTGCTCCGGATGAAAAACCGACGCCGGGGGGGTGTCAGGGACGCAACGACTTCGGTCGTCTGGGCTACGGAGGACCGTGTCCGCCGTCCGGCCAGCATCGCTACTATTTCAGGCTCTATGCGCTGGACTCGGAGCTTGGTCTCAATCCCGGCGCGTCAAGACAACAGGTCGAATCGGCCATGGCCGGTCACGTGTTGGATGAAGCCCAGCTGATGGTAACCTACGCACGCTAGCAGCTGTCGGCGCGCCGTCCACGGAATCTCTGTGCGTCGCGACCATCGTGCGATTGCTGAAGACGTGAGCGATGTGCATGAACGTGCTGCTGCTCGGAATCAACGGCCGCTACAGCCACACCAATCTCGCGTTGCGCTACCTGCGCAACGAAGTCAGGGCCGAAGGACACGCGGCGCGCATCGTCGAGTTCGATATCAGCACTCGTCGCCAGGACATCCTGGAAGCGATAACACTCGATGGCCCCGACGTGGTTCTGATCTCGGTCTATGTCTGGAACTCGCTGCTGGTTCGTACGCTGCTACCGGATATACGGGCCCTGCTGCCCGAATGCCGTCTCATTCTGGGAGGGCCCGAAGTGTCGTACAGTGCCGCGGAATGGCTCGCATCCCATCCGGAGATTGATTTGATCGTTGTGGGGCACGCCGAGGAAGCGCTGCGGCAAGTTGCATCCGCCGGATTTGGCTGTCAGACCGCGGTAATTGCGGTGCCCAACCGGCCGTTCCAGGATGTGCCTTTCCCCTACCTCGAAGAGGATTTTGCCGTTCTGGCGCACCGCTACGTCTATTATGAATCCAGCCGCGGCTGTCCCTGCAGCTGCAGCTACTGCGTCTCGGGCCGTGATGATCAGACTCTCGATTTCCGCTCCGTCGAAACTGCAATCGAGGAACTGCAGCGGATCATCGCGCAGGAGTCGCGCTGGCGGGAGCCTCCGATCATCAAGCTTGTTGACCGCACGTTCAACGCCCGTCCGGACCGTGCGCGGGAGATCTGGCGCTATCTCATCGCTACCGACACGCGGGCAACGTTCCACTTCGAGATTCATCCGGCGTTCCTGACCGAAGCCGATATGCGCGTGCTGGAAACAGCGCCGCCGGGCCGTTTTCAGTTTGAGATCGGTGTGCAGTCGGTGCACGGACCCACGCTGGCGGCGATCGGCAGACCTCGGCGCTGGCAGCGGTTTGGTCCCGCAATCGAGCGGCTGATCAAGCTCGGCACGATCGCGGTCCATCTGGATCTGATCGTGGGCCTGCCACACGAGGACCTGCAGACCATGGCACGTTCAATTGATGCTATCATGGCGCTCAAGCCGACCCGGTTTGACCTCGGTTTCCTGAAGAGCCTTCCCGGCACTGCCATCCGGGCGCAGGCAGAGCTCAACGGCCAGATTGCGATGCACCATCCCCCGTACCAGGTAATGGCAAACCGCTGGTTGAGCGTGGCCGATTTTGCCCGTCTGCGGCGCATAGAGCAGTTTATCGACGGGGTCTGGAATGCCTGTCACCTGGAAACGGAAATCGACGCCTTGGCGCGGCGCTACGGCGGCTACTTTGCCGCCCTGGACGCGCTGCAGCGCTACGCCGTGCGGAGTGGCTACAATCCGGCAACGCGACGCTGCCACAAGGTCAAAGCGTTTCTGGATGCCGCCCGCTGAATGCGCTACACTGGGGCGTGTGATCGAGCACGTCCATACGATTCACTATCCCGAGGGAGATACGCGCGACGTTGGGCGCGCGCTGCGCTACGGCGTGCTGGTAGACATCAACGGCGGAGAACTGGGGCTGCCGCTGGCCTCCGCCAGGATGATAGCGTACCGGGTCTGGAAGATATCCGGCGAGCAGACACGGAACCAGGAAATAACCCACTACTGGCTCGAGCAGGTGTACCCCGCCGAGTTGCGCGCGTACGCCGCCGAGTGAGGCGCCGCCACGCGCAACCGGCGCTGCAAAGCGTTCTCAGATCGACGGCAAGCCCGCAAGCGCCATCGCGATCTCTTCCTCGGGGTAGTGATAGGCGATCAGCTTGTCGGCGTGGTAGTCCATATAGGCCTGAAGGTCGAAGTGACCATGGCCGCACAGGTTGAACAGGATCGACCGACTCTTGCCCTCCTCCCTGCAGCGTAACGCCTCGCGGATCGCCCCGGCTACCGCGTGATTGGCCTCCGGCGCCGGCAGGATTCCCTCACAACGCGCAAACTGAACACCGGCGGCGAATGTCTCAGTCTGATCAACCGACGTAGCCTCAATCAGCTTCTGGTCCAGCAGGTGACTTACCAGCGGCGCCATGCCGTGGTAGCGAAGTCCTCCGGCATGGAACCCGGGTGGCACGAAGGTGCTGCCGAGGGTGTACATCTTTACCAGGGGCGTAAGGTGAGCGGTGTCTCCGAAGTCATAGGTAAACCTGCCCTTGGTCAGGCTGGGACAGGCTGAGGGTTCGATCGCCACGACTCGTACGTCCTGTTCCCCGCGCAGCTTCTTTCCGATGAACGGAAACGCAATACCGGCAAAATTGGATCCCCCGCCGGTGCAGCCGACCAGAATGTCGGGGTAGTCATCGGCCAGTTCCATCTGCTCAATGGCTTCGATTCCAATGACGGTCTGGTGCAGTAGAACGTGGTTCAGTACGCTACCCAGGGCGTACTTGGTACCCGGGTGCGTCACCGCGGCCTCAACGGCTTCCGAAATCGCGATTCCCAGCGAGCCGGTGGAATCCGGGTGTTCGGCGAGTATCGCGCGACCGGCAGCGGTCTCTTCGCTGGGGCTGGCGGTCACCGTGGCCCCGTAATTCTCTATCAAGCCACGCCGGTACGGTTTCTGATTGTAGCTCACGCGCACCATGTATACCTTGCAGTGCATGCCGAAAAAGGCGCACGCCATCGCAAGCGCACTGCCCCACTGGCCTGCCCCGGTCTCGGTCGCGAGCTGCGTCACACCTTCCTGCTTGTTGTAGTACGCCTGAGGCACGGACGTGTTCGGTTTGTGACTTCCGACCGGGCTGACGCCCTCATACTTGTAGTATATGCGCGCCGGAGTATCGAGGGCCTTCTCCAGCCGCCGGGCTCGGTACATCGGCGTTGGGCGCCACTGGCGCAGGATGTCACGCACCTCTTCGGGGATCTCGATCCGCTGTTCGGTACTGACTTCCTGCATGATGAGAGCCATTGGGAACAATGGCGCGAGGTCATCCGGGCCTACCGGCTGGTGAGTTGCCGGGTGCAGAACCGGTGCAAGCGGCTGTTTGAGGTCGCTTTGAATGTTGTACCAGTGGGTCGGGATTCGCTCTTCGGGGAGATTGAACTTTATGGGATCCATGGCAACTCCTGTTGTGCAGATTGAGTGCCGAATTGTAGCACCAGTACCAACCGAGGGTCAACGTCCGATTCGCTGCCGGCAGCAATTGTGGTTTTGGCCGTACGGGGGCGGTTGGCATGGAGCTCCTGGGGGTAAGGACAACGTTGGCGCGTGCGGCGCCGTACGGCCAGAATTGCTGCGCTGCCGGTCAGTCGTAACGGCGTTGCATCGCCTCGCGCGCCTTCTGGAGGTTGAAATCCATGAAGTTGCGGTACCGGTCTTTGCACCAGAACGCCACGTGCATGCAGTTCATGACTTCACACCAGCGCAGGGCGTGCCGGTCATAGGTCGAACGTGCGCCGTAGCCGTCAAGAAAGAACTCTCGCGCCTGAACGCTGTTCATGTAGTTGCGCCGTTCGCGCAGGATCCATGCAAGCTCGTATTCGCGCCATCCGATCCCGGCAGACTCCCAGTCCAGAATCGCGGATACTTCACCGCGGTTGACCAGCACATTGGCGTCGTTGAGATCCCCGTGCACAAACACCTGATCGCGGTTATGAGGGGCGTTCTGTCGCAGCCAGTGAACCAGCTCCTGGAAGCGCGGATCGTCGAGTTCCTGTTCACCGAGCAATCCGTACAGTGATGTGCGTTTCTGCGGCTGCCAGTCGAGCTTGATGGTATGCAGCCAACCGACTAACTCACCGAGTTGATGCAGCACACGGTTGGTCATGTGCGGCAGATGATTGTCGCTGAGCGGATTGAGAACATCGCGCAGAATTGTGCCGGGTCGCTCCTCCAGCGCCATGAAACTGCGGCGGCCGACCCCGTGCCACAGGACGCGCGGCACGGGAAAGCTCTGCTGTCCCAGTACGACCAGTGCGTCACGCTCATTGTCCATGGTTGCGGTGGTGCTCTTGCACACTTTCAGATAGAGCCCGAGGGTCGAATTGCGGCATCGCGCCGTACAGCGATAAACTGAGTTCACCTCCGCGATACGGTTGCGTGTCGCCGAGAGGATCTCGACGTCCTGTGGTATTGCGTAGTCCGGAACGCGCATGCTTTCTGACTGTGCCTGCTAACCAAAGTCGGGGACGTCGAGGTACTCCAGAATCTCATCGCAGGCGTCAAAGAGCAGCTGAAGCGCGTCACGGACGGCAACGCCGCGCAGTTCGGTCTCGCGATCGAGTTCGCTGTAGGTCAACTCGGACTCGCCGTTCTGGCACAGAATGCCGTCCCCGTCAAGATCGTCGATCAGCTCACCGGCAAAGCGGTGCACGCGCCCGAAGAAGGTATTGGAGTCGATGACCACGGCGTGCCGCATCTCCACCATGCGCTTGAGCATGTCCTGCTCATAGGTCTTGGAGTAATTGCCCTCCTGGATCCGCAGTGCTTCGTCACAGTAGTTGGCGACACGGCGTGACAACTGACTGAACTGGTGGTAGAACCCGTCGCGTTCAACCGAGTACTTCACGTCGAGTTTCAGCTTGCGTTCACTGAACAGACCGATGAACTCTTCTTCAAAATAGCGCAGGTATAGCAGTAGCGCCTGAACATCGCGCACCTGGGTCGAATGAGTTCTGAGCACGTCAGGATAGCGTTTCTCCAGGGAGGCCAGAATCGCGAAGCGTTCATCGTCGGTAGTGGCGTGCATTTCGGCACCACTCTCGAGAAACAGGTTGTCGATCTTCAGCCGCTCCTGCTCGAGTTGCGTGAGTTCGTCGACAATGGTGCGTTGCGACAGAGAGTCGCCGGCGGCACGCAGTCTGCCCTGTAGCTGGCGAATGCGCTTCAGAACAGCGTGATAGCTCGCTTGAAGGTTTTCCGTATAGTCCTGCATTGGTCCCCGGTTGTTGCGTAAACGGTACAACCACTCTCAAGTATAGAGCAAAAACGGCGTAATGCAACCGTTGAACACGCGACTCACAAATCCGCATTCTGACCGCACGGAGCCGGTTGGCATACATATGACTGCGCGCCTGCCGTGAGAGTGCCCCTCTTCGCTTGTCCTGGCAAAGCCTGCGGAGACGCTCCGGGGGGCACTCTCCGGCGCGGCGCACCGTACCTGGTCTGCCAACCGGCTCCGTGCAGACAAACGCGACGCCTGACTTCGCTGCTGCAGACAGACAGTCCAAGGCGCCCGTGGCGATAAACGGTCCAAATGCGAACCGCTGTCCGCGACTCTCACAGACGTGATGCGGGGTGATGGTTTCAGAAGATCGGCTTCAGACCCGCCCGGTAGAGTTCGCCGGCCGCCCGGAAGACTGAATAGGCAGTGCTGAGAAGCACTATTTCGTTCTGCTCTGCGAGTGACCGCATCTCGGCGGTGACCTTCTTGTTACGCCCGAACAGAACCACGTGGATATCGGACATCATTGCCGTTCGTACCGTCTGGGCGTTGGACAGGCCGGTGATCAGCAATACCTGGTCGGCGGTCACCGTGAGGACATCGCTCATCAGGTCCGATGCGAACCCGTAGCTCACGGCGTGGTTGTGGCTTATGTCGGTGCTGGTCACAATTGACCCGTTAACTATCTTGACTATTTCCTCGACCGTCATCTTTGCTATACCACCTGAAGAGAGAGAACTGTGGAACTCAGTGTATACTGATCGCGCGCCGGGCGTACAGTAGTCTGAGTGCGGTCGTCACGATCACGGCATAGCCGGCGTGAACCCGTCGTCCGCCGAAGAACACAAACAGCGGATTTCTTCTGCTAAAGGTTGTATATTGCCGCCATATGGTGTATAGAATGAGTGTACAACATTATATATGGGGGTGTTTGCGTGAAGATCGCACGTCGGTTTACAGATAACAGCTCAGGACCGTACAAGGGCATAACCTGGGATACGCGGGTCTCCGAAATCAGGAACCCTGACGGCTCGGTCATATTTCGCAAGGAAGACGTGGTGGTGCCGTCGAGTTGGTCACAGATTGCAACCGATATCCTGGCACAGAAGTACTTTCGCAAATCCGGAGTTCCCTCGAGCAACGGACACGGCGACCAGGAATACGACGCGCGACAGGTATTCCACCGATTGGCCCACACCTGGACTATCTGGGGTGAACGCGCCGGCTATTTTGACACCGGAGAAGACGCTCGGGCCTTCTACGAAGAAATGTGCTATATGCTGGCGCACCAGATGGGAGCGCCCAACTCTCCCCAGTGGTTCAACACCGGTCTGCACGCCGCCTACGGCATCGAAGGGCCGGCGCAGGGACACTTCTACGTTGAACCGCAAAGCGGAGAGGTCAAACCGTCGCAGAGTGCCTACGAACGGCCTCAGCCGCACGCCTGTTTCATAATGGACGTCAAGGACGACCTGGTCAATGAAGGCGGCATCATGGATCTGGTAACACGTGAGGCGCGGCTGTTCAAGTACGGTTCCGGCACCGGCTCCAATTTTTCGCGCCTTCGCGGCGAGACCGAACCGCTGTCCGGTGGGGGAGTTTCCTCGGGACTGCTTTCGTTCCTTAAGATAGCGGATCGCTCGGCGGCGGCAATCAAAAGCGGCGGTACCACGCGTCGGGCCGCCAAGATGGTGACCCTTGATGCAGATCACCCTGATATCGAACGCTACGTGGAGTGGAAAGCTGCCGAGGAGTACAAGGTCGCCAGTATGGTTGCCGGAAGTCGCATTATCGCACGGCGAGTGCGCGCGATGCTCGAAGCCATCAAACAGTACGGCGCGGACCTGCAGGCGGCCTGCGATCCCGATCGTAATCC
Source organism: Spirochaetaceae bacterium (assembly GCA_007693945.1). Classification (GTDB taxonomy): domain Bacteria; phylum Spirochaetota; class Spirochaetia; order DSM-27196; family PWMO01; genus PWMO01. The sequence continues at coordinate 25,291 of RECP01000069.1, forward strand.
GCAGTTACGTCAGGCGGTGATGCAGGCAATGGACTGCGAGATTCCAACCTCGCTCATTCACCAGGTTCTGCAGCGTGCCCAGGAAGGTGATCTCGAGCCGTTGCTGATGGAGTTCACTACCGAATGGGACGCCGAGGCGTACAACACGGTCAGTGGGCAGTCGTCCAACAATTCGGTGCGCGTCGCCAATCAGTTCATGCAGGCGGTTATCGAAGACACGGACTGGAACCTCGTTGCGCGGACCGACGGGTCGGTGCGCAAGACGATCAAGGCGCGTGAGCTTTGGCATAGCATGGCGCGCACATCGTGGCAGTGTGCTGACCCGGGCCTGCAGTTTCACAGCACAATCAACGAATGGCACACCTGCCCTGAAGACGGCGAGATCCGCGCTTCCAACCCGTGCAGCGAGTACATGTTTCTCGATGATACGGCGTGTAACCTGGCGTCGCTCAACCTGCTGACCTTCTATGACACCGACAAGGACATCTTCGATATCGAGTCCTACCTGCACGCAATTCGTCTCTGGACGATCGTGCTCGAGATCAGTGTGGTCATGGCGCAGTTCCCGAGTCGAGAGGTAGCGCGCAAGAGCTACGATTACCGTACCCTCGGCCTGGGATACGCCAACCTGGGCACCTTGCTGATGGTGATGGGGCTGCCGTACGACGGTGACGAGGGACGTGCGACGGCGGCTGCGCTTTCCGCCATTCTGACCGGGGAAGCGTACGCCACTTCGGCGCAGATGGCCGCCGACGCGGGGCCGTTTGCGCGTTATGAGGCCAACAAGCAGCACATGCAGCGCGTGATCCGCAATCACCGGCGCGCGGCTTACAACGCTCCGCAGGAAGAGTATGAAGAGCTGACTATCCTCCCGCGTGGTATTGATGAGAAGCTCTGTCCCGCCGATCTGGTAGAGACCGCTCGCCGTTCGTGGGACCGTGCGCTGGAATTGGGTCTGCAATACGGCTATCGCAACGCGCAGGCCACTGCGATTGCCCCAACCGGCACAATCGGTCTGGTCATGGATTGCGATACCACCGGCGTTGAGCCCGACTTCGCGCTGGTCAAGTTCAAGAAGCTGGCCGGGGGAGGCTATTTCAAAATCATCAACCGATCGATTCCGCCGGCACTCAGGAAACTGGGTTACTCCAAGAAGCAGGTGCGCGAGATCATCGAATACTGTCTCGGCCACGCTGCGCTCGATGATGCACCGGGCGTGAGCCGCGAGAAACTGGCCGCCAGGGGTTTCAGTCAGAAGACTCTCGACGAAGTCGATGCTTCGCTCAAGAACGCCTTTAACCTGGCCGGCGTCATCAATCACTACGTACTCGGACAGCACGTTATGGAACAGGAGCTCGGTGTGCCCGAGGCAACCTATAGCCTGCCCGGATTTGACCTGCTGAAACACCTTGGCTTCACGCAGCAGGAGATCGACGCGGCGGAGATCCACGCCTGCGGAGCGATGACCGTTGAGGGCTGTCCGCATCTCAAGCCGGAACACCTGCCTGTCTTTGATACCGCCAGTCCTTCGGGGCGGCTGGGAACCCGTTCGATCAGCTGGCGGGGACACGTAGAGATGATGGCCGCCGTGCAGCCGTTTGTTTCGGGCGCTATCTCCAAGACAATCAACATGCCCAACGCGGTCACAATTAGCGAGGTCGAGGAGGCTCACATGCTCTCGTGGCGCCTGATGCTCAAGTCGATCGCACTCTACCGTGACGGCTCCAAACTGAGTCAGCCGTTGAGCAGTCTGGGAGCCGGCGCCGACAGAATTGCCGAGAAACTGCTGACGCTCAAGTCCGGGATACCCGCGGCAACCGATCTGTCTGCCGGCGACTCACCGCGAGTGCAGACCCGGGCACAGCGACGCGCGTTGCCCGGGCGTCGCGTCGGCTACACGCAGAAGGCCAAGATCGGCAATCACAGCCTGTTTATCCGGACCGGACAGTACGTGGACGGCAGTTTGGGCGAAATCTTTCTTGATATGCACAAGGAAGGCGCAGCATTCCGATCGCTGGTCAACAGTTTTGCGATTGCGGTCTCACTGGGGCTGCAGTACGGCGTGCCGCTGGAAGAGTACGTCGACGCCTTCACCTTCACCCGTTTCGAGCCCAACGGTATCGTCAGCGGCCACGATAACATAAAGATGGCGACTTCGGTGCTGGATCTGGTGTTCCGTGATCTCGCGCTGTCGTACCTCAACCGCACCGACCTGGTTCAGGTGAAGCCCGAAGATCTGATTGCCACATCGACGCTGGCGAACGGCTCCGCCGCGGATTCCCGGCCGGCTGACTCCGGTCCGCCGCCGGAGACAGCCGCACCCGCATCGGAACCGGAGGGCGCTCAGTTGTCCGAACAACCCGATCGCGCTCATGCCGAAGGGCGCACCGCCGTCCCCCAGCCCGCCTCGGCGCCGATGTCCCGAGCCCGCGGCGGTACCGGAACGACTGCTCGATCAAAGCGCGGCACGTCGGCCGTACAGGATGCCGGCCGCGAGCGCAAACTGGCGCGGTTGAAGGGCTACGAGGGTGACCCCTGTTCTACCTGCGGACACTTCACCCTGCTGCGGAACGGAACGTGCATGAAATGCGATACGTGCGGATCCACTACCGGCTGTTCGTAGTCGCGGCGCTGGCCCTGGCCGGCTGCCGCAGCGTACCGCTGCCGGACGTTGCAGTTGAACCACCGCGTGACCCCGTCGTCCCGGTGGTGAGTGCCCAGATCCTGCGCTGGCGTGACGGCTCCCGCGCCGCGGCCTCACTGACCTTTGACGACAGCACGCTGGATCACTACCTGCTGGCTGCGCCGGAACTCGACCGCCGCGGCTTGCACGGTACCTTCTTTGTCATAACCGGGGTGATGCAGCATGGCGTCTGGGATGACTTTGGTACCCGGCGACTTCAGTTCAGCTGGAATCAGGCCCGCCGCCTGGCGGCGCGCGGCCACGAGATCGGCAGCCATTCGCACACCCATCCCGATGTTTCGGCACTGCCGTTCGCGCGCGCCGAGCTGCAGCTGTTGAAATCGCTGCAACGACTGCAGCGCGAGATTCCGCGGCAACACGGAATCACCTTTGCCTGGCCCTACTGGCGCAGCACCGAAACCACGCGGGCGCTTGCGTCCCGCTACTACATCGCGTCTCGCGCGGGGCAGGCAACTACGCCGCGCTACCGTGCAGTCGGCCCGGTTGGAGCGCGTCCCGAGGACATGCAGCGCGTCAATGCGCTTGGTACCCGGCCGGTCGAGACGCTGGACGTGTGGCAGGAAGCTCTGCACGAGATACTCGACGACGGGGGATGGGCCGTTCTGTCGCTGCACGGCATCGATGACGGTGTTATCCCGCGCGAGGCGATCGGCTGGCAGCCACTGTCGTTGGAGACCTACCGGGATCTGCTGGACGTTCTGGTGAGTCAGGACTTCTGGGTTGCCCCGTTCGGCGAGGTTGTAAAATACCTGGAGCGGCGCGACACAACGCATCTGCACGTGTACGCTGATGACGACCAACGGGTGATTATCGACGTACACTCGCCGCTGGACCCCCAGATCTACAACGTGCCACTCAGTGTGCGTCTGACGCTGCCGCCGACATGGCACGACGTCGAGATCAGCGCCGACGGCCAACCGCTGGCATGGCACGCTACTTCGGCGGCGGTAGTGATTGAACTGCCGGCAGAGGCCAGTAAGCTCAGCGTAATCCCTTCTGCGACACCCGGCGCGTCCATTGCCGCGCACAGCCGCTGAAACTATCGGCGGCGGCCGTCCTCGATCTGGCGCAGCCGGCGTACGCGATCCTGGATCGGGGGATGCGTACTGAACATGCGCGCCATGCCCTGCCCGGACAGAGGGTTGATGATGAACATGTGCGACGCAGCCTCATTGATGCGCATCGGGCGTCCCTGTGCGTGCTGTTCCATCTTGAGTAGCGCGCTGGCAAGGCCCCCCGGATTTCCCGCGATGCGAGCGCCGCCCGCATCGGCAATAAACTCGCGCGAGCGTGATATGGCCATCCTGATCAGCATCGCCGCCAGCGGTGCAAAGATGATTGCCAGCAGCTGGATGAGCACCGCTGCCCCGCCCGCGTTATTGCGTGAACCGCGCATACCACCGAAGATCATGCGGTACTGCCCCATGCGCGCCACAAATGCCAGTGCGCCTGCCATGACCGTGGCAATCGTACTGATCAGGGTGTCACGGTTCTTGATGTGCGCCAGCTCGTGGGCAATCACCCCTTCCAGTTCGGAACGGTCAAGGATCCGCATGATGCCCTCGGTCACGGCGACCGCCGCATGGCGCGGATTGCGGCCGGTTGCGAACGCGTTGGGTTGCGGCGACGGAGTGACATAGACCCTGGGGGTCGGCAGGCCGGCGTTCTGACTGAGCCTTTCGACCATGTCGTAGAGCTCGGGTTGTTCTTCCCGGCTGACCTCGCGTGAACGGGTCATTCTGATTGCAATCGAGTCACTGAACCAGTAACTGAACAGATTCAGTACCAGTGCGAACCCAAACGCCATGATCAGACCCTGTTCTCCGGCTATCGCGCCGCCCAGCACAACCAGCAGAACCGTGAGCAAGGTCATCAGCAGAAACGTCTTAACGTGGTTCATCGTGTTCACCTTCTACTCTGCACGTATGCCCAGAATATACTGCGATCACCGTAACCTGACAAACGCCGCCTGCAGTGCGTCAGCCTACCCTCACCTGCGTAATCATCTGCGCCAGTTCGTCTCCGTCGGCACCGTGCAGACGGCGGTAAGCACCGCCAAAGGTGGCAGCCAGTTCGCGCATAGCACGACTGCCGCGCCGCGATCCGGTGGTATCGATGAACAGAGGATGAACCTGCAGGCAACTGCTCATCCGGGCCACGGCCTCGATAGTCTGGTGCTCTTCCGGCGGCGAAACGTTTCCCTCCCCGTCGGAAAACACCATCACTTCCACCGGTTCTCCGGGTTCACGCATGCGCTGCGTCTCGACCAGCCGCAGTGCGAGGTAGAGCCCGGATGCAAGCGGGGTTGCCCCGCCGAGCGACAGGTTATCCAGTGCCCGGCGCGCGCGGTCAATCGCCGATGTCGGCTCGAGTGTAACCTCAGCTTCCGTGTCCGCAAAGGTGATCAGCGCCACGCGGTCTTTGCGCCGTTCCGCGGACGCCAGCAGCGACAGCAGCGCGATGCGCGCGACGTGCAGCTGATTGTGATCGGCCATCGAATCCGAGGTATCGAGCACCAGGATTACCGTGTGCCGGTCACGGCGCCGGCGCACCTTGCGCCTGAGATGTGAGCGGTCGACCAGCGATCTGGTGGCTCCGAGCACACGATCCAGCGCCGCCGCCCGCAGTGTTGCGTCAACCGCCAGGTCCCGCACGGCGCCTTCATGCTTCGGCGGTCGAGCAAAAACGTAACGGCCGCGGCTGGCGGTCGTGCGGCGCGCCCTTCCGCGACGGCGGCGCAGCCGCAGGATGATGCCGGCCACGGCTGCCTCTACCGCGCGCCGGACTTCCGGCGTGTCGTCATCGGAGAGCTTTTTTTTTTGAGAATCGGCAGCAGAATGCTGCCCGCGGCCGCCCCGCCGGGAATCTGCATCGATTCCAGCGCCTCCTCGTCGACTTCATCGGCATCTGCCGCCGTACGGCGGTCGGCGCTTCCCGCTGCCGGCGCGTCCTTGCGCAGCCCGTCATCCGACCGCAAACGCTCGAGCAGGGCGTCGATTTCGGCGTCGGCTTCCTCGGGAGAACGCAGCAGTCGGCCGTCAAAGCGGTGCGGTAGCACAAAACGCGCAGCCTCGAACAGCAGTTCACGGTCGATGGTTTCGCGTTCCAGCAGTGCGGCAAAGGCCCGGGCGGCTTTCACCAGAGCCAGGTCGGCGCGGTGCCCGGCAACGCCGGCTTCGGAGGCAATCCTGACCGCGTCGTTCAGTAGCTGCGTGGATGCATCAAGTCGGCTGATCCGTTTGCGCGCCGCAACCACCAGTTCGCGCAGGCGCAAATCCTCCTGCTGCCACTGCCGCAGGAAACGACCCGGGTCGGCTTCAAAACTGGTGCGGCGCCGGATGACCTCAACGCGCTCATCCGTTTCGGTCAGTCCGCGCACCGTAACGCACAGCCCAAAGCGGTCCAGGAACTGCGGGCGCAGTTCACCCTCCTCAGGGTTCATGGTCCCCACCAGGATAAAGCGTGCCGGATGGCGCAGCGAGATTCCTTCGCGTTCGACCACGTTCTCGCCGGAGGTCGCAGCGTCGAGAAGCAGATCCACCAGATGGTCCTCCAGCAGATTAACCTCGTCGACGTACAGAATGCCGCGGTTGGCCTCAGCCAGCAGTCCGGGTTCAAACCGGCGCACGCCGGCGGTCAAGGCGTGTTCGATATCGAGCGTGCCGACCAGGCGGTCTTCAGTGGCGCCCAGAGGCAACTCTATCAGTGGAACCGTGACGGTGACGGCCTCGGGACGGTTCTCCGTGCGGCAATGATCGCACAGCCCGGCCGGCCGATCGGGGTCGCAGTGGTAGGGACAGCCCGTTACCGCTCGCAGCGGCGGCAGGAGTTCCCGCAAGGCGCGCACAACAGTGGATTTGGCGGTGCCCTTTTCACCCCTGATCAGCACGCCGCCGAGTGAAGGATCAACCGCCGCGGCCAGAAGAGCGGTCTTCATGGCAGGCTGGCCGACAACGGCGCTGAACGGGTATCCTGAACTACTCACGAGCTTTCACCGGCTTCAGACCGCGACGCTACTGTCTCACCACCAGCAGGTTCTGCCTGCGGTTCATGCGGATATGCGTCACCTCGCGATTGCGCTCTGTAACCGTCAGATTGGTGAGAAAATAGACGTCGGGGCTGATAGGTCTGACGGCAAAAAAGCTGTTGCCGGCGCTGTTTTGCAGCACGAAGAAGCCGTCCTCCATCCGCCAGGCGTCAAAATCGAGTCCTTCCGCGATTACCGTGCCGTCAACGTCGATTTGCAGGTTCCCCTCCGCGCTGACCTCGGTTCGACCGGCGGTGTAGTCGCTCATCGTGTAGTTTGCCAGCTGGTCGATCTGGTAAACCGTCCAGGCACCGACCATATCTACCTCTTGTGCGGCACTCCATCCTGCCAGCATCAACAATACTGCTCCCATTACCAGCTTTCGCATGCTACCTCCGCGCTCCATACGCACACCGGGAGTGTGGCCGTACCTCGTTTTGTCTAAAGAGTACTACAAAACGGAACGAAATGCACGTCGCACAAAGGTGCTTGTCACGTCGGCGTGTCACCGTTACCTTGTCAGGAAAGCGTCGAGCGGCATATCCGTTTGTTCGGAGGCGCCGCGAACTCCGGCCCGGCAGGTGCAGACAGTTGAACCGCTCTGGTAACCCCGCCGCTCTGATGGTGGCGTGCGGTCTGGCAGCAACAGTTGTGATCTCGATCAGTATTCTGGCTGCGGCGCACCATTGGAGTCGGCAGTCGGATGCCGAATACCTGGAGCGATTCGTTGAAACCGGAGCAACGGTGGCGGCCATCGTTGCCCGTGTCGCCGAGCAGTACATCGATGCTCCCGAACGCAACCAGATTGAACTGTCGAGCCTTGCCGATGTGGCCGGGCAGCTGCCCGGCGCGCGTGGTTTGACAATTACCGGCGCCGGCAGGAACGCCCCGCGCAACTACGAGCATATCTGGGCGTCCAGTGACGGACGCTACCGAGCCGCGGACGGCACGTTGCGCTATGACCCCGGGCGAACGCAGATTCTTGATGAGCTGTCGAGTGAGATCGGCCGCATCATCGTGGCCGTCAATCACGACGCTGCCGAAACGCTGGCTGAGCTCAACCCGCAGATTGAGGAGGTCACGCGCGGCATAATCCGGCTGCTGACACAGGAGCAGACCGCCGAACAGGCCGAACTGGCCGAGTTGGACCAGGTGTTCCGCGTTCTCTATCGCCGGGGAAGCAGGCGTCTGGCCGAAGTCAGCCGGCGACACGCCGGTAGCGTGCCGCCGATTCTCGGGGCGGATCCGGGCTTGATGGAGGATGATGTGCTGTTCTATCATCCGGTCGCGGCCTTTGACCGCGCCAACGACGCGTGGTATGCCGGCATGGTGCGCTACAGGCGCTCGATCGGGCCGCTGCGCGAGCAGCAGCGACAGGCGCACGCAGAGCACCGTCGTCGTGCGCTTTCCATCGCGGCGGGTGCGCTCGTGGCACTCTGGGCGCTGCTGGCCCTTGTGTGGGTGCTGTCGAGATCGCTGTCAAGAGCCGGATTTACGGAGGACCGTTTGTGACACAGCAGAAAAGAACCATTGCGGCGCGCAGCGATTGCCCGTTCGTGCTCTACAACACGTTCACCCGGCGCCGGGAAGTCTTCCGGTCACGGGTACCGGGTGAGGTCAAACTGTTTACCTGCGGCCCGTCGGTCTACCGGCGGCCGCACCTCGGTAACTACCGAACCTTTCTCTACGAAGATGTGCTGCAGCGCTATCTGGAGTATCGCGGGAACCGGGTACACCGCGTGATTGTCGTTACCGATGTTGAGGATAAAGCGCTGGAAGAGGCGCTCAGTCTGGACCTCTCGGTGCAGGAGCTGACCGACCGCAACGTCGATTTTTTCCGTCAGGAGTGCGAAGAACTCGGTATCGCCCTGCCCGACACCATGCCGCGTGCTTCTACCAGCGTTGACGTTGCCGCGGATCTTATTCAGAGCCTTATCGAGCGCGGCGTTGCCTACCGCCACGGCAACGACGTGTTCTACGATCCGCTGAAGTACTCGCGCTTTGGAGAACTGTTCGGGCTCGACATGCGTGACTGGCCGGCAGAACGGCGTCGATTCGCTCAGGATACCTATGAGGGCAATCGCTGGAACCGCGGTGATTTCATTCTGTGGCACGGCTTCCGGAAGGGTGACCAGGTCTGGTGGGATACGCCGCTGGGTAGAGGACGTCCATCGTGGAACGTGCAGGATCCGGCAATGTGCGTGCAGCAGGCAGGCTACGAAATCGACATCCACTGTGGGGGCATTGACAATCTCTATCGCCACCACGACTACAACCGCGCGGTCATCGAGGGTGTCACGGGCACTGAGTTCTGTCACTACTGGCTGCACGGCGAGCACGTGATAGTCGAAGGCAGCAAGATGTCCAAGTCAAAGGGGAACGTGCTTTACCTCGAGCATATGGCTGAAAGAGGCATCACGCCGCGCGAGGTACGCTTCCTGCTGATCTGCGGTCACTACCGCGACAAGCTCAATATCACTGATCAGCTGATTGACGAGCGCGTGGCCCTGATCCGCGCGCTGCGTGCCGATGTGGATCTGCTGCTGGCGGATGCGGATGTCCGTGGTGACACGCGGCACCCCGACCCGGCCGTCGATGCCATTATCGAAGAGCTGCCCGTATTGTTTGAAACTGCAATGAACGACGACTTGCGCGTGGCCGATGCGGTTCCGGCACTGCGGACGGCGTTAAGGCAGCTGCGCACGCTAAGCGGTGATCGACCCGTGCCGCCGCCGGCCGCGGTGCGCTTGCGCGCGACGCTGAGCGCTATTGACAGCGTGATCGGTGCGATCTTTGCGCGCTAACGCACCCGGTATTCGGCCGGGAATCGCCGGCGGGACTCAATGCTGGAAGTCCTCGCGCGTCGGGATGTCGTGTTTGGTAATCGAACAGAGGATCTGGTCGGTCAGAGGCGTGATCGACGAGATCCGGTTGGCCTGTTTCTCGACCGTCTTCTCGAAGAGGTTGCGCACAAAGCGTCCATTGCCGAAGCCCTTGTCGCGTTTCCTGTAGAACGCGGTCATGATCGCCAACAGTTCGCGCCGCGCCGGTGCGGTCAGGTTGAAGGAAGCGTTGGAAGCAAAAATGTCAAAGATCTTCAGCAGTTCATCCGGTGCATAGTGGTCGAAGTAGAAGTAGCGGCTAAAGCGGCTCTGCAGGCCGGGATTGGAGTGGATGAAATCGTTCATCTCATCGGGGTACCCCGCGACTATCACCACCAGCCGATCGCGGTAGTCCTCCATGCGTTTCAGCAGCGTGTCGATTGCTTCCTGGCCAAAATCCTTACCGGCGCCGCGCGGTGACAGCGTGTAGGCCTCGTCAATGAACAATACTCCGTCGAGCGCTTCGTTGACCACCTCATCGACCTGGATAGCGGTCTGGCCGACGTAGCCGGCCACCAGGCCGGCCCGATCGGTCTCCACCATGTGCCCCTTGCGCAGCAGACCAAGGCACTTGTACACCCGCCCCAGGTAGCGCGCGATGGTAGTCTTGCCGGTTCCCGGCGGGCCGTAGAACACGGCGTGTTTGGAGAACGGCGTCACCGGAAGCCCACGCCGTTCCCGTTCGCTGTGCACCTTGATCACATTTACAAAGGTGGCGATCTGCTGCTTGACCTTGCTCATGCCGATCAGATCATTGATGATCTCCATCACCTCCTCGAGCGTCTCTTCCTGCTCGTGCTCGGCGATGCGCACGGTCTGGCGCGCCTGCTTCTTCTCTTCGGCGTCCGAAACCTGCTCCTGATCACCGTAGATCAGCTTTCTGATCTTCTGCAGCTTCTGCGGGCCGTTCTTTGTCACCGTACCGTCGGCTTTGATGACGCACTGCGCGTAGGTGAAGAACGCGGCCGCCATCTTGTCGAAGTGTGAGCTGTCCTGACGGCGATCGTAGAGATGGAGGTACTGTAACGACTTGAGCGAAGACGCGCTCACACTGCGCATCTTCTGGATTTCATTGTAGAAAATGTGCCAGTAGGTCAGGATTTCCCGACGGTGATGCAGCGGAAGCGAGTCATAACGGAACACGTCGAGCACCAGTTCACGATCCGGAATCAACCTCTGCCGCAGGTACATGAACACCATTGCAATGAAGAGCCTGGCCTCTTCCGGCGGGTCGTCCTTACCGATGCAGGCAAAGGTCACATAGAAGAGGTCATCGATCATCTGCTGCAGGAAGGCCGGCTCGTTGTTGAACTGCTTGTACTGGTTGACGGCGCGGATGATCTTGCGCGCTTCGTTGTGCAGAAAATTGAGATTCGCCAGGCGTTCCTCATCCGAACGCGCCCGATTGGCCTCTTCGGCGGCAATCGAGGCATCCTCGACCACCAGATCGTCGCCGACGCGCGCCTTGAGATGGTCAAGAAACGTACGCGTCAACGTGCTGCGCTTGGTCGAAGTGAGGACGCTGGTACCTGCACTGTGCTGCAGCGAGATCCGGACCGAACTGTTGCTCCTTTTGGCCTCCACCATCAGCAGATCCTCAAAGCCGATTGTTTCGGCCGCAGTGGCCGATTTACCGTTGAGCAGGAACATGATGCGCTTGTTGGTGATGCACAGGATTCCGGGGGCGCCGGAGCCCGAGGCGGCCACCTTGTTGGCGCGATAGAAGCCTTCGAGCACGTCTTCGACCTCTTCATCCTCGTCGAGAACACAATTGAACGTATTGAGGATGTTCTTCTTGAACGAAACGTGCAGCCAGTTCGCAATGCGGCCCAGCTGAGATTCAAGCTCTTGTCGCACTGCCGGTTCCCCTCCAACTCGGCCTGTTCAGCTGATCCCGATTATAGTCTCATCGGCCGGCTTTTGCATCACCGGCGATGTGCATCAGCTGCAAAAGATCGCGGCACGCTCGATGTGCCGACATGTAGGCCGGCGTATTGGGCATGCCGATGATCACTCCCAGCCCACTGTGCAGCGTCTCGTGGGTATAGCGCGTGAGCAGCTTCAGGTAGGCTTGCGCGTTGGTGGTTCCGTTGCCGTCGCGCAGCAGCAGCGACTCCACATCCAGCGCCCGCGCCAGCCGGCCGATCTGGCGTGTCACCAGCGGGTAGAGAACGCGGATCAACTCCAGAAACCGGGCGTGATACTCCCCGTCGTGATCGATCAAGTGCGCGATCTGCGATCTGCGATCGCGGACCAGTCGACCGTCGCTTTCGCGCTTGCGCGGTACAACGGCGCTGAACCGCTGTCGCAGGTTATCCGAGCGCTGGAGGTTGATCATGGCGGCGTAGAACAGCAGCACGCCGGCTGCCGTGCCGGCCTCATACGGCAATCCGGCGCTGTCGACGCCAGCGATCTCCTGCAGCAGGGTTCGTACGCGCACCTCCAGCCGTCGGCTGCGGTCCTGGCCCTCGGCGGCGCGTGTCTCAGTGCGCTGTTCCAGCCATTCGAGGTAGTGCTGACTCTCGGTCAGCGCGCGCAGTGCAGCCTGTCGGGGTCGCGACCGGGCCGCAGCCGCAACCCAACCGTAAAGGGCATAACGCAGTCGCCTGCTTGCCGCCGCGTCTTCCCCGATAGAGTCACGTTCCAGCCGTAGCCCCACCAGACGCTCGGCGACTTCGGCTACCGATCGGTCGGAAGCCCGCAGCGACATCTCGCGCAGCATTGCGCGGCGGATACGCATCCGGCTGATAGAGGACGCCCCCACCTCCGGCGGCAGCGGGGGCAGCAGCACGTCTTGAAGCATGTCGAGCAAACCGTGAATGCGATATGCCAGCGTGGTTTCGGGTGAATAGCGATGCTGCAACAGGTCCAGCGCGGTATCGTTGGGGACGTAGGCGACGTCCCTGATGCGTTGTGCTTGCGGTGATTCAAGCTGGAGCTCCCGGGGCACATAGCAGTTGTACTGGGCAATCACCTGAGCCGCCGGCAACCCTTCGTAGGCCTCGGCACTGAATCGATTGTGCCACAGAAGAACGCGCAGGTCGGGCGCTATTTCGAGCGCCGCTTTCAGGTATCCGCCTGCCGAAACCTGCGACGTGGGCTCGGGCTGAACCACCACCAGTAGCGTCCCGACGCACGGTAGAAAGGCCAGGTTTTCTGCATGACTGATGCCGGCCGGCATGTCGAAAACCACCAGCTCGTAGCGTTGATCCAGTTCTGCAGCGTAGCGTTCGAAGAGCGCCGTTCTGAGGAGTTGACTCTCCCCGCGCCCCAGCTTCTGACGCGGGAAGAGCAAATCAAACCTGGGAAACAGCGACAGGGAGTAACTGCTCAGCGATTCAAGCGAAGCGTCGATCTGCTCGGGGATGCTGTCCAGGGTGCTCCGGGCAAGATCCAGGATCACGGCGATATTGGACAACGGGTCGAGATCCACCAGGGCAACACGGATGCCGTTGCGGGCGCATAACAGGGCAAGATTGAGGGCTGTGGTCGACTTTCCCACGCCGCCCTTGCCCGATCCGACCGCGACACTTTTGCGTACCAGCGAGGCGTGCGCCGCCGGTCGCCGTTCAACACTCTGCATCGTGCTCAGTATAGCCAAATGCGTGCTCCTCGCAATACCATTTCGCCAATCACGCCCGACGGCGATATATTGTAGCCAGGAAGGAGTACAGGAGGATACGTGATATGGCACGCAACGGATGGCGCACCGCATTCTGGGTGTTGCTGAGTGCGGTATTACTACTGGCTATTGGTTTTTCTCTTGGAAGGTCCTACAATCAGGCAGCCGGCGCCGTGCCGGTTACGGGTTTAACGCGCGCTGAAGCCGGCGGACACCTTACCGTTTCCGGATCGCAGACACTCGAACGCACTGCAGACCAACCGGTACAGCCGGCTCCGCTTGCTGACCCCCGGCCGACAAACGCGCCGCTCTCGTTTCGCACGGTCGCTGAGAATGTGTTGCCGGTTGTTGTCGAAGTCAACACCGTTGAGGTGATTCGGCAGAGCGTCCCGCGCTTCCCTTCGCCGTGGGAGTTTTTCTTTGGTCCACGTGAGCAGCCGGAACCGCAGGAGCGCGAGTTCCGCAGGCCGGGACTGGGTTCGGGCGTGCTTGTACGCCGTGACGGCACCACTGTCTACGTGCTTACCAACGCACACGTGGTTGGCGATGCCCGCGAGATCAGTCTCAGGTTGTTTGACGGACGCGAGTTTGAGGCCGAGATCGTGGGCAAGGATTCGCGCACTGACCTGGCACTGATCCGTTTTGAGTCGCGCGAAGAAGTTCCGCTTGCCCGGCTGGGGGACTCCGATTCGCTGCATGTCGGAGACTGGGTCGTTGCGGTCGGTAATCCGCTGGGCTTCGAATCTACGGTGACCGCGGGAATCGTCAGCGCCCTGGGCCGCAGACCTCAGCCTGGTTCACCGATCGCCGGGTTTACCGACTACATCCAGACCGACGCCTCAATCAATCCGGGGAACTCCGGCGGGGCGCTGGCCGACATCCATGGAGAGATCGTCGGCATCAACACCTGGATTGCATCTCGCGGCGGAGGCAGCGTCGGGCTGGGCTTCGCAATACCGATCAACAACGCCAAACGGGCAATTGACGACTTCATCGAGCAGGGGCGCATTATCTACGGCTGGCTCGGGGTCTCAATCCAGGACGTCAGCCCGCAGATTACCCCGGGGCTGGCGCAGGATCTGGGGATTGAAGGCCAATCCGGGGCGCTGGTCATCAACGTCCACCGTGATTCACCCGCCGCACGCGCCGGCATCAGACCGGGGGACTTTGTGACGCAGATTGACGACACGTCGATTACCGACACAGCCCAGATGACGCGGGTGATCGGCAACCTCGCACCGGGCCGCCGTGCCGTGTTTACCCTGAAACGCGCCGGCCGGGAGATGACCATCGGCGTGACCCTCGACAGCCGGGGTACCGAGGACGAAGTGGCCGCTCCAGCGGGCATGTGGCCGGGAATGGCGATTGTACCGCTTAGCGAGACAATGCGCGAGGCGCGCGACATTGAAGAGGCTATCGACGGCGTGCTGGTGGCCTCGGTACTACAGGATGGACCGGCCGCAATTGCCGGCTTACGCAACGGTGACGTAATCACCCAGGTCAACGGTACTGCCGTGCGCGCGGCGCGCGACTTCTACCGCGCGCTGGCCGGCGCGTCGGGCGAAATCCTGTTCCGCGTAAACCGTCAGGGTGTACGGATTGTCGTAGGGATGGACGCGTTGTAAGATGACCAGTGGAGAGGACGGGGAGGCTCTGATAGATGGCGGTAAAGTATCACGACTACTATGCAACGCTCGGAGTAGAACGCTCGGCAAGCCAGGAGCAGATACAATCCGCCTATCGCAAGTTGGCGCGCAGGTATCACCCCGACGTTAACAAGAAACCCGAGGCCGAGCAGAAGTTCAAGGAGGTCACCGAAGCTTACGAGGTGCTCAAGGATCCTGAGAAACGGCGGCGATACGACGCGCTGGGTTCCAACTGGCAGGCCGGAGAGGACTTCCGGCCGCCGCCGGGATGGGACGGCTTCGGCGCCCGTCAGACTGGTACCGGCGCCGGCGGTTACGAGCAGACATTTCGCTTCACCGGATCTGACGGCGGCGAGCCGTTTGACTTCTTCTCCGGCGGATTCAGCGATTTCTTTCAGTCGCTGTTCGGCGGGTTCGGGGGCGGCAGTGGGGGCGGCTTCGGAGGCTTCGGCGGCTTCGGAGCCGAGCCCGACACCGCTGGAGCTCGCCGCGGATCCGGCCGCGCGCAGAGCGGCAGTCGGCCGCGTCGAGACGACCACGAAGCCGAAATCACGATGCCGCTGGAGGAGGCTTACCGCGGAGGTAAGCGCACTGTGGCGCTCACTATCGACGAGGCAGGCCCGGGAGGGGTCGTTCAGCGCAAGCAGAAGAGCTATGAAGTCACCATCCCGCCCGGCATCCAGGACGGCAGACGGCTGCGTCTCGGCGGCCAGGGGGGCCGCAGCGGCGGCGCACAGGCCGGCGATCTGTTTCTCAAGATCAGGATCGCTCCGCACCCGGTATTCCGTATCAACGCAGCGGACCTGGAGGCCGACCTGCCGGTGGCCCCCTGGGAAGCGGCACTGGGTGCACGGGTAGAGGCGCCGCTGGTAGACGGTACCGCGACGGTCACTGTACCTCCCGGCAGCCAGAGCGGCAAGAAGCTGCGCTTGAAGGGCAAGGGGTTGCGTCGTGAAGGTAGCGAACGCGGCGATCTCTACCTGGTGCTGCGGATCGTGACTCCGGAGCATCTGACTTCACAGGAGCGCGATCTGTTCCTCAAACTGGCCGAGGTATCTACGTTCAATCCACGCCGGCATTGACCGCGCAGCGGTAGCCGGCCCGGTGTGCGCAGCCCGAAGGAGTTGTCGTGAGTCCCGTATCCAAACAGCCGTCTCCGTCTGAGGGAAGCCGCGTCACCGCAGCCACCCAACTTGCCGCAAAGGTTGCCCTGATCACGGGATCCAGCCGCGGTATCGGGCGCGCAACAGCGCTGCTGTTTGCCGAGCGCGGCGCGACGGTGGTTATCAACGGTCGCGACGAGACCAGACTGGCCCAAACCGCCGAACTGCTGCGTTCACGCGGATTCAAGTGCTCAGCGGTGCCGGCCGACGTAACCGATCCCGATCAGTGCCGCGCCATGGTCACGCGTATCATCGCGCAGCACGGCAGACTCGATATCCTGGTCAATAACGCCGGAATCTCGATGCGCGGGGCTTTCGGCGATCTCGATCCCGCAGTCATCGAGTCCGTGATCCGTACCAACCTGATTGGGGCGGCACTGCCGACCCGTTTTGCCGCCGCGGCGCTCGTGCAGTCCCGCGGAAGCGTGGTGTTCATCTCGAGCCTGGCAGGCGTTCGCGGTTTTGCCGGCGTATCGATCTACTCGGCCGCCAAGATGGCGCTCAGCGGCCTGGCGGAATCGCTGCACGCCGAGCTGTCGCCGGCCGGGGTACACGTGGGCGTTGTCTTTGCGACGTTCACCGAAAACGATCCCGACAAGACCGTCATGGGAGCCGACGGCAGACCTCTGCGGGTGTCGCGCAAAGCATCCACAACGCAGCGTCAGGTAGCCGAGGAGATCCTGCGTACGGTCGTGCGTCGCCGGCGCAGGAGCTACATGACCGCCGCCGGAAAACTGCTGGTCTTCATGCAGCGACACTTTCCGCGATTGACCGACGCTGCGATCCTGCACTCACGCGGCAGGATTCACAAAGCAAACCGCTGACATGCGTGACGGTGTTGCAGCCTGCCGCTGCGCCCTGTTTGATCGCCGTCCGCCGCGCATACGGACATGGATCAAAAGGATCCATATTCGAGCCCATAATCGTAAAAGTGTAGCGTTTTGATCCGCCTGAACACCAGGGATGTACGATACGATACGGGACCATGCTGTCAACGCGGCTAACTGTCTATGCTGCTGAGAATTATCACATGGCGTGCGGTGAAATCTTGGCATGCTGATTGCTATACAGTTTAGACGTCCTGGAATGAAAGTCTGTATTCTGTATCTCACGTAAAGGTTGAAGGAGAATCTACCAATGAAAAAGCAGCTGCTGTTTGAAGAGCAGGCGCGTACTTCGTTGATGCGCGGTGTCACCAAACTGGCCAACGCAGTCCGCGTGACGCTCGGTCCCAAAGGACGAAACGTCATTATCGACAAGAAATGGGGTGCTCCCACCGTCACCAACGACGGGGTCACGATTGCCAAAGAGATCGAACTGGAGGACCGCTTCGAGAACATGGGAGCTCAGCTCCTCAAGGAAGTTGCAAGCAAGACCAACGACGTCGCCGGCGACGGGACCACTACCGCGACGGTGTTGGCCTACTCGATTATCCGCGAAGGTCTCAAGAGTGTGGCCTCGGGAGTCGACCCGATGGGCATTTACCGCGGTATTCGCAAGGCGGTTGACAAGGCGGTTGCCGAGATAAAGCAACTATCGCAGAAGATCAACGGCAAGGATGAGATTGCACAGGTGGCCGCAATCTCGGCCAACAACGACAGCGAAATCGGCGAGATGATTGCGCAGGCGATGGAGCGCGTCGGGAAGGACGGAGTTGTCACCATCGAGGAGTCCAAGTCCATGCTGATGGAGCTCGAGGTTGTGGAGGGTATGGAGTTCGATCGCGGTTACGTCTCGCCCTACTTTGCCACCAACCGTGAGACCATGAAGGCTGAACTCGAAGATCCCTACATCCTGATTCACGACAAGAAACTCTCCAACATGCGGGAGCTTCTTCCTGTCCTGGAGAAAATTGCGCAGGCCGGCAAACCGGTACTGATCATTGCGGAAGACGTCGAAGGCGAAGCGCTGGCGACACTTGTGGTCAACAACATACGCGGCACACTCAAGACCTGTGCGGTCAAGGCGCCCGGATTTGGAGATCGCCGCAAGGCAATGTTGGAGGACATTGCGGTCCTGACCGGCGGCCAGGTACTCTCCGAAGAAATCGGTATCAAGCTCGAGAACGTTGAGCTGTCCCAGCTCGGGCGCGCCAAGTCGGTCAAGATCGACAAGGAGAATACCACCATCGTTGAAGGCGGCGGTAAAGCCGTCGACATAAAGGGACGAATCTCCCAGATCAAAGCGCAGATCGAAGAGACCACCTCCGATTACGACCGGGAGAAGCTGCAGGAGCGCCTTGCCAAACTGGCCGGCGGCGTGGCCGTCATCAACGTCGGTGCCGCAACCGAGGTTGAACTCAAAGAGAAGAAGCATCGGGTGGAAGACGCGCTGTCCGCAACCCGCGCGGCTCTGGA
Source organism: Spirochaetaceae bacterium (assembly GCA_007693945.1). GTDB lineage: Bacteria > Spirochaetota > Spirochaetia > DSM-27196 > PWMO01 > PWMO01. Next base: position 43,692 of record RECP01000069.1, read on the forward strand.
AGAGGGTATCGTTCCCGGTGGCGGTATGGCGCTGATTCACGCCGCGGCGGTGCTCGATAACCGCGATGCTGCTGCGCTCAATGAGGCGGAGCGCGTCGGATTCCAGATTGTCCGCCGTGCCCTGGAAGAACCGATCCGGCAGATTGTGAACAACGCCGGCCTTGACGGAGCGATTGTCGTCGAGCGCGCCAGGAAGGAGAAACGCGGCAACGGTTTTGACGCGCAGCGTATGGAGTGGACCGACCTGGTCAAGCGCGGCATCATTGATCCTGCCAAGGTGACCCGCAGTGCGCTGCAGAATGCCGCCAGCGTCGCCGGACTGCTGCTGACAACCGAGTGCACCGTGACCGAGATCCCGCAGAAAACCCAGGCTGCTGCGCCCCCGATGGACGATATGGACTACTGATTCAGCCTGACGTCAAACGGTACCACGCGGCCGGCCGGGAGGATCCGGGCCGGCCGCTGGTGCTCGATCAGCGCTTCATGCGGTTGTAGCGATACCGCTGCTTGACCAGCCCATGCGGCATCGATCGCGCTTACTGTCGATCCCCCCCGATCAGACCCCTGGCTGACGTACCGGTAGCGAGGGAAGCGGGCAAAGTAGTCTTCAACATGGCCCACAACGGCCTCAAAACTCTTGAGCCCCTGGACTTGCGCTGCCACCCGGCTGCCGAAGGGAAAACTGGCCAGGAAATAGTGGTGAAAGCGCCGTACCCGCGAGAGCAGAAACTCCGCGGGCTGCCACTGCCGCAGCAGTTCGTGGAAGCGCTGCGCCACGGCGCCGCGGTCTATGTCGGCCGGCGCGATACCCTTCAGCCGGGCAAAGAGCCACGGGTGGGCGACCGCACCACGCCCGATCATGACGCCGGTCGCACCGGTCCGCCGTACCGCCGCGACATCCTCTGCGGTCAATACATCCCCGTTTCCGATCAGCGGCAGGTCAAGTTCACGCGCAAAGACCTCAAGCAGGCCGCGGCGGGCCGGGCGGGAGTAACTGTCGCTCATTCGCCGTGGATGCAGCGTCAGGAAATCGGCGCCGGCGCGCGCCAGCATCTGCGCCAGACGCACGGTGTGCTGCGGCTCGCCGGTGTCCGCGAGGCGCAGTTTCACCGATACCGTTCTGTCGGCCGGCACTGCGCGGCGCACCGCATCAACCAGTCGTGCGGCACGGTCGACATCGGCGGTCCAGGCTATTCCGCCGCCGGCTTTGCGAATGTGCGGGGCACTGCAACCGAAGTTCAGATCGACGCCGGCACACGGCAGCCGGCCGAAGCGCCGCGCGGCTTCTATCAGCGTTTCCTGGCGCTTGCCGATCAGTTGATACACCAACCGGCCGGGATCGGGGGCTCCCTCACTGTAGTAACGCTCAAACGGGGTTCCGCCAAGGTGCGCTTCAGCACTGACCATTTCGCTGAAATAGAGATCGCAACCGCCGAAATCATGGATCAGACTGCGCAGCGCTGCGTGGCTGAGCGTCGCCATGGGAGCCAGAGTCAGGACGGGAGTAGCGGCGGAATGCACAATTGCCGGCAGCGACATGATGACCCCAGTATCCGTACAGTATTCAGCCCAGCATATCCGCCTCTCTCCCGTCTGCCAACAGCCGCAACGGGTCTTGACCACTTCCTTCCGGCGCGGATTTCGGCCATAATGGCGGTACATGAAAAACAGCAGTCGGACTATCGGTTTCGCGGGTCAGACCATCGAACTCGGCAGTGAACGAACCCTGCTGTGGCGTGACAAAGAGCTGCTTGTGGCAGCTGATCTGCACCTCGGGCGCCGGCTGGCACTCGAAACCGCCGGCCACGGCGAAGCACTGTCCGTCGATATTGCTGCACTGCAGCGTCTGGCTCGTGTGGCGCGTGAAAGCCAGGTACGCAGGCTGCTCATCCTGGGTGACTTTGTTCACGGCGCAGAAGCGGTGGCAGCGCCGGTTATCCGCGTGGTTGCCGATTGGCGTAAGACCGTCAGCGCTGAAGTACTGCTGGTACACGGAAGCTATGACCACCTTCCGGCACCGCTGCTGAATCGCTGGGACATCGAGCCGGTCGGAGACGTGTTGTCGATTGCGCCGCTGCTGTTCCGCTACAAGCCCGCCGCGGGACATCCGGAGCCGCAGATATGTGGCCATCTGCATCCCTGCGCGCGCCTGAGCAAAGCTGCCGATTCAATGAAACTGCCCTGTTTTGTCGTTGAGCCCAACCTGCTGCTGATGCCTTCTTTCGGCAACCATCCCGACGGCTACGAGATCTCGGAAAAAGACAATCGCGTTTTCTACGTCATCTCCGATGGCGAGGTACGGCCAATATAAGGCTTGACTACTATACATTTGTATAGTAATAATCATCCGGGAGCACACCGGATGATTTCTCACGGCGTAGTACGCGCACGCACGCTTCTCTCGGATCAGACGGCAAAGTCAGATGCGCCGCGGTGGTGTCTGGCGGAACTGTGCGGAAGGCTGTGCGAATTGGTGACGGGTTCAGCCGGTGTCGATGCCGGGTCTTCAGCGTTGCTTACTGCAGCCGCACAGCTGATGGCCGATGCCCAGCGCATGGGAGAGCCTGTCGCCTGGATTTGTGCTGCGTCGGCGCTGTTTTTTCCGCCCGACCTGCAATCAAATGGAATTGACCTGCAGTCGGTTGCAATCGTACGCGTTGCGGACGCCCAGGCTGCCGCGCAGGCCGCAGATCAGTTGCTGCGCAGCGGCTGTTTCGGGCTGGTGGTTATCGATCTCTCTGCGGTTGAAGCAGCGATTGGCGATGCGGTTCTCGGACGGCTCGGCGGTCTGGCACGGACGCATCAGGCCGCAGTGCTGTTCCTCTGCAATCTTGAGCCCGTCACCACTCCTGCTGCAGCCGCAACTGCGGACGGCAACCGTTCAGGACTGGGTTCAATAGTATCGCTGCGGGCGCACGCCCGCAGCCGCGCGCTGACAACGGGACGGTTTTCGGTTGAGATAGAGGTATCAAAAGACAAACGCCGGGGTATAGTGTGGCGCTGGACGGAGACGTGCGATGGTCCGCCCGGCCTGTCTTAGCATCATCCAGTTTCCGCTGCAAATTCTGCTCAACGCGCACCCTGAATGGTCTTCACAGGCAGTTGTTGTTGTCAGCGAGGACACGCCGCTGGGCGTCATACTGGAGACCAACCGCGCAGCGCGTGAGGCGGGGGCACAGCGCGGAATGCGCTACTCCGTGGCGCTGACCGTGTGTCCCGCACTGCAGGCGGGAGTGGTCGGCGGCGACGTCCTTCAGCAGCAGATAGACGGGTGCATTACAGTGCTGTACCACTATACGCCTCACGTCGAAGAATGCTCGTTTGATCCGGGCACATTCTGGCTGGACGCAAGCGGACTCGGCGCGCTCTACCATTCTCCGGCGCAGTGGGTTGCCGCCGTACGCCGCGCCATGCAGAAAATCGGCTTTTTCTGCCGTATCTGCGTTGGCTTCAGCCGGTTTGGAAGCTACGCTGGAGCAAAATCAGCTACCCGGCTTTTTCGCAGTTCGGCGCAGGAGCGGCGATGGGCACAATCAGCACCATTGACGCTGCTGCCGTTGCCACCAAGGGTGGAACAGCGGTTGGCTCAGCTCGGTATTGCAACCGTGGGTGATTTCTGTGCGTTGCCGCGCGACGGCATCCGTAACCGTTTTGGAATCGAAGCCGATACCGTCTACCGCTTTGCCGTAGAAGATGACACTGTTCCGCTGCAGGGGGACGTTCCAGCTGCGGAGCTGGCCGGCAGTACTCGGCCGGTTACGCCTGTAAGAGACCGTGCGCAGCTGCTTGCGGAGATCGAAGCGCTGCTGCTGGACCTGCTCTCGCAGACCATAGTCGCGGGACTCTATCTGCAACAGCTGACGATCGAGTTGAGCTTTGAGGACCATGCGCCACAGTACGAGGTGCTGCGTCCGGCAACCGCCGAGCGGGACGCGGCCGTCTGGCTGCGGCTGCTGCGGCTGAGGATGGAGGATCTGAACGTGCCGTCCGGGGTATCGCAGATTGCCTTGCAGGGCAGGACCGTCAATTCTGCCGCAGCAGCGCAGACTGATCTGTTCAGCAGCAAGGTAAAACGTGATCCGGCTGCCGCAGCCCGGGTTTTTGCGCATTTGCGCGCGCGATTCGGAAACGGTGTGGTATGCCGGGTGGCACTGCAGCAGCAACACCGTCCGGACAGGCAGTTTGTGCTGCTGCCGCTCGATCGACCGGCACTGCCAGCGGCCGCCGCGGTATCCTCGGCTTTCGATGGAAAACGGCACTGCCGGCTGGTACGTCGTATCTATGACAGCGCTATTGAACTCAAGTCGAGAAGCCGCCTGCGGCCTGCAGCCGGCCCGTTTGTCGTGGCCGGCAGATGGTGGGAACAGGAATCTGAGCGGCACTACTACTACGCGTACTGCGGCAGGCGTATTGTGTGGCTCTATTACGATAGCGGCACAAGGCGCTGGATGCAGCAGGGAACGGTGGAGTAAATCGTGGCCTACGTTCCCCTGTGGTGCAAGAGCAATTTCTCCTTTTTGGCGGCTGCCAGCCATCCTGAAGAGCTGGTCAGGCAGGCGGCTGAACAGCGTTTGCCGGCAATTGCGCTTACCGACCGTAACGGTCTCTACGGCGTCGTTCGCGCGCATATCGAGGCCAAAAAGCACGCACTCCAGCTGATTGTAGGTGCCGAAGTCAGCGAGCAAAACGGCGCCAGGCTCGCTCTGCTGGTGCAGAACCGTGAGGGCTATCGTAATCTGTGCCGGCTCATCAGCCGCGGACGGATGCGCCATCCTAAAGGCAGTTTCAGCGTCAGCTGTGCCGAGATTGCGGCCCACGCCGACGGCATCACGGCCGTCTGGGTTGTCGGATTTGCTGAAGCTGAATCACGCCTGATAGAAGACCTGCACCACGCGTTCACAACGCGTCTCTACGCCGCGGTTGCAAGACACCGCAGCGACGCCGAACCGCGCACCGAGGGACTGATCCGCCGGCGTGCCCGACAACACGCGATTGAAACGGTTGCAGCACCCGAAGTCTTGTATCATTGCCGTACGCGCAAACCGCTCTACGATGTGCTGCGCTGCATTGACCTTGGTGTACGCATCCACGAGGCGGGTACACAACTGCCGGTCAACGCCGAACACCACCTGCCCGGCACGGCTGAGATCGACGCCTTGTATCAGAATTATCATAATGATGTACAAAAAAGTATGCATATCGCGGCGCAGTGCAGCTTTTCGCTGGATGATCTGCGCTACCGCTACCCGGTGCAACGCGTTCCAGGGGGCTGCACCACCGCCGGATGGCTGCGCGCCCGTACCCTCGATGGTGCCCGATTGCGCTATCGGGGTGCGGTACCCGCCGATGTAGCGCGCCAGTTGAAAAAAGAACTCGCGCTGATCGAGGAGCTTGATTACTGCGGATACTTTCTTACGATGTATGAAATAGTGAATTTCTGCCGCCAAAACGCCATTCTGTGCCAGGGGCGCGGATCGGCGGCCAACTCGGCGGTCTGCTACTGTCTGGGAATCACGGCAATTGATCCGGTGCGTATGGGTCTGCTGTTCGAACGTTTCATCTCGCGGGAACGCGCTGAACCGCCCGACATCGATCTCGATATCGAACACAATCGGCGTGAGGAAGTGATCCAGTACGTCTACAACAGCTATGGCCGTGAACGCGCGGCAATGGTGGCCAACGTAGTGCGCTATCGTCCGCGGTCGGCGCTGCGCGAGGTCGGCAAGGTGCTCGGATTGCCGGCCACCGACCTCGACCGGGTTGCCCGCCTGTTGCCGCACCACGGCTCCGGCATTGAACATGCACTGTGTGACGCCGGTATCGATTCTCAGGCTCCACTGTACGCGCTGCTGATAACGCTGGTGCAACAGATCCTTGATACTCCGCGGCATCTTTCGATTCACCCGGGAGGCTTTCTGCTGGGAAGCGAGCCGGTCATCGATCTGGTACCGGTGGAAAACGCAGCCATGCAGCAGCGTACCGTGATTCAGTGGGATAAGTACGATATTGAAGCGCTGGGGCTGTTCAAGGTTGACCTGCTGGGCCTTGGAGCACTGACCCATCTCGATTACTGCTTTGCGTTGTTGAAAAAACACTATGGTAGCGAACTGTCGATGGCGACTATTCCGGCAGACGACAGTGCCGTGTTCGATATGCTGTCGCGTGGTGACACCATCGGGGTATTCCAGATTGAGAGCCGTGCCCAGATGGCGATGTTACCGCGGCTGCGTCCGCGCTCGTTCTACGATCTGGTGATCGAGATAAGCATTGTGCGGCCGGGTCCGATAACCGGCGGCATGGTGCATCCCTACCTGCAGCGGCGCAACGGGGAGCAAGAGGTCTCCTACCCCCACCCGGACCTGATACCGGTGCTCAAAAAGACCCTCGGTGTACCGCTGTTCCAGGAACAGGTCATGAGACTGGCGGTAATCGCTGCTGACTATACTCCCGGCGAGGCCGATCAGTTACGCCGCGATATGGCGGCATGGCGCAGAAGCGGCGCTATCGAGAAACACGGGCACACAATTATCGAACGCATGACTGCCAAGGGAATCGAGCGTGAGTTTGCCGAGGCGGTATTCGATCAGATCCGCGGCTTTGGCGAATATGGTTTTCCCGAGAGCCACGCAGCCAGCTTTGCGCTGATTGCATGGTGCACGGCGTGGATGCGCTGCCACTACCCTGCAGTCTTCGCCTGCGCCCTGCTGAACGCCTGGCCGATGGGATTCTATTCTCCGGCCACCATTGTGGAGGATGCCAGACGTCGCGGAGTTGAGGTTCTGCCGGTAGACGCTCTGAAGAGCGATTGGGACTGCACGCTTGAAGGACCCTTGTATGCAATCCGGATGGGGCTTCGGTACGTCAAGGGCCTCAGCCAAGCGGCGTGGCAGCAGATCAAGACTACCCGAGAAGCCAGTGTGTCTACGGTAGCGCAATTCGTCAGAGTCAGCGGACTCGATGAAAAGAGCCTGGCAGCTCTGGCACAGAGCGGTGCTCTGGAATCGTTCGGCATCTCGCGCCGCGCTGCGTTGTGGCAGGTGCTGGACAGCCGCACCATAAAAACGGCAGAAGCCGGAACGGCAACGGAGTTGACGGCGGATGCGGTCGGGCATTCGACGTCCCATACGGCGCCGCGGTTTCGCCCGCTGGCGGAGCAGGAACTGATTCGCTGGAACTACGATCTGACGCGCCACAGTACCGATGGCCATCCGATGGCGCCCTTTCGGCAGGCACTGCGGCGACAATCGCTGCCTTCGGCGGTGGAATTAAGACGTGCTGCCGCGGGCAGTGCGGCCTCGTTTGCAGGTCTGGTGATCTGCCGGCAACGCCCGAGCACCGCCGGCGGCACGTTGTTCCTGACGCTGGAGGATGAGACCGGTTTTGTGAACGTTGTGGTGTGGAAGCACTACTTCCGGCAGTACCGGGCGCTTTTGCTGACACAATCGATGCTCGGGGTCAGCGGAACGCTGCAGACCCGGCAAGGCGTAACGCACCTGATTCTGCGTTCATGCTGGATCCCCTCTCTGCCTGGAAGAACTCCGCAGGTCGCAAGCCGTGATTTCCGTTGACCGCCGCCAGCCTGTACTCCGCCGGAACGGCTGCGGCTGAGGTTGAAGCGGCGCCTGGTATTCGAACTGCACGCCACCTCGATCCTATTGCACCCGGACCGCCGTCTCATCGTCCCTCGGCACCAGATCCAGCTCTCCGTCCCGGTCTCCGGTCGCGGCCGGCATCAGTTCCGGAATCAGCACCTCGCGAATATAGCCGCGCGGATCATCCGGCCTGGCGCGCACACGGTGAAGCAGGCTGATCGTCGCCGGCAGGTCGCCGCCGACGGCGTAGAAGAGCTCGTACAGCAGGCCGATCTCGCCGGTATAGGTTGTGTACAGATCGAGCAGGGCGTTGTTGATCGGCAGGCGACCGAAGTTGCGAAACGTCTCTGTAGCAAACAGTGAATCGTAGTTCTTCACGAAACTGTAGCGAAAACCCTCGATAGTGCGTTCCTTGGCCACCAGCATCTCGGCCGGATCGATCCCGGAACGGTAGAGCTGATCGAGCTCACGGCGCAAATCCGCAACCATCGCGCGGAAGCGCTCGCGATCCTCTCGAGCGGCGAGCGCGGTACGGTACTCCTCGGAATCCCGACCGTAGCGTGATCGCAGGTAGAGCAGTGCACCCTGATGCTCGACAAAGACCGCCAGCTCCTCATTGAACTGAACCTGGTCACGCAGCCAGATGGTGGAATGCGTCTTTTCGTGGAAGATCAGCGACGCCAGTCGATACGTGCCGTAGTCGGCCATGAAGGAGTACAGCGGGTCACCGGCAACGCCCAGCAGACTGAACGCGTGCACGCGGCGCACCATCACATCCCAGCCGGCATTCCGCAGTCGTTCGGCTTCACGCTCAGCATGTTGCACCGAAAAGAAACCGCGGTACGGTGCGCGGCCGAAAAGCGGATACTCCCAGTAATAGCGCTGAAACGACAGGCGGCCGGCCGCCGATACCACGGTTACGATGTAGTCCTTGTCCGTGCGAACATAGCGCGTAAAATTGCGGTCGCCGGCCAGACCGAGCTGCTGCTCGGCAAACGCGCGAATACTGGCCGTGGCTTCAAACAGCCCCGTCGTACGTTCATCGGTGTACGGCGAAAACCGGACACGTTCTACCGGCTCGGAACGTACGAGCAGACTCAGAAGGTACGCTCCCTCGCGCACAAGGTAGCCACCGTCCCAGGCGGCCACAAACAGCGCCGGGACCGTCAGCGCCAGAAGGAATCCCGCTGTGTAGGCGCTACGCATACACTACTCTCCAATCACGGACTCGACGCGTTCCAGGCGGTAGTTGTCATCGATTACGCGAAAGACCGCGGCAACACCCGCAGTAACATAGATGCTCCGGTCTTCGGTCACAAATATTCCTTCGACGTCCGGCATCGCTTCGAAGATCCGCAGTCCCTCTTCCAGTCCCGCGACGTAGCCGGCGGTGGAAAAGACGTCAGCCAGCATCGCGTCGTCCGCAATAGCGGTAACACTGGTCAGCGTGTTGCGCGCCGGACGACCGGTCCCGATGTCAAATAGATGGTGGTAGCGCTGGCCGTCCTGGATGAAGAAGCGTTCATAGGCGCCTGAGGTCACTATCGCGTTATTGCTGGACTCGATGATACCGATGATGCTGCCGCGTCCGGTCTCCGGACTCTGAAGTCCGATGCGCCACGCGTCGCCGTCGCGCCGTACGCCGACGGTGAAGATATCCCCACCGAAATCGAGTACCGCGTGCTGAACTCCGGCCTCTGCCAGCAACCGCGCTGCCTCTTCGACCGCATAGCCCTTGGCCACACCACCGACGTCAATCGCCATACCCTCGCGGGGCAAGTAGACCGTCCGCCGTTCAAAATCCAGCTCGATCCGCCGGAAATCAATCAACGGCAGCACGGCATCGATCTCTTCCTGCGAAGGCACCGTCTCGCGCGGTGTCCCAATACCCCACAAAGCTACTAACGGTCCGACGGTTATGTCAAAGGCTCCGTTAGATGCCTCTCCGAAGCGGATGCCGGACTCGATGACCGTAAACGTATCATCCGAGACCGCTACCGGCTTGCGCCCGGCGGCACGGTTGATCCTCAACACTTCGGTATCGTCGTAGTTGGACTCATTAATGCTCATCAGGGCCTCGATATCGGCAACACGCTCGAAAACCCTGTCAAATATGCCGCGCGGCAGTCTGCGGTCGTGTATGGTTATGGTCGATGTGGTTCCCAGAATCAGCCGACTCTCGCGGTGGGGAGTATTCCGGCCGCAGGCCGCGAGCAGCATCAGCAGGACAATGCTTGCAGCTCCGGCGCGCAGAACCTGACCAGCACTTGTGCGCTTCATATTTCCCTATACCACAACCTGACCTTTGATTGCAATTGATCCGGGTGCTGCGCTATATTGCAGTGCAATGAGTGTAGTACAGGCTGTTTTACTTGGCATCCTGCAGGGCATCAGTGAGTTCATCCCCATTTCAAGTTCCGGTCACCTGGTGGTTGCGCGTCACCTGATGGGGCTGGGTGAAATCCCGATTCTTTTTGATGTGATCCTGCACATCGCGACGCTGATCGTAATTGTGTTCGTGTTCCGGGAGCGTATCGGGCGAATGCTCGTATCGCTGTTGCGATGGGCAATGCGCCGTTCCGACGAAAGCGATGCCACGGATCTGCGTCTGGCACTACTGGTGATCATTGCCACCGCGCTTACCGCCGTCATCGGTCTGGTGATCGCAGAACTGGATCTGGCACGCTATCCCCGCCTGGTGGCGCTGTTGTTCATTGTGACCGGTGTTGTGCTGTTTGTCTCGCGCTATCTGCACGGCAGACTGGGTTATGATCAGCTCGGCACGCGCCACGCCGTGATCACCGGCATCGCGCAGGGCCTGGCGGTGCTGCCCGGCATTTCGCGATCCGGCATCACCATTACCGCGGCGTTGGCGTCCGGGATCGACCGCTCACGTGCCGGGGAGTTCTCCTTCCTGATTTCGGTGCCCGCGGTTCTGGGAGCACTTGTACTCACGCTGCGTGACTTGAGTGACCTGACTACGGCAGTCAGCGCGGCGGCCATGGCGGCCGGCTTTGGAGCGTCGTTGCTGGTCGGTTTTGTGTCGCTGCTGCTGCTGCTGAGGCTCATCAAGGGCGGCAAACTGTATCTGTTCTCGTTCTATCTCATACCACTTGGCGTTCTGGGGTTGATACTTCTTTGAGACGCCGGGCGATTCCCGCGGTGCTGATCGGCGTGCTTCTGTACGGTGCGTGCATGGTGGTGCCGCCGCCTTCGCAGCTGACCGCCGAGCTGTCACCGGCTGTTGACGACACCGAACTCTACCGGCTGTTCCAGATGTGCCGCGCGGCGTGGCGCGAGCGCACCGAGTATCGCAATACCGATTGGACGCTGAACTACCTCGCTGATCAAGAGACCAACACGCTGGTACTTATTATCGAGGAGCGGCACACCCTGTTTGTGGTGTTCCGCGGCAGCCAGATGCGCCGCAGCGAGATTGACCGCCGATTCAACACAATGATCGTGCGGCGCAAGCCGCGGTTCGGTCGTCTTCCGCCGAATGCGCGAACCCACATCGGCTTCAGTACCAAATATCTTGGCGTTCGTGAACAGGTGAAGGAGGCCGTTTCAGGTTCCACCGCGCGGCGGATTGTAACCGTCGGCCATAGCGCCGGCGGAGCGCTGGCCACGCTGGCTTTTGTTGACCTGCTTGATCTCGAACCGCAGCGCATGGCGTACGCGGTGACCTTCGGGGCGCCGCGAGTGTTCAATCGCGCCGGCGCACGAGCGCTGAAGGAGTACCGGCAGCGGATTATCCGGGTGGTGAACGGTGCCGACATTGTTCCCCGTTTGCCGTCAGTGCTGCTCGGTTATCGACACGTCGGTCAGGTTATTGAAATCAGTCACGACACCGGTCTGCGCTTTGCCTCGCAGCACGATCATGACATCGGTTACGAATCTGCTCTGCGAGAACGAGCCCGTGCCGCGGGAGCCGACGCGCAGTTTTTCGCGCCTTTTGAATGATGCTCGCCGCTACAGTGCCCGGCAGGAGGAGGATTGTGTTGCATGCCGCCAATCTGGTACGCACCTACTCGATTGTTGCCATTGACCGTCGGCGTGAAGAGATGGGTTGTACGGTTCAGCCGCGCTTCTTTGCGGTTGGCGTGCTCCGCCTCCGGGCGGAGCCGAGGATTGGCGTAGTGGCAACCCAGGCAATGGTTGTAGTATCCACCGGCACGGGCGGTGATTTCCACACTCGCCATCACGTCAATCTGCGTGTCGAGGATCAACCCCAGCCGCTGCTGGAGCTAAGCGCCTGCGGCGCTTGCGGGAAGCCTGCGACCACGTCAATCGCGGAGATGCGGCCATGGAACAGGCAGCCATAGAATGTGCGCTGCAAAAGTATTCCTCCGCGCGGCAGCTGGTACCCGAAATCCTGGAGTTACGGTACCGGCACGCAGTGGCTCCGGCCGACGGCGGGCGAGTACATGACGGCTGCAGGCTGTTCAGCGAGGTCTTCAAAGCCGAGCCTAGCTGGCCAGAGTTGACCCGGCGTCAATGCTCGTCCGCGCCGCTGTGGGCGTGGCCGTGATCGACTTCTTCCGCGGTTGCTTCACGGACATCGGCTACTGCTACATCAAAGTGCAACGTTTGCCCAGCCAGCGGGTGATTGGCATCCAGCGTGACGTCATCGTCGCCGATGCCCTTGATAGTCAGCACCTGCACCGCGCCGTCGGCTGTCTGTGCCTGAACCTGTGATCCGACCTCGATGATCGACGGGTCCTGAAAGCGGTCCTTGCCGACTGCAAAAACGAGGTCTTCGTTGTACTCACCGTAGCCTTCATCAGGCTCAACGGTTACCGAAAGCGCGTCCCCGGCAGTCCTGCCGTGCAATGCCTTCTCCAGACCGGGGATGATCGATCCGCTACCGTAGAGAAATGAGAGCGGCTCACGATTCTCCGAACTGTCAAGAACTGTTCCGCTGTCGTCCTTGAGCGTATAGTCGATGCTCACAACTGTCTTTTCGCGAACGTTCACAGTATTCTCCTTAAAAACGTGACGGGCGAGAGCCGTTATGATGGCGGATAAGGCTCATTTCCTCTTAGGGTAACGCCGTTGGCACAAGAAGGCAAGGCAACACGGGCAATCAGGAGCGGGACAGCCTCGATTCGCATTCTGACCGTGTAGCGGCTCGGGCGCCCTGGGTTGTTTGTCTGCAGCAGTGAAGTCAGGCGCCGCTTCTGTCTGTACGGAGGTACGGAGTCGGTTGGTATAAATATGACTGTGCGCCTGCCGTCAGAGTCTATTGACAATCCGACAAACAAAACCGACTATTGTACCCGCCATTATGACGGAGGAACGTATGCCGCGCACAAGATCGCCAGTAGCTTTGCTGGTCCCGCTGATTGCGGTGGTTATGCTGATCACTACGGCCTGCGATGGTCTCTTGAGTCCGTCCGCTAACGACGCCGGGCGTCAGAACAACGACGGAACCCGCATCCTGTACGACAGTAGCCTGGGAACTCTTCCCGGTGATCAACAGTTCCGCTACCTGCGTTACCCTCTGTTCGGTGCCCAGGCAACCGAGACCTACAACACCAATGTGACCGTTCTCGACACCTCGCCTGATATCACGGAACTGGCCGGCTACTTTGCCGGCTCGCCGGCGGCCCCTACGCTCCCCACGCTTGTGCGCAGCCGCGGCTATACTGTAACGTTTGCGCTGCAGGTTGACGAAGAAGATCACGGCAATCGGAGCGACCGGGCCGGCTTCAGCATTATCATACTGAGCGATGATCTTCTCGGAATCTCACTGGGGTTCTGGGAAGACAGCATATGGGCACATGAGGGTGGTGAGTCGTCCGATCTCTTCGCGCGCGCCGAAGAGCTGGACCGGGACACTACCGCAGAGCTTGTCACCTACCGACTCACGATCCTCGGCAGCCGGTATGCGCTGTTCGCCGACGGACAGCAAATCCTGACCGGTACCGTGCGTGACTACACCGCCTTCGAAGGCTTCAGCGGTTTCAACCCCTACCGTACGCCCAATTTCATCTTTCTGGGTGATAACTCGCAGTCTGCGGCTGCCCGGGTGCGTCTGGGCGACATTACCTTAAGCGTACCAGCCGCCGATCCCGTCCCTGACCCGTAGCGTGCATCACAGCGCGTGAGGCAGCGTCTCATCTTACGCCCAGCAGGACTCGAACCTGCCACCTACAGCTTAGAAGGCTGTTGCTCTATCCGGATGAGCTATGGGCGCATGGAGTCCTGCAGCAGGCGCTGCAGGATCGGCGCTGCGCGGACGCACGCGCCTGTTTCGGCCCTCCTTTGGGGGTCCGAAATCGGGATGAGAGGATTCGAACCTCCGGTCTCCTGCTCCCAAAGCAGGCGCCTTAGCCACTAGGCTACATCCCGCAACCTGAACTTCCGCCGAGCCCACCAGGACGCGACGGCAACCGAATTATAGCGACGGCCCTGCCCGCGGTCAACCGGGCACAATGGTGACCGTCAGCTGCAGCAGTCGGCTGCCTCCGTCGCCGTCCAGGAAACGATAACGAAACAGCTCACCGTGACTCACGCCGGGTGGAATGACGGCAACTACAACCGTTCTGAACGGAGACGGGTTCCAGAAGAGACCAAAGCTCGGCGGCATCAAGTCCTCGTGGGTCAGCTCGATCGGCAGGCGCACTCCGGCGGCTGCTTCCTCGTGGGTCAGCTGCAGATCCATCTGTACCCGGGGTGTCGACCGCAGGTTGTCTTGCCACCACTGGTCAGCGCCCGCAATACCGCCAAACAGATCAAACAGGTGCCAGAGCCCCCAACCACGTCCGGACGCAAATCGGTCGAGGTCTTCGTGCGGAACCCAATGCGAGAAATCCGATGCACCCTCGCGCTGACGCAGCTGCCGGTCGTGCACACGTCTCCGGCTGCTGTCGCGCAGAGTGTGGTACGCATCGTTCAGATCCGCAAATCGGTTGCCGTCTCCTTCGCGTGTATCAGGATGTTGCAACTTGGCCTGCCGCCGATACGCACGCTTGATATCGTCACTATCCGCATCGCGAGGTACACCGAGGGTTCGGTAGTGATCCCGGTCTTCACTCATAGCTTGCCTCTTGGTGTCTGTCTATAAGAAAACAATGAAAGTCACGTTGGTCAAGAGGCGACACGGACACTCTATTGTTCGGCGTCGCCGGCGATCTTTGGCCGCTTCGACGTTGACAACGGTTCGTTTTGGCCGGTAGGCTGAAGCTGCGAATGTCTACACAGCAACCGGTTCTTTCAGCGCTTGATTCTCATCTCACCGAGGTCTTCGGTCGCCAGGGACTATCGCTGCTCGGGGTTGCCGCCGCCGACACGGGATCCGAGGCTATCCGCGCGTCAACGGAATACGACGCGTGGATCGCCGCCGGATACGCAGGAGAGATGCGTTATCTGCAACGTCACGCACCCATCAAGTACCGCCCCTGGATGTTAGTGCCGGACTGTCGCTCGGTTCTGATGGTCGGGTTGAACTATTACCGCCGCAGCTCGGCAGCCGCGCACCAACCACGGGTGGCGCGTTACGCCTGGGGACGCGATTACCACCGCCTGCTCGGCAAGCGCCTGCAGCGAGTGGCACGCTCCCTGGCGCAACGCTTCCCTGCTGACCGTTTTCGGGCCTTTACGGATGCCGTGCCCCTGGCTGAACGCTATTTTGGCCGGCAATCCGGTATCGGCTTCACCGGCCGCAACACGTTGCTGATCAGCGCAGAGTACGGCAGCTGGCTTGTACTGGGCGGAATAGCGACGACGCGCGTCTTCAGCCCGACTGCGCCGCCTTGTGGCAGTCGCGGCGCCTGTCCGCCGCGCTGTCGCAAGTGCATTGAAGTTTGCCCTACCGGAGCTCTGCTCGGGCCGTACCGGATCGATGCTTCACGCTGCATCTCGTATCTGACAATTGAATTGCGAGGCTCGATCCCGCCCCAACTGCGTCCGGCCCTCGGCTCGTGGCTGTTCGGCTGTGATCTGTGTCAGGAGGTCTGCCCGCTCAACGCACGGGCCCGGGTGACCGCTGAGCAGGACTTTCTGCGCGATCGAGCCGGCGAATCACCGCCGTTACGCGACATTCTTGGCATCACTACGGACGAGCAGTTCCGCGCCCGCTTTGCCGGGTCGCCGCTGGCTCGGGCCGGCCGACAGGGCTTGCTGCGCAACGCCTGCGTTGTGGCCGGCAACACTGGTCGTCACGACCTGGCGGAACTGTTGCAAGAGCGCAGCCGGGATAGCGACGCGGTAATCGCCGAACACGCGAGCTGGACGCTTGCAGTGCTCGGTTACGATACAACCTGACCGGCGGCCGTGCGCGGCCGCGGGCAACGGGCTTTCGGCCTTCAGCCCGTCACGGATCGGGTTCGGAGAGAATCGGGTGCATCACGCCGTCGAAACGCAGATTGCGGCGGAAGAGGTGTACATCACTGACCGCTTTCAGCCGAGAAAGGTACTCGCGAACCATCATTCTCATTGCCGCGACGCCCTCGACGTCACGCGCACGATAGGCCACCGCTTCGATATGGTGGTTGTCGGCAATGTAGAGCGCCCGTTCAGCGTGGAATGCTTGAGAGATGATAGTGTACCGTGACTGATCGAAAACCAGGCGGGCTCGGACCACTGAATCGAAGGTGTTGAATCCCGCGTTGTCCAGCACGATCGACTCCATCGGGATTCCCCGACCGACAAGCGCATCGCGCATCGCCACCGGCTCGTTATACGAAGCATGCCGGTTGTCGCCGCTGGCCAGGATATAGCGCACTTTGCCGGCCTCATAGAGCTCCACGGCGGCCTCAATGCGGTGGGCAAAGAACGGGTTTATCCCGCCGCCGGGCTGATACTTGGCGGTTCCCAGCAGCAACCCTACGTCGTTATATGGAACCTCGTTGACGCTGTCATAGACAAACTCGCGTCCGTGTTGCTGTACAACGGTGTTGGCGTAGAACAGCAGTACCACTAACAGCAGCAGCCCGTAGTGAGCGCAATATCCGGCTATGCGAAGTACACGTGAGCGCCTCTCCGATGATCCGGGGCCGGTATTTTGCGAGACAGGTATGTTAGGTTCGACCTCGCAGTTTTGAGATGACATCAATCGCCTTAAGCCGCACCTCGCGCATATAATTTCCCGAGGTAACCCCCAGCAGCGCATCGATTACGGCAGGATCGGAGATACCGCCAGTGGCGACAGCAAGCTTCTCTATCGCAAGCAACGACGCAAACGCGAGGTTGTTATCCGGTGCCAGCTGGATATTCTGGCGGCCGAGCACGCGAGCAACCTGAGTGGTGACTTCGTTCTCATCGTTCATGCCGATAAGCCCCAGCGCATAGACTGCTTCCGAGAGAACCATCGGTTCCGGGTCATCCCGCAGGATTCCGAGCAGGACACGCTTTGACTGCTCACCCCCGATCTCACCAAGCAGACCGGCAGCCTCACGGCGAATATCGGGATAATCGTTCTCGATGCGACTACCGCCGCTGATGACCCGGCGCCCGGTGCCTTCGGTTGCCAGCGACTCAAGTACGATGAACAACGACGGGTTATCCTCAGTCAACGCACCGGACTGTATCATGGAACGGATACTCTGCAGAGCGAGTAATTTCATCTCGCGGTCTTCCGAACGTGCCTGACTGCGAATGATCTGCAGCTCAACGTCCTGACTGAGATAGAGCTCTTCGATGGTATACTGACGGCGATCTTCAGCTGCGTCCTGCTGAGCAAAAACCAGACCACCGAACACTGCAACCAGCGCTATAATCACAACAAACCGCTTCATCGGGCGCTCCTCGGAAGATAACAATCCAGTTCAGAGTATAGTCTAGAATACATCAACTTTCCAACTTCCGGCCACGTTTCGCAGAAGGTAGAGAATCGCGGGTTGGCCCCGTACAACCATAATGGCCTCAACCTGGTCATCCCGCAGGAACCGTAGATCGTCAAGCCGGGCATTTGCCCGGCTCGGTCCGACAACCCACTCGAAGTAGTCGCGCAGGCTCTCGAGCTCGATTTCGTTGCGTTGCAGAATCGGCATTTGCGAGATCTCGCGCAAGATCTGCGGATCCGAATAGGTGCGCCGGTACTCGGGCGTCAGATAGTCCAGCCAGCGCTGGTAATCACGCCGCGCGATGATGCCGTTGAGCTCTTCGATTGTCTGCTCGACTTCACTGAAGGTGCGCTCGAATACCTCTTCAGTCACCTCAAACGCTTCTTCAACCGCAGGTTCGGCTGCGGGCGGAACGGGCTCAGGATCCTGCGCAACCGGCGGTTCCGGATCGACCCTCTCCGGCTCCGCCGGCGCTTCCGGCTCTGCCGGAGGAGACGGCGGAGCCGGATGCACCGCTGCCGGTTCGTCGCCGGGCACGACACTGGCGCATCCGCCCAGCAACAACGCGAGGAGAAGCATCAACGTGAGGGTTGCCGTCAGCACCTTTGGCATTCTACCTATATAGTACCTTCGGCGCCGCAGGCTGTCAAATCGCGGGTTCTTTGCCTGCAATTCGCATTCTGACCGCAGGGAGTCGGTTGGCATCGGATGACTGTGCGGCCGCCGCTTGCGCGCGGACACAATGCACGCTACTATTAATATGAGATGTCAACAGCGCAGGATGTGGTCAAGATTCTACAGAGTTACACCAGGAAATCGCGCTCCCCAGATATTGCGTTTGACGAACTGGTGACGTTTACCTACAAGTATCTCGAACGATTTGCCGATGAGAATCACGATCTCGCCGATCTGGATGAGAACACTGAGAATCTGCTGGCTGCCAGGCTGATTGAGCTCGAAAAGCAAGGGCGCGTGACTGTCGAGTACGACGGCAGCCGCATTGCAACGGTTCACTTCCCCGAGTACTACACCGCGCAGATACACGCCTACTATAGAAAGATCCACGACAAACCGATGCTGCCCTTCCCGACCGAAGAGAGTATCGAGGTGATGATTCCCAACGAAATCATACAACCGATCGACGTCAAAACGGACTTTGTGTCGTGGCTGGAAGGCAAACCCGACGGGGACGTGCGCGTACTGCGGCTGATGTTTCCCGAGGGGCTCAAGACCATGATTGCGACCACCGACCTGCTTCCACGGGTGCTGGTTGAAACAAGCGTGCACAAGATCCGCGGCTATCTGCGCAGCGAACGGAACGTCTCGTATATCAAGAGCAAGTTGAGCGGAGTGTTCCGCAACCGCGAGATGGTACTTAATGAGATGCTGGGCAAGATCCTCACCACGCCTGATGAGGCCGTGCGCTCGGTGTTGCAGCCGTCCGAGTTCAGTTTTCACTTCTGGACGACACTTTCGAGTCTTCTGATAAAGGATCTGGCTTCCAAGAAAGAGAAGCTGCAGGAGGAACACGACTACGGCCAGTCGGCATACCTGCTCGGCTACTACAATGTCTACTACAAGGGCATCCTGCAGCGCAAACGGGAAAAGGAAGCCGCGCTGCAAACCCTGGATGCCCGGCTGCGTAAGTCGCCGTACGCGTTCACCATCTCCGACATCTACAACTTCACCGATTCCAGGGGCGTGCTGCTGACCAAGCGCTACACAACCGACAACATCAGCGAGTATCTTGCCGGACAACTACGTCACGAAGGAGAGACCCGGCTGGCGCCGATGGTGCGCGTGAAAGACCCGGCCGGGAAAGAGTACTACATCCGGCATGAATACGTACTACGAGTGCTGATTGAGGGACTTTTCGACGCATCACGCGAGTTTGCCGATTTCTTCGTCGAGAACTGGAGCACGGACATGAAGGCCGACCGACGGCCCGTGGAGATGACCGATCAGAGCGCCTTTGAGACTGCGGTCAAGGCGCGCATGGAAGAACGTTTCCCGGTAGTCTGCGCTCTGTGCCGCTTTGATTTGATCTACCTCTGCGCGACTGAGCAGAAAGTAACGGGCGAGACGGCCGCCGAAGTGAACCGCATGATCGACAGGCAACAGCGGACCGTGCGCCCGATGCACGAACTCTTGCAACTCGATCGCGAGAAACTGGCTGCTGATGCCAGACTGCTGCTGCCGTTCTGGCAAGCTATCTCCTGGCTGCACGCTATCGTGCGTTTCATGCAGCGAGCGTTGCTGGGCACGAAGACCCCGGGATACGTTGAACGCAGCCAACGGTCGCGGCGCGTCCGCCGCAGCAAGGCCCGTTCCGGAAAACGTCTTCCCGTTGATGCTTCAGAGCGCGAAACGCCGGTTACGCCGCAGCCGACGACGATGCAGCTCGGCGCGGCGCCGGCTGGCGGCGCGGCCGAGAACGCTGCCGGCCACCGGTCCGCAGATCAACTGTCGGCGCGTAAGGTCAAATCGCAGCAGTTCAAGCAGCGCATTGAAGAGTTGCAGCGAGCCTACATCGGTGAGAGCGGCAACCTCGACACCACGCTGGAGGAGCTGATAGAACGCTGGAATCCGCTGCTCGATCCCGTGGCCAAGAGCAATCTTGTGGAGGACGTCAACTCTCTGGTACGTGACTTCCTCAGGCGGATGAAGGTCGGGTTCCGTTTGATCCCGCCGGACCGCGCGCGAATCCAGGGATTTGCGGAAAAACTGTCGCACAGTGAAGTCTTTGACCAGATACGGCGCAAGGATGCGCTGAAAACCTATCTGGAACTCTACATGCTGAAGGTGCTCGGAAAGATATCATGACTCCATCGTCAGTGATCCTGATCACGGGAGCGCGGGGCGCCGGCAAGTCCACGCTGTGCAGTGCGGTGTACCGCAAGGCGGTCAGCAGCGGATGGAGCGTCTGTGGTGTCATAAGCCGGGCGGTCTACGATCACGATAGCGGACTCGATAGGATAGGCATCGACGCCTTCAACATCACCACCAGTGAAACAACGCCACTGGCGCGCAGAGACGGTAGTCTGGACGGCTCACGCTGGGCCTGCTATACCTTCAGCGATCAGACAATCAGCGACTGTGTCAGTGCAACCGTCGAAGCTCTCGACAGCGGCGCCGAGCTGCTTATTCTGGACGAAATCGGGCCCCTGGAACTGACGGCTGATAAGGGATTCCTGCCGATACTGACCTTCCTCGGGAACACGCGTTTGCCGCGAGCTACGTTTGCGGTGGTGCGTCCATCGCTGCACGACCGACTGCAGCAGTTCTTTGCCCTCTGCCCGTCGCGACCCACAATCCGGAGCGTCGAAGTCACTGCGCACAACCGGGCGGCACTTATCGATCAGCTGCTGACTTCAGACGATCAGTTCCTGTAGAGTCATTTCGCCCATGAAACTGAGCGAGTCAACGCACGCCTGAAACAGACGCATGCACATGATGGAATCGTCCAGTCCGCGGTGCGCCGTACCGCGCTGAAGCGCCAGTTCGCCGACCAGCGCCTGCAGGCTGTAGCTCTTCAGTCTAGGGAATGCGCGTTGTGCGAGTACCTGGGTATCGATGATAACGTTGGTCAAGCCCGCCATTCCGGTCGAATCAAGCGCCGCTCGCAGGAACCCGACATCGAACTGGGCGTTGTGCGCTACAAGCACGGTTCCTTCGACAAACTGCATGAACTGCGGAATAACCTGCTCCACCGGTGGTTTGCCGTGCACCATCTCGTTTGTTATGCCGCTGACCAGGACGGCGTTTTCGGGTATCGGAATACCGGGATTCACCAGCGCATCAAACGAGTCGAGTACCCGGCCTTCGCGGAACCTCACCGCACCAAACTCCACGATACGGTCGGTAGCCGGATACAGTCCGGTGGTTTCAAAGTCAAAAGCGGTAAAAGTCACTTCATTGACGGAACGCGAAAAGTCCATGGTTACCCCCGGCTGTCGCACTCTTTATGCCCGACAGTTGTTCCTGCCGTCGCCGTTCAGCCGTTGCCGACGGATTCGATCATGTTGTTTATGGACTGCTCAATCCGCGCCAGTTTCTGCTTGACCGCCTGCCGGGCGTCCTCGAGCGTCTCCTGCACCGGTGCCGACGCGGAGGCGTAGAACTTGATCTTGGGCTCGGTACCCGACGGACGGGCACTGACGATTGTGCCGTCGGTCAGAAAGAACTGCAGCACGTTTGACCGGGGAAGGTCGGTCATCGCCCGCTTCGTACCGCTTTGCAGATCAAACACGGTGCTCTGCTGCACGTCGCGTATTCGCAGCACCTCGATCTCGCCAACCATCCGAGGAGGGGCATCACGCAGTTGTTGCATCAGCGCCTGCATGGTAGCCGCGCCGGCTTGACCGGGGAAGGAACGCGAAATGGTGACTTCCTCGTAGTAGCCGAATTGCTGGTAGATCTCCTGCAAACGCTGGACAACCGACTTTCCCTGCTGCACGTGGTAGAGCGCCATCTCGGTAGTCAACAGTGCCGCCGAGATGGCGTCCTTATCGCGCACTTCGGCGCCGATCAAGTAGCCGTAGCTCTCCTCATCCCCCATAACAAAGGTCGGCTGATCGGGCTCCGTCTCGAAGCGCCGAATGAGCTCGGCGATGTGCTTGAAACCGGTAAGGGTGTCGAAGACCTCGGCCCCGTAATGTTCCGCCACCAGGCGCTGTAATTCAGTAGTTACGATGGTCTTGACGAACGCCGGGCGGCGCGGCAATCTGCCGGTCTGCTTCAGCGAAGAAAACAGGTAGTCGACCAGCAACACGCCGAGCTGGTTGCCGGTGATCAGGCGGAAGTCTTCACCATCAGGAACCGCTATGCCCAGGCGATCGGCGTCGGGATCGGTTGCCATGACCAGGTCGGCTCGCTCCCGTCGGCCGAGATCAAGCGCCATTCTCAGCGCGGAAGCTTCTTCCGGATTGGGGAACTCCACAGTCGGGAAATCGCCGTCGGGCTCCCGCTGTTCGGGAACCGTGATTACCTCGACCCCGACATCGCGCAGTACTCGCTCGACAAACCGGGCTCCCGTACCGTGCAGCGGGGTATAGACCACCCTGACATCACTCCCATGGGTTTTCAGAAGCTCACGGCGCACCGGCTTGCGCTCAATCATCGCTACGTAGTCGTCGTCGGCCGTTTCATCAAGGTAGACCAGAAGCTTGTGTTCCAGTGCTTCCTGCCTGCTGATACGCCGGACGCGGTCACCTACGGTGCCGACCTCGTCGATGATCCCCTTGTCGTGTGGCGCAATAATCTGCGCACCACCCGACCAGTAGACTTTGTACCCGTTGTACTCGGGCGGGTTATGGCTGGCGGTTATGACAATCCCGATGGTGGCATTGAGTTGTCGCACCGTGAACGAAAGTTGCGGTGTCGGGCGCGGTCCGCTGAACAGGTAGGTCTGAATGCCGTTGGCGGCCAGCACCAGGGCTGATTCCAGCGCAAAGGTTTCCGAATAGCGTCGTGAGTCGTGGGCAATCACCGCGCGCAACGAGCCGTCAGGCGCTTTTTCTCCGTGCCGGGCCGCGTACTGAGCGAGTCCCTGACTGGCTCTCTGAACGACGAAGGGGTTCATCCGATTGAAACCACCCCCGATCACGCCTCGCAGGCCTCCGGTTCCAAACTCGAGGTCAGTATAAAAACGGTCCAGCAGTTCGTCCTGATCTCCGGCATCAAGCAAGGTTCTGACCTGCTCGCGAAACAGTTCATCCTGCTCCAGTTCCACGTAGCGTCGCGCTTTTGCTCTGATCTCTTCCTCGGTCATGTCTTCGCTCCTCCAGCAAGGCGTGTCTCAGTCATCATATCAAGCAGCTCCAGCGGCCGATGGATAATGAACCGCGCCCCGGCGTCACGCAGCTCAGTTTGGCTGCGAAATCCCCACGCGGCGCCCACCGGACACATCCCGGCCGCCAGTGCCGTGGCCATATCAACGCCGGAATCACCAAGAAAGACCGTCTCTGCCGGCCTGGACTTCATCGCCGCCGCAGCACGTAACGTGGCGGTAGGATCGGGTTTCTTAGGAAGGTCTGGATGGTCTCCCTGCACGTAAGCAAACCGGTACTCGCCCAGCAATTGCTCCACAACCAACCGGGTCAAAGAATGCGGCTTGTTGGAGACAATAGCGCTCGCAATACCGCGGCCCTGCAGTTCATCCAGCAGTGCGTACACACCGTCATAGGCGGCGGTCAGGCTTGCGGGCTGAGCCTCATACTGCCGTTTGAACTCGCTGAGACAGCACTCAATGAGCTCTTCGCAGTGCAACGTTTCAGGAACGCTCTTTTCTACCAGTACCCGAGCCCCCCATCCGACGCGCTCGCGAAACTCTTCTGCCGGAAGAGCCGGTAAACCGATCGCCTGCAGAGCCCGATTCATCGCTTCGCCGATATCTGGTAGAGTATCAAGCAGGGTGCCGTCGAGATCAAATACAACCGCGTTAAATGCCATCGCGTTACGATACCCGTCGGCACAACCAGAGTCAAGGTTACGCCATTTGGCAAAACAACGCAGGCGCTCACCGGCAGGCGGTGACGCCTTTGAATCACACTATCAGGTACTCTTCGGTTCGCGCTGGGCCGGTCTGCGAACGTCGCTGATGCAATCGCCGCATCGGGTGGCGTTCAGCGAGGGGCTGCTACGCCCTTACTACCTGGACGAAGCTTCGCTCTTCGCCGCCGCGAGCCTGCCGCTGGCCGAAGGCGACCGTGTCGTCGATTTCTGCGCGGCTCCCGGCGGAAAGAGCCTGGTTCTCGCACGGCGCCTGCCTCCCGCGGCAACGCTGATCTGCAACGAGCGCTCTGCGTCCCGACGCGCGCGCCTGCACCGCGTTCTTGATCGGTACCTGACGTCAGATTTGCGCTTGCGTATCAGAGTCACCGCGCACGACGCAACGCGCTGGGGAATGCTGCGGCCGAAGTCGTGCGACAGGATCCTGCTCGACGTGCCGTGTTCATCGGAGCGCCACGTGATCGGCGATCCGACGCATCTCGAGCGTTGGTCGCAGTCGCGCTCGCGGCACCTGGCTATCCAGGCCTTTGCGATGCTGGCTTCGGCGATCGATGCTCTGGCAGACGGTGGTACGGTGCTGTATGTTACCTGCGCCCTGGCGCCGGCCGAAAATGACGAGGTCATCGATAAGGCGTTTCGCAAGCGGGCCGATTGCATCACGCGACTTGCGCTGCAACTGCCATGGGGAGAACCCACCCGCTACGGGGTTCATGTGCTACCGGACAACGCCGCCGGCCGCGGACCGCTCTACGTCTGTCTGTTGCGCAAGACCGCTCAGGTTTGAAACGGCGACCCGCAGCAGCCTTGAAGCCTTGAAGCGTCTGCTTGACAGACGATGCGCGCCTGTGATGTGGTTACGGGAGTGAAGCTGAACTACACGGAAGAACTCAACCCCGAGCAGTGCCGGGCCGTGGAGACCATCGACGGCCCGGTTCTGATTATTGCCGGAGCGGGATCGGGCAAAACTCGCGTTATCACGTATCGTATTGCCAACATGCTCGGCCACGGTATTCCTCAGAGCTCGATCCTGGCTCTGACGTTCACCAACAAGGCGGCACATGAGATGGCCGGGCGCGTCCGTGAGCTGCTGGGACGCAAGCTTCCCAACCTGATTGTGTCGACGTTCCACGCCTTCGGCGTACGTATCCTGCGTGAACAGATTCACCGCCTCGGTTACCGCGATAGCTTCAGCATTTACGATACGCACGACCAGCTCTCGTTGCTCAAGCAAACCGCCCGCGAGATACGCTTCTCACTCGACAGTGTCGATCTCTACACTACGCTTGCCGCTTTCTCCCGCATCAAGACCGGGACGGCCGACTGGGACGACCAGACGCTGCCATTGCACACACTGTACCACCAGTACCAGACCCACTTGCGCCTCTACAACGCGGTCGACTTTGACGACCTGATTCAGCTGCCGATAGCGATCCTGAGCCAGTTCGGCGAAGTGGCTGATGGTTACCGTCGTCGTTTCAGCTACATCCTGGTCGACGAGTTTCAGGACACGTCGCGACAGCAGTATCGTTTTCTGCAGCTGCTGGGCGGCCGCCACCGAAACGTCTGTGTGGTGGGCGATGACGATCAGTCGATCTACTCGTGGCGCGGTGCCGATTACCGGAACCTGCTGCAGTTCGAACGCGATTTCCCGGACTTGCAGGAGATAACGCTGGAACGTAACTACCGTTCCAGCAACACGATACTGGCAGCCGCCAACGGCGTGATCTCTCACAATACCAATCGCAAGAGCAAGAACCTCTGGAGTGGCTCCGACGGCGGATCGCCGGTGGAACTCTATCACCCGGAAGACGAGCGCGCAGAGGCCACCTTTATCTGCGACCGGATCAAAGGTATGGCACTGAAGGAAGGGCTCAAGTATCACGACGTGGGCGTACTGATCCGCGCCAACAGCCTGGCCCGCGCACTTGAAGAAGGGTTCCTGGCCGAAAACATCCCCTACCGCATTTCCGGCGGTGAGAGCTTCTTCCAGCGGAAGGAAATCAAGGACATGATTTCCTACATGCGGCTGTGCGCCAACCCCGACGACGATGTCAGTCTGTTGCGCATCATGAACACACCGCGGCGCGGGATTGGCCTCAGAACTCTTGAACAGTTGCAGGAACTTGCGCGGGCACGCGGCATTTCGCTCTTCTCTGCCATGCACGCCGCGCTCGCAGCCGAAGACTCACCGCTCTCGTCGCGGGCTCGCGATGACCTCGGCGGATTTGTCACCCTGATCGACACCTACCGCCCAAAGTTGCTGTCGGGGCGCCGGATGGCCGAAACCCTGAGTGCGATGGTCACCGAAATCGACTACTGGTCGTACCTGGTAAGCGAGCACCAGCGCAACGAGAAGGTTGCAAAATGGAAACTGCGCAATATCGAGTTGTTCATTGACATCGTTCGCTCCTATGAACGTGATCCTGACACACTCGATAGCGGCTTGTTTCACTTTCTGAACCGCATCACGCTGCAGCAGCGCGACAATATCGACCAGGACGATGAGCAGGGCAAGGTAAACCTGATGACTATCCACGCAGCCAAAGGTCTCGAACACGAGGTAGTCTTCGTTGCCGGCGTCGAGGACGGGATCATTCCGCACGCGCGCGCTCTCGAGGAGCACGAGAGGAATATCGAGGAGGAGCGCCGGTTGTTCTACGTGGCTATTACGCGCGCAAGGCGCAGGCTCTTCCTGACCTGCTGCCGACAGCGCAAGGTAATGCGCGAAGTCATCAACTGCGTTCCGTCACCGTTTCTGGAGGAGATACCGGCCGGGCTGATCCAGATCTCCGAGGTCGATATCCCGGTTGAGCACGACGAGGCGGCCGACTACTTTGCGATGATCAAGGCCAGATTTGCGCGTTCGGGAGTGTAACGCCGCCGCAGAAGTCTCGCTGTAGATTAGTTTGCATACCGTCGGGTTTTTGGCTATTTTAGGGACACGAGGAGGAACATATGGCCGCTACGCCTTCTACCATGTTGGAGCTCGGCACCCGGATGCCGCAGTTTTCACTGCCCGATGTTGACGGCAAAACCGTTTCCAGTGCTGACCTGACCGGATCACCGGGAACGCTGGTGATGTTCATCTGTAACCACTGCCCGTTTGTCATTCATGTGCGTGATGAGTTGGTCAAACTTGTGAAACAGTACCAGGCCAAGGGCATCAAAGTGGTGGCCATCAGCGCCAACGACGTCACCACTCACCCCGATGATGGACCATCCAGGATGGGCGAAATCGCCCGAGAATGCGGATTCACGTTCCCGTACCTTTACGATGAATCGCAGGAGACCGCCAAGGCCTTCCATGCGGCCTGTACGCCGGATTTCTTCCTGTTCGACGGTGACGGTAAGCTCTTCTACCGTGGACAGATGGACGATTCACGTCCCGGGAACGACCTTCCGGTCGACGGCAAGGATCTGCGCGCCGCCATCGATGAGCTCCTGTCCGCAAACCCCGCTCCACGGCAGCAGAAGCCCAGCATGGGGTGCAATATCAAGTGGCGCGAGGGAAATGAACCGGCCTACTTCGTAGTATAGATCTCAGCTCAGGGTTAAACTGACGAGAACGGTCACTCTGTTGCCCGGGGATCACGTCGCCCCGGGTCGCAGCTGATCAGGCGGTTCTTACCGGTCTGCTTTCCGTGGTACATCGCTCGGTCCGCGCGACCGATCAGGTCTTCCAGAGGTTCGTGCCCGCTGCCGGTTGCGAGGCCAAGCGTAATCGTCATCGAGAAGCTGACTGACCCGCAGCCAAACGGCTGCCCACTTACTGCCTCGAGCAGCTTATTGGCAACGGTCTGCGCTCCGGCCGTATCGGTGGCCGGCAGCAGGACCAGGAACTCCTCCCCTCCCCAGCGCGCTACCAGATCCTCTTCACGCAGTCCTCTGTTGAGCCGATCGGTAACCGCGATCAGAACGTGGTCACCGCAGTTGTGACCGTAGTTATCGTTTACCAGCTTAAAGTCATCAAGATCGCCAATGATCACGGTAAGCGGGCGCCCGCTGCGTCGCGCTATCGAACGTGCAGCTTCGACGTTCTCGGTCATACCACGGCGATTCAGTGCCCCGGTCAGGTAGTCAGTGCGTGAAGCTTCGGCAACCTGATCCTCCGCCCGTGCGGAAGCTTTGGCCAGGTAGTGCACCAGAAAGGCGAACGCACCGGCGGTTACCGCCAAATTGAGATAGTTCAACCCGCTGATTATCGCAGTCGGCAACCGATACAGCTGCACCGTCTGCTGGCTGAAGAAGTAGACCGCTCCGTAACCGGCAATCAGACCTGTAACCATAAGCGTCTTCTGTATGCGGGTTGTCTGCGGAAGAATCACCGCAAACGGTATGATTCCAACTATGAAGTAGTGAAATCCGGTCTGCCAGCCGATAAGAAAGGCGCACAAAGACGAATGCAGCAGTACTTCGACTGCGGCTATGATGAAGGCCAGGCGATGATAACCGCGCTGATTCACGGTGAGGCACAGAACAAACACGGCACAGCTGAGCAGGTTGTATGCCGCCAGAACCGGCGCGTTGAGCAGCACAAACAGCAACAGAAACCCGACATGACCGACAAGCGAAAAAAGGTAGATGTAGTGCGCCACCGTCGCAAACCGATACGTATCACCGCCGCCGGCTGAGTACGAGGGTAGCCACTTGAGTCTTACCGTCCTGTCCGGCTGATTCACCCCGGCGGCAATACTACCACAGACAACCCGGATTGGCAAACCGATCTGAGTGTTCCCAAAGCTGTGCATTTTTAACTGTGTAGCCCCACGGGCGCCATAGCACTCTGTCTGCAGCAGCGAAGCCAGACGAACTGCTGTAGATCAGCGGCAATTCTGATTTTGGCCGTACGGCGCCGCACGCGCCGACGGTGTCCTTACCCCCAGGCGAGCGGCAGCCGTCGCCATATGGTGCACGGGGTCGGTTGGCAGACGAATTCCGCTGCGCCGCGCCCGAGAGCGACCCCGCGAACGTCTCCGCAGCCTCTGC
>RECP01000021.1 GCA_007693945.1 Spirochaetaceae bacterium
CCCGAGGCGCTGGTCTCCGAGGCGGTGCAGGCGATGAACGCCGCCAAGGTCACCTCGCTCTGCGTGGTCGAGAACGGCGGGCGGCTGGTGGGCCTGGTGCGGCTGCACGACTGCCTGCGCGCAGGGGTGGTCTGAGGGGCGGGAGAGACCGCGCCGGGAAATCCGTTCCGCACAGAGCCGCGCGCCCCTCGGGGGTGCGGTGATCGGCGCGCTGCGCTTGCGCCGTGCACCGGTCGCGGAAGCGGGGCTGCCGGGGTATCTGTCCGGCGGTCCCTCCGCCCCGGTGTTCGGCGGCGTGGCCGTGCTGGCCGCGCCCGAAGCCTACGTCAAGACCACCGGACGCGGCTCCCGTCGGATGACGACACCGCCGGATCGGCCGTCGACATTGTTCCGCCTGCACGGCAAGCGGCCATGGCTTCACCGCGGCGCAAGGGACACGCTCTTGCTGCCGCCTGGCCGCGGCAGGGCCCGAAGCAGCGATGCGACTTCCAGAATGAGCGCTTGAACCGAAGGGCTCAGCTGCTCCCCCCTGCGGTAAACGCACCCGATCCTGCGTATGAGCGCGGCCGAGTCGGAAATGACTGCCAACCCGAGATTGCCATCTCTGAAGTCCCGCATGACCCCGGACAACGGCAATATCGAACGACCGAAACCGGCACGGACCAGCGCCTTGATCGCCTCGATCGATTCCAGCTCTCCCTGGATGGTCAATTGCAGGCCTCGATCATGCGCCGCGGCCTCCAGCAACGACCTTGTCGGAAACCCCTCCGGGAATACCAGGATTGGTTGGCGCAGCGCCTCCTCAAAGGAAATGCCGGCGGCCCCGTCCTCGTCACCAGGCGCAGCAATCAGGGCCAGACCTTCGTCGGCCATCCCTATCGCTTCCAGCCGCCGATCCGCAACCGGAAGGGTCACTATGCCGACATCGACATGACCCGCCACGACAAGCGACCGGATTGCCTCACAGGAGAAACCGCGAACTCTCACGTCAAGGTCGCTGTACTCCACGCGCCATTGCAAGAGCGCACGGGGGAAGAGGTCGTCCAGCAGCGTCTGCAGGACACCGACGGTTATCGTGCGGTCGTCAGAGACCTTGAGATGACGAAGGCTCCGCTCGATGAACGAAGCCTCCGCAAGCAACGCCTCGCTTCTCTTCAGCAGGATGCGTCCCGCAGCGGTGGGCGCAATAGGTCGCGTCGTGCGGTCGAGAAGGCAAACGCCAAGCTCTCGCTCCAGAAGCTGCATCTGCCTGGTGAGCGCTGGCTGACTGATGTTCTCTGCCTCGGCGGCTGCACGAAATCCACCAAGATGGACAATGGATGCGAAGTAGCGGAGGCGGCGCAGGTCCAAGGCGGAGCTCCCGACGATGCCAAGATTCGAACTGTCGATAACCAGATTGCAATGGCGCTTCACCCGAGGCAAGGTAGACTTTGCCTGTGCATGGACAACCCAGGGCACCACACCAGCAAGGGCACGGCACCGATCACTGATCGATCGAAACGCATGATCATTGGCCGGCGCCCTGCGCGGCCGTGTGGGGCATCTGTCGGCTGACCACGGCGCCCAGAGGTCGAACGAAAAGCACAGGCGGCGACTGCCCACGACGATCAGACCAGGGGAGTCGTCGGGGTCTGAGCCCTTGTGCCGTTCCAGCTAACGAACCCTTTTGGCAAGGAGGCCGCAATGAGGAAGCTCGGAGCTATCGCAATCGGTGGTATCCTAACCGCTGCTTTTGCAAGTGCTGCACTGGCAGACTTCCCGAGTCGCACGGTAACCTACGTGATTCCCTTCAATCCTGGCGGCGCCTCGGACGAGACCGCAAGAATGAAGGAGAGTTTCTTTACGGAACTGACGGGTCAACAGCTGGTGATTTCGTACAGGCCGGGCGCCGGTGGCGCGGTCGGATGGGCCAACCTGAACGACTATGCCGGTGACGGCTATACAATAATGGGGGTTAACCTGCCCCACATCATCACACAGCCCTTGCTTGGCGGGGTCGGCTACGAAACCGACGACATCGTCAACATCCATATCTTCCACTACACACCACACGCCCTCGTCGTGCGCAGCGGCAGCGAGTTCGAGACCCTCGAAGACCTGATCGAAGTTGCATCCAGCAAT
The DNA here is from genome assembly GCA_007693945.1 of Spirochaetaceae bacterium. GTDB lineage: Bacteria > Spirochaetota > Spirochaetia > DSM-27196 > PWMO01 > PWMO01. Next base: position 2,122 of record RECP01000021.1, read on the forward strand.
CCGGGCGCGCTCACCTTCGCAGGCTCGGGGTCGCACAGCGCAAATCACCTGGCACAACAGGCCTTTGACCAGCTCGCCGGCGTAACCACGACCTATGTACCGATGTCCGGCGCCGCCCCGGCTCAGGCTGCACTGCTGGGCGGACACATAACCGGAGCGTGGCTGGATACTGCGAGTGTGGCACGTCTGGGCGATCAGGTTCGAATGCTGGCCGGCGCCATGGAGGAAAGAATTTCGCTGTTCCCGGACGTGCCGACATTCACCGAGCTGGGCATCGACCTCGTCGGCGGCACCCACAGGGGTGTCGCAGTTCCGCAATCGACGCCTCCGGAGCTGCGCACCGCCTGGTCGGAGCTGATCGCCGCCATTGCGACCGATCCGGAGTTCATCGAGAAGATGGAGGCCGGCGGCTATGTGGTGACGAACATTCGCTATGAAGACATGGACGCCTTCATGTCGGACCGCATACAGGACTATACCAACCTGCTGGAACAGATGGGCGTACTGAACTGAGAGCAGGGGAGGTCGACGCCGGCCTCCCCCCTCGCGCTTTCCCGGCAGGACACCATGGAAATACTCGCATATCTGGCCGCTGCGCTTACGTTCGAGAACCTCCTTTACGCCCTGGTCGGCGTCGTTCTCGGGACAGCCATCGGCGCGCTTCCTGGTCTGACGGCAACCATGGCACTGGCAGTCCTGGTGCCATTTACCTTCACAATGGCGCCCGCCTCCGCAATGATTGCACTGGGAGCAATCTATACGGGCGCCCTTTACGGCGGCGCCTACTCGGCGATTCTCATCAACACACCGGGAACTCCGTCCGCCATCGCAACGACGTTCGACGGCTTCCCGCTCACAAGAAAGGGCGAGGGCAGCTTCGCTGTGAGCCTGGCCTGCGTGTCCTCCGTGGCTGGCGGATTGATCGGCGGCCTGTTGCTTCTGATGCTGGCTCCGCCGTTGGCCACCCTCGCGCTCGCGTTCGGACCGGTCGAGTACTTCTGGATTGCACTCCTCGGCCTCACCCTGATTTCCGCCATTTCCGAGGGCAATGTCCTCAAGGGTCTGATCGGCGGGTGTATCGGCCTCCTGCTCTCGATGGTTGGTGCGGCGGTAATGGGGGGCGATCTGCGCTTCACCTTCGGCACGCCCCATCTCGTCGGCGGCGTGGAGATGATTTCCGCACTCATCGGCCTCTACTGCATTCCCATACTGATCGACCTGGTCGCCGAACCCGAGCGCGGGCTGTTCACGGGAAAGCGCACGACCCATGTGCCCCTGCGCCGCACGTTGAAAGCAAGCTGGGACGGAAAGGTAAACCTGCTGCGAAGCGGAGCGATCGGCACCCTCGTCGGCGCACTTCCAGGTGCTGGCGGATCGATTGCCAGCCTGGTTGCATACTCGGAGGTTCGCCGTTCTTCGCGGCAACCGGAAAAGTTCGGCAAGGGTGCCCCGGAAGGCCTGCAGGCAACGGAATCCGCAAACAGCGCAACTGTTGGCGGCGGCTTCATTCCAACGCTCGTCCTGGGAATTCCGGGAACGCCTCCCGATGCCGTCATCCTCGCTGCGGTGATGGTCCAGGGCGTGAGAACCGGACCCGAGCTGTTCTCGTCGCATGCAGACATAGCCTATACCTTCATTTTCGGCCTGCTGATCGCCACCATTTTCATGTTTCCCGTCGGACTGGTTCTCGGCCGATGGGCCTACAATATCGTCGCCGATTTGCCCAAGGCGCTGCTGGTGCCAACAGTGGCCTTCATGTGCGTCATCGGAAGCTTTGCCATTCACAACAACATCAACGACGTGAGGATGATGGTCGTGCTCGGTGTCTTCGGGTGGCTCATGTCGCGCCTGGGTTTCGGCCCCTCCCCGATCGTGCTGGGCCTGATTCTCGGGCCCATCGCAGAGCAGGGGCTGGTGCAGGGCTTCCTGATCGGCGGCGCGTCGGGCAACGTGCTCGGCATGTTCTTCGGGCGTCCGATTTCCCTGGTCATAATCCTCCTGATCTTGCTGGCCCTGGCATATCCCCTGCTCTTTCGGCGCTCCCGGCGAGGAAACTACGATGCAAGCGAGTAGGAAGGAGTTGGCCCAGAGAGTGCTTCTGGCACTCGCCGTTGCAGGTCTCGGGCTTGCCGTTCTCCACGAGTCGGCCAGGTTCTCGGCATTGGCAGCCGTCTTCCCGAGAGTTGTCGGGGTAAGCCTCGTGATATTGGCGGCCTTGCTGCTGATGCAATCCATTCTCGGCAAGGGGCTTGCGTCCGGCCACAGCGAGTCGATGGGCCACTTCGCGGGGGGCAGCAGGTTCAGAAGCGCAGGATTCGTCGTCGTCCTGCTTTGCTGGGCCTTCCTGCTTCCGACGGTCGGCTTCATAGTGACCAGCTCGATTGCGTTTGTCGGGATTCTTCTGATTGCCACCGAGCGGGGCACGGACTGGCGCATTACTGCGAAGAGAGCCGTGCTGGGGCTGATCGTCATCGGCTTCTTCTATGGTCTCTTCTCGATGCTGCTGAACGTGCCGCTGCCGCGTGGAAGACTATGGGCGCTGCTTTGAGCGGGCGCCGAGATTCAAACTGCGAATACCTGAAGGAGGACGAAATGGATCACCTCAAGTTGCGCGAGCTCGGCATCCCGGGTTGCCTGCCGGAGTTTTCTCTGCAGCCGGGTCGAACTGCGTTGATGATGATCGATGTATACCTGAGATCGGTGGATCGCCGCTATGGCTTTGCCGCCCGCGCTCGAGAGCTTGGAATCGAGCACGAGCTCGAGCCTTACTACGACCGGGTGGAGAATGTGGTCATTCCGAACCTGTCCCGTCTGCTCAAGGTGTGCCGGGAGAAGGGGATAGACGTCGTTCACGTGAAGGTCGGCGCGCAGACTCTTGATGCCAGGGATGCAGGGTGGAGATACAAGGGCTGGAAGATGTTTTCGAGCCTGAAGGAAGAGCTCGAGATCTGCGAGCAACTGCGGCCGATCGATGGAGAGGTTGTCGTCTCGAAGACAACGTCGGGTGTCTTCAACTCGACGAACATCGAGGTTATCCTCAAGAATCTGGGTGTCGAGTACCTCATCATCGGGGGCGTCATAACGGGGAATTGCGTCGAAACGGCGGTTCGCGACGCGAGTGACCGGGATTTCAAGGTGTACTTGCTGGAGGACTGCTGTGCGAGCCCATGTCACGAGGCTCATGTTTTTTCCATCCGCCACATGGACAAGAATTATGCGCATGTGAAGACGACTTCGGAGGTGATCCGGGAAATTGACGGCACGTGGCCGAAAGCAGTGCGGGCGGAGGCAGTGTAGGGAGCGGTCGCCTGGATCAGCTCTGCCGATGACCTGCCGCCATTTCAGGGCGACGCATGGGCAGGGCGTGGCCCGGTTCATGGGCAAGCCCCCGGCGACGTGAACAGGGGGTGCAGGCGCGGATCCCCCGATGTCGACACCGGTGGCGGGTTCTGAAGGCTGCTCCGGTTGCCCGCACGAGGCCGTTCACAGGCTCTGCGGGCAAGCGGACGGAAGGGGTTTTGCCGCATGTCGCACCCGGCAGGCGGGGCGCAGGCACGGGCGCGCGCTTGCGCCCCGCCCGGCCGATGTCGCGTTTCCCGCCGGATC
>RECP01000020.1 GCA_007693945.1 Spirochaetaceae bacterium
AAACGAAAGCTGATTTGTATCATACTGTTTATGCAATTCTGGCCTCTTTCTTCTTCGTAATTCTATTTTGGTCAATAAATTATGACAGAAGAAGAGGCCTTTTTCTACCCTGCCTATGAGAAATGGGGGTTAGTTGCAACAACTACGCGCTTGTTGGGTGTTGATGATGCCATCGCTGGTGTAGATAACTACGCTGCTCGACAATCGTTCTATTCGGCAAGCCGCACCTGCGGATCTCTCTCATCACACGCTCGAGCGGACTATTGGTGCGGATGTGCCGCCGGTGCTCATCGGGGAAGAACATGTACTCCAGCGTTTCGTGAATGCTCTCTCGCACCAGTGCTGAGGCCTTTGCTCATTCTCTAAGAGAGCCGGCTGGGTCCGGTGCGGCCACGCCTTCGGTCGGACAGCGACCGGCCGTCGAAACAGGGGCGTGATTGGGTGGACTCAGTTCCCGGCACCCGCCAGGTGCGCCAGAATCAGCTCGAACACCCCGACGGAATCTACCGTATCAAGCACGGTAACCGGCTGGCGTCCTTCGGGAAGGCGACGCCGGTTCACCACGCTCTGCCCCACGGTGAGGACGCTCTCCGTCTCTATACGCACCTCCGCGGGAAACCCGCCGAAGAGGCCCGGCCGCAGCAGCCAGGCAATCACGCACGGATCGTGCAGCGGCGCACCCGCGAGCGCGGGGTGACGCATGGAACCGTAGTAGGTGAGCAGGTCCGCAGCCGCGCTGCTGACCGCGCTCCCGATTGCGCGGATTCGAGCGATGATCTTTTCGGTCACCAGGACCTGGTGAGTCACGTCGAGCGGAACCAGAGTGATCGGCAACCCCGACTCGAATACCACCCGCGCGGCGTGGGGATCGGCGTAGAAGTTGAACTCCGCCACCGGCGTGATGTTTCCCCGGTTGACCCCGCCGCCCATGATGACCACTGCCCGAATACCGGCGGCAATCTCGGGCCGCTGGATCAGGGCGACCGCCAGATTGGTCAGCGGCGCCGTGCACGCCAGTGTCACCGGTTCGGGGGCGGCGGACAGCGCCTCAATCAGAAAACTCACCGCATGCTGCGGGGCGGCCTCACCGTCGGGCTCGGGCAGTTCAGCACCGTCGAGGCCGGTGGTGCCGTGGATCTCCTCCGCGGTCACCAGGGTCTGCACCATCGGACGGGGACAGCCAGCGTAGACGGGAACACCGGGGCGGCCAAGCAGTGTCCGCAGCCGCCGAGCGTTGTACTCGGTGAGTCGAAGCGGGACATTGCCCGCCACCGTCGTGATGCCCAGCACGTCGAGCGCGGAACTGTTCAGCGCGACCATCAGTGCGATGGCGTCGTCAACTCCCGGGTCGCAATCGATGATCAGCGGCCTTGGCCGTGCCGCGGGCGAATCGCCTGCGGGTTCGGGGGTACTCATTCTGCCAATGATGCCGACAACGGAACGCTCGCACAAGAGGCCGGCGTTGCGGCATAGTTGGCATCACACGCCACGCCCGGAAGATCCATAAGCACCGATCCTGGCGAGTCCGACTCCATGCTCTTGTTCGGCGTCAATCCGAGTGGACGGCATCAAGCAAAGCATCAACCTCATTTTCCGCTATTCGTACTTCCCGTCCCTCACGCACGGCGCGATCTGCCGATGGTGAGCGCGAACCGCGCGATGTCCGCGGTGCCGTGCCGCAGGCCGAGCGCATCGATCCGGGCGCGAATCCGGTCGAGCTTTGCCGGGTCGTTGAGGAGTTCCCTCACGAGCCGTACCATGCGGCGGGTGCCCCGCGCGAAATAGCCCACCCGGTTATCCACGATGAAGTCCTTGTTGCCCCGTTCCTGTCCGTAGATGTACTGCGTGACGATGGGCGGCTTGCCGAGCGCGAGCGCCTCCAGGATCGTGGCCGGCCCGCCCTTCGTGACGATCAAGTCGGCCATACTCATGAGGTCGAACATGAAGTCGACAAACCCGTACACCACGGTCGTCTGTCCGGGGTACCGCCTGGCCACCGCCGCCGCAGCGAGCCGCAGCGACTCGTTCTTGCCCGCGACGAACGCAATCTGCACGTCGAGCTTTGCCCGGCGGATCGCGGCGATGTACCGCTCGCCGTCGACCAGCCCCTCGCCGCCGCCGGCAACGAGGATGAGCGGACGATGCAGGTCAAAACCGCGGCTGGCCCTGAGCGGGCCGATCTCCTCCTGCGGGATGGGCGAGGCGAATCGCGCGCCGAGAATCGGTGGAAGGAGATGGATCCGGCCGGGGGCCCGCCCGCACCGCTCGACGGCGAACCGCTTTACCCGCTCGGAGAACACTACCGTGGGGAACCTGTTGCGGTAGAACCAGACGGGATGCGTGGTTAACGGGTCGGTGACCACCGTCACGGTGGGGATCACGCGAAACGCGGCGCCCGAACGCTTCGCGCGAGCGCGGAGAATGCGCATGGCTAACTGGATCGACCGGTTGAGCAGGAAATGCAGGTTGACGATCCGGGTGATCCCGTGCTCCTCGATCGCGGCCGCCACGTGTCGAGCGCTCAGGAGCGCCATGAGCCACGTGTTGACGCTCATGAGCGCGGGGTGCTTCGACAGCTCGTAGATGGCGATCCACAGTGATGGATGCGTGTTCGACACGAAGCGGTACCCGTCTTCGATGACCCACTTCTGGAAGCGCGACCGGGGGACGAGTCCGTTGAAGAGTCGGCTCTCGACGCCGAGCGCGGTCAACTCGACCTGCAGCGCCCGGGCAGCGGAGAGGTGGCCGCCGCCGGTAGGGAGATAGCTCAGAAGGACGCGTTCGTTCGAGCCGGTTTCGATCAGCACGCCTGACTATACCGCTTTCCGGCGGTTGCCGCTACAATGGGAAACAGGGTAGCACCGTGGAGTACCGGAAGCTCGACAACACCAGCCTGTTCGTCAGTGAGATCGGATACGGCAGCTGGCCGGCATTCGCCAACCAGGTCGATCTCGATCGGGCCGGTCGCATCGCGCGACGCGCGCTCGAGCGCTTCGCGATTAGGGGGACGCGCTGAGTGCGCCGCTAAGCTCTGTCGTTGGGCGCTGATTCGGTAGATTGGCGTGAAAATGCATAATGGAAACAAGTTGTGAGTGTTCCCAAAGCTGTGCATTTTACCGGCATCCTCGAGCAAGGGCCCTATGAGCGGGTCGCAGTGGCTTCCTGCCTGCATGCGTGATGCGTAGCAACATCGGTGAAAAATGCACAGCTTTGGGAACACTCAGCATACCTTTCGATCATGAGCGTGAACTTGATCCCTCCGCGGCGCGTGAGAGTGAGCTGTACCGGACGCTGGTTGACTTGGATCCGGACATAATTGTGCTGCAGCAGGCGTGGTACTCGCTGCATCACGTTGTGCAGGATTTCGTGTGTCCGAAAGTGGCGCTCTTTTTCCAGGCCTCAGAGCACTTCTTTCATGTACCGCATTTCGCAGGGGACCTTGTCTTCGATGCCGAAGCCTACGATCTGGTATTGGGTATCGAGCCGTGGAACTGGCCGATAGCCTGCCAAACCATCGAGCCGCTTGTGCTGCGAAACCCAGGCGAAATCCTGCCGCGGAACGAGGCCGCTGCGCGTCTGGGTATGGACGCCTCGCGACCCACCGCGCTGGTTGCCACCAACGGACTTCCCGGCGAGTTTGAGCAGTTGCGCTCTGATTACTCCTACCTGGAAGACGAGTACCGGGTAGTCTACAGTTCCAACTACGGCGGCGGCATCTACCCGGCGGTAGACTATTTCAACCTGTTTGATTTCATTGTCTCTGCCGGCGGCTACAACTCGTTCTGGGAAGCGGTTTACTTCGGCAAGCAGGCGCATTTTGTGCCACAGCCGCGGCGCTTCGAGAGTCAGCAATGGCGCATCGATAACTGTCTGGACTATAGCTTTGAATGTAACGGCGCGGACCGGCTGGTGGAGATGATCTTGTTGCTCGGCTGAGATGCGCAGCCGCGGTCAGGAGTGTGGCGCTTCGGCCATTACCCACTGGTAGTCGCTGCCCCATTCCAGGCGCATCAGCCCGATATGGCCGGAATGGTAACTCCAGTGCCAGAACTGATGCATCAGGACCGACTGCGCCGTTGAGAGTTTGCCGGCGTCCTTGAGCCGGCGCTGCGCGTCGGGTATCCGGCGGCAGACAGCTACGGTCACGCTGTTGCGCACCGCCCGCATTGCCGCTATGAGCAACGGTGCACGGTTGAGCTCGGCGGGTACGGTGCCATCGGTCTCGAGAGCGCCGTACTTCAACGCTGACAGAGTCTGCTTGTCCAGCGGCGGCGGCGGCAAGTCCAGTCCTTCTGCAAGGCGCACCATCTCGCTGTGTTCGGATACTGCCAGGTGCAGCGGCAGCCAGCCGAGGCAGAACCAGCTTGACGGTGCGGTGTAGCCAAACGCTTCAGGCGGCAGGTCTTCGATCTGGTCGATTACCCGTTCCATAAGCTCCTGCAGCGCTGAAACGGCGTAGGCGGCAAATGTGTCTCTGTAACCGTCCTGAGCGTGGAAATCGTAGCGCCTCGGGCGCCCGCGCTTGTCTCCCAATTCTTTTCCGGTCATTCGATGCCTCCTGCCTGCAGTGTAGCACGCCGTGTTAAGGCGGTAACCTTTGGTCACTGGTGCCAAAATTGTGCTTTGTGCCCCCGAAAAGCGCGCTGTTTGAAGCAGCAGTGCAATAGGCCGCGTTTAGACACATTGGAGGCCAGCTGCCAATGTGTGACGCCGTCACCGCCCCTGAGTTCTGTGCCAACCCCGGCTGTCCCTATTTCAGCCGCCGGGAGGCAGCCGGCAAGCAGTGGTACCGCCGCGCAGGAAGCTACCATACACTCTGCCGCGGGGACATCCAGCGCTTTCGCTGCCTGTACTGCGGTAAAGGCTGCTCGACCCAGACCTTCAGTATCCACTACTGGACCCACTCGACCTGCGATATGCGCAGACTGCGCGAGGACCTTGACCGCTCAAGCGGTCTGAGACAGATCGCCCGCCGCTGGAGCGTGTGCTACCGCGTGGTGCAGAACCGCATCCGCCGCCTGGCGCGGAACGCCCTGGCACTGCTTCACAGCGCCGCCAGTGATGCAACACTGGGCGAAGACCTGGTGATCGACGGTTTTGAGTCCTTTCTGCGCAGCCAGTACTTCCCGACCAACTACACCATCGCTGCCGGCAGCACCAGTCAGTACCTGTGGGGCTTCAGCTTGACCACCCTGCGGCGCAAGGGCCGCATGACGCAGCAGCAGAGACAGCGTCGCACGATGATCGATGCTCACTGGAGGCCGGCGGCGCGCGCGGTCAGCGCCTCGCTTCAGCTGCTGCTGGGTGGCCTGTGCCCGGCGATCGAGCGCGGCTGCACCAGCGGTGGCCTCAGGACGATCCGCAGCGATGAGCACCGCGGCTACCCGCCGGCGCTGCGCTCGCTCGCGCCGCTTCGAAGACTGCTGCGTGAGGGCCGGCTGCGACACCTTCAGGTGAGCTCACGGCGGGCGCGCACCCGAGCCAACCCGCTGTTTGCGGTCAACTACATCGACCGCCAGATC
>RECP01000019.1 GCA_007693945.1 Spirochaetaceae bacterium
CTCTCGAGGCAGGCGCGCAGGAGCTCCATGCCAACCGACCCCGTACGGCCAAAATGAGAATTGCTGGTCCGCACGTCTGCTTTCTTGAGCACCAATCCTGTTGCATGCTATGATCGTCGCCGGCAGACGCGGTGCCGGAAGCACCGCGCGCCGGGCGGAGCGGTGATGGGCGACATTATTCTCAGTCTGAACAACGTCTCCAAAGTGTATCCGGGCACGGTGGCACTGCATAACGTCAACCTCGAGGTCCGGCGCGGTGAGACGCACGGTATCATCGGCAAGAACGGCGCGGGCAAGACGACGCTGGTAGGGATTGTCGCGGGTCTGGTTACGCCTACATCGGGTACGTTCAGCATCAACGGACATATTCACGATGACCTCTCGAGGATCGCCGCGCGCCGGGAGAGCGTCTCGATAGTACCGCAGGAACCACAGTTGGTGCAGCAGCACACCATCGCCGAGAATCTCTTCATGCCGGATTACCCCACCCGGCGCGGCGGGTTCCGCGTCGACTGGCCCAGGCTCTATCGGCAGGCGGACGAGATCCTGCAGCACGCCAGGTTGAATCTGGACCCGCGCATGACGGTCTCGGACGTCGGTATCGGCGTGCAGCAGATCATCCTGATGCTAAAGGCCAGTTATGTTGAGCGGTCTCAGATCATCATCCTCGACGAGGCCTTCGCATCGCTTTCCGAGCGCGAGGAGCAGCTGTTCTACCGCATCATTCGCGACCGCAAAGCAGCCGGCTGTACGATCCTGCACATATCTCACCGTATTGATGAGCTGCTTGAAGTGTGCGACCGAATGACGGTGCTTCGTGACGGTCACTCGGTCAAGACGGTGCGTCGCGACGAAGTGGACCGCGAGTTGCTGGCAGCCCTGATTGTCGGGGGTGTCTCACTGCCGTCCGCCCGCGAGGAGGCCGCCGGCTCAGCGCCGATTCACGGTCGCGGTTCGGAGCTGCTCGCGGTCGAGAACCTGACCCGCGTGGAGGATTTCCAGGATATCAGCTTCCGCCTCTACCGCAACGAAGTTGTGGGGATTGCCGGCATGATGGGCAGCGGCAGGACCGAGATCATGAAAGCGATTGTAGGGATGCACCCGTTGGACAACGGGACGATACGGGTCCGTCGGCAGCAGCAGACAATCGGAAATCCGCGGCGCGCCCTCGCGCTCGGCGTGGTCTACCTGCCCGAGGAGCGCGATGCCGAGGGGCTGGTGGATGCCATGAGTGTCAAGTCGAACATCGTTCTCAGTGCGCTGAAGCGGGTTACTCGCGGACTGTTCATCGATCGGCCTGCCGAGTCCAGGCTGGCTACAGACCTGGGCAGCCGACTGGCAGTCAAGTACGCTTCGATGGATCAGGAGGTGCGCGAGCTCAGCGGCGGTAATCGGCAGAAAGTGGTGGTTGCAAAGGTGGTCTCTACCGAACCGTCGGTCTATCTGCTGGATGAACCTACCAAAGGTATCGATATCTCCGCGCGCGCGAGTCTGCTGACCATCATCCGCAGTGAGCTGGCGCAGAACGCCGCTGTTGTGATGACCGCTCCCGGTCTGGAAGAGCTGATGATGGTGTGTGACCGGATTCTGGTTCTCTACCGTGGTCGTCTGGTGGCCGAGTACAGCGGACCGCATTACAGTGAAGAGGCCATTTACCACGCGATGCAGGGCGGGCTTTCAACGGGAACCGCAGGCGCGGTCGAGCTCGCAACGGAGGAAGTGATCAACCCATGAAGCGAAGCACCTCTTTTCAGCTGTTTCTGATCGACAACCTGATCTGGGTTCTGGTTGTGGCGTTCTTTGTGATCAATGCGGTGGTAACGCCGCGGTTTGCAAGCTACCGCAACGTGGTCAACATACTCTATCACTCGGCCATCATGAGCCTGCTTGTGCTCGGACAGGGACTGGTACTCATAAACGGCAAGCTCGATCTCTCTATCGAGTCGACACTGGGATTTGCTCCCGGAATCGCGATGCTGCTTTCGATGCGTATTGCTCCGCAGCTCGTTGGACCGGGCATGGCGATCGTGATCACGCTACTGGTCGGTGCGGCGCTCGGCTGGTTCAACGGTATCTGCATTGCCCGCCTCAAGATCAACCCGCTGTTGCAGACTCTGGCCAGTATGATCATGATCCGGGGAATCCTGCTGTTCATCTTTCCGTTCTCTCTGTTCCCGCTGCATCCTGTCTTTCGCTACGCCGGTGCGGGACGGCTGCCGGGAAACATACCGGTCGCCATACCGCTGGTGCTGCTGGTCTTTCTGTTGCTGAACCTCGTGCTGCAGCATACGCCGTTCGGACGCCGGTTTGTGGCAACCGGCGGTAACCCGCGCGCCAGCTACGTGTCGGGGATCAACGTGGACCGCATGACGCTCTACGCCTACGTGATTGCCGGAGTGCTGGCCGCGGTCGGTGGACTGCTGGCCGCCGGTCGGCAAGGTTCAATTTCCAACGCGATGGGGGAGGGAATGGTTCTGCTCTCTTTTGCCGGAGCGTTGATGGGCGGGGCCAGTCTGCACGGCGGCAAGGGAACGCCGCTGGGGATGCTGGGCGGGGCGTTGCTGCTGGGGATGTTTTCCAATTCGCTGAACCTGCTCGGCGTTGGCCCCAGCCTGATCTACGCGTCAAAGGGCGCGCTGATATTTCTGGCGCTGCTGCTTGATCGCAGCCGCAGCCGCTGGCGTGCACAGCTGCTGCACCGCGAGCAACTGGAATCACTTGCAATCTCGGGGTAACCCGGAGGATAGACAATACCTTTCAAGGGAGGATCGAGGAAGATGAGATCAGGTAGACAGCTTGTACTGCAGATGGTGACCGTACTGGCGGTATTGCTGATGCTCGGGGCCGTGGCAGAAGACGCCGCTGCCGCCGGCGCTCGGGACGAGCAGCGGGATATGACCTTTGGAATGGTCATCAAATATCCCGGTACACCGTACATTGAGGCGTTCATCTACGCCGCACAGGAGGCGGCAAACGAGTTCGGCGCGCGTTTGATTGTCAGGGACGGCGAGGGTGACGCCCAGACCATCATGAACCATATGGATACCTTCATCCTGCAGGAAATAGACGGCTTCATCATGGCCGGCGCGGTGGATCAGCAGGCAATTGTGCCCGGGGTGATGATGCTCAACGACGCCGGTATTCCGGTGGTTGCCATCGACACCAGTCCCGAGGGTGGCCGCGTAGAGTACTTCATTACCGCCGATGTCGAAACCCAGAGCGCCCGGGCTGCGGAGGCCTTCATTGCAGATATCCGACAGCGCCACGGGGGTACCGTTCCTGCGGGCGTGGTGATCGAGATCACCGGAGACGTCAGGGATATGTACACGCGGACCGCGAGTGCCGGGTTCATGTCGGTTGTCGGCAACTACCCGCAGTTGCGCGTGGTGCAAGGCGACGGGCAGTGGAACAACATCGACGCTCACGACCGTGCGTCGGATCTGCTGACGCGCCACGGTGACGATGTGGTTGGCATCTACGTTCAAACTCCGGACATCATGGGCCCCGGCGTGGTGGAGGCGGTTCGCGGAGCCGGTCTCAATCCGCGCGATTTCAGCATCACCGGGACCTGGATGGGACCGGAGGGTCAGGAGTTGATTCGAAATAACGAAGTGCTCGGTATTGTGGCCATGCCCGCCTATGCCCCGGCGCGTATGGCGGTGGAGCTGCTGTACAAGCTCAGAACCGGCCAGGCGGTGCCGCGCGAGGGCGACGTCTTGAGCGATCCGGACGCGCTCTGGTCACCGGCGCAGGTGGTACCGAGCCCGTGGGCGGACGGTCTGGTTATTGAGATGCAGGCACCAATTGTACCGCTTGAGGTTAGTGTTGACGATCCCCGGCTGTGGGAGAATCGGCTGCGACACCTCTGGTAGAATCCGTCGATAGCGGAAGATCCTTGCCCGATGCGCGGACCCCGCGGTTCGTGCATCGGGTGCCGGCTTCCCGGCCGGCTATTCTGCCGAATACCAGGCAATCCGTGATGCCGCAGCTTCCCAGGCGGCATGCGCCGTGCACGCCGCCGGTGACCTCCCCGGCTGCAAACAGACCCGATATTGGTCTGCCTTGCAGGTCCATGACGCGTGCTCTCTGATCTATGCTCAATCCGCCCATTGTGTAGTGGACCTTGGGCCAGAGCCTCATGGCGAGGAAGGGCGGGTTCTCGATTGGCTCAGAATCGGGCGGAATGCTGCGCTGAAACCGATGGTCCGTGCCGCGCTGCACGGCCTGGTTGAACTCCGAGATTGTGCGCGCGAGCCGCTGTGAGGGAAGCCCGTAGTGCCGCGCGAGTTCGTCCAGGTCGGTGAATCCTTTGACGACCCCCTTTCGAACGGCCCTCGCAATGTTCCAGCCGGAACGCTGGACAGCAGCCTGATCAGCGATACAGATACACGGTTTTCCGACTCTCAGGATTGCGTCACTGAGCACCTTGCGGTCGGACTGCTCATTGACAAACCGCTCGGCGGTGAGCGGATCTACAACGACACCGTAGAGAAATCCCACGTAGTCCGCGAAACGCGGGCCGCTGCCGAAGCCCTTCTCGTCAGGTGAAGCCCACGGCCCGAGCTGAATGTGCGACAGATGAACGCAAGCCGCCCCGATCCTGACAGCTTCGACCAGCGCCTCAGAGGTGGCTGACTCTCTATTGGTGGTGTCGATGTCGGCATTCAGGCGCGGATCCTGAAGCATCCGGAAAGGCGTATCGGCCCCGAAGCCGCCGGTGGCAATGACGATCCCGCCCTGCGCGCGCAGCCGCTTGAGCGATCCGCCTCTCCCGCTGCGCGGGTTGTATTGCTGCTCAATAACGACCCCCCGAGCCACGCCATTCTCCGTCAGCAGCGTGCGCAACGCGCAACCTGTCCTGAGCGGTACGTCGAGTTCAGCTGTCTTTTTCAGCAAAGCCTTGACCAAGGCCGCTCCGCCCGTCCCGGCGACTGCGTAGCAGCGAGCAGCCGAATGGCCCCCGAAACGGTCCGCCCTGTCCAGGTACCGCACTCCGAGATAGTCCGCGGACCACCGCAACACATCGGCAGCACGCTGAGTCACAGTGCGCGCGAGTGCCGGATCATTGAGACCCAGCCCGGCCTTCAGCATGTCCTGGTAGAACAGCTCAGGGCAGTCATCGATGCCCAGCCGCCGCTGTAGCTCCGTTCCGGCGGCGGCAAACCCGCCGTCGCTGATTATCGAATTGCCTCCCGCGGCTCGCATCTTTTCCAGCACTATCACGGAGGATCCTGCATTGCGGGCCTCCACGGCCGCTGTCAATCCGGCAAATCCGCTTCCTACTACAATGACGTCAACAGACTCGTCCCATTCGGCCATCAATCTGCCTCCCCGGCCGTCTGCTATCGTGCCCGACAAGTCGAACACGCTCGGCGTTCATAGTATCAGGCGGAACGGTATGTGCAACCCTACGGTAAGATTTTCTGAGTGTTCCCAAAACTGTGCATTTTGCCGGCATCCGCAAGCAGCAGAGCAGTT
>RECP01000018.1 GCA_007693945.1 Spirochaetaceae bacterium
GACAGCTTTGCGATCGACTTTTTTGACCGCGAGCGGTTCAATACGGTCATCGGCGTTGTTTTTGTTGTGGTTCTGCTGTTCTCTCCGGACGGCCTGGTGGGAATCGGTCAGCGCGTGCGACGTCTCCTGGATACCATTCGTGACAAAGAGACGGGGGCTGCATGATGGAAGGAATTACGCTGCGGGTGGATCGCGTTTCCAGGGCATTCGGGGCGCTTCTGGCAGTTGACGGGGTGTCGCTCGCCATTGCTGAAGGTGAGAAACACGCCATACTGGGACCGAACGGATCCGGCAAAACGACGCTTTTCAACCTCATATCTGGCGACCTGCCGCTAACCAAAGGCAAGGTCTTTCTGGGCCAGAAGGATATCTCGGACTACCCGGTATATCGGCGTATTCGTCACGGCATCCGCAGAACCTACCAGAACACCCTGCTTTTCAGCGGACTGACTGTTTTTGAGAATCTGTTGCTTTCAGTCAGAGGCATCCTGCCGGAGCGCTACAGCCTGCGTACCGTTCGGACCTCCTCGGAAGCCGGTGACGAAGTACGTCGAATTGCGGCCTTGCTGAGGATCGAGGATCTTCTGCCGGAGTCCGTCGCGGACCTTTCGCACGGTAATCAGAAGCTTATCGAAATCGGGATGGCCCTTGCCGGGGATGCCAGAGTCATCCTGCTGGACGAGCCGGTGGCAGGCCTGTCACATGAGGATCGAGCGCTTATTCCGCGCGTCCTGTCCGACTTGCCGGAGTCCATCACGCTGGTAATGATCGAACACGACATGAACGTTGCGCTGCAGTTTGCAGAATACGTGACGGTACTGCACAACGGTAAGGCGATCCGGGAGCGGGTGACCGTGGATCAGATAAAACAAGACCAGTACATCCAGGAACTCTACGTAGGAGGGCAGGGAACTCATGCTTGAAATTGCAGACGTGCATGTGTACCTGGGTAAGAGCCACATTCTGCAAGGCGTGAACCTGGAAGTCGGCAAGACGCTGGTTTCCCTGATCGGCCGTAACGGCATGGGCAAGACATCCCTGTGCAAGACGATTATGGGGTTGTTTCCGGTTGCCGAAGGATCGATCCGATACCGGGGCATCGAAATCGCAGGCAAGAAGCCGTACGAGATCGCCAGGCTGGGACTGGGATACGTGCCGCAGGGCAGGCGGATCTTTCCCTCGCTGACTGTCGATGAACACCTTCGTCTGACTGACCGGCGTGAGGCCGCCGGTGGTGTCTGGACCATAGAACGGGTGTACGAGTTGTTTCCCGGGCTGGCGGAACGTAAGCAGAATCTGGGTGCCAATCTCTCAGGTGGTGAGCAGCAGATGCTTGCGATTGGTCGTGTGCTGGCAGCCAATCCGTCTATGCTTATCCTTGACGAACCGACCGAAGGAATTGCCCCGGCACTGATCGAAACACTGATCCAGGTGTTCCACCACATAGTGAGCGAGCAGATCGGTATCCTGATGATCGAGCAGAATCTGCACGTGGCCACCAGCCTGGCTGACTCCGTGTCCATCATGGTAAACGGCCGGATCCTGATGCAGATGGAATCGGAACGCCTGCTGCGGGACGAAGATGCCAAGAATCAACTGCTCGGTGTCAGTTCCGCGTAAGCCTGAAGCAGGGAGATGACAATGAACACCGTAATGAGTCGGACCGAGATTCTGAGCCGTCTTCACGAGAAAGTGCGCAATGGTGTGCCAATCATAGGCGGCGGTGCCGGAACCGGAATCTCGGCCAAGTGTGAAGAAGCGGGGGGTGTCGATCTGATCGTGATCTACAACTCCGGTCGGTACCGGATGGCGGGAAGAGGTTCACTTGCGGGGATGATGGCCTACGGCAACGCAAACGAGATTGTCAAGCAAATGGCGCGGGAAGTGCTCACTGCGGTCTCTCACACGCCCGTGCTGGCCGGTGTCAACGGCACCGATCCATTCATGTTGCGCACACACTTTCTGAACGAACTGAAGACACTCGGGTTCGCCGGGATACAGAATTTCCCCACGGTCGGGTTGATAGACGGAAACTTCCGGAAGAACCTCGAAGAGACCGGTATGAGCTACCAGATGGAGATCGATCTGATCAGGGAAGCGCACCAGCTCGACATGCTCACCACTCCCTACGTATTTGACGCGCAGCAGGCAAAACTGATGACCAGAGCCGGAGCCGATATGGTCGTCGCGCATCTCGGACTGACAACCAGGGGGGCCATTGGCGCGGAGACAGCTATGACCCTCGAGCAAAGTGCCGCGATAATCCAGTCGATCGTGGATGCCGCCAAAGCGGTCCGCTCCGATGTTATCGTTTTGTGCCACGGCGGACCGGTCGCCACACCGGAGGATGCTCAGTACATCTTCAAGAAGGTCACGGGCATCGACGGGTTCTACGGTGCAAGCTCAATGGAACGTTTGCCGGTGGAGACCGCGATCACCGCCCGGATAAGCGAGTTCAAGGCCCTTCAGTTCTGAGGTGGTTGATGAAACCTGTCTACGTTGTCGGAACGTTTGACACCAAGTCGGACGAACTGCAGTACGTTGCGGAGAGTATCCGGTCGGCAGGGGTCGGGGTGGTCACCGTTGACGTATCCTCGCGGCCCGGAGACTCCCGGGCTGATGTCTCCAATGCGGACGTAGCCTTGCATCATCCTCACGTTCCCGGGTTTCTCGGCACGGTGAACGACCGCGGCCAGGCGGTGGGGCTCATGTCCACAGCGCTTGGCGAGTTTCTGCTTTCCCGCACCGATATCGGTGGTGTGATCGGGATTGGGGGGTCCGGGAACACTGCCCTGGTTACCGGTGCCATGCAGCGGCTGCCGGTCGGCCTGCCCAAGCTGATGGTCAGCACTATGGCCAGCGGTGACATCGGTCCCTACGTTGGGCCTAACGATATAACGATGATGTATTCCGTCACTGACGTGGCGGGGATCAATCGCATATCCCGAGTGGTTCTGGGTAACGCCGCCCACGCGATCGCCGGCATGGCGGCGCATGTGATTGCGGATTGCGAGGAACACAAACCGACGCTGGGGATGACGATGTTCGGAGTGACCACGCCGTGTGTTACCGCCGTCCGCAGTAGTCTGGAGAGCCGGTTCGATCCCCTGGTCTTCCACGCGACCGGCACCGGCGGACGATCGATGGAAAAACTCATCGACTCCGGTATGATCTCGCATCTGATCGATGTGACCACCACGGAAGTGGCCGATCTCATTGTGGGAGGAATTATGAGCGCCGGTGAGGACCGAATGGGAGCGATTATACGCCGGGGGATACCGTACGTGGGGTCGGTGGGAGCTTTGGACATGGTCAACTTTGCGGCCCGCGACACAGTGCCGCAACAGTTTGTCGATCGAACACTGCACATCCACAACGCTAACGTTACGCTCATGCGCACTACTGCTTCCGAGAACGAGGCCTTCGGCCAATGGATAGGACACCGACTCAATCAAATGGAGGGGGCGGTGCGGTTCCTGCTGCCGGAGAAGGGTGTCTCGCTGCTGGATAGCGAGGGACAGCCCTTCTTCGATCCGGACGCCGATCAGGCGCTGTTCCGGGCAATCGAAGACACGGTACGCCAGACGCTTCGGCGCCGGGTGATCCGGTATCCGTACAACATCAACGACCCGCTTTTTGCGCAGGCACTCATCGGCGCTTTCCGTGAGATCCACTCTGTCTAACCGGCAGCATTGCGGCGCGGCTACCGGATAGCGGGCTGTGTTACGGCTCTATTAGCTCGTGCCCGTGCAAAAGAAACCGCCCACGCCTGCATACGTGGGCGGCTGATACTGTGCGGCCGGCCGGGCTTGCCGGCATCTGTCTACACCATCAGTCCGCAGGATAACTCGGGTTCGTGCGGCTGGGGCTTCCCTTCGCAATGAACTCATCTTCGGGCACGCCCATCGTCTGGTTGACGTCGGTTGCGATCTTGACCGCCGAGTTCACGAGGTTACCGTCGGCGTCTTCGCGAACCACCGTCACAATATTGGTGCCGATTGCCTGACGGTTGTGATCCAGCCGGACTCGACCGGTAGGTTGCACAAAATCGATGTTTGCGAGTGCTTGCTGGAAACGAGCCTGGCCATCGGAAAGGTCGCCGCCGACTTCCTCAAGCGCCAGCAGCATGGCCTTTGTTCCAACGTAGTAAGCGTGGCCGAACAGCGAAGGCGAGGCAAATCCGTCGGGAAACTGCGAGCGGTAGTTATTGAGAAACTGCCGCCATTCCGGTGTGTCGATATCCGCTGCGACCGGTCCGGCCGAGGGGGTCCCGATCAGGAAATCACGGAATCTTCCTTCCACGTCGAGTACCGTTGCGTCGACCGTCACCGAGCTGCCGATAAGCGGCGTCGTGCGGCCTGCGCGCACGTACTGCTCCAGAAACACAACTGCGTTTGATCCGCCAAGGCCGATCCATATCGCGTCGATTTCATCATCGCCGGGAAGTGAAGCTATCACGGAGCTGAAATCTTCAACGTCGATCGGCACCCAGGAGTTCTCTACAACGCGGCCACCGAGCTCGCCGAACTCCAGCAGAAAGCCCATCCGTTGGGTGTACTGAAAGGAGTAGTCCTCCGCCACAATCGCTACCCGCCGATAACCGAGGTCTTCGTACGCGTACGTCCCGAGCCCACCCTGCCACTGCGTGCCGTCCAGCGAAAAGCGGAAAAAATTGGGAGCCCTGATAACCAGCGTTGTATCGGCTGCTCCGGAGCTTCCGTTGATGAACGTCCTGTCCGGCCAGTCCTTTGCATACTCAGCGATTGCCAGTCCTTCACTACCCGATAACGGACCCACAAGGATGTCCACGTTATCCTGCTCAATTGCGCGTCGTGCAGCCGTCATTGCGGTATCCGGTGTTCCGTCGGAGTAGTAGCGCTGCGTTTCGATCCTCTTGCCCGCCACCTCGCCGCCGAATTCGTTGATTGCCATATCGAAGCCGCGGAAGCAGTCCACGCCCTGGATCGCGAACGCGCCCTCCCCGACGGCAAGCACTCCGACTTTGATTACATCGGGATCTGCTTCTGTCTGTCCTCTCGCGAACGCAAACGCGGTGATCGACAGCAGAGCCAGCACCAGGATAAGGAACCTCTTCATAATACACCTCCTTGAGATTACGTTGAGGCCAAAGAGCAACTACCGAGTTTTTTAATTATCGATTATCGAATATGGTAGACCCCACCAGCACCGTTGTCAACCGAATTGTCCCTCAGCCAGCAGTTCTAAATGTGGGGCGGGGATGGGGTTGGCATGGAGCTCCTGCGCGCCTGCCTCGAGAGCACCCCCGCTCACTTGTCCT
>RECP01000104.1 GCA_007693945.1 Spirochaetaceae bacterium
GTGATCGCATAACAACAGCGGTGCAAAATGCACAGCTTTGGGAACACTCCGTAACTGAGTACGACAACCCGTAGCAACCAGGCTGCGCAGTGTTCGACGCCGCGCTGCAAACGGCGGTGGCTGGAATCTGCCGGCCCCGTCTGGTAGCGATCTGCGCGCAGCCATCCTGTGCCAACCGACTCCGTGCGGTCAAAACCCGCATCCTGACGGAAAGCTACTATACTTTACGAACGTCAACTATTATGATACACTGCGGCTATGGGAACAGAAGAACGCGTAAACCAGGGCAGCTCCCCGAACCTCGGGCCGCAGATTCGCGGCGTTCGCGAGCAACACAGGCTCTCGCTGCGTGCCCTGGCCGACCGCTGTGGCCTATCGACAAATGCCATAAGCCTGATCGAGCGAGGGGAGCACTCTCCCTCAATTGCCACGCTTCATAAGCTCGCTACGGCATTGGGAATGCGGATTACAGACTTCTTCCAGCAGACCGACGAGCACGCGGTGGTCTTTACCGATCAGGACGACCGGCTGGTAGCAAACGGTCCCGGATTCGTAATGGAATGCCTTGCGATTGGATTGCGCAACCAGCAGATCGAACCATTCGTGGTCACAATTGAACCGGAGTCACCGAAGTCAGGGGTTCCGGTTGTGCATTCGGGGCAGGAGTTTGTCTACTGCCTGAACGGCAGCTTACGCTATCGTATAGGCGAGAAGACCTACTACCTGGGGCCGGGAGACAGCCTGCTTTTCGAGGCCAATCAGGCTCACTGTTTCTGGAATGACTCCAGCATCCCGGCACAGATCCTGTTGATCTTTCAAGCAACCGAGGGCGGAGACCTGGCGCGGCGGCGGCACATGCAGGCCCGCGATACCACCGGAGACGGCAACCGTTAGCGGTGAGGAAGGACTCAGGAGCGCAGTCAAGCGCGTGAGAGCCGTCCTGCCTTCCCGGTGTTGTGAAAGCAGACACCGTCTTTGGATCGCCGGCTCACTCCACCGCTTCGAGACGATACACCCCGCCGTTGGAAGCGTCCGTGAGCAGCCATAACTGTCCGTCAGGGCCGAGGCGAACATCGCGGATGCGTCCGATCGTGCCGTCCAGCAATCGTTCCTGGTGTACGACCCGCTGACCATCGATCTCCAGTCGCAGCAGGTGGGTATCCACCAGCGAACCGATAAAGAGGTTGCCTTCCCAGCCCGGGAACTGTTCGCCGAAGTAAAACACCATCCCCGAAGGCGCGATTGCCGGTGACCAGTGTTCGATCGGCTGGGTCATACCGGGCGCCGAGGTGCCCTGCCCGATCGGTTGACCGGTGCGGTAGTCCACGCCCTGGGACATCTCCGGCCAGCCGTAGTTGTTGCCGGGTTCAATGATGTTGAGTTCATCACCACCACGCGGCCCGTGCTCGGTCTGCCACAACACGCCCGTCTCAGGATGCAGCGTCAGTCCCTGCGGATTACGGTTTCCGAGCGTGTACAGTTCGTCGCGCGTACCGGGATCGCCGACAAACGGGTTGTCGTGCGGCACACTGCCGTCACGGTTGAGCCGCAGGAGTGCGCCGGCGTGATCCTGTCGGTCCTGTGCCCGGTTCATCGCGCCGCGATCACCAATCGAAAACACAACGGTTTTGTCCGGCAGAAAGGCAATCCGCGAGCCGAAATGCACGCGGCCTCCGCTCGCAGGCTGCATGCGGAACAGCTCCTCGAAGTCGGTCAGGCGCGACCCGGAGAGCCGCGCTCGGCCCAGGACGGTTCCGTAGCCACCATCGTAGGCTACCGCGTAGGTCATGTAGATCCAGCCATTCTGGCCGTATTCGGGATCGAGCGCCACGTCCAGCAGCCCACCTTGTCCGACGGCCGCTATCGACGGAAGCCCGGATATCTGTTCGGCCGAACCATCTGGCCGCAGCCGATGCAATCGTCCCGGCCGTTCGGTGATCAGTGCACTGCCGTCGGGAAGAAAGACCAGGCTCCACGGGTGACTTAATCCGCGTGTTACCTCAACCAGCCGGAAACGCTCCAGCTCGGAGTCCACGATCCTGCTTGAGGTTTCCTGGCTGACGGTCGGCGCAGCGCAGAGTACCATGGCGCTCATGGCCAATACAACAATTAGCAGAATCTTTGTTGTTCCCCGGGGCACGCGCGCGACGTTCATCAAGACCTCCTGTCTGATGAACCAAAAAATATACAATTCCGACTAGAATAGTCAAATTCAACTGTGGCAGGCATTCGTGCACTCCGGCTCTCGGCCGAATCTTGACACAATCTTGACAAACCCCGGATATGCGGTGGACACGCGTGTAGTAGCGTTGGGTGCAGAACCAGAATCGCGAGTCACATGCAAGAGGAGAACGATACATGCAGAAACTCATCATGATCACGCTTATTACGGCACTGGTAGCGACGTTTAGTGCGGCGCAGGACATGTTCCCCGGGGAGACTCCCGAGACCATCGAGGTCGGCGATGCTGAGCTGAACCGGTTTGTAGAGGCCCTGCAGCAGATCGAACGGGTGCAAATGGATACCCAGGAGGAGATGATCAGCGTGCTCGACGAGCAGGGTATTACCACTGAGCGATTCAACGAGATCTATCAGGCCGAGCACAACCCCGAGTTTGAACTCGATCAGCCGCTCTCGAGCGACGAGCAGAGCCGCTTCCGCATGGCCGAGCAGCAACTGCAGTCCATTCAGGAGGACTCACAGGTCGAGATGTCTCAGGTAGTACAGAACCAGGGCATCGAAATCGACCGCTTCAACGAGATCTACGTTGCACTGACCCAGGACCCGGAGCTGCAGCAGCGCGTGCAAGAGTTGATCAACTGACGGTGATCAACCCGTGTGACTGCTGCGATGCAATGTACCACAGCATCTACAGCAGCCCGCAATGTACAGGCAACCCTGGAAGCAGGGGGCGGCCGGAACGAGCCGTCCCGTGCCGTGCTACACGGCATCCCGCTCCTGTGAACCGTGACGTCGATAGCGCCCGGGACTGACCCGTTTCTCGCGCTTGAAAACGTGGTAGAAATGACTCAGATTGTTGAAACCGCAGTCCAGCGCGATGTCCAGAATGGTGCTGTCGGTAGTGGCAAGCAACTCGGCGGCACGATTGCAGCGCAGCCAGGAAAGATAGTCGACAAACGTGCGCCCGGTCTCCTGCTTGAAGAGTGCGTGAAAGTGACTACGGCTCAACCCGCACGCATCGAGCACATCGTCGACGGTTATCTTGTTCATGTAGTCGGTATTGAGATACAACACGGCATCCTGAATGCGCGAACTCGAAAGCGGTTTGAGTCCTTTTATTGAGATCTTGAACTGTGAGTCGCGCATCAACGTGATCAGCAGTTCGATGAGCTTCAGGCGAATGGCCCACGAGTAGCCGCGATAGCGGTTCTGAAACTCCCACAGCATCGCGTCCAGCAGCGAAGCCGTGCGTTCGGCGCCCGCTTTGGAAAGCGCAATCAGGTTCTGTTTGCGCGAATGCAACTTGATCAGCCCCAGAACGTAGAACGCTTCACGGTCCATATGAACCGAAGGAGAAAAAAGCTCTTCGGAAAACAGCACCTGCGCTACGGTCATGGGTCCTTCGCGCGCGACCAGCCTTCCTTTGGGATTGAACAACAGGTTGCCGGTGGTTACCGTGATCTTGGCCCGGCCGCCGACCAGTTCACCGTGCCCGGTACGGCAGAATACCAGCTCGTGGACCCAGGCCCCCCCGGCGCCCTCCCAGCCGAACGTGCGATTATCCAGGTCAATATTGCGGATGAAGAACAGCAGTTTCATGGCACCCAAACAGTGTACCGCCCCCCCGCAACGGAATTCAAGAGCAAAATACGCGGTAATCGGACAATTGCACAAAAAAATCCGACTTTTGCAAACGAATAATCGCCGCTGAACGGGCATAGTACGGTCGAGGGAGAATCATCATGCAGCCAAGACGCGCAGTCATTACCGGTCTGGGAACCGTCAATCCTCTGGGAAACACGGTTGCCGAATCGTGGCAAGCGGTGCTGGAGGGTAAATCGGCAATCAGGCCGATCACCCGCTTTGATGCCGGGAACCTGGCCACGCGAATCGCGGGTGATGTCCAGAACTTCGACCACAGCGCGTTCTTCGACGGCGAAATGGCCAAGAAGGCCAAGCGCATGGACGATTTCTGCCACTACGCGGTTGCCGCGATGAAAGAGGCCGCCGACCAGGCGGGCCTTTCCGACCTGCAAAACCGGCAGCGCATAGGTGTCTCGATCGGCAGTGGAATCGGCGGCCTCACGGTACAGTATGAAAACGCCGTTGCGCTGGCAACAAAAGGACCGCGTCGAGTGAGTCCGTTCTACATACCGATGGCAATTGGCAATATGGCCGCCGGTGTCATCAGCATGATGTACCAATTGCGGGGCCCTAACGTCAGTTTGCAGACCGCGTGTGCCACAGCCAACCATTCGATCGCCATGGCACAGATGATCATCCAGAACGGCATGGCCGATGTCATGGTAGCCGGCGGTGCCGAGGGCACACTTAACGAGTTGGCTATGGCGGCCTTCGGCAATATGCACGCGCTGTCAACGCGGAATGACTCGCCGGAGACCGCCTCGCGTCCCTTCGACCGGGATCGTGACGGGTTCACCCTCAGCGAAGGGGCTGCAGTGCTGATTCTGGAGGAGTACGAACACGCGAAGAGTCGCGGTGCGCCGATTCTGGCCGAAGTGCGCGCCTGCGGCATGTCGGGAGATGCCTACGACTTCGTCGCGCCCGATCCCGAGGGTCGCGGCGCAGCCTACTCGATGCAGATGGCCCTCGAACAGGCGCAGCTCAACCCGGACCAGCTGGGTTACATCAACACCCACGGGACCTCTACACCGGTCGGGGACCTGGCTGAAGCCAATGGAATCTACGCGCTCATCAGGAATAGCGTTGAGGCCACACACGTCGGTTCCACCAAGTCCTACCATGGGCACGTGCTGGGAGCCACCGCCGGAGTAGAGGCAATCCTCACGATACAGGTGCTGCGCGAGGGAGTCATTCCCGCCAATATCAACCTGTTCGAACCGGACCCGGGTCTTCCGCCGATCCAGCTGCCTACCGAGATCGTGGAGAAGCGCGTCGACGCTGCGCTGTCAAACTCGTTTGGATTCGGCGGGCACAATTCAAGCCTGATCCTGACCAAGATCTGAAACAATCTGCGTCTGCCCGTCTCGCAACAACAACGGATGAGCAGACGCGGCGGCACGCTGCCGAGGCTTCAGGCCCGGCCTCTCCTGCGCTCCAGTAGCGACTCGTAGAGTTCGAGGGTCTTGACCGCAATGGCCCGCCAGCTGAAGTGCTGTTCAGCGCGCGCGCGCCCCGCGGCACCCAGGCGCCGTGCCAAACCGGGATCTCCGGCGACGCGGTTTATGGCGTCCGCCAGTGCGCGCGAGAATGCCGCCGGATCGCGCGGCGAGAAAGTACCCGGCTCGAGTTCCAACCCGACAAGCAGCCCGGTCTCATCCGGAACTACAACCTCGGGAATACCGCCAACGGCCGACGCTACCACGGCGGTCTCACACGCCATGGCCTCCAGATTTATGATCCCGAACGGCTCGTACACCGACGGGCAGCAGAAAACCGCGGCGTGCGAATAGAACTGGATGGTCTCTTCACGAGGCAGCATTGTATCGATCCAGATAATCCCGTTGCGCACCTGCCGCGCCGCGGCGACGCTCTGGTTCATTTCGGCCGCGATACGTTCGGTGTCGGGCGCTCCTGCCAGCAGCACCACCTGTACGCGGGGGTCGATATGCGGGATGGCGTCTACCAGGTGAATAATGCCCTTCTGGCGCGTGATGCGCCCGACAAACAGCACGTAGGGCCGCGCCGGGTCTACGCCATGTCGTTCCAGAGCGTCAGTGGCAGCGGTCGGTCGATATTCATCCAGATCGATCCCGTTGTGGATTACGTGGGTATGCGCCTCGGCGGCGCCGAACAGGTTGAAGATGTCGTTGCGTGTCTCCCGCGAAACCGCGATCACCGCATCAGCACCGCCTATCGCGGTGCGCTCCATCCAGCTGCTCAGGTGGTAGGCTGTTCCAAGCTGCTCGGCCTTCCACGGTCGCAGCGGTTCCAGGGAGTGCGTGGTGAGCACGAACGGGATATCCCACAGCTTGGCTGCCAGCAACCCGCCCATCTGGGTGTACCAGGTGTGGCAGTGGACCACATCGGCATCAAGGGTGTCCTTGGCCATCGCCAGGCTCCGGGAAAAAGCGCCCATTGCACTGGTGAAGCGCGGATCGGTATTGCGCTTCATCTCTTCCCAGGGCTGGTAGCCCCTGACTCGCAGGTTGCCGTCGATACTATCCTGTTCACCAAAGCAGCGCACCTCTACCGCGACGCGCTCGGCCAGCGCCTTGCTCAGGTACTCAACGTGCACTCCGGCGCCGCCGTAGACATTGGGTGGATACTCGTTGGAGAAAAGAGCGACCTTTCTAATCGACATTTTCGTTCTCCCCCGCCGGACCGTAATAGACGTAATCGTAGTTCAACCCGGCAAGGAGAGCAAGCAGATTATGCACTGACTCACAGAACCTGCCGCGCGTCAGCGAGCCTCATTGAAGAAGCGCGCGGCCGGAAATACCACGGTTCTGTGTCCCGCACGAAGAACGGCGGCCATCACCATCAGGCGGTCAGAATGCAAACTTCCGCCGTGCGATCTATCCTTCGACCGCGCCGGAGACCAGACTCCTGATAAGGTGACGTTCGAAAACCAGAAAGAAAACGATGACCGGCAGAACCGCCAGAATGGTGAAGGCGCTGATTGCGCCCCGGTTCCGAACTCCAAAGAATTCGAATACCCGAACTGGACGGGCTGGAGGCCACTCCAATCATCCTTTCCCGTTTCCCCGCCGTGAAGATCATCATGCTGACAACGTTCGACGACGATGACTACGTCTTCCAGGCGATACGCCGCGGCGCCTCCAGTCGCGGATATTGAGCGCAGACGAGATCACCAGCGCGGCGGCGGCCCCCAGCGCGGTCAGCGCATCAACGGTGACCGCAGCAATCGAGATACCCAGCAGGCGCTGCAGCAGGTACTGCGTATAGCTGCGCGGAAGGTTCCGGCGCCCCAGTGCACGCAGCACCCTCCAGTGCCATTCGGTGAATGGACAGAACCCGATGCCGTAGAAGATTCCCAATCCCAGCCACGAAGCAGCCGTCAGCAACAGCGCGATCAGATTGGCACGCCGAAGCCGGCGAGGAATCCAGCCCAGAAGATTGAACAGAATGAGAACGGTGTGAAACACCACAAAGAGAAGGTCGAGCGCTCGCAGCAGCGTCGGGTCCATCACCGTCATTCTACCCTGACCGGCACTCGCCCGTCAGCTGCGACAACAAACATTGACCGCACGCAGGATGCGCGCCTATACTTGCGCATGCTGAAGAACTACTCGGAACGGCCTCGCGAGAGCACCGGGATGCCTACGCTCGATCGAGTGCTTGACGGGCTGCGCGCCGGAGACAACGTTGTATGGCGACTCGACAGCATAGCGTACTACGTTCCGTTTGCCGAAGCTTTCCTGGAGTACGCCAAGTCGCGCTCGCGCACGGTGGTCTACTTTCGCTTCGGTGGGCATGCACCTGTTCTGCCAAAGGACGACGCGGTCATCATTCAGCACAACGATCCCGAACTCGGATTCGAAAACTTCATCACCCAGATCCACCGCACTATCCGTGACGTCGGTATCGGCGGCTACTACGTTTTCGACGCGCTCTCGGATCTGAGCGATACCTGTTACAGCGACCGCATGATTGGCAACTTCTTCCAGCTCACCTGTCCATACCTTCTGAGTCTGGATACAATTGCCTACTTCGCTCTCTACCGCCACCGGCATTCCTACCACGCGGCAGTTCCAATTTACGAAACCACTCAGGTGCTGCTCGACGTCTATTGCTACGACAATCGATACTACCTGCAACCGGCCAAAGTCTTTGGGCGCAAGGACGCTTCTCCGCTGTCGGTCTTCCGTTGGGATGAAGAACGCTTCAGCCTGGTCAATGATAGCGCCGAGATCTCGGCGGTTATGGAGTCCTCGCCCTGGGGAGGATTGCGCTCGGCGAGTTACCGGATGGTTGGACTATGGGACAAGACGTTCATGCGTGCCGAAACCGTGATGGACGCCATCGAAGCCGGAGAACTGCCACCGGATCGTTCCGGGGCGTCGTTTCGCGAGCTTGTTCGCCTGGTAATACCTCGTGAGGAACGCATGATCAACCTGGCAACGCGCTATCTGACGCTGCACGACCTGTTGATCATCTGGAAACGCATGATCGGCACCGGTATGATCGGCGGCAAGTCGATCGGAATGCTACTGGCGCGCGCAATCCTGCGCAAGGAACGGCCCGACCTGGCTGCCAGACTGGAGGCTCACGACTCATTCTTCATCGGGTCGGATGTGTTCTACACCTTTCTCGTCAACAACCGTTGCTGGTGGGATCGCCAGCGCCAGAAGGATCCGCAGGTGTTTCTCACCGGGCTGGAAGATGTCAGGCAGAAGATCCTCAGCGGCACGTTCCCGGACTACATCGTTCGACGGTTCGAAGACATGCTCGAGTACTTCGGCCACGCGCCGATCATTGTTCGTTCAAGCAGTCTGCTGGAGGACAACTTCGGGAACGCCTTCTCCGGAAAGTACGATTCGGTCTTCTGCGCCAATCAGGGCACGCCGGAGCAGCGCCTCAAGAACTTGCTGGATGCGATCCGCACCGTCTATGCGAGCACCATGAGTGAAGAGGCGCTGGCGTACCGCAGACGACGTAATGTGCTCGAACGCGACGAACAGATGGCGCTGCTCGTGCAACGGGTATCCGGATCGGTCTACGGCGATTTCTTCTTTCCGCAGCTGGCGGGGGTAACCTACTCGTTCAACCCCTACGTCTGGAGCCGGGAAATTGACCCGCATGCCGGAGTGCTGAGGCTGGTTTTCGGGCTCGGAACCCGTGCCGTCGACCGCTGGGACGACGACTACACCCGCGTGATCGCGCTCAATGCTCCCGATCGGCGGCCCGAGTCGAGCTTCGACGCTGTCAAGCAGCACACCCAGCGCCGCGTTGATGTGATTGATCTGCGCCGCAACCAGCCGCGCGGCATTCACTTCCAGGATCTGGTGAAAGAGTGCTCGTCGCTGCCGCTCACGTTCGTTGCGACTCGAGATCGACAGGCGGAACGCGACGCACGCGACCAGGGGATGCGCCCCAGGCCACGCTGGATACTGACGTTTGACCCGGTCTTCGAGACATCGAACATCGTCAACGATCTGCGTGAGATCGTCCGGACGGTGCGCGAAGGATACGGCACCGAGGTCGATATCGAGTTCACCGCCAACATGTGCTCCGACGGCAGCTACAGCATTGACATCGTGCAGTGCCGCCCGTTCCACGCCAGTGCCGAAGAGGAAGAACCACTCGATCCGATTCCGGAGCTGACCGACGGGCAGATCCTGATCCGCTCAACCGGCGGAGTGATCGGGCATGGACGGCAGATCGCGCTCGACCGCATCATCTACGTTTCACCCGAGGCCTACACCCGCCTGACCGAGTCGCGGCGCTACGCGCTGGCACGGCTGATAGGCAGAATCACAAAACACCAGGAGCCTTCGGCACACGAGATCATGATGATCGGTCCGGGCCGCTGGGGTAGCAGCACTGCGGCACTCGGTATCCCGGTATCATTTGGAGATATCAACAACGTGGCCGTACTGATGGAAGTCGATGCGCTGCACGAGGGGCTGGTACCCGATCTGTCGTTGGGCACTCACTTCTTCAACGATATGGTCGAGATGAACATGCTCTACGTCGCCCACTTCCTGGCGCGACCGGAGAACCGTCTTGACCGCAGCTTTCTTGAGAATGCGCCGTCTTCGCTGCTGAAACTGTTTCCGGACGCTGCCGATTGGGAACAGGTCGTGCGCGTGATCGATACTCCCGGCGGCTGCGAAATCGTACTGCAGGCGGATGCGGTTGAACAGACCTGCGTGGTCTACACCAGCCCCTGATCGAGCATGGCGTCGGCGACTTTCACAAATCCGGCAATATTGGCACCAGCCACGTAGTTCCCGGGCACGCCGTACTCCTCGGCTGCTTCAGCGGTTGCCGCGAATACGCGCTGCATGATCTCTTTCAATCGCGCGTCGACTTCTTCGGCACTCCATGAGAGCCGCATGGCGTTCTGACTCATCTCCAAACCCGAGGTCGCAACGCCGCCGGCGTTGGCCGCCTTCCCCGGGCCGTAAAGGACCTTGCGGTCAAGAAAGCGCTCGACTGCTTTGGGGGTAGTGGGCATGTTTGCACCTTCGGCCACTACGCGGCAGCCATTGCCCACCAGCAGGTCGGCATCGCGCTCGTCTATCTCGTTCTGCGTAGCGCTTGGAAAGGCAGCGTCACATGCGACCGACCACGGACGAAGGCCTTCCTGGTACTCGCACTTGAACCGTTCCGCGTACTCCTGTATGCGGCCCCGGCGGATGTTCTTCAGTTCCATAACAAACCCAAGCTTCTCTTCGTCAACACCGTCGGGATCGTACACAAAGCCGTTGGAGTCCGAAAAGGTCAAAGGTTTTGCTCCCAGCTCGATGAGCTTCTGGGCCGTGAACTGGGCAACGTTGCCCGAACCTGAGATCACACAGCGCTTGCCTTGCAGCTCCTCGCCTGCAGCGTTGAGCATTTCCTGGGCAAAGTAGACCGCGCCGTAACCGGTAGCTTCCGGTCGAATCAGCGAGCCACCCCAGCTGAGCGCCTTTCCGGTCAGAATGCCGGAGAACTCGTTTGCAATCCGTTTGTACTGCCCGAACAGGTAACCGATCTCTCTCCGTCCAACACCGATATCACCGGCGGGGACATCGGTGTCCTGGCCGATGTGGCGAAAAAGCTCGGTCATGAATGACTGGCAGAAGCGCATCACTTCGGCGTCTGATTTGCCTTTCGGATCGAAGTCCGAACCGCCCTTCCCGCCGCCGATTGCCAGTGAGGTCAGTGAGTTCTTGAAGATCTGTTCGAATGCCAGAAACTTGAGGATACTCAGATTGACCGTCGGGTGAAACCGCAGCCCTCCCTTGTAGGGGCCCAGAACACTGTTGAACTGAATCCGAAAACCGCGGTTGACCTGAAAATCCCCGCTGTCGTCAACCCACGGAACGCGGAACATGATCACGCGCTCGGGCTCGACGAGTCGCTCGAGGATGCGCTCCTTTCGGTAATCAGGACGCGCATCAATCACCGGTTCCAGCGATTCCAGCACCTCGCGCACTGCCTGGTGGAACTCGCGTTCTCCGGGATTCCTGCGTTCGACCAGCTCACAGGCCGCGGCAATGTAACTCATGGCTCTCCCCCTGCCCCGCAAGTATACACGGCGCTTCACGCTATGCAATAGCGCCGCGTCACCTGATAAGCAGACCGACGATCGGCGGTGTCAGAATCGAAGTCATGACCCCGCATATACAGATCCCCAGACCCGCGGCCGCCCCGTGGAGTGAACCCTCCTCGAGTGCACGGGCTGTCCCGATACCGTGGGCCGCCGAACCCATAGCCAATCCAAAAGCGATCGGATGCACCACCCCAACCAGGCGCAGCACGAGTGGGCCGATCACCGCGCCGAGTATGCCGGTAACAACCACCATCGCCGCGGTCAGTGACGCATCGCCGCCGATGGCCTCCGAGACCACGATAGCAATAGGGGTTGTGACGCTCTTGGGAGCCATCGATCGCACCAGCAGTTCGGGGGTTCCCAGCAGCAGCGCCGGCGTCACAACCGACACGATGCCGACCGTGCTGCCGAACAGAACCGCCGTCAGCACTGCCGGGGCCGATTCTTTCATCTCCTTCAAACGCAGGTAGAGCGGAACACCAAGCGCCACCACCGACGGTCCCAGAAAGAACGATATAAACCGTCCGCCGACCATATACGCTGCGTATTGCGTGCCGGTCACCCGCAGTACTGCGATCACAACGGCAATCGTTACCAGCACGGGGTGGAGAAGCGGAAACCGCATCCGACGGTAAAGAACCCTCGCCGCCGCGTAGGTCAGCAGCGACAGCGTCACCCAGAACAGCGCTTGGGGTACCACGTTCAGCGCTCATTCCCTGGTTGAGCAAACCAGCGTCCACCACGGCGCAGGAGCCACTGCGTCACTACACCGGTCACTACCAGGACCGCCACGGTACTGATCAGGACCGCGACCGACAGCGCAACCCAGCTCCTGCCGAGCACGCCAAAATGCACCATAACTCCCACGCCGGGCGGTACGAACAGGAATGCCAGATTATCCAACAGAACGTCGGTTGCCTGGCGCACCCGTTCGACGCGCACTATGCCCAGCGCAAGCGCAGCCGTCAACAGCAGCATGCCGACTACGTTGCCCGGCAAACCGATACCGAGCGCCGACGCAGCTTCGCCGATCGACAGGAACAGCAGTAGAATGCCTAACCCACCCAGCATGGGGTCATGATAGGGCGGCGCCGCAGCGAGGTCAAGGAGAGTTCCTGGTGGTTGAATTATCACGGACAGCGTTGGTACTATCGTGTGATGGAGAACACGCGCAGTTCAGACCAACTGCCGATGCGCCGGCCGCAGAGAGCGCGCATCAGAAGGCTGCAACTGAGACACCTCGTTTTTTTCCTGCTGCTGATGGTCGCGTGGATGGTGTTTGCGGCGGCAATCGAAGCCGTCGTGCTGCTGGTCGGCGTGCTGGTCGTGCTGATCACTGTGGTGATCTTTCCTTCGCTGTACGTCGAGGTTGTGTCACTGAGCCCCGTACGCCGGCTGCTGCGGCTGACCGCGTTTGTTCTGTACATCCTTCCGGCGCTGCTGGTCGCAAGCAGCAGGCTGGCGTCGTTGGCCGTCCGGCCTTCGGTGGCAACGTGTTCGCGCATCCTGCGCTACGATTACGCGATCCGCGATCGCCTGGGGCTACTGTTGCTCTCGATCTCAATCACGTTAACCCCGGGAACGCTGGTACTCGATATCGAACCTGATCGCAGCATACTCTACATCCACAATCTGGACCGCGAGGGCGTCAGCGAGACGCAGACCCTGGCGTCCGTCCGCGCCATCGAGGATCGGCTGCTGAGGGTGTTCGCGTGAGCGCTACACTGCTGCAGACGGTGATTGGAATACTCCTGCTATCGGCAATCGCGACGTTTGTACGTCTGATAAGGGGACCGAGCGTGCCGGACCGGATCGTAGCCGCCAACTCCGTCGGCCTGATGCTGTTTGCCTTGATCGTAATACTGGCAGTATTGTTCGAGACGGAGTCTTTTCTCGATATCGCGCTGGTCTACTCGGTCCTGCAGTTCATCGACATACTGATCTTGTCGAAATACCTCAACCGCCAGGGAGCGTATCGTGATAGATCCTGAGTTTGGCCGATCAATCGTCGCGTCGGCGCTGCTGCTTACGGGTGCCGCGTTCTTTCTGATAACCGCGTTCGGGATGTTCCGTTTCCGGTTGATGTACGACAGGCTTCACGTTGCCACCAAGTGTCTCACCGGGGGTGTGCTGTCGATACTGGTAGGCTACATGTTCATAGCGCCAACACCGTACGCGCTGGCGAAGGCGCTGCTGGGATCGCTGTTCCTGCTGATGACCAACGCGGTTGCCAGTCACGCACTGGCACGCGCCGCCTATCGGCAGCAATGCGACACAACAGGGCTCAGTGTGGATCACCTGGCAGAGGACTTGAATCGGGTTCAGGAGGTTGAGTAATGATAATCGCAATCATGGCGCTGCTGATGGGGTTTCTGTGCCTCGTTGCCGCGTACGCGGTCTTCTCCAACGTGCTCATCCACGCGGTAGTTGCACTATCCGTGTTCAGTATCACCACCGCCGTCGTATTCCTGCTGCTGCAGGCACCGGATGTTGCCATGACCGAGGCGGTGATCGGAGCGGGGCTGGTGACGGCATTCTTCATCCTGACGTTGAACAAGATCGAGGAGCTGTAGCCGGTGCAACCGCGAATCATCGGTCTGACACTGGTTACGGCAATCGCGGCACTCGGCGTAATGACCGTGATGTCGCTGCCACGCGAAGCGGAGCGCCCCGACCCCGGGGCATACATCGAGCGCGGCGTTGAGCAGACCGGAGCGCTCAACCAGGTGAGCTCGATCCTGTTCGATTACCGAGGCTTTGACACCCTGGGTGAAGCCACGGTCATACTGGCGACCGCGCTGGTTGTCGGCCTGGTGGCACCGCGCACCCGTACCAGCGTCTTATCGGCAAGCTTGAGTGTGATTGTGCGCGATACCGTGGCCTTGCTGCTGCCGTTCCTGCTCGTGTTCGGCTTCTACATCATTCTGTTCGGGCACATCTCGCCCGGCGGCGGATTCACCGGTGGCGTAATGCTGGCGGCAGCCGTGATTGTGTATTCGCTTGCCTACTGCGTCGGAGACCGGCGACGTTTTCTGTTGAGTGAGTCACAGCAGAAGATGGTCGAAAACGGCGGCATGCTGATGTTTCTCGGTATCGGTCTGGTCGGGATCGGCACCGGAGGCGCTTTTCTGACCAACGCGGCGACCGGCGTATCGCTGGGTCATCCGGGATCACTGGCGAGTGCCGGCCTGATACCCTTTCTGAATCTCGCCAGTGGACTGAAAGTCGGCGCAGGACTGTCGATCGTCTTCTTCAGTCTGATCAGAGAGTGACGGATGCAGACCATCGCATTTGCCGGGGCCGGAGTGCTGACGCTGTTGGGTCTCTACGGCCTGATCACCAGCCGGAACTGCGTCAAGATCGTGATCTGTTTCAATATGATGGAGACCGCGGCGCTGATCTTTCTGATAGCTTTGGGATACCGCGAAGGAGGCACGATCCCGATCATTCACCCCGAGCGTGATGTCTACGTGGATCCACTGCCTCACGCACTTGCTCTGACCGCAATTGTGATCGGTGCAAGCCTTACCGCACTGATGCTTGCCCACATAGCACGCATGTACGAACAGTACAAAACCCTCAACATCGACCGCATGAGAAGGCTGCGAGGATGAGTCAGATTCCAATTCTGCTGATTATCGTGCCATTGGCGGCACCGCCGCTGCTGTTCATTGCCGCAAAAGCGTCACGATTCGCGATCACGGCGGTTGCAGCGCTGATTGCGACGGCCTCGGCAGGATTGGCGATCGCCGCGACCGCCGCGGTGCGGCAGACAGGAATTCTGGTGTATCACGTCGGGGGCTGGACGGCGCAACAGGGTATCGTACTCGCGGTTGATTCGCTGAGCGTGATCATGCTGGCACTGATCCAGCTTGTATTCCTGCCGGTGCTGCTGTTCCCGAGTGAGCAGTCCGAGCGCGTCCGCCGACTGACACTGCTGTTTCTGCTGCTCGCCGCGCTGCACGGCGTCGTACTCACCGCCGACATCTTCAACATGTACGTCTTCATTGAGATCGGCGTCATCGTCTCGTACGCGCTGCTGAATCAGGGAAATGCGCCCGACAGGCTTGAGGGCAGCTTCAAGTACCTGCTGATGAGCTCGCTTGGCAGTTTGCTGGTCTTGTTGGCCATCGCCCTGGTATACTCAGCCAGCGGATCGCTGAATCTGGCGTATCTGGCGCGCACATTTCCTGACGCTCCGCGGGCGCTGCGTTCTACGGTCCTGGCGCTGCTGACGGCGGGTTTCGGGTTGAAGTTCGGCGCAGTTCCGTTCCACGCCTGGAAGCCGGATGCCTACGGATCGGCGCCTCCGGCACTCGCCGCGCTGGCTTCGGGAGTCGTCGCCAAGGTTCCGCTCTACTGCCTTGTGCGTATTGTCTCACTGCTGTACGGCTTCTCGGCACCGTCCACCGCTCCCTTTCTGGCGCTGTTGGCGATTCTGGGCAGCGCCTCGGTTGTTGTGGGGCACGCGATGGCGCTGAAGCAGGAGCGGCTCAACCGGTTGCTTTCGTTCTCGAGTGTTGCGCACATCGGCTACATCATGATCGGCTTTGCCACCGCCACAGTGGTCGGCATCGAGGGGGCAGTTTTCCACATGCTGAACCACGGAATCCTCAAGGCAGGCCTTTTCCTGGTTTCGGCAGCAATCGTGGCCCACCTGCAGAGCGATGAGATATCGCGCATGGTGGAGATATCGCGCCCGATGCTGTTTCCGGCGCTGCCGTTTGCACTGCTGGCCCTCGGTATGATCGGCATCCCGCCGGTCGTGGGGTTCGTAAGCAAGTGGGTAATCGTGCTCTCCGGCGTGGCCGGGGGCCTTCTGATACCGGGTATCCTGGTGGCGCTCGGCGGCTTTGCAGCACTGTGGTATTACCAGCGCGTGACGCTTACATTCTGCACGCTGATTCATGATCTGCCATTTCCCCGGCTGTTCTTTTCGTGGCCCGAACGACTGCCGGCGCTCTTCCTGACCACGATATCGGTGGCTCTCTTTGCCGGCATCCCCTGGCTGCATCCGTACATGCGGCGTGCCGCGCTGGCGCTGATGGATACCGGCCCGCTCGTAGACCGGATTCTCTTTCAGGCAGGCTCACTGTGATCGGCGCGGCCATCATTGCGTGCGCCCTGCTTGTCGCCCCGCTGCCTGAACGCTGGCTTATCCGCGCAGCCAGTGTCCTGCTGATGGTTGCGGCAGTCGCCCACATTATCGCACCGCTCGACGCCACGCTGAGCGGTGAGTTCTTCGGCTTCGCGTTTTCGTTTTCGCACTACACGCCGACCGCGCGCTTCGTTGGTTGCGGATTGGCGGCTTTCGGAGGCATCGCCCTGCTTTTCGTGCTGCCGCGGCAGCCCGCACGATGGCTCGCCTGCGGTGCGTTGATCCACAGCGGCGCCAGTCTTGCTCTGCTGACGGTGTCGGACCTGCTGACGTTTTTCGTCTTCTGGGAGCTCATCACGGTCGGTGCCGTCATACTGATCTACCAGGATCAGGTCGGCTTCTCCGTACTGCGGCGTTACTTTGCATACCAGATGGCCGGGGCGGTTGCATTACTGGTTGGCATTGCAGTCAACTACGGCGCCACCGGCGGCATTGCGCTGACCGACATCACTGCCGGCCACGGCTACTTCTTGCTGGCGGTTTCCATCAAGACGGCGATCATCCCGCTTCACCTCTGGCTGACCAGAACCTACCCCTCGGTGAGCCGCGAGACGGTGGTGGTACTCTCGGCGTACGCCACCAAGGCCGGAGTCATCGGTGTGGGATTGCTGCTTCCCGGAGCCGGACTGGAGCTCCTCGGCGCTGCGGTTGCACTGATAGCGGTGCTGTACGCACTCAAGCAGCGTGGTCTGCGTGAGTTCCTGAGCTTTCACATCATCAGCCAGGTCGGGTACATGACCGCTGGTGTCGGCAGTGGGGTGCCGCTGGCGGTGAGCGGCGGCTATTATCATCTTGTCAGCCACATCCTGTACAAGGGGTTGCTCTTCATGGTGGCCGGGGTTCTTATTGATTGCTTTGGACAGAGTGACATGTACCGGATCGACGGAGAGGGCAAGCGTAAGCCGCTGCTTATGGGTGCCGCGATCATCGGCTCGGCATCGATAGCGGGACTCCCTCCGTTTAACGGGTTTATCAGCAAATCACTTCTGAAGCACGCACTTGCGGGATCAGCGGCGTCGTGGTTGCTGATCGGCGCCAGCATCGGAACGGCTCTGTCGTTCACCAAGTTCCTCTATCTGTGCTTCTTCCAGCGCACAGGCGCCGCCCGGCGCGAGCAGACCGAGCCACAGCCGCCGACGCGCTCGGTGGCGCGCACTCCTGCCTCGCAACGAAGCGCGATGCTGCTGCTGGCCCTCGGTTGTGTACTACTGGGCACTCTACCGCAGGTTCCACTGCAGCGGTTTTTCGGTGTAAGGCATGCGTTCTACTATCCCGCGGGTATCTGGGCCGGCGTGTGGCCGGTGCTCGCCGCAGTGCTGCTGTTCGTGGCCATGTTCGCGCGGATCAACGCCATGCTGCAGAGAATACTGCCGGAATCACCAGGATTGCTGAGACTCACGAGGCGGATGCTGCTGGCAACGGCGGCCCAACTGCGCGTGG
Source organism: Spirochaetaceae bacterium (assembly GCA_007693945.1). GTDB lineage: Bacteria > Spirochaetota > Spirochaetia > DSM-27196 > PWMO01 > PWMO01. The sequence goes on from RECP01000104.1 coordinate 17,985, forward strand.
CGCACAACGGCCATCTTCTGAGGTACATCAGCTGGGCGATAGGCGGTCTGGTCTTCGTGTGGGCCACGCTGCTACTCTGGTAGCGTCTAACCTGGCTGCTCAGTTCCGGCCGTGCCTGCCGCCGGATCGTGCCGGACGAACTTCGACATCGATGGTCATCTGACCGGCGGAATCGAACAGCAGCGTCAGCGGAAGCGTAGCACCAGCTTGCAGCGGCTGTTGCAACTGCATCAGCATGACGTGCAAACCTCCCTGTTCGAGCACCGTTGAATCCCCGGCCGCGATATCGATCGCAAACACCCGCCGCATGCGCATTACGCCGCCCTGGTGTTCCATGGTGTGCAGCTCGACAACACCGGCCAGCGGCGTTGAGGCTTCGATGAGAGCATCCGCGACATCACCGCGGTTTTCGATCACGAAGTACGCCGCGCTGCTTGTGGCGTCACCAGGGGTCTCGCGGACCCACGCATCGTGGATCACAATCGGTGATTCAGATTGTCCGCGCGCACTCAGCCCGGGGACCGCACCGAGCACCAGAACAGCACACAAAGCAGGAATAACCAGTCGGCGCACTCCGCTTGATCGGTACATATCAGCCTCCAGATACTCTGTCAGGCGCATCGATCGCGTTGGATCTCAACGCGATACCAGCCGGGCCTTATCCAGACCGTCACGTACGCGGGCCGCGATCCGCTGCGCGGCTCCGATCTGATGGTCGAAGTGAGCGACGTACGTACCATCGGGCCCCATGAGGTACATGGTGGTCGTGTGGTCGAACGTGTAGCTGTCCGGGCTGCCGGACTCTACTTTGCGGTAGTACACTCTGAACGCCTCAACCACCTGCGCTATCTGCCGATCGCTGCCGGTAAGCCCGACGATGCGCTCATCGAACGACGCGATGTAGTTGGCCAGCACTTCAGGGGTATCGCGAGCAGGGTCAATAGTTACGTAGAGCACCGCCAACTGATCGGCATCGTCGCCCAGCAGCTCCAGGATATCGGCTTTCTCGTTCATCATCTGCGGGCAGAAGTCGGCGCAGTTGGTGTAGCCAAAGGATACCAGCTTGTAGCGCCCTTCAAAGTCCTGCTGCGTCACTTCGCGGCCGATGTGATCGGTCAGCGTGTACTCGCCACCGATATAGTTGTTATAGATAACGGCCGTGATCATGCCACCGGCGGCGTGGTTCAGCTCATGGCAGTGAAAGAGCCACAAGCCCGGATTGTTGGCGATGAACTCCACATCGTACGTTTCGCCCGGCAGAATCGGCAGCGTGTTGCGCGTAAGCTGTGCGACCTCAGGAACCGGATTCCCGTCGACCGCCACAACCTTGAATTGATGGCCGTGCAGATGCATTGGATGGAAAGTGGCCGAACCGGCGTTGATCATGCGCACCCTGACCCGATCGCCTTCGCCGACCCTGATAGGTTCGGTCTCCGGGTAGACCGCGCCGTTAATTGGAAAAATTCCGTCACGGATGCGCTCAGTCAGCACCCAGGTCTTCTCAACATCCGGGGCCCGATAGTCGGGCGGCTCGATCACAAACGCGCCGGCCAGTCCCATGTCCATCTGCCGTGCCTCGTCGCCGTGATGCGATCCGTGGGTGTGATAGAAGCGAGTACCGGCAGGATAGGCGTTAAACTCATAGATATAGGTCTCACCGGGCTCTATCGGTCGCTGGGTATATCCGGGAACCCCGTCAGCAGGATTCTCGAGGTCGATGCCGTGCCAATGAACCGTCGTTGCCACATCGAGGTTGTTGGTAAAAACGATACGCACGCGGTCATTCTCTGTGACCCGGATTTCCGGGCCGGGCAGCTGAGCGTTGTAACCCCATGATTCAATGATATGTCCCCCACCGTAGTCCCACATGACAGGGTCGGCACTGAGTTCAAACTGCTTGACACCATCAACGACGGTGTACTGCAGCCGTTCGACCCGATCGCTGGAGCCGCGAATCGGCAAATCGGTCTCGATCGGGCGCGGTCCTTGTTCGACCACGCGGGCAGGATTGTCGGAGACTACCGTCAGGGTACCACGCTGCCCGAAATGCCCCGCGCCGCAGTAGACCGAACAGAAGAAGGTGAAGTCACCCGCTCGCGAAGCGACAAACTCCACCGTGGTTGTCGAGTTGGCCGGCAAACGCTGATCAAGCGCAAACTCGGAGATGGCAAATCCGTGATCGTACTCATCATCGTTGGTAATATGCAGCCGTACCAGAGTTCCCTCTTCGACCGTAATGTGATCCGGTTCCCACTGCCAGCGATTCTTGACGATACTGACATCCAGCTCCAGCTCGCGATCCGCGGACTGCGGCAGCGCCGCTCCCACCACCTGGACGGTCCCAAAAAGCACGAACGCGAAACCCGCGACCACGTACAGCCCGAACAGCGCTCTCAATACCACGTGTTTCTGAACCACTCTTCGACTCCTTACCCCGCATACCTGCCATAATGGTTCGCTTTACGTCATAGATTACCAATGAAATCAGTTTTGAGCAACATCGGAATCATTATCGCCGGCAATTTTGGCCGTACGGGGTCGGTTGGCATGGAGTTCCTGCGCGCCTGCCTCGAGAGCACCCCCGCTCACCATATGGCGACGGCTGCCGCTCGCCTGGGGGTAAGGACAACCTCGGCGCGTGCGGCGCCGTACGGCCAAAATGAGAATCGCTGCATTATCGCTGAGTCGCAACGTACCGGCCCCATCACCCGAAGAAGCCGGAGCAGCACTCAGCCGGCGCCTCGGGCGAGAATCGGTCGCAGGTAGCGGCCGGTGAAGGAGACCGGATGGGCGGCAATCGAGGCTGGAGGACCTGCCGCCACCAGTGTGCCTCCCTTCTCGCCACCTTCGGGCCCCAGGTCGATAATCCAGTCTGCCTGGGCAATCAGATCGAGGTTGTGTTCGATCACTATCACAGTGTTACCGGCGTCCACCAGGCGATGGATCACCCGCGCCAATCGCTGCACGTCAGCCATGTGAAGTCCTATGGTCGGTTCGTCAAGAACATAGAGGGCAGCGCCCGAGCCCTTGCCGGCTGCAGACGGCAGGCGAGTCGAACCGTTGCCGCGCGCCTTGGCAAGCTCGGTGACCAGCTTGATGCGCTGTGCCTCGCCCCCGCTCAAGGTCGGACTCTGCTGCCCAAGGCGCAGGTACCCCAACCCGACGTCCTGCAGCAGCTGCAACGTGTGGACAATCCCCGGATGCGCCTCAAAGAAGAGCACCGCTTCGTCGATGCTCATGTCGAGTACATCGGCAATGCTTCGGTCCTTGAAGGTGACCTCCAGCGTATCGGCTGTGAATCGTTTTCCGGCGCACTGATCACATGCGACCGTAACGTCGGGCAGGAAGCTCATTTCGATGCGCCGCGTCCCCTGGCCACCGCACTCCTCACAGCGTCCTCCCGCGGTATTGAAACTGAATCGGCCGGCATCGTAGCCACGCATCCGCGACTCGGGCAGCGCGGCGTAGAGTTTACGCACGGCGTCCCAGACCCCGACGTAGGTTGCCGGCGTGGATCGCGGAGTCTTGCCGATGGGGGTCTGGTCAACCTCGCGCACGTAGGCCAGCGCCTGCCAGCCATCGATAGCGTCGCAACCGACCGGCGCCACGTCAGATCGCACGCGTTCCTCGCCGTGAGCGGAGTCGGTACGACGCCTTGACCGGCTGTTGCGACGGATATGACCGCGCCGATCGCGCGCCGCCAGCAGTGAACGCAGCCCGCGGTGCAGCACGTCACGCACCAGGCTGCTCTTTCCGCTACCACTGACACCGGTCACCGCCACGAAGCGCGCCAGCGGTATTTCGACCGAAATACCCTTGAGATTGTGGAGCGAAGCGTTGCGTATCGTAACGGCCCCCGGAGAACCGTTGCGGTGACGTTCGACCGCCCGAAACCGCGCTGGATTACGCAGCAGATCGGCGGTAACCGAACGCCCGTTGCGCAAGAAGTGTTGCATCGGCCCGGCAAACATCACTTCGCCGCCGCGCGCACCACCGCCGGGCCCCAGATCAATTACGTGTTCGGCCCGCCGGATGGTCTCTTCGTCGTGCTCAACCACCACAATTGTGTTACCCCTGCTTCGCAGTCCGTCAAGCGTATCGAGCAGCATGGCGTTATCGCGGGCGTGCAGTCCGATGGTCGGCTCATCGAGGACGTAGCAGACACCGCGCAGATTGGAACCGAGTTGAGCCGCCAAACGGATGCGCTGCGACTCTCCGCCGCTCAGCGTCGGGGCGGCGCGGTCGAGCGGCAGATAGCCCAGTCCGACCTGGCGCAGAAACCCCAGCCGGGCCGTGAGCTCCGCAATGATGTCGCGCGCGATCTCGGCTTCGCGCCCTGCCAGCCGTAACCCGCCGAAAAACTGCGCGGCGGCATCAACCGACAGCGAGGTCAGTTCGGTGATCGATTGTCCGCGATAACGAACGGCACGCGCTTCGCGGCGCAGGCGCGTTCCACCGCACTCGAGGCACCGCTGATCGCTGAACTCCGGCCCATCGGCCGGTTCGTGTGCGCCGTATGCGGTGCGGATCTCATCAGTCACTACAGCCAGACCGACACCGGTGCAGGCCGGACACCAGCCGTGCCGCGAGTTGTACGAGAAGAAGCGTGGGTCCGGGTCGGGGAAGCCGGCGCCGCAGCCCGGACAGGCGCGCGTCGTCGAGAAGACCTGCGGCTGTTCACGGCCTTCGGGCAGCACGTGGACCACACCGCCTCCGTGAGCCAGTGCATCGGCCACCGCCCGTTGGAGGTCCGCACGGCTGTGCCGCGACACCGCCACGGTCGCGACTCGCAACTCGATAGTGTGCTCGCGGAAACGGTCCAGGCGCGGCCAGCCGGCGGTTGGAGTGGCCACACCGTCAACCCGCAGCTCTACATAGCCCTTCTTGGCGGCCCACTTGGCCAGGTCGGTG
>RECP01000017.1 GCA_007693945.1 Spirochaetaceae bacterium
AGCCATCGGCACAATTGCTGATCCACCGTGTGATGCCTGTTGCAGACCGCGGTCTGCGCCATCTGGGTCAGAAGCGCCAACGTGTAACGCAACAGAAGGTGCTGCACGGCCCCCGAACGGTCGAACTCCTGGATCAGTATCGTTCCTTTCAGGCGATACGCCTGACCGGCGCTCTGCACCACCGCACGATTCGGCATCGTCTTCCCACCCATGAACAGGGCAATACCGACGATCCCTTCCCTGCCGATAACGGCGATCTCTGCGGAGGCTCCGTCCTCCATCACGTACAACAGCGATATGATAGTGTCGGTGGGAAAGTAGACCCAATCCAGCTTCCCTCCCGACTCGTACAGCACCTCCCCTAGCGGCATGGGTACCAGCTCCAGATGTGGGGCAATTCGCTCAAATTCCGGCTTTTTCAGAACGGCGAGAAGACGGTTCTCACGAGGGTTGGGTCTCGACGTTTGGCTTGGTACAGACATAGAGATCCCTTAGCAGAAACAGTAACAATCGGGAATCAAAATGTCAAGACTCCCCCATTCGGACAACAACGGCGCGGACCTTTTCGCCGCGCTGCAGCGTGATTGACCCGTCGGTGAAACGTTTCCGTAGAGCTCAGCCCACATGACGCCACGTTCGAGGGCAATACCGTATGAAGAACCCGTCCCGGCAAACGGTATACCTCCGCGGCGATCAGTAGGGCTCAATGCCGTAACGCCACTCGCGGGACTAACACGAAAAAAGTCGAAAGCGCGATGTGCGCTGGCGCACAGACGATAGAATCCGATTATCCATAACTTTCACGTAGTCCTGGATCAAGGAGAAGAAGCCAAGAAGAAGGTATTTGTGATTCTATTTGTTCTGATGATTCTGCCGGCGATGGTCTTTGCCCAGTTTGCTGTGGGTCCGGCAGCATTTTTCAATTCTCCGGTGTTGTTGGGGCAATCTGTTGACGTTGATGAAGTGAATGTCAACCAGTTCAGCTTCGGTGCAGACGCGCGGTGTCGCTTGGGTTGGTTCCAGGCCCAGGGCCTGATGCTCTACTCGGTCGGCGACATCAACAGTCTGGATATCTTTCTGGACGCGGGTGTGGCACTCGATGTGGGCATCGTCACGCTATCGGCCGGCGCGGGACCCAATTTCACCAACAACTTTGACGGCAGCCCCGCACAGCAGGCAGGGCTGAACAGCAGAGTCGGTGCGGACGTGCGGCTGGGACCGGTCTCCGTCGGTGCGTCTTACATAATGGCGCTCGACATCACCGACAACGGCTTCAACATCGAAACCAGCTCCGGGTTGCTCGGCGCCCATGTGTTGTTCTGGATGTAAGAGGGTTAAACGCAAAAAGCGAGTAAAAGAGCGAGTAAAAAAGCAAGTAAAAAGCGTAAGTAAAAAGCGTAACCTGATTTTCCCCTCTTCGGAGGGGAACGATTCTTGATGAAGCGGAACAATGGCCGCGGAGGGGAAAACATGAAAGGAATCAAAGTATTCGCGATTATCCTGATAGTCGCCGGCATCCTTGGTCTTGCGTACGGCGGATTTACCTACACCAGCCGGACACGGCGGGCGAACATCGGTCCGATCGAGCTTGCTATAGCGGAAAAGAACACGGTGAATGTTCCGATATGGGCGGGGATTGGAGCAATCGTCGTTGGTGGCGGGATGCTGTTTGTCGGTAAAAAGGGACGGGCCTCCTGACCGACTCAGACTGGGCGCCGGCTGCCGTTGCGCCCAGTTACTTGGTCAATCCAGGTAAGAAGAAACTCTTTTTTCTCGCGGTGGCAGCGGATTGGGCGGATCGGGCGACTTACCCAGGGCGACCAAACTTGCCTGCTACATCGGCCTTGCCGGCAAAGTGCGTCGAACTCGTTGAGCACCTCGCCATACGGTGTGAACATCGTTTGGTAGAGTCGAGCGGTGGGAACGGTTGGTCAGGCTGACGTTGGTGTTCTCCGTTTGCCGCCTGGTTTCCCGGCGTTGCCACAATGTCTGAAGCCATGCTCCGTTTCCACCTCCCGCTCATCAAACCGGACGCGCGGATCTCCCGCATCCGGCTTTCGAACAAGGATTCACGCCTTCGCCCACGGAAAGTTGCGCGTTCGCTACCCAAGCCGTACAAGCCAAGCCGTACAAGCCCGAGACTTTGGTGCAGGTATTCGCCGGAGAAGCGTGAGGTTCTTCTCGACCCTGCACCGTGTGCTTCGCGCACAACCACTGACGGAGCCTATGGCGCACGTGGCTATCCACTATACAGGTTGCTGAGGCAGCGGTGAGATCGGGACCCCTTGCGGTGGGACTGCTGGACTCTTCGCTCGGCACTCCTCCAATGGGAGTTCACATCCAGACAGCGGCGGCCTTCCCCGTATCACAGTCGGGTCGGCTCCCACATCACTTTTTTCGAGGCCTGCCCAGGCGTTCACTGCGTTCACTCGCGTTACGGCCTGCCCGCTCGCTGACCCTCCTGACGAGGGCCGTCTTTAAGTGCTTCAGTCCAACTCGTTACCTCCTTGAACCGCCCCAAGTGCTTCCGGCCGGAGAGACAGTTGCCGGGTGGGATTTGCACCCACTCTGATTGCCAATATGCCTGGGGTACGACGCGAAGGCGTAACCGAGGCGGCCGGCAAGCTGCAGCGAGCCGGGTTGATTCGTTACAGTCGCGGAAGGATCAGCGTGTTGGATCGCCCCGGACTTGAAGCGCGCGTGTGCGAGTGCTACGAGGTCGTGAGGGCAGAATTCCGTCGTCTTCTGCCGGACGCAATGGAACGGTGATCATCCTACAGTAGATGAATGCTGCAGCGACAACGGATTACTCATTACCGTCTGAGGTTCGCGGCAATCCTTGAGTGGATGGTTTCGGACACGTCCCGGTCTCCCAGCCCGATCCGGACTGCTACCTCCGTAGTCTGTTCGGTGACCTTCGCCAGACGAATCGTGAACTCTCTGCCGTCGGCCATCGTGCCTTTAAGGTTGCCGCTAAATGCGTCCTGCTCTTCGACACTGGTTTTCATGTCCAGATACTGCACCGCCTGACGGGCTGCTTCCCAGGTTTGCGGCAGCGCTGCATCATAGGTTGTCTTCAGATTGCCGGCCACCCAGGCGTAGGTACCGGCACCGACCGCTCCACCGGCAAGCAGCAGGCAGCCGCTAAGCGTCAGTGACAGAATGGCCGTCATCACCATGAATCGCACTTTGACTGGTTTCATAATTCCTCCTCGAAGGCGCCGCCCGGATAGTAACCCGAATGCTGCGCGATAGGTGACGCGCCCTTTATCAACAAAGTTACATACAAGTTCCGATGAAGTCTGTTCGGTGGCCCACATTACCAGTGTGACAGCGTGCCACTGACGGCCCCCGGATCAAGCCCTGCAACCCGCTTATACTCTTCGGCGCCGACAACCGCGCTACGGGAAAACATGGACCGGGTGACGGTCATGTGATGATGTCCCTGGATTGCCATAGTGAATATACGCACGATCTGAGCCGGCCGCAGCCGTATCGCGTGCACCATGTACCGTATGTAATACAGTCCGTAGCGCGAGAATGTCTGTCGCACCAACGAACGGGTTACCGCCAGAATCGCTCGCCACGCGCCGCGGATCATGTTCCCTTTGGGTTTGGGACCTACGGATACATCGTTGCGCCTGGGGTAGAGGCGCAGCAACCGCAGACAGCGGTCGAAGTAGCGCGACGGGGAGTAGAGTGCCCGCAATACTCGACGGTATCCCTCCGCGATCAGTCGCGGTGGTAAGAGCGGTCGAAAATTCATGGCCGTGGTGGAGAAGTTATTCCCCGAGGCGGCGGCGGTCAGCCGCCCTTCGCGCTCGAGACGCCGATGAAGTGCCGTCTGAGGCAGGGCCGTCAGGAGCCCAACCATGGCCGTCGGAATAGCGAGTTGCTGAACAAACCGTATCTGGCGATCAAAAATGTCCGCCGGATCACTATCAAACCCAATGATGAAGCCGCCGGCAACCTCGATGCCGCGCCGTTGAATAGTGCGTACGGCCTCAACGGCGCTGCACCGCAGATTCTGTTTCTTGCCCGCCGCGGCAAGCGAGTCCTCCACCGGACTCTCGAGGCCGACAAAGACCATCCGGAATCCCGCTTCCACCATAAGATCAAGCAGCTCACGGTCATGGGCCAGGTCGATACTGGCCTCGGTACAGAGCTGGAACGGGAACCGGTGTTGCTTCTGCCAGGCCGCCACCGTGCGTAGCAGCTCTTTGGTACGCCGATGATTGCCGATGAAGTTATCGTCCACCACAAACATCGAACCGCGAAACCCGGTAGCCAGAGCGGCGTCCATCTCGGCAATGAATCGCCGTGGTGGCTTACTGCGCACCGTGCGCCCGAACAGCTGAACAATGTCACAGAACTCGCAATCGTAGGGACATCCGCGCGAAAACTGAATCGGCACTGATTCATATTTCTGCATCGACAAAAGGTCGAACCGTGGTATCGGCGAGTCGCACAGCGACGGTCTTGCGGCGCTCTCGTAACGCGGCTTTGGATTCCCCGCCGCGTAGTCACTCAGGAACTGCGGGAAGATAGTTTCGGCTTCACCGAGGATGAAATGGTCTACGCCTTCGATCTGCTCGCTCGCGGAGGTTGGATAGGGGCCACCGGCGGCAACCCTGGTGCCAAGTCGGCGACAGCGGCTGATGACCCCCTGCATCGACCTGCTCTGTACAATCATTGCTGATATCAGAACAAGGTCCGCTTCGCTGATGTCGCTGTCATGAAGCGGCTCGATATTCATATCGAGAATGCGGCACTCATAACTCGCAGGAATCATTGCCGCCACTGTGGCCAGGCCCAGTGGCGGCATCAGCGCACGTTTGCCGGTGAAGCGCAGCGCGTGGCTGTAGCTCCAGTAGGTTTCCGGAATGCGGGGATAGACCAGGAGAAATTTCTGGTGACTGCTCATCTTACACCTCCTCAAAAGCAGGACTCACCGTCCGGGTATACGCTTTCCGAACCAACGATCCAAAGGGTAGTGAGTATAGGTTAGCGTGGCCGAGCTGCCGGCGTCTGTGCGGCGGCGAACATAACGTGTCGGCTGCCGCGTGCGGAGGCTTCGACCTTGCTGAAAAGAGCGAACAGTAACCCTTAAAGAGTGTTCCAAAAGCTGTTCTTTTTTGGTGAACCGTGAAGCACCGGGAGTTTTGGGCGCGTTATAGAAGGGGTAGAGCCACACCTGAATCACACAGGAGGTACCCCCTTGGCCTTTATCCCGCTTTTCTGCC
>RECP01000111.1 GCA_007693945.1 Spirochaetaceae bacterium
TCAACGGGCGCTCGATGATCTTTACCACAAACAAGAAACTCACCGAGTGGGGATCCGTGCTGCACGACAGAGACCTCGCCGCGGCGATCGTTGATCGCGTGCTCGAGCGCGGGCGGGTTACCCTGCTGGATGGACCTTCAATGCGATCGCGCCACCTTGCGCTTGACCACGAAACCGCCTCAATGCTACCAGTTGAACCGGACAGACTATCCGGAAATTACCGGACAGATTTTTCGGAACCTACACCCATTCTTCCATGAGTACTTCGCCTTCAACAGACAACACGATCGCTTTGACGGGGATGCGGCGTACGGCACGCTCGGCGGCGGCCTTCGCCATAGCCAATAAACCACGGCAACACGGTACCTCCATGATCAGAACCGAGAGCGTGTTGATGCGTGCCTGGTCGATCATCAGCACGAGTTTCTCGAGGTACTGTTGCTGGCCGTCGTCGAGTTTCGGACACGCGATCGCGAGGGCCTTGCCGCGCAGAAAACGCTTGTGGAAGTTTCCGCACGCGTACGCGGTACAATCCGCGGCAAGCAGTACGTCGGCGCCCTGAAGGTACGCGGCGGACGGGTTTAAGAGGTGCAGCTGTACGGGCCACTGTCTTAGCCGACTCGCGCAGGATGCGGACTCTGTCGCGTAATCCGCGCAGCACTCTGCGGAACGACCGTCCGGCGACGAATTGCTCGCGACCACGGGCCCAACGGTGCGAGCTGCAGCGCCGGGACACCCCTGCTTACCGGCGTCGCCGCCCGCGGTTCCCGACGAAAGCTCCCGCACGGCGTGGACCGGTGGGTGCTCCAAAGGGTTCGGAATACTGCGCTCGTTCAAGTACCGGATCGCTTGCGAGAGGTACTCGTTCTGCCCGTGTTGCGTGAGGTGTTCCAGATGGGCACGAATCACGTTGGCGCCGCCGGCAGCGATTTTCTGCATCACCTTCTCTTCGTCGTACGGCTGCGCCTCGCGCTTCTCGATGGTCATTGCTCCGGTCGGGCAGTGGCCGACGCAAACGCCAATTCCCTCGCACATCAGATCCGAGATCAACCGCGCTTTGCCGTCGATGATCTGAAGAGCGCCCTGGTGACAATTGGGAACGCAGTTTCCGCATCCGACACAGAACTCTTCATCGATTTCGATTATTTCGCGTACCATAATGGCATGATAACCGGACCGTCGCAGTATTTCCGTAACCTATGGTACAGTAGCGGGCGCGATGCAAGTATTTGGAGACGATTTCTGGAGACGGGCTCAGTTGTTCCACGGGGTCGACGCCGAAGAGCGGAAGCGGATCGAATCCGGGTATCCGTGGGCCGTCAAGGCTCATCGGGGCGGCGAGTTGGTCGCGTTGATGGGCGACCCGATCGAGCGCCTCTCACTCATCACCACGGGTTCGGTGCGCGCGGAGGTTATCGAGCCGCAGGGCGTACTCATAATCGAGACTCTCGAAACGGGTGCGCTGCTCGCGGGTCCGGTTCTATTCGCTGCGAACGCTCGGTTTCCCGTGCAGCTCCGCGCCGTTCAGGACTGTGCGTTTGCCTCGCTGCCGCGAAGTGACGCTCTCCGGCTGCTCAGCAAGCACCCGGCGGTGCTCGAGAACATACTGCGCGAGGGTGGTGAGAAGATCCTCTTCCTCGCTGAGAAGATTCGGTTGATTCATTTCGCGTCGATGCGCGAAAAGGTGGCGGGCCATTTTCTCAAGCTGAGTAAGCAGCAGGGGAGGAGCGAGATTCGGCTCACCTACACGCTCGAAACGCTCGCGGAACTGTTCGGCGTGACACGGCCGGCGCTGTCACGCTGCCTCGCGAAGATGGTTGATGACGGCACCCTGGTACGCCTGCCGGGCAAGAGCCGCTATCGCGTTTCTCCGAGCCGCCTGGAGCGGATCATCGACGGTTCGTAATAACGACGGCGTGAGTTCGTGTCGTCAAGTACCGCGCCGGAATGCGGTGGGAACGTCGCGCCGGCTGCATGAGTCCGGCCGGTTGCTGCAGTCTGACCGCTTCAGGCGTCCTGTTCGGTGAGTGGCGGTTGATTGCGGGCTGCGGCGGTTTTCGACAGCACGCCTGTTGCCGTTACGAGATCTAACGTGATCACTGCACACACAAACAGCAGCATTGCGGAGAAGCCCCACATCTCTATCAGCAGCCCGGTCAGGCTCGGGGCCACTACTACGCCGAGCGATCCGGCGGCGATTATTGTTGCCACCGATCGAGTCTCGCAGGTTGCCTGGCGTGTCATGTTAACCACTGTCGCCCACACCGGCCCTGCTCCTGCCCCCACCAGCAGAATCGACGCCCCGGCCAGCAGCGGGTTCGGACTGATCATCAGAAAGACAATTCCGGCGAGGAAAAGCGACAAACCGGATATGATATTGGTTCGATAGGACAGTCTGAGCGGAAGAAATGCCGCTGATGCACGTGTCACAAGCATACCCGTCCAGAACAGTGACAGGTAGTGTGCTGCCTCACTGGCACTCAGTCCGCGCTGGATTTCGAAGAGAGCGACGGTCCATGTGACTATACTCGCCTCGGCAAGCACGTACAGGAACATCACCAACGCTATAACGGCAACCTGTGTCCGGGAGAACACGAACGTCTTGCGTTCCCGGTCCGGCGCTTGGGGTGCGGGTGTGCCGGTGGTTCGGTGCTTCCTGGATTGCATCCACCAGGCGCACGCGTAGCAGGCAGCAATTGCAGCAGTGGATATACCGAAGGCGGAGAAAGCGCTGTACCATCTGAACCCAAGCCGTAAGACATAGGCAGCTATCTGCGGCGCCAGCACGGCTCCGAGGCAGTAGAAGAACTGAGATAGATTCAATAACCTGCTGGAGCCTGGTGTATCAAAGTCGGATATTATCACCGACGAGAGACTTTCAATCAGACCGCCTCCTCCCCCGAGCACCGAAGCCCATACGTAGAAGGTCATGATCGGTCCTGATCTCGGTACCAGAAACAGCGCAAGGCTGATCAGCGAGAGCCCGACGAGCACCAGCGACACTTCCGGAATCCGAAACCTGTCGACCAGCCAGCCGCCCAGCAATGCGAAGGCCGAATACGCCATGAATTGGGCCGTGACGGCGGTGCCGAGCAGCGTAACCGGGAAGCTCAAGTCACGCGCAGCGGTGGTAAGGATCGACGGGAGCGCATTGGCAGAGACAGCAAAGCTTGCAAGCCCAAGAAGAGAGGCAAACAGAATAGGCTCGCGAAATATACCGGCCATGCGAAACTGGTCTGGTGCGCCGGGGCCGAGGGCGCTTCGGTTGTCGATAGAATCAGTGTGACCCATACAGAGGACTATACCACACTGCTACATCCTCAGCTGTCAAACTGCGCGACCAGGAACCAGGCGTTGCAGCTCAGGTCGTGCATCACTATCAAGACCCGATCGCGCGCGACGCGCAGTTTGAAGTATTCGGCATGCCCTGCGGTAGGGTCAGGCTGCCCCTGATACCAGCGGTCGATTACCTCTTCTACTTCCAGCCGTTCGTCCCCGAAGCACAGAAGACGCGGTTGCTCATCAGCACGGCCGCCGCTGTAGCACTCGACGCGAATCGGAATTCTGGTGATCATGCTGACGCCACGTCTGGAGCATAGCACAGTTCCTGGTGGCAGTCTTCGTTGCTTGCGTTATCTCGGGTCACGGCGTATCCTGAACACCACCGCCGCCATGGAGGAGCGCGACAATGCCCGGGCCGGCCCACGCGATGTACAGCGTCGGCATTGATGTCGGCACTACTACCACGCAGGTTGTCTTCTCGCAGCTGGAGCTGCGCGATACGGCACGGACCGGCGGGATACCGCGCGTCCGCGTAACCGGCCGCACGTTGCTCTATCAGGGTGACATCACCATGACGCCGTTGCTGGCTGCCGACCGGATTGACGCCGAGGCACTGGTGGCAATTGTGGGGCGGCACTACCAGCGGGCCGGATTTGCTCCCGACCAGATCGAAACCGGTGCGGTCATCATTACCGGGGAGATCGCGCACGCCCGCAATGCCGCATCCATGCTCGATGCACTAAGCGAGTTGGCCGGTGATTTTGTGGTTACGGTGGCTGGCCCCAACGTCGAGGCGCAGATTGCCGGCCGAGGCTCGGGCGCGGCTGCCTACTCCGCCGACCACTACACGCAGGTCACCAGCGTTGACATCGGCGGCGGTACCGCAAACGCCGCCGTATTCCGTGCCGGCAAGCACATCAGCTCGTCAGGGCTGGCCGTCGGCGGTCGGCAGATACAGGTCGAAGCGACATCAGGGCGGGTGGTCGGGATTGCACCGGCCGGCAGGCGCATCATCGAGGCCCTGGGGTTGCCGATCCGCGAGGGTGCACCGGCCAACCTGGAAGTGCTGCGGCGTTTCTGCAACTGCATGGCTGATCTCACCGCCGACCTGGTAGCCGGCCGTGCCGGCAGGCTGGGAGCACAATTGCAGTTGACGCCGCCGCTGGCCGAGGCCGACCAGTCGCGGGTGATCTTTCTGTGCGGCGGCGTGGCAACCTACTACTACGAACCGATTGCGATCAACTCGGTGGCGGATGTCGCGGTGCACGGCGATATCGGACCTCTGTTCGCGCAGCAGTTGAGAACCCATCGCGGCTTTCAGTCGTTTAACGTCGCCAGGCCGGCGGAAACCGTACGCGCGACGGTGCTGGGTGCCGCTTCGCAGACGGTGACACTCAGCGGCAGTACCATCTGGGCTGATCGCTCGATTCTGCCGTTGCGCAACCTGGCGGTGATCGATCCCCAGGTTGACCTGCTGCGGCTGGACCAGCCGGATTACCTCGCACAACGGTTTCGCGAAGCGGCGGCCCGCTGGGATATCAGCGAGGGCCGGCACGGGTTTGCCCTGGTGGTCGAACTGCCCCGGCGGCTGACGTACCCTTCGCTGCAGAGCGTGGTCGAGGCGCTGGATCGGTTTGCCACGCCGCAGGTCCTGGACGGCAAGCCGCTGGTGCTGATACTCGAGCACGACTACGCCCAGGTTATCGGACAGACTCTCAGCGGCAGGCGGCCGGACCTGCCGCTGATAAGCATTGACCAGGTGGGGCTGGGCGAGGGTGATTTCATCGATCTGGGAGCCCCGATACTCAAAGACCGCGTGGTTCCACTTTCCATCAAGACCCTGATATTCTACGAGTAGACAGGAGCGTTGCCATGGTCCTACGCACCAGGTTGTTTAACGAGACCTTCGAGTTCGCCGATCTCAAGCAACTGCTGGCCAGGGCCAACGAAGAGAAATCCGGCGACATCCAGGCTGGTATTGCCGCAGAGAACGCCTCCGAGCGCATGGCCGCCAAGCACGTGCTGGCCGAGGTTCCGCTGTCGGCACTCTACGAGAACCCGGTTGTGCCGTATGAGCAAGACGAAGTCACGCGCATCATCCAGGACGGCGTCAACCAGGCAATCTACAACAGCGTCAAGCAGTGGACCGTCGGTGGCCTGCGCGAATGGCTGCTGGCGGACACTACCACCGGGGATATGATCAAGCACGTTAGCCGGGGTCTGACGGCCGAGATGATTGCCTCGGTTACCAAGCTGATGTCAAACCTTGATCTGATGATTGCGGCGCGCAAGATCCGCATTGTGGCGCATTGCGCCAACACAATCGGCCTCGAGGGAACGCTGGCCTCGCGCAATCAACCCAATCATCCCACCGATTCGGTGGAGGGCATCCGCGCCGAAGTGTTCGAAGGGCTGAGCTTTGGCTCAGGCGACAGCGTGATCGGCATTAACCCGGTCGATGATTCGCTCAGCAGCGTAACCCAGCTGCTGGAGATGACCTGCGACGTGATTCAACGCTGGGAAATCCCGACGCAGAACTGTGTGCTTGCGCACGTCACGACCCAGGTGGACGCAATCAGCAGAGGGGCCCCCTGCGGTCTGGTGTTTCAGAGTATTGCCGGCAGCGAGGCGGCCAACAGATCGTTTGGTATCGACAAGCAGATGATCGATGAAGCGTACGAGGCGGCGCAGAAATACTGTGTCACACCGGGCCCCAACTACATGTACTTCGAGACCGGCCAGGGGTCGGCGTTGTCGGCCGATGCGCACCACGGCGCCGATCAGCTGGTGCTCGAAGCGCGCGCTTACGGCTTCGGCAAGCGCTACAACCCCTACCAGGTCAACACTGTTGTGGGGTTCATCGGTCCCGAGTACCTGATGGATGCCGTGCAGATCACCCGCGCGGGACTCGAGGATCACTTCATGGGCAAGCTGACCGGGGTGCCGATGGGTTGTGATGCCTGCTACACCAATCACGCCAGGGCTACTCAGAACGATATCGAGAACCTGGCAGTGTTGCTGGCGGCCGCCGGCTGCAACTACTTCATGGGAGTTCCACTGGGAGATGACCCGATGCTCAGCTACCAGTGCACCAGCTTCAACGACGCGGCAAGCCTGCGGCAGTTGCTGAGGTTACGGCCTCTGCCGGAGTTCGAGGCGTGGCTGGAAAAGATCGGGTTGATGGAGGACGGTGTGCTTACGGCCGCGGCCGGAGATGCATCGTTTTTTCTGCAGCGTTAAGGAGAAGCTGTGCGGTGATGGACAACGAGATACAGGACATCATCAACGCGGTCCTGGACGAAATTCGCAAACAGCAGCGGGACCGCGCTCAGCGCGGCGAACGGCAACCGCAGGAGAAGAGCCGGATAGCGCAGCAAACGCCGCAGGACGTGCCGGCGCAACCGCAACCGCAGTCGGGCGAGCCGCAACCGCCGCCCCTGTCACAGCCGTCACCGCGGCGCGGGCAGCCCTCGGGCGGGGTTCAGCCGTCACCGCGGCGCGGGCAGCCTTCGGGCGGGGTTCAGCCGTCCGGCGGCGGGGACGAGCTGATTATCGATCTGGAGGATCCCGCAACCAGCGAGGCGCGGACGAGACCCGGAGTAGACAATCCGTACGATCCGGATGGCCTGCGCAACCTGATGGCGGCCACCACGGCGCGCATCGGAGTCGGGCGAGCCGGGCCGCGTCCGAGAACCGCTGCACTGCTGCGCTTTCAGGCGGATCACGGCGTCACCCAGGACGCGATCTACAGCGAAGTTGACCAGGAGGTGCTCGACCGCTGCAAACTCTTTACGGTACAGTCCCAGGTTGAGGATCGCGGCACCTACCTCCTGCGCCCGGATCTTGGACGCCGGCTTTCGCCCGAGGCACGCTCGCTGATCGAACGGCAGTGCACCGCAAAGCCGCAGGTTCAGATCGTGGTCGGCGATGGGCTCAGCGCGGCGGCAATCAACAACAATCTGGAGTCGATCCTGCCGGTTATCATGCAGGGGCTCGCCTCGGCCGGCATAGCCGTCGGCACACCGTTCTTCGTGCGCTTCTGCCGGGTAGGGATCATCAACGAGATAAACGACATCATTGGTGCCGAAGTGGTCATCCTGCTGATCGGTGAGCGCCCGGGTCTTGGCGTAGCCGATGCGTTGAGCGCCTACATGGGCTATCAGCCCGCCAGGGGCAAGACCGACGGTGACCGCGACGCGTTCTGCATGATCACCGACAACGGCGGCACCAATCCGCTTGAAGCCGGGGCCTATATCGTTGAGCAGGCGCGCAAGTATCTCAAGCATCGCGCCAGCGGAATGGAGCTGCGTATGAAGATGGCGCGCGAAGACGGCAAAGGAGGCATGAACGATGGGCATTCTTGACCCGATCAAACCCCGGATACTGGCGGTGCGGACAATAGCGGACGTGCACCCGGCCTACGCGAACAGGCTCGGCCTGCGCGAGGATCAACGCAGCATCGGCATGATCACCTGCACTATTGACGATGCGCTCTACGCCTCACTGGACGAAGCCACCAAGATGGCCGAGGTTGAGGTGGTATACGCGCGGAGTTTCTACGCCGGTTCTGCACACGCCTCCGGCGCACTTTCAGGAGAGATCATCGGCATACTGGCAGCCGTTGATCCGTCGGTTGTGCGTTCGGGGCTCGACGCCTGCATCAGCTACGCGGAACAGAAGGCGTGGTTCTACTCGGCGCGCGAGGATGACTCGATTGTTTTCTTTCCGCACACCATATCGCGCTCGGGCAGCTACCTCTCTCAGCAGGCCGGAGTTGCCGAGGGTACGCCGATGGCCTACCTTATTGCTCCGCCGATCGAGGCGTGCTACGCGGTTGATGCCGCCCTGAAGGCGGCTGATGTCGAGCTGAAGGTGTGGTGGGAACCGCCATCCGAGACCAACTTTGCCGGTGCGCTGCTGGTGGGCACGCAGAGTGCCTGCGAGGCCGCCTGCAGCGCGTTCCAGGATGCGGTGCTCGACGTAGCCGCGCATCCGGCGGCTTGAACCGGTTGCAGCACGGGCAACGGAACGGCAAAGGAAGAAAGGCACAAACGGCGGGTACGATCTTGACCTGCAGACCGGGCAGGATGCGCGCCGGCTGGATGCCCGCGGCCCGCAACGGGCACAGCGTGGCGTCCGGTCAAACCCCTATGAATAATGCATAATCTGTGCAATCTGCATAGCGTCACGATGCAATTTGCATAGCATAACTGAGCGTCCTCAGCTGTTTGGGCTTCACGCTTCGGTCGGTCTTCGGTTACTCTTTTATACCAAAACAATTACGAGCCTACGCAATAACCAGCCATCAATCAGCCGTCTTGGTGTGATTCTTGCTAATGAGGCTGATAATGGAGGACCGCGTAATGCATATTCAACTGAGCCGATATAGTGTGCCGACAGCCGTGGTGTTACTGCTTCTGGCTGCGTTACTGGTCATCTCTCCGGGGAGCGCGGCGGCGCAGTCGGCCGCGTCGGGTTCCGTGGGGGGCCGCGATCAGCCCAGGCTACGGACTATCGACGAGCTCTACCTGGAAGGAGCAATCTCGGTGCGGGCGTTGAGCGCCCAGTTGCGCTCCAGCGACTCTGAGCACCAGATACTGGCGCTGGCAGCCATAGAAGACCAGCTGCAGACCGGGCTGCTCGCGCCCGATGACGAGGAGTTGTTTCGGGCGCTGGCCGTGGTGCTGGAGGAAGGCGTTCATCACGTGGCGTATTCGAGTTCGACCATGCCGTTCAACTACCACCCGACGGTGCGCTACCGCGCGGCACAGGTCATGGGCCTGGTTGGAACAGAGGACGCGCGGAAGCAGCTGGTGTATACCGTAGCTATCGATCCCGATCCCGCCGTACGAGCACAGGCCCTCTATTCGCTGGGCGCGATCGGTCAGGATCCCGACGGTAGCGTTACCCGCACCATCGCCCGCATGATGCGGCGTGAACACGTAGGTGACGCAGACCCTGGAGCGATCTACGCTGCGCTGGTGGCCATCGAGAGGATCAGCTCCAACCCGGCCAACGTAGTCGACTCAAGCGCTGTGAGCATGGTGGTGACCGTGGCTACCGGCAAACCTTACAACCGGCTGGTGCGCTCCAAGGCGATGCAGGTTCTCGCCGTGCTGTAGCAGGGCGCCGCAGCTTCGCGCTGACGGGTTGTGGCTGGGGCGCTTGCATACGTCATCGCGAGCTGAGCGCCGGCGCCGACGCGCCATCTCAGCGGTGTGTCTCAACTGACCGCAACGTACACGGTGCTCGACGACTCACCGCCTTGAACAGGATTTGGAAACCGAACGGTCTCGGCGCGGACGCTGGAGAAGACCTGCTGCAGCAACTGCGTGAAGTCCGCCTGCGGCGCGCCGTCCGACCACATCGCGAAGACCCCTCCGGGCAGTAACCGACTGCGGAGCGCCCGGAGTCCGGACGCCGAATAGAACGCCGCGTGGGCTGGATCGAGCCACTGGTCCGGGGAGTGATCGATATCAAGCAGCACTGCATCAAAGCGCCGTCCCGGCCGGTCCGGATCGAATCCGCTCCCGGTTGGCGCGGCCAGTGCGAAGAAGTCTGCGAGTATCAGGCGACAGCGCGAATCGCAGCACAGTTCGGATCCCAGCGGCACCAGTCCCGTGCGGTGCCAGTCGATGACGGGCTGCAGATAATCGATCACGTGGAGCGAGCGGACCTCAGGGTGTCTCAAAGCGGCTGCGGCGGTGTAGCCCAGTCCCAGTCCGCCGACAACCACATCAAGGCTCCGGCGCGTGGCCGCGGCGATTCCGAGATCGGCAAGCGCTTCTTCCGCGGTGTGAAAGAGGCTGGTCATCAGGAAATCATCGTCAAGAATAACCTCGTAGACAACTGTGTCAGCCAGGGTAGCCATTGTTCGCCGCCGCAGTATCAGCCGGCCAAGCGCTGTGTCGCGGTAGTCCAGCTCTTCAAACAGGCTGCTCATAATCTCTCCTTCGCTGCAACCGCCGGGCGCCCTTTATCCTCGCACACCAGTGGCCGCCCGTCCATTACCCGGCCGCAATTTGCGGTATGGACGCCGATAGTTCATAATGAAAAGACAGCGATAACGCGACGGCATCGGCCTGTTTCACGCGCAGGTGATGGTGCCGCGCGTGTTGCGATACGGAAATCAGAACTGAAGGGAGTACAGGATGGATGTCTACGGCAGGCTGGATCAGATGGGGCTGAGTCTGCCCGCGCCACCGGCGCGCGGCGGCGTGTACGTCCCGGTGCGTCAAGTGGGGCAGATGCTGTTTGTCTCCGGGCAAGGCCCGGTGGTCGACGGTGCGCCGGCGTTCACCGGGAAAGTGGGTGCCGACCGCACAATCGAGGAGGGCCGCGAAGCGGCGAGGATCTGCATGCTCAATACGCTGGCGTGGCTGCACGAGCATCTCGGCGATCTGAATCGCCTGACAGGGGTGGCCAAACTGCTGGGCTTTGTAGCCAGCGCAGCCGGGTTCAATCAGCAACCGCAGGTCGTCAACGGGGCGTCCGAACTGCTGGTTGACCTCTTCGGCGATTCGGGATGGCACGCGCGGTCGGCGATTGGTGTCAACGAACTGCCCGGCGACATCACAGTTGAAATCGAGAGCATCTTTGTGTATGAGGGCAAATAGCACGCAATCGTGCGCCCTGGGCTGTCTGTCTGCAGCAGCGAAGCCACGCGAATTCCTGATCAGCGCGTACGATCGTTGGCGGTTGGGGCTGTATGCTGTATGATCACCGTCTGCGGCTGAAGCAGAGGAGATGATGGAGTTTACGGGCAGATGGGTGTTTTCGGGGCAGCCGGTGCGCATTAGCGTGCAGGACGGTGTGATCGCCTCGATACACCATGTAGAGGAACACGATGACACGGCGGGCGCGTGGATCGCCCCCGGATTCTGGGATCTGCAGGTCAACGGCTACCAGGGGTACGATTACAGCGGTCCGGACCTCGATGATCGACAGATGACGGCCGTCATGCGGCTGCTGGCCGCCGCGGGCACAACTCATCATGTTCCCACGATTGTCACCAGCAGCAATGACCGCATTACCAGGAACGTGCGCGTCATCCGTGACGCCCGCGGGCGGTCGGCGGCGCTCGAGGCAGCTATACCGATGATCCACCTCGAGGGACCGTATATCTCGGGCCTTGACGGTCATCGCGGTGCGCATGATCCACAGTACGTGCGCGATCCCAGCTATGACGAGTTTACGCAGTGGAAAGAGGCGTCCGGTGGTCTGGTGCGGATGGTGACGCTGGCCCCGGAGAGAAAAGGCGCCCTCGAGTTCATTGAGAGGCTCTCCGGCGAGGGGATCATTGTAGCGGTAGGGCATACGGCAGCCGAGCCTTCGTGTGTCCGCGAGGCGATTGCGGCAGGCGCGCGCCTTTCGACGCATCTGGGCAACGGGTCACCCGCAATGCTGCCGAGGCTTTCGAACTTTGTGTGGGAGCAACTGGCGGCCGACGAACTGTGGGCCGGCATCATTGCCGACGGGTTTCACTTGCCTCCGGCGGTCCTGCGCGTGTTCAGTCGCGCCAAAGGGCTCTCGCGGCTGGTTCTGGTCAGCGATGTAGCCGTATGCGGCGGATACCCGCCCGGGCGCTACCGCTGGGGCCAAATTGAAGTCGAGGTGTATCCGGACGGCCATCTTGGTCTTGCGGGCACCGAGTACCTGGCCGGCGCCGGACACCTGCTGGACAGATGCGTGGCCCAGTTTGCCCGACACAGCGGGCACGAGTTGTCGCAGGTTATAGCTCTTGTCACCGATAACCCCGCCCGCCTGCTCGGGGTTCCGGGGCCCGGCACCCTGACGCCGCAGACCGGCGCTCCGGCCGACCTGGTTCAGTTCCGGTGGCGGCAGGAGGCGGAGCGGCTATGCATCGAGCATACCGTGCTGGGCGCGGCCGGACTGCATGTGGACGCCGCTGAATGAATCACAGTGGAAGACCTGTCTCGGAGTGCAAGCGAGCAACACCGCGATACGAAGCTGATAGGACCGGCTGCGCAGATATAGCCGTGGAGATGGGGCATCCTTCGGCCAGCAATTCTCATTTTGGCCGTACGGGGTCGGTTGGCATGGAGCTCCTGCGCGCCTGCCTCGAGAGCACCCCCGTGCACCATATGGCGACGGCTGCCGCTCGCCTGGGGGTAAGGACAACGTCGGCGCGTGCGGCGCCGTACGGCCAAAATGAGAATCGCTATGTCCTTCGGCACCTGGTTTGACGTTTCTTCTTGACAGCTATTCCTCCACAGCTATATGATAGCTGACAGCATATAGCTCTTATCAGGGAGGTTTGGTGATGAAGTCGAAGCAACTGACGTTGGCTCTATTGACGGTCTCAGTAATCGGATTGCTGTTCATTCCGGTCCAGCCGGCGTTTGCCACCGGCCGTGCAGAGCAGGCTGCCGAAGCGAGACCCATCGTGTGGAAGTTCCCGATTGCTTCGGTTCCCGGTGAACCGTACTACGACCTGTATGCTCAACATCTCAAAGACGAGATAGAGGCGCGTACAAACGGTCGGCTCACAATCGAGATGTTCTCCGAGACGGAGATAGGTACCGGACCGGAGATCGTTCTGGGCTTGCAGACTGGTGCGGTCGAAATGCACTCACAGGCGTTTTCTATTCTCCAGTCCTACGTTCCCGAGGTCAGCTTTCTGTCGCTGCCTTTCATCATTGAAGACAAGGACCACATGGCCCGCTTTATGGAAACCGCCGAAGGGCGTGATCTGCTTCGCGCGGGTGAGGACTACGGTGTATACATTTTCCGGCCCGGTGTGATGGGATACCTGTTCCCCGTTGCGCGCAACCGCGTATTGCCGACGCTGGAAGACTTTCGGGGCTTCAATATGCGGGTTATCGAGAACACGATGCACATCGACACTATGCGCGCACTCGGAGCTAACCCGGTTGTGCTGCCGTACGGCGAGGTTTACACCGGGATGAGAACCGGCATCGTGGATGGCTACGTCAATGACAGGACCTCGTTTGTCTATCTTTCCATTTACGAAGTGGGGCCGTACTACACCGAACTGCCGGTATTTGTCTCCGGGGTGTCGATGGTTGTGAGCAAGGCTGCATTTGACGCTTTGCCGCCCGATATTCAGATTATCGTCAGGGAAGTTATCGAAGAGGCGGTGCCCATCGTGCAGGCCTATTCCTGGGAGTACAACGTTGCCGGCGATCCGGCCTGGAAAGGCCAGATGTTCCGCGAGTACGTCTCGATGGAAGAGATCACGCTCGAACCCTTCGTCAAGGCGGTTGCACCGTTGTACGATCGCTTTCTGAGAGAGAATCCGGGGCAGAGACGTTTCGTTGAGGCGGTAGACAGAGTACGATGACCGAGGACGGTTGTCCCGCGGTTGCCTGTGCCTTGATGGGCAGGCGCCGCGGCCAGCCGCCACAACCGCCAGGCATTTGTGTTGCAGGGCGTCGGCGCCGGTAATCTCGCGATGTCGAAACAATCCGTACGTGGACCGCAAAGATGGACAAAGGGGAGACAATGACGGCTCGATTGCTGGGCGTCCTGCGTGCAATTGCCGCAATCACGTACCGAGTATCGAAGCTTGCCATAGTGCTGGCGCTTGGGCTGCTGGTCGTGCTGGTTGCGCTGCAGGTCTATTTCCGATACGTGCTGCGGGATTCGCTGGTGTGGGCTATCGAGTTGTCGACTCTTCTTATGGTCTGGATTGTCTTTCTGGGGTGCAGCATAGCCTACCGTGACAATGAGATTATCGCAGTCTGCGTTGTGACCGACCGCCTCCCTCGGCGGCTGCGGAAGGCCGTGGCGCTGGTTGTCGATTCGATCATGCTCGGCTTTCTGGTGTTTGTCATCCACCTGAACCGGGCTATTCTGCCCATGGTTGCGCGAACACCAATGCCGGTTCTGCGCATTTCCAGTTTCTGGAAACACGTCTCGCTGACTGTTGCGTTTTCGATTATGTGCTTCTATTGCGTTCTCCATATGATCGAGGAGTTGTCGACCATACGCGCTCACGATGAGGAGTCCGACTCACAATGATCGGAGCAATGTTTGCGGTCTTCGCTGCGCTTCTTGTCCTGGGCGTCCCGATCATATTCACGCTCGGAATATCTTCGACAGTCTATCTGCTCTCGATGCCGCACGTTCTTTCGGTACTGCCGCAACGGCTGGTGACCCCATTCGACAGCTTCTCGTTCGTAGCGGTGCCCCTCTTTATTCTGGCTGGAGAGATAATGAACACCGGCGGCATTACGCAGCGGTTGATCAACCTTGCCAGAGTGATGGTCGGATGGCTGCGGGGTGGTCTGGCGTATGTGAACGTAGTTGTGAGCATGCTCTTTGGCGGAGTGCAGGGTTTAGCGACTGCCGACGTGGCGGCCATCGGTTCGGTTCTGATTCCGGCAATGAAGAAGAGCGGTTATGAAGCCGGATTCAGTACCGCCCTGACGGTTGCATCGGCGACCATCGGCGCTATCATCCCGCCCAGCCTGCTGATCATCATATTTGCCATGGCAACGAGACTGTCGATCGGCAGGTTGTTCCTCGCCGGCATTGTGCCGGGGATACTGATCGGCGTGATGCAGATGGCACTGGTGTTCATGTACGGCCGATGGCGAGCCCTGGGCCCTCCGTTCCCGCCCGGTGAGAGAATATCGACCGGCCAGGCGGTTCTTTATCTGCGACAGGGTGCCCCGACCATGCTGCTTCCGATTATCATCCTTGGGGGTATCGGTCTGGGAGTATTCACTGCAACGGAGTCAGCCGGAATAGCGGTGGTATACGCAGCTTTTCTGGCGCTTGTGACCAGGGAGATGCGTTTGTCGGACATCCCCGGTGTCCTATTCCGCGCTGCAAAGCTCACCGGTTCAGTGATGCTTATTCTGGGGACGGCATCAATATTTGCCTGGATCCTCACGGTAGAGCGAATACCTCACCAGCTGGGCTCGCTGCTGTTGGGGCTATCTTCCAACATCTACGTTATTCTGCTTCTGTTGAACCTGGCGCTGCTCGTTATCGGGACGTTCATGGATGCCACACCGGCTGCCATCATCCTGGGACCCGTCATGGTTCCAATTCTTGTCGATCTCGGTATGGATCCGATCCATGTCGGGATTTTCATGTGCTTCAACCTGATACTGGGACACACAACTCCGCCGGTAGGTACGTGTCTCTATATCGCGTCAGGCATCAGCGGCCTGCGGATTGAACGCATCGCGGTGGCAATGATCCCGTTCCTGGTGGTGAATTTTATTACGCTTATGATCATCACGTACTTTCCGGGTATCGTGTTGTTTCTACCCAATCTGCTCAGCGGATAGTGCCGA
The DNA here is from genome assembly GCA_007693945.1 of Spirochaetaceae bacterium. GTDB lineage: Bacteria > Spirochaetota > Spirochaetia > DSM-27196 > PWMO01 > PWMO01. Next base: position 15,573 of record RECP01000111.1, read on the forward strand.
CCGCGGCGTACCCGAGAACACCAAACGGAGGAAGTCGACATGCACGCAGAATTGATTAACAGAATGAAGGGGATAATAGTTGCCCTGTCTACGCCCCTGACCGCGCAGGGCAGCCTCGACGAAGCGGGAGCGGAGAGACTGGTAGAGAGCGTCATCACCAACGGAGTGTCCTGCATCTTTCCCCTCGGCTGGTGCGGTGAGGGACCGTTACTGACTGATCGCGTTCGACGGGACACGATGAAGAGCGTATGCCGTCTGGCACGCGGCAGAGTGCCGTTAATGGTCGGCGTATCCGAACAGAGTCTGCCGCGTGTGGAAGAGCTCCTGCGGGTGGCCGAAGCGGCGGGAGCTGACTGTGTGCTGGCGACTATGCCGTACAGCTACGAGTTGTCGCAGCAACTGGTGTACACGTTCTTCGAGGGACTATCCAGGCTGACGAAGCTGCCGATCGTCATTTACGAGAACAGCGAGCTTGGCGTCTTCATCGGAATCGACTGCCTGAAGAAGCTATCGGAGATTGAAAACATCATAGGGGTGAAGGCAACCGTTCCCGCGGGAAACCTGCGCAGTTACTACGAACAACTGCACAATCCGGACCATTTTGCGGTGATCAGTGGTGACGAATATCTTTACGACTACGCGCTTCTGATGGGTTTCCGTCATTTCACCATGGGCGGACCGGGCAATATCTGTGCGCGGTGGTGTACAAGCATGTACGAAGACGCGGTTGCCGGCCGTGTCCTTGACGTGATGCAGAAGCAGGCGCAGCTGGTGGCGTTTCTCACGGCTGTTTACGGAACCAGCGACAGTGCGTACTCCGTGATCAAGTATGTGCTTGCCAGGATGGGGATCTGTGAAGACCGGATCTCGTCACCGCACAGGACCTTGACCGTCGACGAGCAGGCCGAGGCTGATGCGGTGCTTGGAAAGCATCAGCAGATCCTGGATGGCCCCTTGGTGTAAGCAGCCGGAAATAGCCGATTGGGCATCTCGGGCGGCGGGTTCTTGCACCACATCGTACGGGACGCGTTGTGGCGACGTGCGGGCAATATTGATTGACCCGATGGTGGTGCTGTAGGATAGGTGACAGTCCGCGTCACCCGGAGAACGAGTGAGAATTGATCGAAAACCGCTTCAGGCAGAAATCATTGCCCGTATCAGAGGCTACATAGAGCAGAGAGGGCTCCAAGAGGGTGATGCCCTGCCGTCTCAGATGGAGATGGTTGATCTGTTCGGCGTCAGTCGCTCGTCTATTCGTGAGGCCTTGAAGACACTCGAAGCGCTTGACGTTGTACGCGTGATCAATGGCCGAGGCGTCTTTGTCAGACACGTGGATACACGCATGATCCTCGCCAGGGCGTTCGACATCAGGAAGAAGGAGCATTTTCTCGAAATACTGGGTGTTCGTAAGCTGCTGGAAGATGAGATTATCCGGCAGGCAGTCAAGCGCGCAACAGAGGAAGATCAGCAAAGGATAGACGACCGCTTGCAGAGAATGCTGGAGCGAGTCAAGGAACTGAAAGACTCGGGCGGTAGCTTCTACGAGCTCGAGAGCCTCTCCGAGACTGAGGACGTCGATTTCCATAAAGCGCTGCACCGCGCGTGCCACAATCCGACCCTGATTCAGATGATCGAAATCCTCACGGGTGCGTTTCGCAAGGAATGGCGCGAGCTGCTGCAACTGGGCGGAACGCACGCCGAACTGGTTCAGTACCACGTTGATCTGGCCAGACATCTGAGGGCGCGTGACGCCGAGAAAGCCATTCAAGCCAACGACAGGATTGTCCACTGCGTGGCACAGATGGCCGATACGGCGGTTGCCCGCGGGCGGCTGTGGGATTCCCCGCAGGCGGCGGAACGCTAAACGGCGGGGTCCGCCGAGCAATTGGATGTGCTCTATTCGGCCGCGTTTCCGGATATGTCTTTCTGCCCTTCGAAGTAGGTCTTGGCTTTGAGAATCAGGCTATATCTGCTATGGATTCCGATCTTGGAGTAGATTAGCGAGATGTAGTTCTTGACCGTCTGTTCAGCCAGGTTCATCTCGCCAGAGATTTCTTTGTTGCTCAGTCCGCTCGAGAGGCGCTCAAGAAGCTGAATCTCTCGCTTTGTGAGGATTGAGTCCCATTGGCTGTCTTCACCATTCCGTTTGTCCCGCGGTTCTCGGTAGGACCGAATAACACGTTTGGCTATTGCCGGAGTAATCAGCGTGCCGCCCTTCAAGACGGCATACATTGCGGCGATGAGGCTATCGGGCGGTCGATCTTTCAAGAGATACCCTACCGCACCGATGTCTATTGCGTGGGCAACGTACTCATCGTCATCAAAGGTTGTGAGCATTATGATCAGAATCGATGGATGCTGCCGAAGAATCTCCCTTGCGGCCTCGACTCCGTCGACGACGGGCATGCGGATATCCATCAGGATCAAATCAGGGTGGTGAGTGTTTGCCATCGCGATTGCCTCTTCGCCGTTCAACGCTATTCCGCAAACGGTCAGGTCGTCCGCCAGGCTCTCGATGACGATCTTCAGGCTCTGCACGAAAAGGACCTGGTCATCAACGAGCAATACTCTTGTCTTGTCCATCGATGATCCTCCATAAGGGTATTGAAAGCTGTACCGAGAACCCGTGTTGTGCGCTGCGACACTCGACCGTGCCGTCGAGTTGAGCGGCCCGCTCCTGCATACTGCGCAAGCCGATTCCCTGGACGATGTGTGGGCACCCGATTCCGTTATCGGAGATGTTCAGATGGAAATTGTTCGCATCCCGACGCAGACGAATACTCATTTCGCTCGCTCTGCCGTGTTTGATGCTGTTAACAACCGCTTCCTGAAGGATTTTCTGCAGATGATGGAGCACCGACTGCTCCGTGACGGGGCAGACGCCGCCAAAGTCCACCGAGACACTGAGCCCAAGAGCTCCTCGAGTTGAGAGCTCTTTGAAACGCAGCAACAAGGAGTTCAGCGAATTCTGTGGGGCAAATCGCTCGGAGCGCACGATTCGCAGGATGCTTCGCGTCTCCTGGAGCCCGTGGACTGCCTGCTGTTTCAAGTCCTGCGCCATTTGCTTGATTCGGTCAGCGTCGTGATGTACATGGCCCATTGCCTCGGCAATCATGATTATGTTCGTAAATGCATAACCCAACGAATCGTGAATCTCTCTGGTGATGCGATTGCGCTCGTTCTCCGCCGACTCCAGTTTTGCGTCGGCGGCGTAGAGGAGTGCGCGTTCGCCCAGCCAGCTCATCTGTTGCTGCACATTCCGGAGGCGGTTGATTTCTCTTTGACTGGATTTCAGTGTACTGACAAACCAGATGCAAAGCAGAATGATCAGGACATTGAAGCTCAACAGAACTGATGCATTAATCAGAGTTGGAGAGTCAACAGTGTACTGTTGTATTTGTGGGTCGAACGAATGACTGGTGTGAATGATCGCTGCAATTGCATACAGAACCGACAGGCCGATCTTTACTCTCGGGGCACGAACCAGCAGGCACACTTCGTACATCACGGGCAGGAGCAGCAAGAGGTCAATCAGGAACGGAAGGTCTGTGGGAAGGGTAACAAGATAGAGCAACAGCCATGGCAGCGAGAAAGCGAGGTCTCCGACCCAGCGGGCGCCAATCAATGCCAGATTGAACAGTGTCAATCCTGTCACGGAGAGGTAGAAGAACTGGGTTGCCCCGGGGGCTGAACCCGATGAATGAGCACTGTACGCCCAGATCACCGCAGATACATGAAACGCAAAGAGGACCGCCCAGCCGGTGAGAACACGTCTCTCAGGCCGTCCGAACTCATGGTTGTTGCGTCTTCGGTCAAAAGCCAAAGCTTCCATACAGCGTGACCTGCTACGATCGAATACGGTTGCGCCACGAAAAGCAGGTCACAGTAGCACGAAACCGCCGGGCATTGAAGACCCGGGTGTCCAAGTCTCTGCATAGTACCAGAGTACGGACCAACCGAGTACGTATTGAGTACGAGAATAACTGGCGCTATGGTTGTGTAGCGCCCATACTCAGGCAGATGCCAATCCGTGACCGCCATTCAACAGTTTGGCGAGACCAGGAGGAAGAAATGAAGAACCGAGCTATTTTGCTGTTCGTTGTTTTCACGTTGCTGGCGCCATCGCTTTTTGCCGCCGGCGCGCGCCAATCGGACGAACAAGTGACCGTAACCGTCTGGTTCGGCAGAGAGGATTTCATTCCCCGTGACCGATTCGCCGCACTGAGCGAAAGGTATCCTCACATCACCGTGCAGGCCGAGGTGGTTCCGCTGGAAGACGCAGCCACGGAGTTCATGCGTTATCACGCTGCCGGTCTTGGGCCGGACGTTTTTCAGACCTTTCAAACGATGGTCGAGGTGCTCGATGGCCGCAACATGCTGTACGACATGTCTTCCTACTTCGATCAATGGTATCAAGAGGACCCGGAGGACTTCAACGATCTCATTCCTATTGCGCTCGATGCCGCCACAACTTCCCGAGGAAGGATTGTAGGCATCAACATGGTTGGTGGTGCGCTTGGAATGGTTTACCGGAAAGACTGGTTTGACCGGTTGGGTCTGAGCGCTCCACTAACACAGGATGATGTCATCAACGCCGGTATCCGCCTCAGGGACAGCGGACTACTGTCACCTGCCCAGGGCCAGTATCCCATAGCCCTCATAGGAGGTAGACAACCTTCCGAGATCTGGATTAAGGACCGATTCTGGCTGCTTGGCGGCAGCCACACTGATTCGGGGTTGCCAATCATAGATTCTGATGCGGGCGTTCAGCTTATTGAGTTCTACCAGACCGTCATGCGTGAGAGACTGGTAGACCCGGAGGTCATTGCCTGGGGCGCGGGACAGAAACGAGGGGCGTTTATCGGAGGAAGTGCCGCCATGATCGAGGGGATCGGGTGGCATGTCATGACCGCTATGCAGCAGGAACTGCAGTATCGTGTCAACTGGGCTGTGGTGCCGGCAGGGAGTCCCTATCGTGAAGGGGCCAAAGATGAAGCATCGCTCTATATGGATACCTATCCTTATTACGTCAGTTCGAACACGCAGCACCCGGAAGCTGTATTACGAGTCCTGCAGTACCTGGCTGACAGTGAGATTTCCAAGGAGGTCGGTCTGAGGTATCAGCCTGCGGCACGGCTATCATTTATGCAGGATAGCGAAGTGCTTCAGCGAAGCCCGTGGATTGCAGACATGATAGATGCCGCCATGATTTCACAAGTTCCTCCCATTCACGCTCGACAGGATGAAGTTCATGTAATACTTATTGATATGATGCAGGAGGCGCTTCAGAATCCGAATGCGGATCCAGGGCAGATGGCTGCCAAGTACCAGCGGCGTCTAAATGCACTTGACTAGATTCAGTGACACAACGTGACCCTATGACCCCCGTGGTTTGGCCTCGGGGGTCGTAGACTGAGTCACGGGCACGGTTTGCTTGATGTCAGGCTACGGTATCCTGCGCACAATATGGCGCGCACATAAGCCAGGGAGCGCTATTCTTGACCTTGACGAGAGAACCCCCAAGACGACAGCGATTGGAACCTTACCTGTTTGTACTCCCGGCCGTGTTTTTTGTAATCGGAATTCTCGGCTATGGAGTCTTCTCCGGGACGTTGATGTCCCTTTTTCGGGTAGACCTGAGATATGCAGAGACGCCGTTTGTCTGGCTTGACAACTACCGAATGCTGTTGTCTGACGGCGGGTTTCAGAACTCCTTCGTGCGGACTCTGGTGTTCGTAGCGGGCTCCGTAGGAATCGGGTTTCTCCTTGCTTTGCTCTTTTCGCTTGCCATATTCCGGTGCCGGCGCTCAGCGCACTTCTTCAAGGCGCTCACGCTTGTTCCGTTTCTTGTATCCGGAATCGCGACCGCGGTGATCTTTCGCTTTCTCTTCGGAGGTGCTGCAGGGGTAATTAACCATGTTCTCGATATGGTTGGGGTCGAACGAATACTGTTCCTGGCCCATCCCGACCTGGCGCTGCTTGTGACGATTCTGGCCCAGGTCTGGACCATATTCCCTTTGGCCGCACTGCTTCTGCATGCGGGACTGCTGAGTATTGATCCGGATCTTTTTGACGCCGCCAAGGTTGACGGCGCTTCTGCGTTCTACGTGTTCTTGCGCATAATGATGCCCATCATTGCCCCCATGATTGGAGTGAGCCTTATGTGGTTGAGCTTTGCCAGCTTTAACGTCTTCGATATCACGCTTGCATTGACCGGGGGCGGTCCGGGGCGCGCTACCGAGGTGCTCGCAGTCTATATGTATAATGTTGGATTCCGTCAACTGCGGTATTCTCTTGGCAGTTCGGTTATGGTGATTATTCTCATGCTCAATGTGGTTGTAAGCATGGCACTCCTCAGATTGTTCAAACGGTGAGGCCGATTATGAGTTGCCGAGGCAATCAAACGGTCAAACTGGCACTATCGAAGCTTTCGTTGCGAATGCATTGGATTCCCCTGGCGCTGCTGATGGTGATTGTTGCCGGGCCGCTCCTGTGGAGCCTCCTCTCCTCTTTCAAGGGAATATTTGAGGTCTACAAGTCTCCACCGACTATGCTTCCGGAACGCTTTCTTGCTGACGCCTATAAGCAGGTTGTTGAGTATCCGTTTTTCGCGCGGATCGCTTTTAACAGCTTGTTTCTGGGATTCGGTTCTACTGTTCTTACACTCCTGCTCAGTGTCTTGGCGGGTTACGGGTTCGCCCGCTATCGTTTCGCTCTGAAGGGCCCCCTTCTGATGGCCATTCTGGTTCCCAGAATTCTCCCACGGGTGGCTCTGATCATTCCGCTGTTCCGTCTCTTTGCGACATTGCGTGTGCTTGACACATATGTCCCGTTGTTCCTTACCTACGTAGCCAGCGGAATCCCCTTCGCTACATGGGTCCTTACAGCCTATTTCTCGACGCTCCCTGTGGAGATCGAGGATGCGGCGGCAGTAGACGGTGTGACGGGGCTACAGCTGCTTTGGCACATTGTCGTTCCGATGTCCGCTCCGGCCATGGTCACGGCGGGAATCATCTCATTTGTTACGTCCTGGCACGAATTTCCGTTTGCACTCTCTTTTGTTCAGTCAACCAGAATGAGAACTCTGCCGTTCCAGCTCTATGTGGTGAAGGACACGATAGGACTTGAGAATTGGCCCGTGGTTCTGGCGTTTACGATACTGACCATTATCCCGGTACTTCTCCTTTACCTGGCGTTTAC
>RECP01000087.1 GCA_007693945.1 Spirochaetaceae bacterium
TCAGCGATGCCGCAGAGTACATTCCCAAGTATGCAGTCGTTTGAGTGCACCGTGGCACTCAACCTTCACAAGGTTCGTAACAGTAGAGAAGCATTCAGGCTTCAGAGAAGATCCGTTATGAGCCGACGAGATCAAGCGCATCATCCGACAGCTGGTCAGGATCGGCAGGTCACCGCCTGGCTTCGACCCTCATCGCCTCAGCCGATCGCTTCCTCCGTCACGCTCCCTGGGAAACGTGCGTCCCAATCCCGCCAAAACCTAACCTGAAACCGCCCATTGCTGCGCGATTGGCGCGCGTGACCCCCCGGACTGGGCGCTGACGTACCCACTGAGGCACCTGACATGTGCCTGCGAACCGCTGTCGTCTCCGCATTTTCGCGCAATTTCGCCCTCGACCGCCGTTTCGCGCTTGCCATCGGAGATAGCTCCTCCTATAATTCACTCCGCTGGATCTCGATGATGATACGGTCAGCAGATAAGGGAGTGACAGGGGCAGCGTATACGGTCTTGCCGGCCATGGAAGCTCTGAGTAAAGCCACCAAGGACTTATCAGGGCCTTCCTAATGAAAGAGAGGTTATCAGGATGCGTTTCAGTGGTTCATGGATTCTTGTCGTTGTGGTGGGTCTTCTTCTTGTCCTGCCAGGCTCAGCTGGCGCAGATCAGAGCGGAAGTGACCGCGGGCAGGCGGCAGAGGCACTTGGGAGTTCGGGCGACGCCAGCGACGTGGAGCCGCTCATCGCCGTGTTGAAGACGGCTGCGGATAGACGTGACCGAGAAGAAGCGGCATTTGCGTTGATAAACATAGGCGAACCTGCTTTCGGGCCGACCCTCGCGTTGTTACAGGATGACGATGCGGATGTACGGACTCTGGCGCTGATGATACTGGCCGAGATGGGTGATGTCCGCGCAGTCAATCCCATCGTTGCTGTTCTGGAGACGGATGAAGACCCGATGGTCCGCGAAGTCGCAGATAGGGCGCTGTTTATGATGAGAATTGACGATGTCCGCGCGCTTGATGCCCTCATAGACGCCTTGCGTGATGAAGACGTGCACGTCCGCATGGATGCTGCGGAGGCGCTGGGCGAGACGGGCAGTGCCCTGGCGGTGCAGCCGCTCCTTGGTGCATTGCGGGAAGAGCAGGCGGAGGTCCGCAGGATTGCGGCCTGGGCCCTCGGGCGGATTGGCGGTGCCCGCGTCGTTGAGCCCCTCCTGGCCGCACTGCAGGATGAAGACGAAGAAGTCCGCATGGAGGCCCTGGGGGCACTGGCCGAGACGGGCGATGTCCGCGCGCTGGAGCCGCTTATTGCCGCGCTGCAGCATGAACTTCTATGGGCGCGGTACAGGGCTGTGGCGGGCCTGGGGAGAATCGGCGACGCCCGCGCCGTGACGCCGCTCATTCCTCTTCTGGAGGATGAAGACGCAAGGGTTCGCAGCAAAGCGGCAGAGGTGCTGGGGCAACTGGGCCACGCTCGCGCCGGGGAGCTTCCCGCCGGCACACTGCAGGACAGCGGAGCGGATGCCGGCGTGGCGGGTGCGCTCATCGGCGCCCTGGGGGATAAGGATCCTGATGTCCGGAGTGAGGCAGTCTGGGCGCTGGTAGATCAGGGCGGCCCCCACGTTGTGGAGCAGCTCGCCATTGTCTTGAAGCAGGATGAGGCCTATTGGGTCCGGATGCATGCGGCGGCGGCGCTGGGGGAAACGGGCGATGCCGGCGCCGTGGAGCCCCTTGTGGCCGCGCTGCAGGACAACCACGCCCGGGTCCGCATGGACGCGGCGCGTGTTCTGGGGACCCTCGGCGACACCCGGGCGGTGGACCCGCTTGTGGCCGCCCTGCGGGATGAGGATCCGGATGTCCGAAGGCTGGCGGGTGAGGCATTGGTGTACATAGGAGACCCTCCTTTCGAGCCGATCCTGGCATTGTTGCAGGATGACGACTCCTCTGTCCGGGGCGCGGCGGTATGGATGCTGGCCGACCTCGGGGACGCCCGCGCCGTGGAGCCGCTGATCACAGCTCTGCAGGACAACCACGCCGAGGTGCGCATGAATGCGGCAACCGTACTGGGTGAGCTGGGCGATGCCCGCGCCATGGAGCCCCTCACCAGCGCCCTGCAGGACGAGGACGCGGAGGTCCGGGAGGAGGTCGAAAGAGCCTTGCAGGCCATCCAGGAGCAGGCCAATTGAAGCGGCGGCTCCGGCCCGGATCCTGAAGCGCGCCCTTTCGTCAAGATATTTTGGTCTTCGGTGACACATGATTGATACATCTCGTCCGGTGCCCGGTACTCCAGGGACTGCTGAAAGCGCCCGCGCCGTTTCCAATGTTGAGGCATCGAGGCTCACCCGCGGTTCCGGACCCACCGGCTTGAGGCGAAGGATGTGGGAGTCTACCAGAACTTGGATCTGCCGACGAGCACCTTGACGAGTAAGACCCAGCTTCTCCGATAAGGTGCTGATGGTATGATGTGACTCGCTCGCCAGGCGCTGCACAATCCGCACGCGCAACGGAGCGCCGAGCGCCCTGAAGACAAGAGCTTCAGTCATGAGGTACTCGCCTCAACGGCCCGAGGATATTTCTCCAGGCGACGCACTATGGGGTCCCACCCTTCGGCATTCTCATCAAGACTCTCGGCGGCGATGTCTGCTCGGAGCGAGGCGAAACCCGACTCGGTCCTTGTCACTGTACAGCGGCCGTCCTCGCCAAAATCGAGAACCGGTTATTCGCCTTCTTCGCACCTTACTTCCACGCGATCCGGAAACCATAACACAACTCGCGCGGGCTTTGTGATGGCATGCTATACGGTCTCTTTCGGGGCATTGTTGGTGACCGTCACAACCGCACCAGCGAACAACGGCTGATTCGGTTTACCTGATCGCCATGCAGAACTTGACCGCACGGAATCCAGTCGCTTTCCATGCGCAGGCTTGCTTCGAAACCTGGTGTGGAGGCGATGTCGCTCTACCACAACATCAAGGGCAAGGAAGAGCTGCTTGACGCGATGGTGGAGCAGATGTTTGGTGAGATCGATCTTCCCGTTCCCGGCAATGGCTGGCGAGACGAGCTAACTCGACGCGCGCACTCGGTCCGCCGCGCCATGATGCGGCACCGATGGGCCCTTGGACTGGTTGAGTCGCGGACCCATCCCGGACCGTAACCTTACGGCATCACGATGCAGTCCTGGGAGAGTTCCGCGCTGCCGGATTTTCGGTGCCGCAGGCAGCCCACGCCTTCGCGCTCCGTTCCACTCTGGAAGTGAAGCAGCCGAACTGGCACGATCGATCCTCTCGCGGATACCCGCGGACGAGTATCCCCATCTGGTCGAGCTGGCGCGCGAGCACGTCCTGCAGCCCGGTTACGATTTCGCCGCCGAGTTCTCCCGTGGTTTGACGCTTATTCTTGACGGCCTGGCGCGGATGCGCCTGGAGGGAACGTCCCCTTAGCCTGGGCATCCAATGCAACGACCGGCGGTACCGGTGCAGCCGATTGACCACCCACCGGCGGTGGAGAACACTACCGGTATCGGGACTCAGACCGACCGCGGGGCGGATAGAGGGTCCGCTCTGACCGTGGAGGAGCCACCCGGAGAGGAGGAATCCAATGACAGCAGTCAGCACGTACCTCAACTTCGCCCGAGAGACGGAGGCGGCGTTTGCGTTCTACAAGAGCGTGTTCGGCACAGAGTTCGAAGGCGACATCATGCGATACGGCAATATGCCCGAACAGGAGGGGCAACCTCCGGTCGCACCCGAGGATCGGAACCTGATCTTGCACGTTTCGCTGCCAATTCTGGGCGGGCACTCGCTGATGGGGTCGGATGTACCTGAATCGATGGGCTCGAAGATCAGGCACGGAAACGCGTTCTCCATCATGCTCCATCCGGAAAGCCGCGCTGAGGCGGACCGCCTCTTCAACGCCCTCAGCGAGGGTGGCGAGATCGAGATGCCGATGGAGGACGTGTTCTGGGGAGACTACTTTGGGTCATTCACCGACCGGTTCGGCGTGAAGTGGATGATCGATCATTCCAACGGGTAACGAGGGTCAGCCAAGTCCGGGTGTACGGAAACCGATGACGACCTACTGTGAAGCAATTCAGGAAATGACCGGCGAGTGGCAGACGCTGCACCGCGCGTACCACGACTATCACTGCGGGTTCCCGCTGCACGACGACAACGAGCTCTTCGGGCGGCGTACGACGGGTTTGACGTTGCCACCGTTGCCGCCCAAGGCGAGGCCGACCGTGCGCGGCTGCCGGGTGGAATTGTACGCGAGCCGCTGGAGAGTATCACATCAGAAGAACGAGACGCTCTTCGAGCCGTGCTTCAGGAGATCGGATCCCTGCAGTAGCCCCGGGACAGACGAGACGCGCCGCTCAAGCCGGCTCCCGGGTGTAGCTGCCGTCCACCACGCGCAGGATGCCGCGCGGGTTTGCGCGCTGCAATTCGGGTGGCAGCGCCGCGTCAGGCGTGTTCTGGTAGCAGACCGGGCGCACAAATCGCGCAATCGCGGCACTCCCGACCGACGTAAAACGTGCATCGGTTGTGGCCGGGTAGGGTCCGCCGTGGTGCATGGCGTGACACACCTCAACACCGGTGGGGAACCCGTTACAGATGATCCTGCCCGCCGTGCGACTCAGTACGACAAGCAGATCTGCATACTCCTGCAGATCTTCTTCGGTCCCGTGAATGGTGGCGGTAAGCTGACCTTCGAGGACTGCGGCCGCCTGCAGCAGCTCGGAGCGCGTGCCGGCCTGCACAAAGAGCGTAACCGGACCAAATACCTCCTGCTGTAGCCACGGCTGTTCCAGAAACCGGGCTGCGGTGGTAACGAAGGCGGACGGACGGCCGAGGGTATTCCCCGTCTCAACAACCGTGCTGTTGGCGCGGGCTTCATCTGCGGCTTCGGACAGGCGCCGTACCCCGTCTCTGTAGCGGGCGCAGATAGCAGCCGAAAGCATGGTGCCCGCGGGGATGTCTGCCAGATGTGAAGCGGCCGCCCGTATCAGCGCGCTGAACTCGGGCGACTCAACGCCAAATACCAGACCCGGTTTGGTGCAGAACTGCCCGACGCCGAGAGTTGTCGACGCTGCAAGTCCTTCGGCAATTGAATCGTCGCGCCGGCCCAGTGCGCCGGGCAGCAGGAACACCGGATTAGTGCTTCCCATCTCGGCAAATACCGGTATCGGCTGTGGGCGCGCGGCCGCGATATCAAACAGCGCCCGGCCACCGGCCGCCGACCCGGTAAACCCGACCGCACGCAGCGGGCCCTCTTGAACCAGGAGCATTCCGACTGAGTGGCTTTGTCCGTGAAGCAGATTGAACACGCCGGGCGGCAGATCCAGTTCAGCAGCCGCTCCGCGAACGGCTTCGCCTACCAGTTCCGACGTTCCCGGATGCGAGGGGTGAGCTTTTACCACAACCGCATTTCCGGCCGCCAGTGCGCTGGCCGTATCTCCGCCGGCAACCGAGAACGCCAGCGGAAAGTTGCTTGCGCCGAAGACGGCCACCGGCCCGAGCGGCCGCAGCATGCGGCGCAGGTCGGGTCTGGGCTGGGGCTGCCGTTCAGGCAGCGCACGGTCAATGCGGGCTTCGACCCACGAGCCTTCATCGATCAGGTCGGCGAACATGGTCAGCTGGGCCGCCGTGCGGCCGCGTTCGGAGACGATGCGCACGGCCGGCAGCCCGGTCTCGGCCACGCAGCGTTCGACAAGGGTATCACCGAGCGCCACGATCCGCTCTGCGATACGACGCAGAAACTGCGCCCTGCGGCCCGGATCGATATCGGCATACCGGCTTGAGGCGTTGTCGGCCGCCTGCACGGCGGCACGCAGCTCCTCTTCGGTGGCATCCCGGAATGAGGGCCGGAGTTCGGTGCCGGTTGCGGGGTTCACGGCGCAGTAGGCCGCCTTGCCCTCGGCGGACAGCGTACCGTTGATCAGATTCATACCGTGCAGCCCGACCTGGCCGTCCGCTGCGCGCTGTGTGTCTGCGTTCATGTTTCATGCTATCGTCAGGCCGACTGGCTGTCAACGCGCGCCCTGGGCTGTCTGTCTGCAGCAGCGAAGTCAGGCGAACTCCTGTTGCTCCGCTGGCTCGTTGAAGCAGTCAAGAAAAGGCAGTATAATGCATCCAGGGAGACGACCATGCAAGAGCGAGTCAAGGCGGCGCTGGACAAGTTTGAAGAGGGCTACGACTGTTCGCACGCAATTCTGAATGCCTACGCCGATCTGTTTGAGTTTGACGAGAAGTCAATGGCGACTATACGTACGCCGTGCGGGCCCATGAGCGGTCGGCCCATGAGCGTCTGTGGCGCTGTATCCGGCGCGTTGAAGGCCCTGAGCCAGAAACTGCGTGAAGAAGCAGAGAGTGGAAATTCGACACAGAAGAAGTCGGAGTTGATTCGCGAGTTCCGGGAGCGTTTTGAGAAGATCCACGGCAGCGTCAACTGTACCGAGTTGCTGGGCGTCGACCTCTCCGATATCCAGGGACAGACAGCGGCCATCGACAACGACCTTTTCCACACCAGGTGCGTTCAGTTCATCACCGATTCCGCGCTGATCCTAGAGGATCTGATAGACCTGAAACGTAAAGAGTAACCCCGCGTCTCACATTGCCCGATCCAGGAAGCAAGAGGTCGCTTTACGTGACCGGCAGCCGCTGCCCTTCCTCGGCCGCCCCGGCGCCGGCCCCATTGCGGCTGACGCCCGGCGGGTCCTGGATTATCCGATGATCTCCGAGTAGTTACGCAGAAGGCTGGAATCTCCATCGAGAATGAACTCGGCGTTCATGGTGATTCTGGTACTCATCTTCTCTATGAAGGTCTCCGCAATCTTGAGCTTGCGTTGCGAGTAGCGCGCGTCACGCAGCAGCAGATAGCTCTGGACCAGGTCGGTTGCCATCTCCACCATTCTTCGCGCGTGGTAGGAGACCAGCTCGGCGTCTTCGATGCCCTTGATCTGTACCAGCGCTTTCTCAAACTTGTTGCGGGCGGTCATAAGCTGTTTGTGCAACCGTGGAGCATGCGAAAAGTCTTCAGTTTCGTAGTCGTCGAGCACGGTGTTGATAGTCCCTGAAGTCAGACCGCCGATTGCCGCCACAACCTGCAGCTGCGTGGTGCCTTCGTATATGCTGGTGATCCTGGCATCACGGTAGTGGCGCTCGACGTTGAAGTCCCGCATGAAGCCGGTACCGCCGTGAATCTGAATGGCGTCGTAGGCGATCCGGTTTGCCATCTCCGTGGCGTAGCCCTTGACCATCGGGGTGTACAGATTGGCCAGGCGGGAGTAGCTCTTGAGGTCCGAGTTGATCTGATCTGCCCGATCAGGGTAGAGCTCCTTGATGTGCTCGAGGCCCTCCTTGAGGTCGACAATGCGGGCGGTTTCGAAGAGCAACGTTCTGGCCGCCTCAATGGAGATCTTCATTTCAGTCAACATTTCGAAAACCGGCGGCAGCGATTTGACCGGCGCTCCAAACTGGACCCGTTCCTCGGCGTATTTGTTTGCCTCGCGGTAGGCCGCCTCGGCAATGCCGACAGCCTGCGCCGCGATGCCGAGGCGGGCGCTGTTCATGAGCCACATGGTGTACTTGGAGAGCCCTCGTCGCCTCTCGCCAACCAGATAGCCGCGGGCATTGTTGAACTGCAGCTCGCAGGTCGGTGAGCCGTGGATACCGAGCTTGTCCTCCAGGCGGCGGATAACCATCTTTTCATCGCGTTCATAGAGAAAGAACGAGAGCCCGCGGGCGCCCTGCATGTTCTCCTCACTGCGAGCGAGCACCAGGCCGAGTCGTCCGTTGCCGTTGGTGATGAAGCGCTTGACGCCGTTGAGGTACCATTTGCCGTCGGCGTCCTGGTGCGCTTTCAGTCGAACCGCCTGCAGGTCGCTGCCGGCGTCCGGCTCCGTCAGGATCATCGATGAGCCCCACTCTCCCGAGGCCAGCCTGGGCAGATATCTGCTCTTGAGTTCTTCCGAGCCGAACTTGTTGAGCGTCTCTCCGATATCCTGCTGCAGCCCGAAGTTCAGAAACGACGCATCGGCACGCGCAATCATCTCGGCCGCGATCGACAGCATGGTGGACGGGAAATTCAGTCCGCCGTACTTACGCGGCAGGCAGAAACCCATGAGGTCGGCCTTGGCAAAGAGATCGAGCGCTTCCTGAGTGCCTTTGGCATACTGGACCTCACCATCGATCAGCCGAACTCCTTCCTGGTCTATCTCGGCGGCGCGCGGCGCGAGGGTCTCAGCACAGATCTTGCCGATCATGTCGAGCACCTTGAAATACGAGTCCTTGGCATCCGCGATATCGGTGGGAGCGTAGGGTGCTCCCTCCTCGTTCTTGAAGTCATTTTCGCGCAGCCGGATGATCCGATCCAGGTCCATGTGTTCAAGGTGAAACAGAATATCTTCGTTGTCTCTGAGGAAGTTTTCCATCGTGTGCCTCCTTACGCCTTTGCTCTGAATGCCTTGATGAAGCGTGGAATCACCTCCTTCAGGTCCCCCACGATGCCGTAGTTGGCTATCTGGAAGATAGGCGCTTCCGGGTCGGTGTTGATCGCTATGATCCGGGCCGATTCATCCATACCGGCGCGGTGCTGAACGGACCCCGATATGCCGCAGGCGATGTAGAGCCGCGGGCGCACGGTGGTTCCCGTCTGTCCCACCTGGTGATCCTTGCTGACGTAACCGGCGTCAACCGCCGCGCGGGATGCTCCCACCTCACCGCCGAGGGCGTGGGCAAGCTGGTGAATCAGCTGAAAGGTCTCTTTGGAACCGACCCCGATACCGCCCGAGACGATGATCTGGGCGCCCTTCAGATTGACCAACTTCTCCTGCTTGACCCGTTCGACTATCTCTGACGGAAAGTCCTCCGGTTTCAGCTCTACCTTCTCCTCGATGACTTCTCCCTTGAACGAAGGATCGGGATCACTCATCTTCATCACGCCTTCACGTACGGTGGCCATCTGCGGTTTGCGCTCCGGCGAGACGATGGTGGCAATTATGTTGCCGCCGAACGCCGGGCGGATCTGGTAGAGCACGTTCTGGTACGTCTGTCCTTTGGACTGATAGTCTCCAATCTGGAGATCGGTGCAGTCCGCGGTCAGTCCCACGCGAAGCGCCGACGCAATGCGGGGCGCTATGTCGCGGCCGGTTGTGGTCGCACCGTAGAGAACGATCTGCGGCGCGTACTTCTTGATGACATCGGTGAGCACCCTGGTGTACGGTACCGGTGTATAGTGCGCCAATCCCTTGTGATCGACCGTGTAGAGATGGTCGACTCCGTAGGGAATCAGGGACTCGGCCGCCTTCCGGATACCGCTTCCCACAAGCACAGCCGTTACCTTGCTCTTGACCCGGTTGGCGAGCTCTCGTGCTTTGCTGATCAGCTCGATGCTGACCTCCGCGACCTTTCCGTCATCCTGTTGGACGAATACCATTACGCTGTTCTTTGCTGCCACAGGATTCTCCTTCAGCCCAGGGTGTGATCTGCGACCAGTTCGTGCACCATGCCGCCGATCGCCTCTTCGGTGTTCTCGATCATCCTGATCTCCTCGGACTTGAGCACCACCATGTCTATGTTCTTCACCTTGGTCGGTGACCCGGGCAGGCCGCAGCTGTCGGGGTCGGCGTTTATGGCGTTGATGTCCCAGAGGGTGATTGTGTTCTCCGCCTTGAGCTCCGCGCCGGAGGTCAGGTAGGTCTCGTCAAAATCACCACTGCTCATCTCGGTGGTTGCGTTCTTGTAGGTCATCATCTTGATGGCCGATGGGGGCCGCGGGGGATAGCTCTCGTCGGTAATTGTCAGCAGCACCGGCAGTGCGCTCCTGACTTTCTCGAAACCACCCTCTATGGAGCGGCGTGCCGTGATCGTGCGCTTGTCGGCATCCAGCTCCACAATTTCGGAGACACAGGTGATCTGATTGATTCCCAGCTTCTCCGCCGTCTGGGGACCGACCTGCGCCGTGTCACCATCTATTGCCTGCCGACCGCAAAGCACGATGTCGTACGCGCCGATCTTTTCGATGGCACATTTGAGCGCGTAGGAGGTGGCCAGTGTATCGGCGGCCGCAAAGCGTCTGTCCGAGATCAGGGCCACGAAATCGGCACCGCGGTAGAGCGAGTCCTTCAGTACCTGGACGGCCGACGGCGGGCCCATGGTGAGCACGTGCACCCGTGAATCGGGGACCGACTCCCGGATGGTCAGCGCCGCCTCGAGTGCGTGCAGATCTTCGGGGTTAAAGATAGCCGGCAATGCCGACCGGTTCACCGTGCCGTCTTCTTTCATGGCATTACCGGTGATATTCTGCGTGTCCGGCACCTGTTTTACCAACACAATCAGGTTCAAGCCCACGTGTGCCTCCTCGGTAGAAGGAAGAAATGCCCGGCCGTCTTCCGGCAGCTCGCGGCCGGCGGGGTCACGTGCTCCTCCCGCACCTGCACCCACCTGCACCGGTTTCGAATGACACTGACTTCCTTCTGGCTGGTGATCGATGCCGAATGATAGTCGGAAATACGGCGCACTTCAAGGGTGCACGGCCAAATTTCCGGACAGAGCTGAGAGCCACGTTCTGCGCCTACACGCGCCTTCGGCCTTCGACTTCCCGCTGCTTCTTTGCTATACTGCGCCACGGAACTACACCGTTATAATGGGGGAGCACAATTGTGTTGCGAGATTCTTGTGCGATCATAACGCGGGCCATTCGGGCCGCACTGGTACTCGCGGCCGTCGGGCTGCTGCCCGCTGTTGGCGCGGCGGCGTCACCGGCCGCGCTGCGCGTCGGTATGATGCCGGCGGTCAACTCGATTCCGCTGATTGTCGCCGAGGCCGAAGGGTTCTTCTCCGCTGAAGGCGTCGCGGTCGAGCTCGAGATGTTTCACAATCAGCTCTATCGTGAGACCGCGCTGCAGACGGGACGGATCGACGGGTCGGTTTCCGATCTTATCAATGCGGTCAACGCCGTGGCGGGCGGATTTGCGGTTCAGGTCACGTCCGTTACGGATGGGCTCTTCGGGCTCGTAACTGCACCGCGGTCTCGAATCCGGTCCATCGATGACTGGAAGTCTGCGGGCGTGCGGTCGGTGCAGGTCGGGCTGCTGCAGGACAGCATTATCTTCTACTCGGCGGAGCGCATCCTGCAGGCCTACGGCGTCGATCCGCGTACCATCGCGCCGATCTCCACGCTGCAGGTACCCACGCGCATGGAGATGGTTGTGGCCGGCCAGATAGAAGCGGCAATGCTTCCCGAACCGATGACACGCGTGGCCATGGCACGCGGAGCCCATCTGATCGCCGACAGCTCGGTCATGGATCAGACTCCCGGCGTGCTGCTGTTCACGCCGCAGGCGGTTTCAGAAAAAGCCGAGCAGATCGCGGCTTTCTATCGGGCCTACGACCGGGCGGTCCAGGCGATCAACGCCGGCCCCGACCACTTCAGACGGCTGATTGTGGATGCCGGCGGGTTTCCGCCCATGGTGCGCGACAGTATGGTCATACCGCGGTTTCAGCCGGCTCGCGTGCCCACAGAGGACGAGTTTGAAGACGTAGTGAAGTGGATGCGGCAGAAAGGCCTGCTGGACGGATCGATCGGTTACCGATCGGTGATCAGCGATCTGATTCCGGCCCGCTGAGGCGATTCGGCGCCACTGGTGTGTTTGCGCTACCGGCATGCTGAGAATTGAACGCTGCACTGTCGGCTATGCGGATCAAACCGTGTTCAGCGATCTCACGCTGGCGGCGGCGCCGGGCGAGACGCTTGCGGTTGTCGGACCGTCCGGTTGCGGCAAGTCGACTCTGCTGTACGCGGCCGCCGGATTGCTGGCGCCGCACAGAGGAACTGTTGCGCTTGATGGGCAGCCTGTGGCGGCCGGGGATCGGCGCGTCGGACTGGTGCTGCAGCAGTACGGGCTGTTTCCCTGGTTCAGTGTGCTGGAGAATGTGGCGCTGGGATTGCGGCTGCACGGTGTGCCGCGCGAGGAGCGCGTCGCGGCTGCGTATGCGGCGCTGGATGCCGTTGGGATGCAGCAGCTGGCACCGCGCTTTATCACTACCCTCTCCGGCGGTCAGCAGCAACGCGTGGCGATTGCCCGCACCTGGGCGATGCAGCCGCGTCTGCTTCTGATGGACGAGCCGTTCTCGGCGCTCGATGCTCTGACGCGCGAATCGCTGCAGGACCTGCTGTGCTCGCTGCTGCAGGGTCGCCGTATGGTCTCTATTCTGGTCACGCATAGTATCGACGAGGCGGTACTGATAGGGTCGCGGATTGGCGTCATGCACGGCCACCCGGCAAAGATCACCTGGGTCGATAATCCGCTTTCGGGTCGAACGGCAGACACGGCGCGAACCTCGCCCGAGTTCTTCGCGGCAGTTGCCGGGCTTCGTCGGCGGTTCGCGGAGCTTCTGCATGCGTAGGGTGCTGGTGCTTGCCGGCGCGGCCGCGGCGGTGGTAGCCGGCTGGTGGGTGCTGGCGTTGCTGCTGCGCTCACCGGTGCTTCCGGCGCCGCCGGCGGTGCTGATGCGCGTGGTGGAGCTTGGGCCGGCACTGCTGCTGCGCCACACCGCCGCCAGCCTCATGCGCGTGCTGCTTGCGCTCGCAGTGGCAACGGCGGTCTCGCTGCCGCTGGGCCTCGTGATGGGGCGCTCGCGGCGTGTCGATCGGCTGCTTGCGCCCCTGGCCTATCTGCTCTACCCGGTGCCCAAGATTGCACTTCTGCCGATCGTTTTTCTACTGGTCGGTATTGGCGATGCGGCGCGGGTTACTATCGTTGTGCTGGTGCTTTCTTTCCAGATCCTGGTTGCCGTGCGTGACGCGGCGCGTTCGATCCCGGCTGCCTATCTGACGTCGTTCACGTCTCTGGGAGGAACGCGGGCCCAATCACTTCGATTCGTGCTGCTGCCCGCGATTGTGCCGCAACTGCTGACTGCGATGCGCATCGGCACCGGAACCGGGCTGGCGGTACTCTTCTTTGCCGAAACCTTCTTCGCCAACTTCGGGCTTGGAATGTTTATTGTCGAGAGCTGGATGCGTGTCTCCTATACCGACATGCTCGCCGGCATTGTGGCAATGGGCGTGCTGGGGTTGGCACTTTTCAGCGCGCTGGACGCGCTCGAGTATCTGCTCTGTCCCTGGAAGCGCTGCGGCATTCGGGAGACACCGAACGTGTTGCCATGAGTATCTCGTTGACGTATGGTTGCTCCGTGAACATATCGAGACAACAGCTTCTCACGGTGACCGTGGAGGCGGGTGAACTGGCGCAGAGGTCGTTTCGATCCCTCTCCGCGGAGCAGGTAGCGTATAAGAGCGAGATCGACCTGGTTACCGAGATCGACCACAGCGTTCAGTCACTACTGATCGACCGACTTACCCGGATGTGTCCCGGCGCGCGCGTGCTTGCCGAGGAGCAGCAAGAGCACCGGGCCCTGACGGATGAGCCGACGTTCATCATCGACCCCATAGACGGCACAACCAACTTCGTCCACGGCGTGCCGCACTACTGCGTATCGGTGGCGTACGCCGAAGAAGGAGAGCCGATACTGGGCGCTGTGTCGGCACCCGCGCTCGGCGAAGTGTTCAGTTCCGAGCGCGGTGGGGGCAGCTACCGTAACGCCGAGCGTATCACGATATCGCCCAACGGCGATCCCAGGCGGGCTCTCGGTTGTACGGGGCTGTTTGGTGACAGCAGGGCCGGACGTGCGGCGGCTGCGGAGTTGATGGGCCGCGCCCTTGACCACCTTCGTGACATCCGTCGCATGGGAGCGGCGGCGCTTGATCTGTGCTACGTGGCGTGCGGGCGATTCGATCTGTTCTGGGAACGCGGGCTGAACGCCTGGGACATCGCTGCGGGCATGCTTATCGTCCGGGAAGCCGGGGGGCGCGTCAGCGACGTGCACGGCGACACCGACGGCGTTATGTTCAGCGGGAGCGTTGTGGCAGCCAACCCCCAACTGCACCGCTGGTTCATGGAAACCGTGCTGCGCGGGTAGTTCTGCTGTCCGTCGGCGCCATAATGCCGGCGTGCTGCGCGATCCGCACTGTGGCGGTATCAGTACCCGTCGGACATGGCGCGATTCTGGTCTTTCTTGTAGAGCTCGCTGTATACGTAGCCGCGGTTCTTGAGCCGGTCCTTGACTTCCTGCGGAAAAGGCAGGTAGCGCCAGAAGATGTCGCGCACCTCACGCGCGAGCTTCTGCGTGCCCTCACTCTCCTTGGTGATCCACAGGATATAGTCCTGGATGAACGCATCCTTGACATCGCCTTTCTGCTTGGTCTCGCTGAACCACTGATAGTACCAGCCGGTCAGACCTTCTTCCATCCAGTAATGCTGCGCCTTCTCCTTGGCAACCTGCCAGCGCAGATCGGCAAGCGCGGAGATCACCGCAACCGCCACATCTTTGGGGTACATCGGCAGTGCGATGCGGCCACGGCTTGACGCGCGGTTGAAGCGTTCAAACGGCTCCCAGCAGATTCCGGCATCACCGTAGCACGGCACGATGATGATATTGGGAACAATGCGGTTGGTCTGCATCTTGAAGGTTCGCAGAAAGATTCCGGGATCCAGATACTCGGCTTGCGCAAGCTGGCGGATGACGTTTTCCCGCGTGCAGATGTCGTGCATGCCACCGCGAAAATACTGTTTTAGCAGTACCGGGAAGTGATTACCCTGACGTCCGATGCACATCTTCGCCATCTGGCGTACCGTGTTCATCTCGGCAACCACAACGCGCTTATCAACGGTGCTGCCCCCGCTCTCGGACTCCTTGCGCCGCAGTTCATCGAGTTGATCCTGTATGCTACCGAGTTCGCTGAACTGGCGACCAAGTTCCTTGTTTACCGTTATCAGGCGCCGGATAACGTTGCCCATCTCGGACAGAGCGCTTTTCTGCGTGTCGGAGTACGGGCCCCACAGTCCGTTGTACTGCTCCTGCGGTTCATGCCGGCTGATCTCCTGCAGATGCTGCGCAAGCAGTTGCTCCTGGTCCTGGATCTCGGTCTGCTGATTACGGATCAGCGACAGTTGCGCTTCGTATCGTCCGCGGGTCTTCTCCAGCTGGGCGTTGAGTTTCTGGTTGCTGCTCTGGCCGGCGGTTTTGGTCTCGTCAACTGCCGAGGGGTTGACGCGGCCGCGGGCGATCAGCGTGATCCACTCATCCACGTAGTGGATCGGCTCGTTTGTGCCGTTATCGAAGATGGTCCGCGACAGCATGGTGCGCTGTTCGGCAGAGAACAGGGTCGGCAACAGCGCGGCGAATCGTAGTGTCAGCGTCTTTGGCGTCGGGCCGGCTCCGACGACTTTGGGAGCCATCCCGGAAATCAGTTCCCAATAGGCCGGGATCAGGCGCGCGCGATACGTGGAGCGGTCCTGCGGATCCCTGGCGTTGAGAAAAGAACCAAGGATTGAATGCACGCGCTGCGATATCTCGCCCTCACCGGTCAGGGCACTCTTGTAGTAGTTCTTGTCTGCAAAGAACGGCTTGGGATCTTCGTCTAGCTTGTCCGGCACAGCAAAGGCGCGCACCCTGAAGTCCGGAGCGCCTTCTACCGGCAGCGGCTCTTCGGCGCCGACGTCAGCGTCGCCGAAGAGATCCGCGAACTCAGGTACGCCGTCACCTGTACCGTCGGAAGAGATCCCGATCAGCTCGGCGACCTCAGGATCGATCTCACCGGCGAACATACTGCCACGGTTCTGTTTGGGATCGCTACTCATTGATCACCCCGAGGGACTACAAATCAGGAAGTTGCCACGGAACCACCGCCAACGTCCACGAAGGTACCACGCTCCCCGGCGGTTTTCCACAGTCACGATTGGAGGTGACGGGAGTTGAACCCGTTACCTCTTGAATGCCATTCAAGCGCTCTACCAACTGAGCTACACCCCCACGTGATACAGCCGCCATCCTAAGCAATTGCCGCGGATCGTGTCAAGGCACCAGTTGGCTGTCCGCGCACGATGGTCTATGATCGGCGGCAGGGGGAGCACATGGGAGTAGAACTCAGAAGGGACAGCATGTATGCGGTATTGACGCCTACCAGTATGGGAGTGCGCCTGACACCGCCAAACGGACAGCCCGTTCACAGCAGCGATTCATTTCTGATGCACGCCACCAGCGCCGAATCCAATGTGCTCAGTGTTGTTTCATATCTGGGTCTGCGTGCCAAGGTACTGACCGCGTTTGTCAGGGACAGTCCTATCTCGCGGTTCATCAAGGATAACCTTGCATCGCGCCACATCGACTACGAGGGACCGGAGCGCGATCAAGGCGGCCCGTGGGGCTATCGGCATCAGATCAACATCGCCGATAGCGGCTACGGATCTCGCGGGCCCCGGGTGCACAATGATCGCGCCGGAGAGGTGGGACGTACGCTGACCGGTGACGATTTCGATCTTGATCGCATTTTTGTCCGTGAAGGCGTGCAGATCATGCACCTTTCCGGCTTGTTTGCCGCGCTGTCGCCCGAGACCGGCAGGTTCTGTGTCGAGCTATCGCGTTTAGCCAGGCAGCACGGAACGCGTATTTCGTTTGACCTTAACTATCGTGCGTCGTTCTGGAAGAACCGCGAGCAGGAACTGGGCGAAGTGTTCCGCGAAATCGCCTCACTGGCTGATATCCTGGTAGGCAATGAGGAAGACTTCCAGCTGAGCCTGGGTTTGAAGGGGCCCGAAGCCGGGGGCAAGGATCTGGCGGCCAAGATCGACGGGTTCAAGAGCATGATTGCGACCGTCAAACAGAACTATCCAAATGCGCTGGTCTACGGCACTACGTTGCGCGAGGTTCTCGGCACCAACCTGCATCTGTGGGGAGCTCTGGTCTCCGAAGGCCGCAACTGGCACGTGGCCGAACCCCGCGAAATCACCGTGCTCGATCGGATCGGCGGCGGTGACGGATTTGTCGGTGGCATGCTGTACGCCATTCTGAAAGGCTGGGAGCCGCACACATGGGTGCAGTTTGGCTGGGCAACCGGTGCCCTGGCAACCACCTTTCTGACCGACTACGGTCAGCCTGCCGACGAGGATCAGGTTTGGGACATCTGGAAAGGCAACGCGCGGGTCAAACGCTGAATACCCTGCGGCTCCAATCGGGTGTATACTGAGACTGGTATGAGTCGGTCTGCACGCCATTTTCTGGATTTGCTGGACGTGGAACTGGAAGATATCTGCGCTGATCTGCGCGCTATGGAAGACGTTATGCGCGACCGCATCGCGGCTTCGGATCTGACGGCCTATGTCTACCAGGAAAACAGCGCATTGCTCGAGCTGGAGATCGCGTGTATCTCGCGTCTGCGTACCGCAATCAAGAACACGGCCTTCGATCCGACTGCCGACATTGCGGAGACGGCCGATGAGGTGCGCCGCCTCTGTACCGACGAGACGCGGCGCATGCAGATGCCGCCGGCCATCTGCGTGATGGTGAACCGTCGTTTGCAGAGGTTGGTGCAGTTCCTGGATTCTCAGGACGGGGGCTTCTGATCGACGGCCCGCTCGCGGTCGACGATCTGCTGCAGCACGCGCGCCGCTTCGAGCATGACCGGCAGACAGCCATCGGTCTCGTGGCGCCAGCGCTCCTTGATCGGGGCGCAGTCGATATGCCCAAGGATCCCGCGCATCCGTTGAAAGAACTCTGCGTTCAGCTGCTTGACGCGGTCGCTCTCGTGACCTCGCTGCTGCACAAACATCGCACTGAAGACCATCGAGGCGCCGGTCAATACGCCGCAGGTGCTCTCGACACCCATTCCTCCTCCGAATCCGGCCGCCAGTCTCAGTGACGCTTGCTCCAGCTCGAGTCCGTAGGCCTGGTTGGCTGCGTAGAGAATCGTTTCAGCACAGTTGAGATCCTCGCGCTTGTTCAGGCCCGCCGCAACAATACCGTAGAGAGTCTGCCCACTCATACGGTGATTGTATCACGACGCACGCGCAGCGGAGAAGCCTCCGGTTGCCGCCGGCCGGCCGGTCAGGCTACACTTGCCCCGCAGTATGCGACAGATTAGCTGGTGGCAGCAGGCGTGCAAGGACCTCAGCAGCCGCGACCTGGTCATTGCCGGGCTCGTGCGCCGGCATCGTGGTGACCGCCTGCGCGGCAGCGGTCACGCCTTTCGCACGCTGGTGAACGCGATCGTCGGGCAGCAGATCTCGGTAGCTGCTGCCGACAGTATCTGGGCCCGTCTTACGCACGCATTTCCCGGCGCAGCTCCCGAGGCGCTTGCAGCGGCCGACACTGGAGCGCTGCGCGCGGTGGGTCTGTCCAATCAGAAGGCGGCCTGTGTGCGCAATGCCGCCCTGGCGTTTTGCGCGGGCACAATTGATCCGGCCGCGTGGGATCGCATGAGCGACGACGAGATCCGCGCCGATCTCACTGCTCTGCGCGGCGTAGGACCCTGGACGGCCGACATGATGCTGATCTTTCATCTGCATCGGCCCGACGTGCTGCCGCTGGGAGACATTGGTCTGGTCAACGCCGCGGCCCGCCTTTACGGCTGGAGCCTTGACGACGATCGGCAGCGCAGGCAGCGGTTGCGCGATCATGCTGAGCGCTGGCGGCCGTGGCGTACTGTAGCAACCTGGTTCATCTGGCGCGACCTGGACGCCGAACCGGTGGTATACTGAGCAATTGCAACGGGGGTTTTAGCCCGCCGGCGTGCTACATTGAAGAGCAGGAGGGTGTCTATGAAACCGGTATCCGTAATTATGGCGTCGGTGGTGCTTCTGCTGGTCGGGGCTTCGGTCCACGCCCAGCAACCACTTGATCGCGGTACAATCAACCGCTGGGCTGATTCGATGGAAGAGGTGCAGCGCTGGGGCGAAAGCCGCATCGACCTGGACGGCGACGCTTCGATGGACTTCGCGGCTTCCTTTGCTCGTGCAGCGCGCGAGCACGCGGAGGTGCAGCGCATCATCGCCCGGCACGGATTCTCCAGCGGCGACCAGTGGGCCCGGACAGGGTCGCGCATTATGCACGCCTTCGCCGCGATGAAGATGGATGCCTACGCGCCGGCGATGGAGCGCGAGATGCGTCAGCAACTCGAGGAGATCGAGCGCAACCCGCATCTGCCCCCGGAGCAGCGTCAGATGATGCGTCAGCAGATCGAGCTGGCGATGGGTTCTGCGGAGGCGTTCGCGGACGCGCCCGCGGAGGACGTTGCCGCCGTGCGCGCCAACCGGCAGCGGCTGGATCGACTCTTTGAGGACGGCTGAAGCCGGCGGCGACACCTGCTGAAGGCGCTCAACCGGTCGGCTCACTGACGCTGCGTCACCCCGGCTCAGGCTATGCAGGCTGCGGCCGGCTCTTCGCACTCGTTCAAGAACCCGGTGCGTATGCAGGCGTCAAAGAGGTGCCGGCTGATGATCTCCTCAGACTCGCGGATGCCGGCCTTGTTGATAGTGGTGATGAGGATTACATAGCCTTCGGAGTTCTCCCCGATGAGCCTGAGGTAGGTCTCTACGCCCGGGATGCCCTTAACGCGGAACCGCTTCATTCGATATGGCCCGTACATACGCTATCTCTCCCTACTTTCCTATCGGCATTTGCGTGAACCTGGTTTACACTGTTGTGCGTGAAGGCAGAGCCAGGAGCGGACGCGCAGAGCCGATTCCCTTTCTACCACGAGCTCGAGAATCAGCGTGCAGTGCTGGTCTTCCCGTCCGAGGTGGTTGCGCGGTTCTGGCGCCGCCGTGCGGTGCAGCAGTTGCAGCGGCGCGCGGTCTCCCACGACCGCATCATATCCTGGGACGCCTTCAAGGAGCGCGTGTTCGAGATCCGCAGCCAGGCGCGCCCGGTCAACGCCACGCTGCGCCGCATTTTCGCTGCCGCGCTCCTGCACCAGAATCGTGAGCGGCCCTGTCTGCGCGCCGTGGTGGACCCTCGTTACAGCGCGAATTCGGCGGCCTTTGTCGGTCTGCTGCAGCGGATTCTGCCGTCGCTGCGGGCGCTGGCCGACCGTGGTGCGCTGCAGCAGACCGGCGAGCCGCTGCTCTATGATCTCGCCCTCATCTACGATCGCTACCGCAGCTTTCTTCAGCGCGCGGGACTGTTTGAACCCGGTTGGCACCGGGCCGGAATCGCAGCGCCTGAAGATCCGCACGTAATTGTCTTCCCCGATCTGATAGCGGACTACGCAGAGTTTGCCGGCGAGCTTGAACGTCACGCAACGATCTCAACGATCTCAACCGCGGCGTTTGAACGCGGCGTAGCCCCGGGTGCCGCGGCTTCAGTAGCGGTGCGCGAGTACGTGAACGCCCACCGGGAAGTGCACGCGGTCCTGGCGGAGATTGAAGCTCTGCTCGATCAGGGGATCGCACCCGAGGAGATCGTTGTCAGTGTCGCCGAACCGGAGGCGCACGAGCCGTTTCTCCAACGCTACGCCGAGTTGCACGCCATTCCGATGCTGTTCCGCCGCGGGCGGCCACTATCCGATTCGGCGGCAGGCCGCTTCTTTCGGGCGTTGTCGACGGCGGTTTCGAGCGGCTTTGCGTTCAACGCGTTGCGGGGGCTGCTGCTCGATCAAGCGGTGCCCTGGGGGCAGCCGCGGCTCGGACGCGAGCTGATCCGGGCCGCAGTTGACGCGGGCTGTCTCAAGGCCGGACTGGGCAGCGCGCAGAGCGCTACGAAGGAGCGGCACGCGGACGATGAGTGGCTGCGTGCCATCGCCGCGGCCGCCGGAGATGATCGCGCGGTTCTGCGGAGGTATTACCTCGGTGTACGCGATTCGCTGAACGGCATTGCGGCCGCGCGCAGCGCGGCGGAACTGCGGCAGCGGTTGATAGCATTTGTGCGCCGTTTTCTGGACGGTGAGCGCTGGGATACGCAGAGCCTCAATGTATATCAGCGTGCACTCGACGAGCTGAAGCAGCTGGTAGCCGCCGAGTCGGCACTGGGGCAGGGTGTGACAGATGCCTTCGTGCTGTGGCTCGGTCTGCTCGAACAGACGCCCTACGTGCAGCAGAGTAACGAGGGCGGAGTAGCGGTCTTCCCGTATCGCGTAGCCGCGGGCATGCGTCCGGGATACCACTTTGTGATCAACGCGTCGCACGACGGAACCCGAATAGTAGAGAACCCGTTCACCTTTGTCAGGGAGGATCTGCGCGAACGTCTCGACCTGCCCGAGCGCGACTTCTCACACGCTTTTCTGCGCGCGTACCGCGTCTCCGGTGAGTCCGTCAACTTCTCGTACAGCCTGCAGAGTTTTGCCGGTCCCCGGTTTGCTGCCGGCGGGCTGGCGGACCGTGCAGAGCCCGCGGAAGCCGCACATCGCGACCCGTATCGCGATGAGCGTGAACTGTGGGCAGCCGGTCTGGAGCAACTGCCGCAGCGGCTCTACCGGTGGCAGAGCGAAGGGTTGCTTTCGCTGGCGCGCACCGGGCTGCGCCGGCGTGACGTCGACCTTTCTCGCCAACCGGTTGCGCCGGGTTCCCTGCGTGCCCGCCTTCTTGAGCGCTCCACAGGCGGTGGGCCGCTGCTGTCGCTGTCGGCAAGCCGCATCGACAGCTATCGCAGTTGTCCGTTCGGCTACCTGCTGGCGTATTCGCTGAGGATCGAGCAGACCGATTTCGCGGTGATCGTGCAGCCGGCTCTGGCGGTCGGCAGCTACCAGCACGCGGTGCTTGAGTCGCTCTATCAGCGAATCGCCCGGGACGACGCTCTGGTACGCCCGGAGCGGCTGGAACACTACGTGCAGATGCTGAGCGAGGTGCTGCAGGATGAGTCGCTGCTGCGTTCCGCGCTGCGCGCACTGCCGCGGCCGGTTATCGAGCTGGTCCGGCGCATTACGTCCGAGGGCGCCACGCGGCTGCTGCACGCCGAACTCGAGCAGCCGGGCCGACACCGAATCGAGCAGACCGAACTCAGTCTTTCGCGCCGATTCGATCAGCCGGCCGTGGAACTGACCGGACGCATCGATCGTCTCGGCCGTCATCCTGATGACGACAGCTACATCCTGGTGGACTATAAACGCCGCGGCAGCGCTCGCCGCAGCCAGGTTGTTGGCCGCGGGGGGGATCCTTCCACCATTACCACGGTGCAGTTGCCGGTG
Source organism: Spirochaetaceae bacterium (assembly GCA_007693945.1). Lineage (GTDB taxonomy): Bacteria > Spirochaetota > Spirochaetia > DSM-27196 > PWMO01 > PWMO01. Next base: position 22,008 of record RECP01000087.1, read on the forward strand.
TACATGCTGCTGCTGGAGGGTGACGGCCGGCGTGTCGAACGCGCCTATTACTATCAGGTCGAACGCGGCCGAATCGTTACCATTCTCAGTCCGGATCCACCCAGGTACCGTCTGGATGAGAACGAACGGCAGGAACTGCTGGATTACGTGGAGCGCGTGATCGAAACGGTGGCGGCCGGTCTGCGCAACGGGGACTATCGCTTTCCTGATCCGGTTACCGGCTGCGATACCTGCCACTACCGCGGTATCTGCCGCGCCCGGTTTGCGGTGGAGTAGGAGCGCAGATGACATTCGACGCCGGTCAACAGCGGGCAATCGACACGGTTTCCAACGCAGTAGTTGCGGCGGGTGCCGGGTCGGGCAAGACCACGGTGCTTGCCGAGCGATACCTGCGTCTGGTGTGCCGGATGCACACTCCGGTGAGTTCAATTCTCACGCTGACCTTCACGCGCAAGGCCGCGGCCGAAATGCACGAGCGGATCTACCGGCGGCTGCGCGACTTCGGCCGCCAAGCCCCTGATGATCCGTTTGTTGCCGAACAGCTGGAGCAGTTCGACCGGGCTCCGATTGCGACTCTCGACAGCTTCTGTGCGCAGCTTGTGCGTTCATCAGCGGCACGCTTCGGGGTGACGCCCGATTTCCGCAGCGACGAGGATGAGCATCGCCGCCTGGCCGAAGAGGTGGCGCTCGAGGTGCTGCTCGATCATCTGTCGGTTGACGCGGTGGCGCGCTTTACTGCCGCCAACGACTTTGAGAAAGTGTGGAAGGAGTGCCTGGTCGCGATTGCCCAGGACTACTGCCTGATTACACGCCCGGTGGATTCGGCTGCAATTGCCGCTGCCCAGCACGCTACCCTGATTGGTGCGTTCAACCGCGCGCTGAACTCGCTGCACGATGCGCTGACAACGGCCGCGGCGCTCGATATCGGAAACAGCAAGACCGCGCGGCAGGCGATCGAGGCGCTGCGGCAGACAGCCCTGTCGCCGCATGTCGACGGTTCCGAGCTGCCGCGGCTGCAGCGCCAACTCGAGCGCCTGCGACAAATCAGAAAACCCGGCGGCGCCGGCGCCAATCCGCAGCTCGCGCTGTTCAAGACGCAGATCGATACGCTGCGCGAACTGTGCAGCGAGCTCGATGCGCTGGCGGGCTCGCTGCTGATGGAGTCGGACGTGCACGCACTGCTTGAGATGGTTGCAGACTTTGACGCACGGCTGCAGACTGCCAAACGCGCCCGCGGTCTTCTGACGTATGCCGACGTAATGGAGATGGCGATTTCGACGCTGCAGGAGGATGCCGAACTGCGGCGCTTCTATAACCAGCGCTTCCGTTTCATCATGATCGACGAGTTTCAGGACAACAACGATCGCCAGAAGCTGCTGCTCTACCTGCTGGCGCTCAGTGAGGATGCGCTGAAGTCGGATGATCCGCTGCCGGCGCCCACAGCGGCTGATCTGCACCCGCAGAAGCTCTTCTTTGTCGGCGATGACAAGCAGTCTATCTATCGTTTCCGCGGCGCCGATGTGACGGTTTTTCGGCAGCTGGCGCATGAACTCTCGGAAGGCGGTAGCGAGGGACCGCTGGAGCTGAACGCCAACTACCGCAGCGAGCCGCAGCTGATCGACTTCTTCAATCAGGTGTTTCCGATTGTGATGGCCGATGCCGACCAGCCGTACGAGGCGCGCTTTGCTGCACTGGACAAAGGCGCGCCACAGCGGGTCGAGCCGACCGTACGCGTACTGTTCAAGCCGTATACCGGGGACGCGGGAACCCCCGGGGAGGGAGATTCAGAAGGCGTTGGCGGCAACGAGACGGGTGACCGGGAGGTGCTGCCGAGCGAAGACGTGGAGGCGTTCTGCGTTGCTCAGTGGATTGACCGTGTAGTCAGCCGGCGATCACTACCCGTTGCCGGTACCGAGCAGGTCCGGCCCGCAGGCTACGATGATATTGCGCTGTTGCTGCGCTCATCTGGCAATCAGATGCGCTTCGAACGCATGTTTCGACGCTTCGGCATTCCGTACCAGTCGCAGGTGGTGCGCAGCCTCTTTCTGGAGGCGCCGGCGTACGACATCTACCAGCTGTTGCAGTTGGCGTGCTATCCCGAGGATCGCCCGGCTTACGCGGCACTGCTGCGATCTCCGCTGGTGCATCTGGATGACGACGCGCTTGTGGAGGTGATGCTGCGCCGTGAAGCCCCGTTCGCCGAGGTTGCCGATCTGGCCGCTGAGCAACAACAGCGCTATCGAGCCGGGGCCGAGCTCTACGGCGACATAACGGCGCTGATTGACCGGAGCCCGGTCTCGCAGCTGGTGACGCGGATCTGGTATCGCTGGGGCTACCGCTATTCCCTGCTGCGCCGCAGCGCGTATCATCCCTATCTGGAGTATTACGAGCACCTGTTTGCCTTTGCCCGCCGCTACGACGATGCGCCGATTGTCGACTTCCTGGACGCGCTGCGCGAAAACCTCGGCCAGTACGGTCGCTTCCCGGAACTGGAGGTGATACAGGAGCACGGCAGCGGTGTTCAGATCATGACCGTGCACAAGTCCAAAGGCCTGGAGTTTCCGGTTGTGGTGCTGGGCAATGCCGGAAATGCCGGCCGCAGTGAGGGTACCGGAAGCGCTCCGTTCTACCTCTCCGCGCGGCACGGCCTGACCTTCAACATGCCGCAGCCCAACGGTGACAAGAAGGCGGTCAACTGGTTTTTCACCCAGGGCAAGACCGAAGAGGACCGCAAGGCGCTGGCGGAAGCCAAGCGGCTGCTCTACGTAGCGTTGACACGTGCGCGTTCTCATTTGCTGGTCTGCGGCTATTTCCACCGCAACAACCGCGATGCCGATCATGTCCACCTGCGAATGCTGCTGCACGCTCTGGGCGTGGCCTGCGACGGCTCACCGATCGCGGCTGCCGGTTCCCCTGCCGCCGGGTCTGCGGCACCTGCAGCGCCGGCTGTTGTTCCGGCGGCCGGTGGCCGCGGCGGGCGGCCGCATCCGCTTGTGCAGCTGGAGCTGATGCCCGATGTGTCGCAGAGCGAGCTGGAGCATCACCGGCAGCGCGGACGCTCCGTCGATGCGATCAGCGCCGCCCGGCGCTACCAGGCGCTGCCGCTGATCCGGCGTGCGGCCGCCCGCCGCGAGTACAGCGTCACGGAGTTGAATGCCCTGCTTCCGGCAGTTGAGACGGGCGGACGGACGTTGAGAGAGCTGGAAAGCGATGACCTGATTGCCAGGTACGGAATGGAACGGGAGTTCGGGATCCTGTGTCACGCCGCCATCGAGTACCGGCTGCGGCGCGGGCAGCCGGCAGAGCCTGCCGAGCTGGAGCAGCACGCGCCGCGGGCGCTTCCCGTCGAGGCCTCGCCGCAGCAACGGGCGCTGCTGTTGCAGGACGCACTGGCACTGGCGCAGGGTTTCTTTGAGTCGAGGCTCTACCGGGAGAAAATTGCGTCGGTCGACGGCCGGCACCTTGCGATCGAGCACGCTTTCCTGTTGCGCCCGCGGAGTGCGTCGGAAATCCTGGTGCAGGGACAGATCGATCTGTTTGTTCCGCAACAGACCGGCGGCGTGCTGATTGACTTCAAAACCAACCGCCTTGCGGTTGCGGGCGAGTACGCGGTGCAGCTGGCGCTCTATCGTGAGGCGGCCGAACAGCTGTTCGGTGAACCGGTTACGGTGTGGGCCTGCTATCTGCGCGGGCCGTTGTGGCTGGACTACAGCGACAGTCGGGTTGATGTCGATGCGCTGCTACGTACGCTCGTCGGGGTACCGTAAGCCCCAGTCGCTGCGGAACCTGTCCATTGTGCGCATGACGGCCAGAGACTCGGTGATGGGCATGATATCGCTCTGGTTACGGCCTTCAAGGATGCAGCGAGTTGCCTCTTCTATCTCGTACTGGAAGCCGCTCGACGGATAGCGAACATCGTAGCTCTTGCGCCCGGATTCGGTCTCGACGTGCAGGAAACTGGGCCGCAGAAACCTCTCAACCCGGATGACGCCGCGCTTTCCGTAGAGCGATGCTTCTTCGGTCAGGATTGTCCTGCACGACGATGCCAGCACCGCCAGTCGTCCTTCGCTGAAACGCAGAAGGTAGCCCGACGTCTCATCAACGCCGGTGGGACCCAGATACGCCAGACTGGTTGTGGCCTCGGGTGCGCCGCCAAACACGATGTGCGCGAAGTTGAGCGGGTAGATCCCCAGATCCAGCAGCGCGCCTCCGGCAAGCAGCGGGTTCAGGACCCGGTGATCGGGGTCGTTGTCGCGGTCGATGCCCAGGCAGGCGTGCAACAGATGGATGGGCCCCACAACTTCGGCGTTCAGGAGCTCCCGCAGGGTGCGGATGCCGGGCAGAAAGCGGGTCCACAGCGCTTCCATAAGAAAGAGCCCTTTATCGGCGGCTTTGGCCGCCAGCTGTTCGAGTTGAGCGGCGTTGATCGTTATCGGTTTTTCGCACAGAACGTGCTTGCCGTACTCCAACGCCAGCATTGCATTCTCAAAGTGGAAATTGTGGGTGGTGGCAACGTAGACCGCATCCACATCGCTGTCAGTGACCAGCTGCTCGTAATGGGTGTAGACCTTGGGCACCAGGTGAGTTGCGGCAAACTCCTCAGCGCGACCGGGTGTCCGGGATGCCGCGGCCAGAAGCTCGGCATCCGCAACCAGTGCTATTCCGCGGGCAAACGCGTGCGCGATATTGCCACTTCCGATGACTCCCCAGCGAACCGACTGATTCGGCATCGATCCTCCCTGTCCACCGTGTTGCGCGCAACCGGTGCCGCCGTTCCAACGGCGCTGCGTGTTGTCATGTCCGGCGTCTCTAGCGCATTATAGCCGAAAGCAGTCATCGAGGAGCAGGCGTGCGAAACGATCCCCATATCACTATCAACATCAGCCTGGCGGCCGCCTGGGCGCAGGCGCTCGGATTCATCACTCGTCACTGGAAGGCGCTGCTGGCAACCTGGGTACTTACCAATCTGTTGTCTTCCGTGGCCTACACCGCGCTCTACCCGCCCTGGGCCGGGCTGCCGGCTGAGGTCAGTTCGTTGCGCTACGCGGTGTACGTCGTGACTACGTCGATCATCGGCGCGGCCGGATTTGTGTTTGTCGTGCACCTGACCGGGGCGGCAGCCGCCGGTCAGGAGCGTTCTGACTACGGCACGGTGCTCGACGAGAGCGTGCGGCAGCTGGGACGGTACATCACCACCGTCCTGCTCTGCTTTTTGCGTGTAGTGCTCTGGGGCCTGATGGCTGTCCCCCTGCTGATGCTGTTGGCGCTGGTCGGGCTGGATGTCCAGGCCGCGCCGGGGGCCACGCTCCTGTTCTCCGCGCCGGTCATGATACTGATGGCACTGGCGTTCGTACGATTCGGGTGGGGACTCTACTTCACGATTATCAATCAGGATACGCCGCTCTACGCGATGTATCATGGCCAGTCGATGTATCTCAACAATCGCCGCGTGACCTGGCTGCTGGCCGCGGTGGTGTTTCTGGTACCCGGGTTTCTTCCGTTGGCCGACGCATTTGATATCGGGGGACTGGGTCATTACGTGCACCCTGCCGCGTACGCCGCATCCGCCTGGAGTTACGTGGCCAGCGTGTTTGCCACTATGGTGATTTCGCGTACAGAGCCGGCCGGAACAGGGGAGGCTGCGATTGACCGCCGCACGGACTAACGCCTCCGTTCCTGGATCCGGGGCTGCCCGTTCGGCGGCTGCTTTCCGGCAGTCAAACCGGACTTCCACTGTGACGGTGATACTCCGGCCTTGTTCTTGAAGAGGCGGGAGAAGTAGTACTGGTTCTCAAAGTTCATGCGAGCGGCAACTTCCTTTATCGACAGCCGCGGGTTCTGCAGCAGTTCCTTGGCACGATGAATGCGCAGCTGCAGGAAGTACTGGTACGGTGTCAGACCCGTGTAATGACGGAAGACCTCCAGCAGTCTGCTGTAGCCGACGCCAACCTGCTCCGCGATTGCTTCCACCTCTATACCGGTGTCCAGGCACTGCTGCATCACGGTGCGTGTCCGCTGTACCAGCTCGCTGTCTCCGACGGCCGTACGCGACGTTGTCTCAATGGAATGGATATGCGCCAGCAACTGCAGCACCAACGCGCCCATGCGCACCTGGAATCCGGGAGTCTGCTGTCGACAGAGGCGCACGATCTGCTCGTAGTCCGCCAGCACCTCCTGGTTGAGACCGATATGATGTACCGCCTGTTCCGGACAGAACAGCCCGTTGTGCCACAGCCGGTAGGCGTGCTCGCCGGAAAAGCCTACCCAGTACTCGTGCCATCCGGTCTCGCGCGAAGGGCGATAGGCGTGGCGCACGCCGGGAAAGAGTATCATGATGTCACCCGCCGACACGCTACAGCTGCCCATGCGCTCGGCCTGGAAATGGCCGCGGCCGGCCACAATATAGACCACCTGGAACTCCGGCAGCAGCCTGCCGGTTACCACGGTGTCCGCGTAGCCCTTGGGATGAGCGTCGGGATCCAGCGGGTAGGAGGCGCCCGGTGGCACCTGCGAGTAGCCGGCATCGTTGCAGTGGATCTCCCACCGGAGCGCCTCCGGGTTGACCGGAAGATAGCGCGAGAACGTCACTTCTGTATTGTTCACGCCAGAAAAGTATATCTTTTACCCGGTTTTGTCCATTTGCGGATTGCCGGAGTCGGTTTACCGTAGTTTAGAAGCGAGATGAACGGGTATGGCACTTCTGGAGAAGCTCAAGGTCGGAATCTTCGGCATCGGCCTTGATACCTATTGGCCGCAGTTCGACGGTTTGAAGGCGCGCCTTGAGGGGTATCAGCAGCAGATTGCCGAGCAAATCGTGTCTTTTGGGGATGTCGACCTGGTGGACGCTGGTCTGGTAGATAACCCGGAGCGGGCCCGGGCCATCGGATCGCTGTTTCGGCAGCAGCAGGTAGACATAATATTTTTGTATATCTCAACCTATGCGCTCTCTTCCACCGTGCTGCCGGTGGTGCAGGAGACCGGTGTGCCGATCGTGGTTCTGAACATCCAGCCGGTTGCGGCTATCGATTACCAGGGCTTCAACGCGCTTGGAGACCGCGGCCGGATGACCGGAGAGTGGCTGGCGCACTGTCAGGCGTGTTGCGTGCCGGAGATCGCCAGCGTCTTCAACCGCGCCGGAATCGACTACCACCTGGTCACCGGATACCTTGGCGAGTCCCGCACGTGGGAAGCGCTGCGCGACTGGGTCGAGGCCGCCAAGGTGGCCGAAGTAATGCGCAACAACCGCCTTGGCGTCATGGGGCATTACTACGCCGGCATGCTCGACGTCTATACCGATGTGACTGCTCAGATCGCTGCTTTTGGCGGCCACATCGACCTCGTGGAGATCGATGAACTGGCCCAACTGCGGTCGGGTGTCAGCGATTCGGAGGTCACCGCCAAGGTTGCGGAATTCCGCCGATTGTTCGACGTGTCGCCGGAATGCGATGAGCAGGAGCTGAAACGCGCGGCGCGCACGTCGGTCGCGCTGGACAAACTGGTTGCCAGGCACCAACTGGGTTCGCTGGCCTACTACTACGAGGGCACCCCCGGGTCGACCCACGAAGAGATTGTGACATCGGTGATTGCCGGCAACACCCTCCTTACCGGACGGAACGTTCCCGTTGCGGGCGAGTGCGAGATCAAGAACGCTCAGGCGATGAAGATCATGGACAGCTTTGGTGCCGGCGGATCGTTCTCCGAGTTTTACGCGATGGACTTCAACGATGACATCGTTCTGCTCGGGCACGATGGTCCGGCACACTTCGCGATTGCCGAAGGTAGAGTAGGATTGTTGCCCTTGCCGGTCTATCATGGCAAGCCGGGCAAGGGCCTCTCAATCCAGATGACCGTCAAGCATGGACCGGTTACCCTGTTATCGGTCTGTGAGGGGCCTGATGGTGTCTACATGCTGGTAGCCGAGGGCGAGAGCGTGGTCGGCCCGGTCCTGAACATCGGCAATACCAACAGCCGCTACCGCTTCTCGTTGTCGGCGCGTGATTTTGTTGAACGATGGTCCCGGCTGGGACCTTCGCATCACTGCGCGATCGGGGTTGGTCACCTCGCATCGCGGGTCGAAAAACTGGGAGACCTTATTGGCGTCCCGGTGGCAAGGGTATGTTGAACAAGGTGCAATCACCCGCAGAGGATGGTACACAACATGAACGCATATGAGACTGCCAGAGAAGCGTACGCTTCTCTGGGTGTGGACGCGGAGGCGGCCTTGCATCGGCTGGCTACCATTCCGGTTTCAATTCACTGCTGGCAGGGTGACGATGTCGGCGGATTTGAAGGCGCAACCCAGTTGACCGGCGGGATTCTGGCAACCGGGGACTACCCGGGACGCGCGCGTACCGTGGCCGAGCTGCGCGCTGACTTTGAAAAAGCGATCAGCCTGATACCCGGGACGCACCGGTTCAACCTGCACGCGATGTATCTCGAGCACGGAGGCGCACGGGTAGACCGTGATCAGATCGAGCCGCGACATTTTGCCGGGTGGGTCGAGTGGGCGCGCTCGCGACGACTCGCGCTGGACTTCAATCCGACATTCTTCTCGCACCCCAGGTCATCGGACGGCTTTACGCTGGCCCACCGTGACAGCGGGATCCGCGACTTCTGGGTGGAGCACGGTCGCCGTTGTCGCGAGATATCAGCCTACATGGGCCGCGAACTGGGTTCCGCCAGCCTGAACAACTTCTGGATCATCGACGGCTGGAAGGATCACCCCGCCGATCGGCTGCTGCACCGTGAACTGCTGGTTGACTCGCTCGACAGGATCTTTGCGGCCGACTACCCGGTTGAGTATACGCGTGACGCGCTGGAGAGCAAACTGTTCGGTATCGGATCCGAGACCTACGTGGTGGGGTCGCACGAGTTCTGCCTCGCCTATGCGCTGACTCGCGGGGTCATGCTCACGATGGACGCCGGTCACTACCATCCGACCGAGTCAATAGCCGAGAAGGTAAGCGCGCTGCTGCCTTTTGTCTCAAATCTCATGCTGCACGTCAGTCGTCCGGTACGCTGGGACAGTGACCACGTGGTGCTGTACGATGACGAGACACGCGCGATCATGCGGGAAGTCGCGCGCGCGGATGCCTGGCAACGGGTGTATGTGGCGCTCGATTTCTTTGACGCGAGCATCAATCGCGTAGCGGCCTGGGTGATCGGTACGCGCGCTACCATCAAGGCGATGCTGTTCGCCCTGCTCGAACCGATCGAACTGGTCAAGACAGCCGAACAGGAGGGCCGCCTGGCGGACCGCCTTGGACTGCTTGAAGAAGCCAAAACGCTGCCGATCGGAGCCGTCTGGGACGAGTACTGTCGCCGCAGTGGGGTTCCGGTGGGCGGGAGCTGGATGGATGAGGTGGCGGCGTATGAGCGCAGTGTGCTGCGTGATCGCAGCTGACCGCTGGTAGCGGTAGAGCGGCCGGATGAGCGAAGCGATCGCCAACAGTGATGACACGCCGGGCAGCATACTTGAACTGAGACGGATCACCAAGATTTTTCCAGGCGTCAAGGCGCTCGACGATGTTCACTTTGATCTGAGGCAGGGCGAGATCCACGGCCTGATGGGTGAGAACGGTGCCGGGAAGTCGACCTTCATCAAGATTATCACCGGCGTACATGCGCCCGACACCGGCGAGATAGTAATAGACGGGCGGAAGGTAGAGTTCAAGAGCCCGATCGAAGCCCAGAGGTTGGGAGTTGCGGCTATCTATCAGCACGTAACCTGTTATCCTGATCTCAGTGTCGCCGAGAACATCTTCATGGGGCATGAGAAGGTTACCGGCCTGACCCGCCGTGTCGACTGGAAGGCAATGCACGGCGAGGCGCAGAAACTGCTCGATCGGCTGGACGCCAACTTCAGTTCGCGTGAACGCATGGGTGCGCTCTCGGTTGCGCGTCAGCAGATTGTCGAGATTGCCAAGGCGCTGTCGACAAACGCACGCATCGTGATCATGGATGAACCAACCGCCGCTCTGACTCAGCATGAGAGTAACGAGCTCTACCGTATTACCGAGCAGCTGTGCGACGCGGGAGTGTCAGTAATTTTCATATCTCATCGTCTGGAGGATATACGGCGGCTTGCACAGCGGGTAACGGTGTTCCGCGACGGCCGTCATATCGGCTGCTGGCCCGTTCAGGAGATCACGCAGGATAAGCTGGTAGTGGCGATGGTGGGCCGCGAGATCTCCACGATGTTTCCGAAACGCAGGATCGACATTGGTGAAGAGGTCCTGCGCGTTGCAAACCTGACTCGCATCGGGTACTTTCGCGATGTTTCGTTCACGCTGCGGCAGGGCGAGATTCTGGCACTGACCGGTCTGGTGGGAGCAGGGCGTACCGAAGTGTGCGAAACTCTCTACGGGATTGCGCGCTGGGATTCAGGCTCCGTTCTTGTTGAAGGGCGCGAGGTTACGATCGAAGACCCGCTGCACGCGCTGCGGCTCGGTATCGGCTGTCTGCCCGAGGATCGGCAGAGACAGGGTCTGGTTCTGCCGTGGGAGATCGGCAAGAACATCACGCTACCGTCACTGCGCGCTTTCTCCAGACTGTACTGGATGGATGAGGATCGCGAGAATCAGGCAGCCGGAGAGCTGGCACGCAAGCTGAACGTCAAGGCGTCGTCGATCTTTACCAGAGTGCTTGCTCTTTCAGGTGGCAACCAGCAGAAGGTGGTTGTGGCCAAGATTCTCAGCCGCCACCTCAAGATCATCATACTCGACGAGCCGACCAAAGGTGTTGATGTGGGTGCCAAGGCGGCGATCTACGATATCATCGGTGATCTTGCCGAGCAGGGCTACGGCATCATTCTGATTTCTTCTGAGATGCCCGAAGTGCTGGGTCTGAGCGACCGTATCGTGGTTATGAAAGAGGGCCGGGTGACCGCACAGCTGGAAACGGCCAATGCAACTCAGGAACAGATTCTGAAGGCTTCGATGGTAGTTGATGCCACCGAGGCCGCGGCGGAAGTCGCTGCTGAAACCACAGCTGACGGCAGCGGAAGTGGGGAATAGTCCGGTGGCCGGGAGGAAGGTAACGTTTACCGAGAATCTGCGTGAGCTCGGTCTCTTCATATTCATCATAGCGCTGGGGTTCGCCATTCAGATGCGGAACCCGGCGTTCCTGCGGGTCAGCAATATCGTGTCGCTGCTGACCAATACGTCGATTCTGGGAATACTCGCAGTGGGAATGATGCTGGTGCTGTTGACTCGCGGAATCGACCTGTCAATAGGCTCTACGATCGCTTTTTCGGGCATGGTCACGGCGCTCACGGTTGCCCGTTATCCGGGAATGCCGGCCCTGCTGGCGGTGGCTCAGGGTGCCGCGATCGGGGTGGTCATCGGGATGGTGATAGGTGTGCTGGTGGCTCGCTTCGACGTGCTGCCGATCATTGCCACACTGGGAATGATGAACATCGTGAGAGGTCTGACGTACGTGGTCTCCGGTGGACGCTGGGTCAGCGCATACCAGATGCCCGATAGCTTCAAAGCGCTGGCCACGGGGCGCACCCTGGGTATCAATAACCTGATCGTGGTCGCGATTGTTGTCTACCTGGTGGCGACTTACTTCATGAATCACACGCGAACCGGGCGCCGGATTTACGCGGTCGGTTCCAATCCTGATGCCGCCGAGGTCTCCGGTATACCCAAACGGCGTCTGGTCTTTCTGGTCTACACGATCATGGGAGGTTTGGCCGGTCTTTCCGGCGTGCTGTGGGTCGCCCGGTTTGCTTCAGCTCAGGGGGATACGGCTGTTGGGTATGAGCTGCAGGTCATCGCGGCGTGCATCCTGGGCGGCGTCAGCATCCTGGGCGGTGTCGGCAAGATTTCGGGTCTGCTGCTCGGCACTATTCTGTTCGGGATACTGGCCAACGCGCTGCCGTTGATCGACGTATCGCCGTTCTGGCAGATGGGAATCCAGGGGGTTACGGTACTGGTTGCGGTCATGACCAACGCCATGGTGATCCGTAATACCGAGCGCAGCGCCTTGCGGCGGCGCGCAACGATGTAGACACAAGGAAGCGTGAAGCATGGCTGACGCAAGAACGCCCGAAATAAGAATCCAGGCCGTCCGCAACTGGAGCTGGAAGACGTTCTTTTTCCAGTGGGAATGGCTACTGGTAGTGGTGTTATTGCTGGTAGTGGCGGTCAATACCTATCTCTCGCCCTTTTTCCTGGCCCTGAGTACGTTCATTCACACGCCGGCGACTTTTCTTGACAAGGCTTTCATAGTGTTTCCGATGATGATGGTCATCATCCTGGGAAAGATCGATATCTCGGTTGGCTCAACAGTGGCATTGTCGGCGGTGATGATGGCGGTAGCATACAATGCCGGCCTGCCGATGCCGGCCGCGATTGTCCTCTGTCTGCTGGTGGGAGTTCTGGCCGGTGCCTTCAACGGTGTGCTGATTGCGCGCTTCAAGGAGCTCTCGTTTGTGATCGTGACAATCTCGACGATGATGATCTATCGCGGCATTGCCTACATCATCCTCGGCGATCAGGCCTCGGGACGGTTCCCCGGCTGGTTTTCGCTGTTCGGTTGGGGAACGGTGATGGGTGTACCGTTCATGCTCGTGGCGTTTGTGGTCTGTGCCGTGATCTTTGGGCTGCTGCTGCACAAGACCAGTTTTGGACGCGCAATCTACGGCATGGGACACAACGCCATCGCCTGCCGCTACTCGGGCGTAAACACCGATCGCATCCTGATGACGGTCTTCACACTCAACGGTCTGATGGCTGCCGTGACCGCCATCTTCCTGACGTCGCGCATGGGCAGCACTCGCCCCAACGTGGCGTTGGGTTACGAGCTCGAAGTCATCGCGATGGTCGTGCTCGGCGGCGTGAGCACCAACGGAGGCATCGGACGCATTGGCGGCCCCATACTGGCGGTGTTTATCGTGGGGTTTCTGGGGTACGGGATGGGATTGGCGAACTTGCAGGCGCCGATTGTACTGGTTGTCATCGGGCTGCTTCTGATTGTATCGGTACTGGCGCTCAGAGTTCGCTTCACTATCAGAAGGAAAAAACCGGTCGTGTAGCGTTGCTAATCAGACCGGTGGAAATATCAGGAGGTATCGTTATGAAGAGAACTGTCATAATGCTGCTTGTCGTTATTATGGCGGTCGCACCGATTGCGGCTGTATTTGCCCGTGGGGCACAGGAAGACGGGGTACAACGCCACGCGTTTGTATTCAAGAACACCGGTAACCCCTACGGTGAGAAGCAGATGGAAGGGTTTGCCGATGGCATCCGCGAACAGGGGTTCGAGCCCATACTGCGTGCACCGGACGTGCCCACCGCGGAGGCCCAGATCCAGATCATTGAACAGCTGATCACCCAGCGGGTGGCTTCCATCAGTATCACCGGCAATGATTTTGACGCTCTCGAGCCGGTGCTGACCCGCGCCAGGAACCAGGGTATCCGCGTGCTGTCGGCCGATTCCGCGGTAAATCCCGCCAGCCGCATGACTCACATCAACCAGGCCGACTCAGAGATGATCGGTCGCACTCTGATCCAGGCCGCGTACGACATGGCCGGCGGCAGCGGCGACATTGCCATCCTGTCGGCAACCAGCCAGGCCTCCAACCAGAATCTCTGGATCGAATGGATGCGGACCGAGCTTGCCGATCATCCGGCCAAGTATCGCGACCTCAACCTGGTTCGCGTTGCCTACGGCGACGACCTGCGTGACAAGTCGGTCAGCGAGACCGAGGGCCTGCTGCAGAGCTTTCCCAACCTCAAGGTCATCATCGCCCCGACCACGGTCGGTATCGCCGCCGCAGGACGCGTAGTCACCGACCGCGGTCTGATCGGTCAGATCTACGTAACCGGTCTGGGGCTGCCTTCGGAGATGGCCGAGTATATCAGCAACGGGGCCTGTCCCTATATGTTCCTCTGGAATCCCATTGATGTCGGTTACCTCACGGCCTTCGCGGCAACCTCCGCGGTCGACGGAAGGATCAGCGGCGCGGCGGGTGAGAGCTTCAGTGCCGGCCGCCTTGGCAGCTTCGAGATCGTTGCTGCTGGAGACGGAGGAACCGAGGTCCTGCTCGGCGCGCCGTTCCGCTTTGATCCGGACAACATCGACGAATGGAAAAACGTCTACTGAGCCGCATAGCTTTGCATGCACTGGAGCCGTTCTCCCGCGGGGGAACGGCTCCGCTTATGCGCGGCTATCCCGGGCAGCACGCCTGTTCGCGCACCTGAGCGTACTGCCGCTCGGCGGCGGGCGCCACCACACGGAATTTCTCCACGAATCCTGCCGGGCGGTAGGTCATCTTGGCCTGCCGCAGCCCCGGGTTCCCGAGGTCCTGCTCGCGGTTGATGTAGGTATAGCGATCCGCGAGCGCACCGGCAAACGCGCAGTTGATGAACTGGTAGGCTCCGCGGTAGCCGCCAACGGCCTTCTCACAATGAATCACAAATGAATCGCCCGCCGGCAACGGTTCGCCAAGCGTGTAGGCAACCGGAAGGTCATCGACGTAAACGACCATGCCGGACTGGCCCAGTTCACGGTAGAGCTCGAGAGCTTCGCGTGACGCACGGTAGTCGCCGGGTTCGTCACGCTCGCTGCGCCACGATTCCAGCACCTCCAGCGCGTGGTGCACCGTTCGGTTGTCCAACGCGCGCTCGTAATGCCCATAACTGGAGCGGAATGCATTGACGTGATTGCGCTTCTTGTGGTACCGCTTGCCGGGCAGTTCCGCCAGCTCGCGGGTCAGGTAGAGATAATCTGAATTGTCGCGGTCGGCAACCACCCGGAAGCCGTCCGGTTCCAGTATCCGACGCGCGGTTTCTACGTCCGAGCGTGAAAGATTCTTGAGATAACCACGTTCGAACAGGCCGCGAACAAGCCCGACGTCTGACGGCAGGCCAAGAGGCAACAGGAAGAACGGGTTGTCACCCAGGGTCCCGATGATCAACGGCTCCCCGGTAGGCAGCATAGCAACCTGGTACCGGTAGTGTTCGCGAAAGAGGTAGAGCCCCGCAAAGGTGAACTCCGACACACCGTCCGCGACCCCGCCGGAGCGAGCCGAACGCAGTGCGGGAACCAGATCCTCACGCATCGAAAGCTCAAGGGGTGCAAAATCCGGATAAAATGGCAGACTCATGCGCACAATATATATCTTTCCCTATACAATGGCAAATGGTCACGCGTCGGGCGGCAGAGTGCCGTTGGCCACGGTGTCTGTGCCCTCTGTTATTTGCGTGTCGTCTGACTGCCGCTCGCCGGCTGCAGCTTCGTCGCCAAAATCGAGCCTCGGGCGATGGCGATAGTCGAAGCCTGACTCCTGTATTGCATACTCGCCGACGCGAAACACGGTCCGGCGTACACCGTTGTCCGGTACGCGGTACTCAAGATTTCCGAACGTCAGGATCACACCCTTGAACAGAGTGTCTTCAACAACCAGCATGCTCCGGCGTGATGCCGTAAGCCGCTCGCGAAGATGCGGCAGGCGTCGGCGCAGCGTGTTGATCTCGGTCTGCAGGCTGCCGGCGTCGGAACGCAGCTGCTCACGCGCCTGAAGGACTCGCTCATCATCGTGCCCCTCGCCGATGGCCGTCTCCAGCTGCGCCAGCCGGGCCTCGGCCTGGTCAAGCTGGTCCTGCTTTTGTTCCAGGGTCTGTCTGGTTGAACGGTAGGTGATCATCAGGTTGGGCACAACGCCGACTGCTACGCGCGTGCGGGCCTCGTTGAAGTTGCCGAGCTTCTTGCACCACAGGCTGCCGCCGACAATGATATCGCCGCCGATGAACTCCGACCGGCGCCCGTTGAGAACGCAGTGCTTCCAGACGCGCAGGTGCGAGTGCATGATGGCCTCTTCCACCAGCAGGTTACCGCGGCAGGTTACACTGCAGCTCTCCACGTAGCGCGCGAAGAGATCCCCATCACACTCGATTTCGCCGGCGCCGTTGCCGTTGATGCCGGTTTTGAGCAGGATGTTGCCGCCGGCCTTGAGCGTCGCCTTGCCGACGCCTTTGCCAACCTGTATGTCGCCGCTGGCTTCGATCACAAACCCGTCGGCGATGGTCCCCTCCACGACTACCGAACCGTCGAAGCGGATATTGCCGGTTTCGTAGTTGACGTTTCTGACTTTGACTACCGGCTCGACGATCACCTTGCTGCCGACGATTCTGACGTTGCCGTCACACGTTGCGTAGAGTTCGGTGCGCTGCGGGCTGAGACGCGTATTGGCCCCGCCGTTGAGCTGCACCGGGCGTGTGTCACGCTCGGCAATCAGTGTACGTCCGGTTACCGTTCTGCCGTCGCGGGCCTCTATCGGAGGCATGAGTTCGGCCAGTACGTCACCCTCATGGCGATTGTCGATGAAGTTCAATTCCTTCAGGTTTATGCGGCCGAACTCCATTTCCAGATACGGCTTTCCGCGGTTGGTATTGAAGTGATAGCGAACGCGGTTGGCGGTTCCGGCGATGGGAGCATTGCCGGTTGCCACCAGCGTTCGCCGGCTGTACTCCTGTCGGGCAATCAGGCGCTTAACGGCATCGCGATCAATGCCGTGGATGACGCCATGCTGATTGAGTTCGTCCTCGATATCTTCCACGGTCGGCGGGGCGGCGCCTCTGAGAGGAGGGTTGAGCGTGACCCAGGCTTGCATCTCGTTTTCGGTCGTTTCGACCTCGATCCTGGCAGCCAGCCGGCGACCATCGGGCCATTCGATCAGCGCAACCGGCCTGCCGGCAGCTTCTTCCGCCAGAGCGCGAATGCGGCTACCGGTGACTCGCGGTATGCGCATGATCTTCATGCGGTTCTCAATCTGCTCAGGATAGACAGGCTTTCCCCTGCCGGATGGCGGTGTAACCACCAGATACGCCCAGCCTTTGCGATAGAAGAGGTCAAACGTTCCATCGTGTGATTCAGGCGGCGGCTCCATATTGCTCCATCTTAGCGCAGCATACGCTGCAATACCACACTCGCACCGCTTACCGCACTTTCTGGTATACTGGGACGATATGGCCGCGCCGCACGCAACGCCGCACAATCGATACCGTTTCCTGATTATCGACGATGAACCGATCGTACGCGAAGGTATCCGTGACATCATCGATTGGGGAGCTCTCGGGTTCGAACTGGTAGGTGCGTGCCGTGACGGGCGCGAAGGACTGCAGGCGCTTGAACGCCTGAAGCCCGACGTGGTGCTGACGGATATCTGCATGCCGTTTGTCGACGGACTGGAGCTTGCCGCGTGGATTGCGGAACAGTACCCCGCCACCAGAACGGTACTGCTTACGGGTTACGATGAGTTCGAGTACGCGCAGGAAGCGGTGAAGCTGAAGGTGAGTGACTTTCTGCTTAAACCGATAACCGCTGATGAACTGCGTCATATCCTGGAGAAGATCCGCGATGAACTGGACGCGGAGCGTAACCGCGAACGCCGGCTGGAACTGCTGCAGCAGCAGTTGCGCGAGAGTCTTCCGCTGCTGCGCGAGCGCTTCCTCAACCGCCTGGTCAGGACCGCCCTGAATCCGGCGGAAGTCCGCCATCGCCTCGGTTTTCTGGAACTGGCACTCCCCGGGCCCGCCTTCGTCGCCCTGGTCTGCGACCTCGACGGGTCCGAGGATCAGGACCAGTTGGCGGGCCTGGCGGCGCACACCATCGTTTTGCAGGCTGTCGAGGGCTTCTGCGGCACTGTTGCCTTTTCGACACCGCGCGAGCAAACGGTTGTGATTGTCTCCGCCGCCAACGAAACAGGCGCGCTTTCGCGGGCGCTGGAGTGCGCCGAACTGATCGCCGAACAGGTCAGCCGCGATCTCGGGCGGACCGTCTCAGTTGGCGCGGGCGACCCGGTTACGGGTCTGGAGGCTATTCCTCAGACGTACGCCGACGCGGTTACCGCTCTGGAGCAGCGACTGGTGCTGGGACCGGCGCAGATTATTACCGCGCAGCAGCTCGGTGGCGTGCGCAATGCAACCGTGTCGCGGTCGGACGCCGATGCCCGGGCGGTCTACGTGCGCGCGCTGAAGACTGGAGACGGCGCCGCCGCGGAAGCCGCGCTGCAGGAGATTATCGGTGCGCTGCGACGCAGTGACGAAAGCATCGAGACGCGGTATCTGGCGATGCAGCGTCTGCTGGCGGACGCGCTCAACGGCCTCGATGCACTGGGAATCGACTGTTCTCAGATCACCGAACCGCAGTCCAATCCGTTTGTGGAGCTCGGGCGCATGAAGACTCTCGAGGACATGCAGCAGTGGTTCCGGCGGTTCCAGGACAGTGCCCGCGCGCTGCTTGACCAAAGGCGGCGGCAGCATTCACAATGGAAGGCAGTGGCGGCCCAGGAGTTCATTCAGGCCAATTCCCATCAGCCTGATCTTTCGCTCAGAACTGTCTGCAGCGCGCTTTCGGTCAGCAAGAGCTACTTCAGTCCGATATTCAAGCAGCACACCGGGATGACATTTGTGGAATACCTGACGGCCATCAGGATGGAGCGGGCCAAGGAGCTGCTCTCGTACGACGATCTCAAGAGCTATGAGGTTGCCGAGCGGGTAGGCTTCCGGGATGCTCACTACTTCAGTCTGACGTTCAAGAAACAGACCGGATTGACCCCCACCGAGTATCGCGAGACCGCACGGCGGCAGGCCAGATGAAACGAGCCACGCGCAGCAGGATACGGACCACCATCGCCCTCGCATTCGGCGCGATTGTTCTGGGTACGGCGCTGATGATGGCGCTACTTTCGTATTCGTTTACCGAGGAAGCAGTACAGCGCACGTCTCGCGACTACACCGAGCAGCTGATCTCGCAGGTGCAGACAAATATCGATTCATACATCACCCATATGCAGAACATCGCCGAGGTCGTTCAGCTTAACGAACAGGTGCAGATCTATCTCGGTGCTCCGCAATCCCTCTCCGCGGAGCAGCGTGAGCTTTACCGGGCGCGCATCGGCTCGTTTCTCAACTCCATTTCGCGTACCCGCGACGACATTTCGCTGATTCTGATTGTCGGTGATGACGGCGGGGTTCTGACCCACGATCCGGATATCACGCTCAATCCGGCGGCAGATATTGCCAAACAGCACTGGTACCATGCGGCGCGTACGCACAGCGGTCGGGCGGTCGTCTCCTCCTCGCACGTACAGAACGTGGTTGAGGGAGAGTACCGCTGGGTCATCACCCTCAGCCGCACCATCAACGATCCGGTCACCAAAGTGCAGTACGGCGTGATGCTGGTTGACCTCAATTTCTCGGTCATCAACGAGCTGGTGAGCCGCATCGGGCTGGGCAAGAAAGGATACCTGTTCATCGTTGATCCTGAAGGCCGGATTGTCTACCATCCGCGCCAGGAGCTCATCTACAGTAATCTGGAACGGGAGTACATAGACCTGGTGTTGCAGCGCACCGGTGGTTCGTTCGAGGTTACCGACGAGAAGGGGCAGCGCATCTACAGCGTGAGCTCCTCGCACAACACCGGATGGCGGATTGTCGGTGTCAACTACGCGGCCGAGATGGTACGCAACCGCGACACCATCGCCCGTTACTACGTCTACGGAGCGCTGTTGTGCGTGGCGGTGGCGCTGGTAGTCTCGGTGCTGGTTTCTCACCGGCTTTCCAGACCGATCACGCGGCTGCGCGGTTCCATCCAGGCGGTTGAACGCGGTGACTTCGACATTTCGGTTGACGTCTCCAGTACCAACGAGATCGGGGATTTGGCGCGAGACTTCAATATCATGATTGCGCAGATCAAGGAACTGATGCGGCGCAACGCCGAGGAGCAGGAGCTCAAGCGCAAGAGCGAGCTGCTGGCGCTGCAGAACCAGATCACGCCGCATTTTCTCTACAATACCCTTGATTCGGTGATCTGGATGGCCGAGGGAGAACAGCACGCCAACGTTGTCAAGACCGTTTCGGCACTGGCTCGCATGCTGCGCGTGTCTGTCAGCCGCGGCAGCGAGCTGATAAGTATCCGCGACGAGGTCGAGCATGTGAGGAACTACCTGACGATTCAGAAGATACGTTACCGCGATAAACTCGACTTTGCCATTGAGGTCGATACGGCAATCATGCGCCTGAGGACACCCAAGGTCATTCTGCAGCCGCTGGTCGAGAATGCCATCTATCACGGGATCAAGAACAAGGACAATGGGGGCCGGGTGACGGTCACCGGAGAGCTGCGCGACAATCAGGTCGTACTCTGCGTGTGCGATGATGGGGTAGGTATGGGCAACGCTGCGCGTTCTCTGCTCGACCGCGGTAACGGCACATCGGGTGATACGGTGCGGGCTGCTGAGCGCTCCGGGCGGGCGGCGGCGCAGATTGCTTCCCGGCCGGCGGTGGCGACCGGGACTCGGACCAGGAACCGGGTGGGCCTGTGCAACGTGCACGAGCGTATTCAACTCTACTTCGGTGAGCAGTACGGACTGGATTTTGGTACCAACAACGGCAGCGGTACGGTGGTGAAGGTGCGTTTGCCCATCGTGGAGTCCAACGGTGAGGATCATGAATAGCAACAGATGGCCACTGTTGATAGCGGTTGCAGTCTTATTGGCCGTGGCGGTGCTGGCCTGGCCCCGGATCCAGGTGGTGATTGAGCCGCGCGGTGGTGAGACGGTCTACGTGGTGCTCAAGACCACCGGACCGCAGATGGAGTTCTGGCAGATAGTACGTGCCGGCATGGAGGCCGCCGCCACCGAGTTTGACGTTGAGCCGGTGATCGTGGGGCCCAAGTGGGAGAAGGACATTGACCACCAGATTGAGATCCTGGCAGAAGTGATCGAGAAGAATCCGCACGGAATTCTGCTGGCGGCCTCCGACTTCAACCGGCTGGTACCGCTTGCCGAGCGCGCGGCCGCGCGCGGAATCACCATCGTGACGCTCGACTCGGCGCTGAACAGTGAAGTGCCGGTCAGTTTTGTGGCAACCGACAACGTCAGTGCCGGGCTGAAGGCTGGTCGCGAGATACAGCGGCTCGTTCCGGCCGAACTGCGTATCGCGCTTGTGTCGCATATCCAGGGGGTGGCAACCGCAATTGAGCGAGAACAGGGAGTGCGTGCCGCGCTGGAGTCACGGGGAGCAGACAGGATTCTCGGCACCTACTATTCACAGAATGAGCCGGAGCTTGCCTACCGTTTTGTGCGCGAACTGGTCGAGACTTACCCCGATCTGGGCGGCATCGTGGCAATGAACGAGAGCTCCACCGTAGGTGCCGGTCGCGCACTGCGTGATCTGGGGGTCTACGACCGTATTCACCTGGTTGGCTTTGACAATTCGCGTGAGGAGATCGAGTTCCTTGAGAAAGGCGTTGTCAAGGCGCTGGTGGTACAACGCCCGTTCAACATGGGATATCTGGGTATCCGCACCCTGGCGCAGGCAATCCGGCGCCAGCCGGTCGACCCTGTGATTCACACCGACGCCGTTCTGGTGCGTCAGAGCGATATGTTCAGCGAAGAGAACCAGAAACTGCTGTTTCCAATCGTACAGGGGCGGCTGCAGTAGCGGCGGACGCCGGATACGTCGACCGCGGCGTCCATCATGTATGATTACGACCAGTTTGTGGACATTTTTCCATTTACCCACCCGGCGTTCCGTGTGAACATGTGAAGCAACACTCGCCGTTCGCGTCAGGGAAACACATCAGGAGGAATGATGTCCGCGGAGCCGGTTCTGTCACTGAAGAACATCGAGAAAAGCTTCACCGGTGTACACGCGCTGAAAGGCGTCGATTTTGACCTCTATGAGGGTGAGATCCACGCGCTGGTCGGAGAGAACGGGGCCGGAAAGTCGACACTGGTGAAGACGCTGACCGGGATTACCGAGAAAGACTCCGGTGAGATCGTCTACCTCGGCAGAATGTTCAAGCCGCGCAATCCCAAGCACGCCCTGGAGATGGGGATCGGCATCATCCATCAGGAACTCAACATGATGGACCATCTGACCGTGGCTCAGAATATCTTCATCGGCAGGGAATCACTGAGCGCCGGCGGACTGCTTCTGGACGAGAAGGAGCAGAATCGGCGCACCGCTGAACTGCTCAAGCGGCTCAACATGAACATCGATCCGGTGATGACGCTCGGCAAGCTGACGGTCGGGAAGCAGCAGATGGTGGAGATTGCCAAGGCGGTGTCGCACAATCTGCGGATTCTGATCCTCGATGAGCCCACCGCGGCGTTGACGGAGACCGAGATCAACGAGCTGTTTACCATAATGCGCGATCTGGCGAAGCAGGGCGTCGGGATGATCTACATCTCGCACCGTATGGACGAAATCGGGCAGATCACCAACCGCGTCACGGTGCTTCGCGATGGCGAGTACGTCGGCACGCGCGATACCAGGGATGTCACCAAGAACGAAATTATCAGCATGATGGTGGGCCGCGTAATCTATGAGAAGCCCAAGACCGAGAGTAACGTGCCGCCGGATGCTCCGGTGGTGCTCAAAGTGGACCGTCTCAATGCCGGCAGGCTCGTCAAGGACGTCGGCTTCGAGCTGCGCCGGGGGGAGATTCTGGGTTTTGCGGGCTTGATGGGCGCCGGGCGCACCGAAACCGCGCGCGCGATCTTTGGGGCCGATCCGGTGCAGAGTGGTTCGATAACCATACGCGGTCGTCGGGTGCGCATCTCTTCGCCCGCTGACGCGGTTGCGCACGGAATCGGTTATCTGTCGGAGGACCGCAAGCGTTTTGGCCTCGCTCTCACCCTGAGCGTCAAAGAGAACGCGGTGCTGGCGACCTATGAGCGCTTCCAGCACGGGCTGTTTGTGCACGCCAGGAAGGTCGAGAAGGCAACCGAAGAGTACGTGCGCAAGCTCAGTATCAGAACCCCTTCGCTCGATCAGATCCTGCGTAATCTCTCGGGCGGGAATCAGCAGAAGGTGGTCATAGCCAAATGGTTGATCCGCAACAGCGAAGTCCTGATCTTTGACGAGCCGACCAGAGGTATCGACGTCGGCGCCAAGAGCGAGATCTATTCCCTGATGAATGAACTGGCGCAGAGCGGCAAATCGATCATCATGATATCGTCGGAGCTGCCCGAGGTTCTGCGGATGAGTGACCGCATCATCGTGATGTGCGAAGGCAGAATAACCGGCCAGCTGGATATCGCCGAGGCCAGCCAGGAAGAGATCATGAAGTACGCAACAATGCGGCAAGCGGGAGTAGCGTGAGATGATTACGACAACGTTTGTGAAGAGGGATACGGCGCGCAAGCTGCGCGACCAGAGCCTGCAGCAGCTTCTGGCCCCACTGGCTCTGGTTCTGATCTACCTCTTCTTCGGGTTCTTCGGTCGGAACTTCTTCACCTATCACATGCTGGTAAACATCCTGGACGCCTCGTACTACATCGGGTTCCTCTCGCTGGGCGTCACCTTTGTGATTATAACCGGCGGCATAGACCTTTCGGTCGGCACCGTGGCGATGTGTGCCGCGATAGTCGGCGGCACGGCATTCCGAACCTGGGGCTGGGCGATGGGGCCGTCGCTGCTGCTGATCATGGGTGTTGCACTTGTGTTCGGCATATTCAACGGCGTTATGGTTGCCAAGCTCAAGCTGCCACCGTTTATCGCGACGCTGGGCACCATGATGATCTCGATGGGCGTTGGCTCGATCGTTTCAAACGTACGAAGTGCGGCGTTTCCGCCGCGCACCGACCCGGCGGGCTGGTTCCGCGACATCTTCAAGGTGATTACACCGGAACGCACCTCAATTCCGACGGGGGCACTGGTCCTGTTTGGCGTCACGATCATCTTTCACATAATCCTGACCAGGACCAGGATGGGACGCTACATCTTTGCGATTGGCAGCAACAAGGAAGCCGCACGCCTTTCGGGGGTCAACGTCGACCGCTGGGAGATGGCGGCCTACATCATCAGTGGATTCGCCGCCGGAATCAGCGGGATAGCGTTTGCGGCAATCTACACTACGGTGATGCCTGCTCAGGGCCAGGGGTTCGAGTTGTTTGCAATTGCAGGCGCCGTCATCGGCGGAACGTCGCTGGCCGGAGGCGTGGGCTCGGTGTTCGGCACCCTGATCGGCGTGTTCATCATGGCGGTACTGCGCAGCGGGTTGCCGTCCATGGATCTGCAAGCGCACTACCAGACCTTCTTCACCGGTGTGGTGGTCATCGGCGCGGTGCTGCTGGACATCTACCGCAACAAGAAGGTCTCCGAAGTAAGGATTCAGACTGCCGCCGACGTGTACAAGGCCTCGATGATAGACAAGATCAGCGAACTGCAGCAGAGGCTCTCAACTGAGAAGACGCAGCTTACTCCGGAACAGGTCACCGTCATCCGAACCGAGATCGGTACTCTGCGAAAAGAACTCAAGCAGAATTTCCAGCGAATGAAGGCTGAAGAGAAGGAGGAGGCGGCCAGAATCCAGGCTGAGGAGAAGGCCGCTGAGCGCGAGTTTCGCGAACTGCTTAGGCACAAGGCCCATAAGGACGAAAGCGAGGCATAGCCCGCGCGCGGTGTGAACGGCCGGCGCGGATGAGATGGTAAACAGACAACCTGGAAGGTTTCCAGGCAGATAAAGACGTTACAGGAGGTTTTTATGAGAAGTTCAAAGCGAGCTTTGATGGTGCTGCTCACGCTGACGCTGGTAGTGGCGATGGCGTTGCCGGTATTCGCCCGAGGAGGGGCGGAGCGCGATGAGGTTCCGTATATCGCGGTTGTTTCCAAGGGTGAGCAGCACGACTTCTGGCAGCAGGTACGGCTTGGTGCCAGCGCTGCAGCACAGGAGGTCGGCGTTGAGATCAGCTTTGAGGGCCCGCCGTCGGAGAGCGACGTTCATCTGCAGGTTGAAATGCTCAACAGCGCGATTGCACGCGGTCCGGTGGCCGTGGCGCTTGCCGCGCTGGACACCAATGCGGTAATGGACCAGCTCACGTCGCTGGGCGGCCAGAACATCCCGGTTATCGGTTTTGACTCCGGTGTGCCCGATGCTCCTCCGGGAGTCATCTACGCCAACGCGTCTACCGACAACTTCGCAGCCGCGGGAATGGCCGCCGAGCAGATGTTCGAGGCGCTTGAGTCCGAGATCCGCAACGCTACCTCGGCCAACCCGGTGCGCATCGTGGTGTTGAACCAGGACGCACGCGGTGAGTCGCTGATCAGCCGCGGGCGCGGTTTTCGCGATACCATGGTGGACCTGATCGTGGAACGCACTCCGTTGAGTGCAGGCCACATTCGCGTGGCCGGCAACCCGGCGTTTATCGACAGCCACAACCCCACCGGTGGTGATCGCGTGATCATCGAGATGGTGGTGCCGGCGTCCGCCGACGCTACCGATACGACCGCTTCGGCGCAGGCCGTTCTGGGCCGCGTTCGCGACCAGAATATCCGCGGCATCTTCATGAGCAACGAAGGTACGGTGCGCGGTTTGCTGTCGGCCACCGATGACGGTGCCGCACTTCCCTCGGACTACCCGGGCCTGATTGCCATCGGCTTTGACGCCGGCCGTGCACAGAAGGACGCGGTGCGTAACCAGTACTTCCTCGGCTCGATCACACAGGATCCGTACTCCATCGGTTACCAGGCGGTGCAGCTGGCCTATGCGGCCTGGCAGGGTCAACCGGTATCTGATGTTGACACCGGCGCGCGCTTTTACACCTACCGCAACATGGACGACCCCGATATCGAGGGGCTGCTGTACGATTGACGCGACAGCAGGGCGGTTGCCTGACCGACTGCTGGATCTGATGCAAACGCATTGGAGTTATTCATGAACCGCCGTATACGGTACCGTACGTACGGTGGTGTGAGAGGACGGCGGGGGTAACCCCGCCTCCTGCTCGATCGGCAGGCTCCACGGCCCGACCGGCGGCAGCCAGGTCAGGCGTCACGTTTACCTGCACGGAGTCGGTCAAAAAACGGATTGCTGAACCGTCGGCCCTTTTGTTCCCCCGCCGAGTTCTGCCGTGTATACTGCCGTCAGATGCCGGAACTGCCTGAAGTCCAGACTACCATAGACAGATTGATTGCCGCGGGTCTCATCGGCGAGCGCATAGTGAGCGCCGAGGTCGGCTGGCCGCGTACCGTTGGCGGTGATTGGCGGGCATTCGAAGCCGCAATCCGCGGGCTCGTGATCTGTACGCTTACTCGCCGCGGCAAGTACCTGCTGTTTGAGTTGCAGCGTGCGGAGCGGGCTGACGCCGACGGACGCACCCGGCCAACCGACGGCGCAGGCGTGCTGTGGGCAATCTGCCACCTGCGTATGAGCGGCCGCCTGCACCTGCTGGACGGCGCCGCGCCGCGCGAGGGCCACGAGCGTCTGGTGTTACTGCTGGAGTCCGGCCGTGAACTGCGTTTTGTTGATCCGCGCAAGTTCGGCCGTTTTGTGATGCACCGAGATCCGGCCTCGGTTCTGGACGTGCTGGGACCAGAACCGCTGGCGGACGGTTTTACCGGTGAGGTCCTGGCGGCCGCACTGGAGGGCCGACGCCGCGCGCTCAAACCACTGCTGCTCGATCAGACCGTGATTGCCGGCCTGGGCAACATCTACGTCGACGAGGCGCTTTTCGTGGCGCACTTGCACCCGCTGCGGCCGGCAGGTTCTCTCTCTGCTGAAGAAGTTGTGGCGCTGCACGCCGCAATCCGGCGCGTTCTACGCACCGGAATTGCCAACCTGGGAGCCAGCCTGGGCTACGGCCGCACTAACTTCCGGCTGCCCGATGGCGGGTCCGGGCACAACCGGGAGGCGCTGCAGGTCTTCCGCAGAACCGGCCGGCCGTGTCCTGACTGCGGCGCGCCAATTCAACGCATTATGGTGGCACAGCGTTCGACACACATCTGTCCACACTGCCAGCCTGCCGGGCAAGAGTGATTTGCGGGTCGCGCCGTGAGCAAAGACCGTCCGGTTGGCTCCGGGTACGCATATAGCTATACTTGAGGCAATGGATCTCTACATTGTTCGACACGGGCAGTCGCAGGACAATGCCGCTGCCGTTCAGACCGGTGACAGTTGCCTGACCGATCTCGGCCGCCGACAGGCCGCGGCTACCGCGGAGGCATTCAGGCAGATAGCTATAGACCGGCTCTACGTCAGCCCGGCACAGCGCGCGATCGAGACGGCGAGTGCCATAAGCGACACCCTCGATCTTCTGCCGGTCGCGCGCGCCGATATCTGTGAGCGAGGCTGGCTGTACGACCAGCCGGGGCTCTCCGGCCGACAGATGCGGCAGCTCTGTAATCGATTGCAGATCGGTCCCGAGTTTCCACGCGATCGGGGGTGGGCGGCAGATCGTGACAGCGAGACTGCTGATGAGCTGTATTGCCGCGCGCTGCACGTAGTACATTCGCTGCGCGCAGAACACCCCAACGGGTCGGGTTCGGTTGTGCTGGTAAGCCACGCGCAATTTGCGGGATACCTGATTTCGGCCGCGCTGGGCTTTTCCCGTGAGCAGGTTGAGACCAACTGGCTGCGGATCTACAACTGCGGCATCTCGCGGCTGGAGTTCCGCGATCACGCCACGATGATGTGGTACCTGAACGCCCACGGCCACGTGGCAGACCTCGTGACAGTCTGATTCTGATAAAGGTTTTGCAGACCGGTAAACAGGAATCAGTAGTGATGCAGGCGGAGAGATCGTCGGCGAAATCCGACGTGACCGGCGGTGGCCCGTGCGCCGTAAGGGCGCACGGGTGGCGGATGTTGCGCCGCGTGATCCTCAGTGTTAGAAAAGGAACTCGTAGCTACGATACCAGAACGTGTCCCACTCCGTGGTGGTGATGCCGTTTCTGGTCGATCCCTCGTAGAAATCCTGTCCCGGCAGGATCCGGAGCGTCACGGTGCCACCGGCCAGAGTCAGGGCGCCGGCGTGTACTGCTGCACCGCCGATCTCGGAATCGTCGCTGTATATGTCGGTTCCCCAGACGATGGGGTTGTCAATGTAGCCCGGTGGCGCGGCATCCAGGGTCAGCGTCAACTGGTCGCCGACGATCAGCTGCGGTACCAGTCCGTCATATTCCAGATCGTCGACGCTGGAGTACCAGTCTATCGGGTAGTCGATGACAAACGACTGCGGCTCGCGGTAGCTGAAGTCTCCGTCGAACTCAAAACCTTCGAAAGCTTCCAGCACGGGACCGAAGGTGAAGTTGAGATTACTGATCTCTATAACGGCCGGATCTTCCCCCTCACCGTAGATGTAGCCGGGGCCGCTGATGGAAAGGTTGAAAGTACCGCCGCTGCTGGGCCCGCCACCGCTGAAGCCGGCCTGCGACAGCACCGGCGGATTGGAGGTCAGGAACTCCATGTAGAACTCGGGGCCATCGTCAAGGAAGCCTTCTACACCGGCGATAGTTCCGGGAGTGTAATTGAACTCGATCAATTCCGGATCGAACAGTGCGAGACCGTACGACGTGCGACTCGGTTCGAGTATTCCCGCCTGTTCGAAAAGGTAGACAACGAGACTGGCATCACCACCGAACTCGTCGAACTCGTCATAGAACACCAGGAAGAAGATGTTGATGTCGACCTCGGGCAGTGCCAGGCGCGCGACAAGCGCCCGATTGTAGCTGGGGTTGTCGAACCAGGGGTCAAATCCATCATCTACCGCAACGCTCGCCGAACCGGTTCCGGCGTAAAGAACCGAGCTGAACTGCCCCAGATTCACCGGTCTGAGATACGGCTTGACGTAACCGTCGTAGAGCATATCGACGAACTGCGGGAAGCGGTCCTCGGTCAGGTTGATAGTTATGGTAGACGGGGCACCGGAACGGATACGCACCGTACCGAAGCCCAGGTTGTGCACGTCCGGGTCATCAGAGCGCACGGCATCTATCCAGACGACGTACTCTCTCCCGACGGCGAGGCTCTCGATTTCCACAAACGAAACGCCCGAGATGGCGTTAACGCCGATGTAACGTGCAGATCCGCCCGGGAGAGCAATGGTCTGATCACTGCCACCGATTACGTCGATAGTAGCGAGCGAAAAGGTAGTGGAGTTGACGATGTTCTGGTTGAGCATCTGGGTCCGGACAAACGGGCCCTCAAACAGGCTGTCGCCGTTCGGGCCCAGCCGTATTGTTCGGCCACCCTTGCGGAAGTGATCCGCGTCGACCACGAAGAAGGTTACTTCAAAGAATGTATCTCCGAGGTCAAGTACGCCGACTTGATCGCTGCCGGCCAGGCTTATGCGCAGTGTACCTTCCGCAGGCCTGTCAACCAGACTCCAGGCACAGCCGGTCAACAGGACAGCTGTCAGCACAGCAGTCAATACAATGGCCACCAGTGCCATGTTGTGTCGGAAGGCGCCGCGGATGGAGGAGAATGGGGCCCACATCTGTCACCCCTCCTGATCTCTTCTTTTTCTCTGATCACCGCGCTCGTCAACGGCGGGCGCTTAAGCAGAACCGGTCAATCGACCTTGAATACCCGGCCGCGGGCCCCGCGGGTCACACAACTCCGGAGGCGTGAATACCACGGAAGCATCCCGCAAGGAACAGAATCCATGGACAGGCGCATCAATCGCCTGTGCGTACGTGGCACAAGTATACACCTTCTGACGGCCGAATGCCTATCATGCTGGTGCTGTACCAGGAATTCGCATTCTGACCCCGCGGAGTCTTTGCGCCGGCCTCAATCCGCGTGGTTGGCGCCCATATTACCGTAGACGATCAGACGCTCCAACGGCAGCGCCGCAGCCCCCGAGCCGGAAATCGAATCAGAACGAGCGCACGGGACGGATACGCAATGGCTGGTCTTTGGGCGCCGTTATCACGTTGCCCGTCGCGAAGTTGTAGCCCGGAGCGTTAACGTCCTGAAACTGATCCCATGAGCTCCAGTACCCTGCCTCCGCAAAGCCACCAATGCCCTGAGTATGCAGATTCTGGTACATGAGAATCAGCTCGTCGAGCGAGGGCAGAAACCAGTCGTCAAAATCGGTTCGCTCCGGGTCATTTGCGTAGAACTCGACATCCAGAAAAGCATTGACCGACGTGTCTCCGGACCCCAGCACCAGTTGGGTGTTCAGTTCTCCAGCCCCGATGTCTCTTTGTGTGCCCTCGATGGAGAAGGGCGGTGTTGATGCCGACCACTCCGATCCGAAGTCTTCCTCAAAGCCGAACCACCATCCGATCGGTGCCGCTTCCAGGTATGTGAAGTCGTATTGATCAAACGAGTCCACAAAGAAGATATAACCACCCGCGGGTCCCGTATCACCAACCGCGTATTCAAAATCCCCGCCGAACCCGAACTCATCGTCAAAGGTCTCCAGCAGCTCGCCGTAGGTGAACGTCAGGCCCGAGATTTCGATATTGGTCGGTTCGAACTCGAACTCCTCAAAGGCACCGGTTACACCGAAGCTGAATGTTCCTCCACCGCCTGGTGATCCGCCGGAAAAGCCGGCGGCTCCCAGCAGCGACGGTGCAGGCTCAGCCAGCAGGTAGTACTCGCGTTCATCCAGATACAGATCGACTTCAAAAATCGTCCCCGGCTCAGGGAAGAACATGGTTTCGTCGGCGATCTGCAGTTGGTACGAAGCCCGGCTCGGCTCGAGCACCGTGCCGTCTTCCAGAATGACCACGACTATCTCAGCATCGTCGACTTCCTCGGAGTAGAAACCGAGGGCAAAGACATTATAACTCGACTGGCCGAACTCGTCCTCCACGAAGAAACGCAGAACCCAGCCGCGGTCCAGGTCGACCTGCCTCGGCTGTTCACCTTGCACGGTCACCCACGCCGAGCCCGTTCCGGCGTAGACAAATCCATCGAAGTCCCCAAGACCGATCTCCGGCGGCGGCGGCAGGAACGGCTGCACGTAGCGGGTGTAGAGAAAGTCGGCGAAAGCAAGAAAGCGGTCGTCAGCCATATTGATCGAAACAACGCTGTCTGCGCCGGACCGAATTCGGACCGCCCCAAAACCCAGACGCAATTGAGACTCTTCATACAGTCCGTCGACCCACACAACGTACTCTTTGCCTACAACGAGATCATCAAAGACTATACTCCCGGTCGGTATATCGCCCACGAAGGTAAGAACTGAGCCGCGCGGTACGGTCTGCTGCTCGGGCCCAACGGTGCTTAGCTGGAATACACCTTCCAGGGACGTTCCTTCGGTCTCGGTGAGCAACAAACTCCTTGCTCCCTGTTCTTCGAAGACGAAATCGCCTTGCGGGCTCAGATGAATCGTGCGGCCTCCGGCCGCGAAATACTGCGCCTCAACCACAAAAAGGCTCAGCTCATTGAAGCTACTGATATCCAGCGTCCCAACACCCTGATTATTGCCGAAGCTGATTTCCAGCCTCCCGAGTTGATCACGGTCATCGAGATTCCACGCGCAGGCGGTTACCAGAACCGCTATCAGCACGGCGGTCAGGATTGTGCACGCCGTTGTTTTCCTGATGCCAATGGTGCTCAGTAATCTCATACTCCGTCCCTTTTACCTCTTCATGCTTGCTTCACGGTCAGAACGTCACGTTGATGATCAGCGGTCGTCTTTCCTCGGCTATCGTCGTTATGCCACTGCTTCCTTCGCCCTCCGCACCCGACCCTTCGGTTGTCGATGAGACCAGCGAGCGGCGGATGCGCTCGGCAAGCGGGTTGGACGGGGGAGACGTCGGGTCTGCGGTGCTTTCTTCGTTGCCGCCGACCGATACCTGACGGCCGTAGAGGTTGGCAATCCGCACCAGCCCGGCCAGCACGCGCAGATTGGTCCCGTCAAAGTCAAAGTCAGTTCCACGTACGGCGGCCGTCGCCTGCGTGCTGCGCAGTCGGAAATCGGACTGCAGGCCCTGCACTCCGCGGACTTCGCCACGAACGCGCCCGACCTGCAGAAACATGTCGCTTTCGATTGAATTCTCGCGCTCGATCAGCTGTTCCAGGCGCATGCGCGTCAGCGGTCGCACGTGCAGTACTGCGGCTTCGCCGAGCGCCAGAACCGCCTCGGCACCGAAGCTCGTCGAGATTTCCGCGTTGACCGGGATTTCCATTCCTTGAATCGCACTCTGCCACTGCTGCCCGGGGAGCCGAACTTCCACCCGACCCTGTGCCGACTGCAGCACTGCGCGAAACGTCTGCGCCCGAACCGTCATCGGTATCAGCAGCAGCAACAGCAACAGAACAACCGTAACGCGTGCCGTATTGGTTCGATTGTAGGTCTTCATAGCCTTCTCCTAGAAGCTTGTACTGAACTCGATGCGTCCGTACACTCTGGCATCACCGTCGTCAGGAATGAACGCGCCAACCTGGACCGAGCCGCCGATGTCGGAAAACGGGCGCAGACTTATCCTGCCCCCGGCTTCGGTTCCGCGATAAGCACCGTCTTTCGTCGGGTCGGCCGCAAAGACTGCCGCACCGTATGCACCCAGCCCGACGTTTTGCAGGACTTCCGAGTCCGCACCGCCGAAGGGGCGGAACGAGTACTCGATTGATCCGAGCAACAGATCCGATGCGACAATCGGACTGAGCGTAACCAGGTCCGGCTGGGTAATTGGCAGGAATGCCTTGAAGTCATTGTCCTCGGCGGAAGCGTAGAGCGCACGCATCGAAACCACTGAACTCGCCAGCGCGTCCACGAAAATCAGGAAACGGTGGGACCCGGCCAGCATGATTCCCGAAGTGTCGATGTCCAGCGCATCATCGGTATCCTGCCGGCCTCCGACCAGGCCGACGGTCTGGTAATAGAAGCCCGGAAAGAGCCTGCCGCTCAGACCCAGATAGGCGTACTGGGTATCGACAAGGTCTTCATCGCCCGACTGGCGATCGAACTGCGCCACACCGCCGAGCAGTATACTCTGGCGCGCGAACAGTTCAGGGAACTCGACTTCCATCAGGGCTATGAGACGCGGCGAGGCCGTCGTTGTCTGTTCGTCAAGCAAATCGGTGAGGTCTTCAGCAGACATCCGGATCGCAGCGTTCTGTTTTAGCAGCAGACCGGTATAGCCGCCGGCAAGGCGTAGACCGACTCGCGGATAGTCGAGCGAAATACCGAGGCCGTCGGCACGGTGATCGACCACCAGGCCTCCGCTGTCTGCCAGTTGATAGCGGCCACCCTTCAGTCCGAGTACCGATTGCTCTCCGAGCCGGGCGGGAAGGGTTGCACGCGCGGTGAAGTATTCCAGGTCCGCGGCCGCAACGTCATCGATCACATACAGGACGGTTCCCTCGATCAGCAGCTCGGCGGTGGCATCGCCTTGCAGGTGAGGGAACAGTTTGGCCCACGCATTGAGCGTCAACCTGCCGCGCGGGTCTTCGTGCTGTTCAAAGTCACCCTGTGCGCGAAAGCGTCCGCCGGCGTCAAGCGCAACCAGATTGGAGCCGCCTGCCAGCAAGCCGGACAGAACCAGAAACAGAAGCGGCAGGCGCGTCGGTCGCTTCATCGCCGTTGCTCCGTCATCGCCAGTACCCGCCCGGTAACGCGCATGGCGCGCTCACCGCTGAGCGGTTGCAGCGCGTACGACTGACCCTGTACCAGGCGACGGAAGCGCATCTCGCGCACGCTGTAGCGCGGCCCCGGGATCCTGCGATACCAGAACCCGCCGCTGATATCGTGGGCCAACATCAGCATGTAGGCCAAATCACCAAGGGTTGCATCAGCCTGCAGGTCGCGGTCGGAGAATCGGTCGCGATGCTCCGCTCGAACGGCCAGTGACCCGAGCACGGCCATTGCCTCCCCGGAACCGGCCTCCGGATCGATACGCCCTGCCGACATGACAGCAAGGTAGGCCGCGTCGCCCAGGCTGAGCGGGTCAGCTGCCAGAATTGCGTCCACCCGATCTGCCGATTGTGCCAGCAGCGAAGCTGCCGGCAGCACCATGAACACCATCCACAGAATCCTGATGTTACGGCTCATAATGATGTATGGTAACGCATTCGCGTGCACACGTCACTACTCCGTATGCAGATTTTGACTGTTTCGCTCTTGATTTTGCATAGACAGTGTGTAATGTTTAGGCGTAGCGCAGATGGCGCGATGCAGATTCATCCTGAGAAGTGGAGGGACAACATGACAAAACGAGGAATTATTCTTTCGATCCTGTGCATCGCCGCGTTGCTGATACCGGCCGCGGCATTTGCACAAGGACTCGAGGGAACAGACGCCGAGTTCCGCCTGTTTGGCGTGGAACTGGGTTCTCTCGTTGGATACAACCTTGAAGATGAGGAGGCGGTGGTCGGCCGCAGTTTTGGGCTCAGTCTGGCCGTCCTGGATAACATGCAGGTAGGATTTGGTGCGGTGGTCTTTGACGCTGCAGCCCCTGTCCCCCAGCGCAGGTTTGCAGGTATGAAGTTCGACTATTTTTTCACCGACCAGCTGGCGTTCTCCTTGCTTGCCGGGAATGCAGCCGGTGGCGGAGCCGCCTACGGTGGCGCCATTGGCGGGCAGTACCTCATTGTACGCAATCAGCCTCAGGACGGTTTTTCATCGGCGCTCAAGCTGAAGGTAGACTACTTCATCAATGATGAAGACGGTCCCGCCGGTGGAACGCTGGCAATCGGGCTGGCCGGTTCGATCGGGCTCTAATCACAAACCACACATCGGAAGGGAGAAACCATGAAGAAAACAATTGTTGCGATACTGGTTGTGGCGCTGCTGGTGCTGGCAGCTCCGGCACTCTTTGCGCAGGAGGCCGTTACCGACATCTTCGGTATTGAGATTGGTACAGTGATGGGATACAACCTCGGCACCGAGAATATTGGGGCTGCGCAGTCTATGGCGATATCGTTCGGGCTCGGAGACCAGTTCGAGGCCGCGATGGTCTTCATCAGTGGCGGTGTTCCCAATATCCCCAATATGAACCTCGTACGTCTGTCGTACTACCTGCTGGATGAGGTCGGTCTGCGGGTTTCTACCGGCGGAAGCGGCGGAAACACCGCCGCGGGATTCGGCGTGTTCTCGTATCCCATTCGCCGCCAGTTCAACGACACCCTCACTACCGCGCTTGGGCTCGGGGTTGATTACTACGTTCCCAACATCAACGCTAATCTGGAAGACGGCATTATTGCGATCGGTCTCAACGCCACCGTCGCCTTCTAGCCGGCTGTTCCGCGGCGCGCAGCACGCTACTGAACGCGCCGCGAGAGAAACCAAACCCGGGTTCTGACCCGGTTTCGGACCGCTATACAGCGTGTCCGGGCCGGGTGCGCCTCTTGCGCATTGCCGGGGAGTTCCGTATGATTGCCGCATTATCGGCCCCCTATTCTCCAAGAAGGCAACGGGAGGAACTACGTGGCAGCAACGCCGAAACCGGTCATTCTGATAGTGCGCGACGGGTGGGGACGCAATCCCAACCCGGAGCACGACGAGTTCAACGCCGTCAAGCTGGCCCATACGCCGTGTAATGACAACCTGTTGCGGGAATACCCGTGGACCACGATTCACACATCCGGCGAGGACGTAGGGCTTCCCGAGGGGACTATGGGCAACTCCGAGGTAGGGCACCAGAATCTTGGTGCCGGCCGTGTGGTCGACCAGGAGTCGGTGCGTATCAGCAAGGCCATCCGCAGCGGTGAGTTCTTCGATAACCGCATGCTGGTAGAGGGTGTACGGCGTGCCTCCGGGAACGGCGGCTGGGTGCACATACTCGGAATTGCTTCAGATGCCGGTGTGCATGGCCTGATGACGCACCTCTACGCGTGCGTCGAGTTGTGCAACAAACAGGGCCACGATAAGGTAGCGCTGCACATGTTCACCGACGGTCGTGATACCGGCCCCTATACCGGTATCGAATACATCCGCCAGATCGAAGCCAGGCTGGCCGAGATCGGCGTCGGCAAAGTGGTCTCGATTTCGGGTCGTTACTACGCCATGGACCGCGATAACCGCTGGGAACGCGTCAAGCGGGCGTACGATATGCTCACCGGCCGTGCTGCCGACCTCCCGGTTTTCGAGAACGCGCATGCCGCCATGCAGGACTACTATGATGCTCCAACCAATGACAGTCAGAACGGCGATGAGTTCGTCACGCCGCGCTACGTCGGCGCGGACTGGAAGCAGACACGCATCGCCGACGGCGATACGGTGATCTTCTACAACTACCGCGGCGATCGTCCGCGCGAGATTATTCGTTCTTTTGTGATGGAATCGTTTCAGGGGAAGGTCAAGCCGTCGCCCGACAGCGGCGAAAAGGGCTTCGACCGGGGCCCGAAGATCAACGCCCACTGGGTAACCATGACTGCCTACGAGCAAGAACTGAACAGCATGGTCAGCGTGGCATACCCCAAGCCGCCCAGGATGACAAACATCGGCGGCGAATACCTCGCCGACAAGGGTCTGCGGCAGTTTCGTTGCGCTGAGACGGAGAAGTTTCCTCATGTCACTTTCTTCTTCAATGATTACCGCGATGAACCGTTTGACGGCGAGGGACGTGAGATGCCGCAGTCACCGCAGGTGGGCACTTATGACCTCAAACCCGAAATGAGCGCCATCGAGGTGCGCGATGTGGTACTGAAGCGCATTGCTGCCGAGGACTGTGAGGACTTCATTCTGGTAAACTTTGCCAACGGTGATATGGTCGGACATACCGGCAAGCTCGACGCTGCCGTCAAGGCGTGCGAAACAGTGGACCGCTGTGTGGAGCAGCTCGTGGAAGCCACGCTGAACCGCGGCGGCAAGCTTATAGTTACCGCCGACCACGGTAACTCCGAACAGATGTGGGAACCAAAGAACAAGAGCGCGCACACTGCGCACACGCTCTACGACGTCGACTGCATCATTGTGGATCAGGAGCGTCGTGGCGATGCCGGCGGAAGCCTTGATCAGCCGTCTGCGGCCCTGCGCAGCGGCGGCCGGCTGGCTGACGTGTTCCCCACCGTGCTCAAACTGATGGGACTTGAGAAACCGGTCGAAATGACGGGTCAGTCGCTCATCTGAAGCCGTCCGCACCACCGGAACTTGCCGCGCCGGCGTTGCGGCGCGTATCTTGTGAGATACTATGAAAGCAATACCGGATGTGTTTGTAGTCGGCGGCGGTTTCGCCGGGCTGCAGGCGGTCAAAGCGCTCACACGCCGGCGTCCACGGGCGCGTATCACGCTGGTTGACAGCAACCCCTATGCGACCATGCTGCCGGCGCTGCCGGACGTGTTGTCCGGAAGAATCAACCGTAACGCCCTGATCCGCCCATTCAACGAAATCATCAGTCCCCGGCGTGTACGCGTGCTGACCGACGAGGTTACGTCCGTGGACGCCCCGCGCAGAACCATCTACGGCCGGCAGCAGAGCTACCGTTACGATTACCTGATTCTGACCAGCGGTTCAACGCCCCGTTACTACGGGTTCGCGCCCCTCAAAGGACAGCTGCACAGCGTCCACTCCTACGGCGCGGCCAACGCGCTGCGTAATGCCGTTGTGGAACAGGTACGCAGCACTGCGCGCTGCAGCCTGGTTGTCGTGGGCGCCGGCTACACCGGGCTCGAGGTGGCTGCCTCTCTGCACCACGGACTGGCGCCCAACGGTGTGCAGTTTCAGATAACAGTCATCGAAGTGGCCGACGAGATCCTGCCGTTTCTCAAGCCGACGGAACGTCAAGCGGCACGTGAATTCTTTGGTTCCATCGGCGTTGATCTACGTAGCGGTGTTTCGCTGCAACGCTACGCCGACGGTACCGCCGAGCTCTCGGACGGCACTCGTGTGGAGAATGCTCTGGTGTGCTGGGCGGCCGGCATGCAGGCTGAGTGCCATAACTTGACCGGCACCGTTGAACGTACCGAAGACGGACGCCTGGGCACCAATGACTATCTGCAACTGCCCGCTCATCCCGAAGTGTTTGTGGCCGGTGACGCCGCGGACCTGCACAAGGGCGACCGCAGCGTCCGTCGGGCGGTCAACTTTGCCTATTACTCGGGTAGGACGGCAGGACGTAACGTGGCGGCGAGGCTGGCCGGGAGGCCGCTTCGCGCGTTTCGGCCGGTTGACCTGGGGTGGGTGATTCCGCTGGGTGGCATCAGTTGGGGACGAATATTCGGCGGCATCCCCGTGGGCGGACGATTCGGGCTGCGTCTGCACTACGCGATGGCCGGCTTCCGCCATTTCGGCGCTGCCGATGCCGTCGAGTTCTACAAAACGGCTTTCAATCTCTCGCGGCGGCCGGACCCGATCTTGCCGTGACTGCCGTGACTGCCGTGAAGCGCTGGTTCCGCTCGCTGCGGGCCTACTCGTTTACTGCCTCGATGATGCCGGTAGCGCTGGCCGCCGCCATTGCCGTTTCGCAGGACCGGCCGCTGCTGTGGTGGACGTTCCTGCCCTACGCGGCGGCGGCACTGCTGTTCCATGCCGGGGCCAATGTACTCAATGATTACTTCGATTTCCGGCACGGCGTGGACCGTGAGGAAGACGCCGGCCCGACGAACATCCTTACTCGTGGAGAGGTCTCTCTGCGTTTCATGCTGTTGAGCGGGCATCTGTACTTCATTGTCGGTGTGGCCGTTGGCTCGATCATTGGCACGGTGCGCGGCTGGGAGTACGTCGCGCTGGGCATTGCCTGCGCCCTGGGAGGCTACTTCTACACCAACGCGCGCTTCAGCTTCAAGTACGTGGCGCTCGGAGATGTGGCGGTATTCCTTCTTATGGGGCCTGCGTTGGTTGCCATGGGGGTGTGGGCGCTGTCCGGATCGGTCCCTGCTGATGTGGTACCCGTCACGCTGCCGATGGCCCTGCTGGTGACTGCCATTCTGCACGGCAACAACCTGCGCGACCGTGAGGGAGACAAGCGAGCGGGAGTACGGACGCTGGCCAACACCATGAGTGCGCCGACCGCGCGCTGGTTCTTCGCAGCGCTGCTGCTGCTGCCGTACCTGGTAGTGCTTGTGCTGGTCAACGACGCACGGCTGCACCCGCTGGTGCTGCTGTCGTTTGTCAGCGCTCCGGTAGCAATGCGTCTGGCGCGCCGCGTCTTTGATCACGGCGCCAATCTGGACCGTCTTCCTGTGGCGTGTGCCGGGCTGCATCTCGGTTTCAGTGTCGTCTACGTTGCAGCGCTTGTGGCCGCGGCCGTCCGGTTCGGATAGCGACGATTGCGGATCGGGCGCGGAACACTCAGGACGGCATTGCGGCGACCTTTGGCCGGTCCAATTCTCAGTTTCTCAGTTGCCGGCAACCGCAGACGCGGCGTATTTTGTAAAGATGAAAGCTAAATCCGTATTCAAAGTGGCTGGTATCGCAGTAGCCGTTCTGGCTGTCGCGTTTGCCGCATTCTCAGCCTACATCTGGTTCAGCGGCGGCTCGAGCGAGCCGAGCGCCCCGGCCGAGGCGCGACGCACCGAGCCCCGGGACGAGCAATCGATCCTGTACGAAGTAGTTGCCGGTGAATCGGTAGCGCAGTTCCTGATTGGCGAAGTGCTGCGCGGACGGCAGAATACCGTGGTTGGTTCAACCGACCAGATCGACGGGTCGCTGGCTCTCGGCTTGGGCGGCACGGTGGAAATCGGTGAGTTCGTGATCAATCTGCGCAACATTCGCACTGACGACGAAATGCGTGACCGTACCATCCGCACGATGATACTGGAGACCAATCGCGACGAATTCGAGTTTTCGACCTTCGTCCCGACTGCGGTTGCCGGGGTCCCGTCGTCGTTCGGGGTGGGGGACACCCTCGAGCTGATGGTCACCGGCGATCTGACGGTGAGAGACGTTACCGCGCAGGTTACCTTTGACATGACACTCCGGATCCAAACCGAAGACCGGATCGAAGGAACTGCGTCGACCGTCATTCTATGGGACGACTTTGACATTACCATTCCCTATGTTGGCGGAAACTCGTTTGTTGCCAGCGTTGAGGATCAGGTCGAGCTGCGCATGGAGTTTGTCGCAGCCGCCCGTCGCTGACGGTTATGCGGTCTTGAGGCGGCGTTCTCGACTTGGCAAGTGGCGCGCATTGCGTGCTATACTGACCCTTCTACTCCGCTATCGCACAGGAAAGGAGCTCGCATGGAAACCACAATCAGGGACGTTATCAGAACAACCGGCCGCACGATTGTCCATTCCGTCACTCCGGACAGTACGGTGATGCAGGCGTTGAACCTGATGGCAGAGCACAACATCGGCGCGGTGCTGGTCATGGAGTCTTCCGGTGCGCTGGCCGGTGTGTTCTCTGAGCGCGATTTTGCTCGAGCCGCCGCCCGCGGCGGGGGAGTTGCCGGCGAGACGCCGGTACGCGACCTGATGACGGCGGAGCTCTACACGGTGAGGCCCGAGCAGACGGTCCAGGAATGCATGCTTTTTGTGACCGAACGCCGCGTGCGGCATCTTCCGGTGACCGACGACGAAGGGAGGCTGGTGGGGCTGGTTTCAATCGGTGATCTTGTCAAAGCGGCTATCGCCGAGAAGGAGTACTTGATTGCCGAGAAGCAGGCCCTCATTTCCAGACTGCAGGACTACATCTCGGGCACGATCGTCTGACACACGCCGGATTTGCTCCACGCGGCAGAGTTGTGATAGGCTTGGACTTACCTTCAGCAACCGACAGGAGCCCTGACGATGAGCCGCAAAGCCAAACCGATAGCGCTTGATCTGCTGCAGCTGGCCGGGATCACGGTAGACGGACCGCACCCGTGGGACATGCAGGTCCACGATCAGCGGCTCTACGCCCGGGTCATGGGCGGAGGGTCGCTGGCCCTCGGCGAGTCCTACATGGATGGCTGGTGGGACACACCGTCGATCGACCAGTTCATCCAGAAGCTCTTTGAAGCGCAGATTGAAAAACGCGTTAAGGGTGACTGGCAGACCCTGCTGGTCGGCCTCAAGTGCCGCTATACCAACCCCCAGGTCATCCGCCGGGCGTACGAGATCGGAAAGCGCCACTACGACACCGGGAACGACCTGTTCCGGATCATGCTCGATCGGCGCATGGTCTACAGCTGCGGCTACTGGCGCGATGCCCGGAACCTCGACCAGGCTCAGGAAGCCAAGCTCGATCTGATTTGCCGCAAGCTGGAGCTGGAGCCCGGCATGACGCTGCTGGACATCGGTTGCGGCTGGGGCAGTTTGCTGCAGTTTGCCGCCGAGCGCTACGGGGTAACCGGTGCCGGGGTCACCGTTTCGCGGGAGCAGGCGGAACTGGCCTCCGAGCGGTGCCGGGATCTGCCGGTCACAATCAAGCTGGATGACTATCGCAGCGTCGAAGGGCAGTACGATCGAGTTGCCTCGGTAGGCATGGTCGAGCACGTTGGCTGGCGCAACTATACCACCTTTATGCGCGTTGCCCACCGTTTACTCAAGCCTGGGGGGCTCTTCCTGCTGCACACCATCGGCAACAACGTTTCGAGTAAAGAGGTTGACCCGTGGGTTGAGCGTTACATTTTCCCCAACTCCATGCTGCCTGCTTTGGCGCAACTGACCTCGGCGGCGGAACCGTACTTCATTGCCGAGGATCTGCACAACTTCGGACCGTATTACGATCTCACGCTTCTGGAGTGGGACCGGCGCTTTCGCGAAGGCTGGTCCCGGCTGGCCGACCGCTACGGAGAGCGCTTCTATCGCATGTGGCGCTTCTACCTGCTCTCGTCTGCGGCGTCGTTTCGTGTTCGGCGGATACAGCTGTGGCAATTGCTGCTCTCAAAGGGGCCGCGGCCCCGCGTAGCGCGGCGCGTGGAGTAGGCAACAGAGACGCAGTGGCACGCCGCCACCC
This sequence comes from Spirochaetaceae bacterium, assembly GCA_007693945.1. Classification (GTDB taxonomy): domain Bacteria; phylum Spirochaetota; class Spirochaetia; order DSM-27196; family PWMO01; genus PWMO01. The sequence goes on from RECP01000087.1 coordinate 63,516, forward strand.
GGCCGCCGCCACCCGGCCGGCGGCTCTTGCAGGAACGTCTGATTCGTGAAAGAGTTACTCATTCACAGGAGTCCCTGCAATGAGAACGTACAAGTCACTGAATTTCGGTCTGGATTTCCCGCACACCAACCTCGAGCATCGTCGCCGCATGATCAGCTACATCAATTTCAAGCTCGCCACGCACGGGCTGCCGACGGCACCCGACGAAGATCTGGAAATGATGGGGCTGGTGAAGGGGATGGTCCACAATTTCCGGCAGAAGAACCGGTTGCTCGATCAGTACCTGCCGCCGTCCGACCAGCGTATCCAGGCCTATCTTGACAGTGTTCTGGGTGACATTACCGAGATCGATCGTGTTCCGCGTCTGCCCGGCAACACCTTTGTGCTTGATCAGTACGGGTTGGCGCGTGAACTCTCGCTGCCGCCGAGTCAGCACGAGTTTCACACCGACATCGTTCACTCATACCGCATCAAGCAGGGAGTGCTGCACAATCCCAAGTACGATCGCAGAACCACCAAGGGCGTTTTCCATGTGGTTGAAGACGGGTTGCCGATTCCACCTGACAAGAAGGCCGTCCCACGTCTGGCGTTTGCCCGAATGCTGGAGGCGGCACTGAATCCACCCGACGAGCTGGCCGCACTGCCGTTCACCGCCGACGCCGCGGCGCCGGCGCGAGGCTTTGTCAGTCTGTTGCTCAAGCCGATGGTTCAGCCCGAAGTCCGCGGCGCGCTTGCCGAGCGCTATACCGAAATCCGTTTCTTCGCCCCGGGCAACCTGGTGTCCAACCTCGACTTCGTGGAGTCGATATTCGGGAACGCCGGTGATCCCTACCTGCCGCACAACGACAGCGCTCTTGACCCGGCACACTGGACCGGCCATACCGGATGCATCATTCTGGCGACGCAACTGACGACCCTCAAGAAGAAGGATCTGGGGCTGCCCGTCGCAGCGGACGCGTCAGAACGGCAGAAACGCGACGGCATGTGCTGGAGTGACCCCGATGAGCTCTACAACGACGGTACGCCGTTCAAGATAACCTGTCGTGACGAGCGCGGCGTGATGGTCACGTTGATTGCCGACAACTACTTCGGCTATTCAAAAAAGGAAGTCAAGACCCAGATCAGCTATTCGGCCAACCTGTTTGGAATGGTGGAGGAAGAGCATGCCGGTGGTGCGCTGGCGTTTCCAAGTTACAACCTCGGTATGAAGTTCGTTCCCGATACCAATCTCAGACCTCGGGGCCACAGTTTTGACGGCATCAGGACCCTGCTCGGTGATGCGGTTGACATCAAGCCGGAAGGTTTCGGCGTTGATACCAACTACCCGGATGTCGTCTATCTTCCTGAGGACGCCGTCATCGAACTGGAGACGCAGCTGGCAAGCTGGACATCTCGTGACGGCCGGGCGCACACGTTGAAGGTTCTCCCCGGGTATACGTATCTGCATCCCACCGGCTACAAGATTCACATGGAACAGCACCCGTCCTCCAACGCCTGGCGACTGGTCGGAACGGTTGCCGAAGGCACGCTGTGCCACAAACCGTGTACGGTCTCCGGCGGCGGCAAATCTGAGATATCCAAATCGATCTGGGACGCGATCCACTTCACGCCGCTGTTCATCGCCGATTTCCAGAACGATATGGACATGGTCGAGAAAATCATCAATCGCGATTACGGCGACCGGTTCATCGAAAAAACCGGCGACGCAGGGCACGCGTCACGCCCGGTGCTGTCGAACAGGCGCAGCCTTGGATCGGTGATCAAGCTGCTGACGCCGTCCTCGGCCTGTAAGCCCGAGTTCAACGATTGGCTGCGGTCTATCCCGCACCGCATCAAGGCGCTGGTGTTTCTGGTCAAGCGCTTCTACCAGGAAGAGTGGGGTGAACGGTGGCGTGACAAGTTCAGCGTTGACGTGGTCAACGGCGCCAGCGGCAACATTCTGAAGTTCATGGGGCGTCCGGTCCTCGGCAGCTATCTGCGCGTCGGAATCCGTGAGGACGGCAGCGGCTGGAGCCACAAGCTGCGTCAGGACTTCATGCCTTCGCGCAAGGTTCAGTGGGAAGACGACATCTCGGCGTCGGTGGTAGTGCCGCGCGAGTGGGTTGATGGACTCAACCCCGACTATCACAACCCGTGCGTCAAGTTCGTGACCAACTGCGAGTTCCGGTTCTTTCAACGCCCCGACGAGGCCGTCCATCGTGGCTACGACAAGCAGGCCGAGCATGATCTCTCCACTGCGCCCGTGTTTGTCTCCAACTTCGAACCGTTTCCCCGCGAGAAAGCGTGGGAGTTCGTCGAGCACGTCGTCAGTTTTGCCGAGTACACCCGGCCGGTGCAGGATCTGCTGCGCTCGGTTGCCGACGACCCCCAGTGCCGCTTCTTTGCCGTGTCATCGCACCCACGCATCTTTGAAGGTACCCCCTCCAAGAATCCGCGCTACCTGCAGGTAGACCCGGCGCAACTTGACCCACGCGAGCGTTATCTCGCTGATGTCGGAGTTCGGCTCTATCGGCGGATCCGGCACGACAAGCCGGTGCACCATCCGATCAACGCGGTACTGCCGGGGCGGCGCAACAATCCGCCCGATCACAAGGCCGGTATCAGGCCGCTGGCGGTCTACGGTCCGATCCATTACCAGGAACTGCCCGAGCTGTTCATGGACTTCGTCTCAAGCCTGACCGGCAAGTCGCCGTCGACCACCGGTGCCGGATCCGAGGGCGCCCTCACCAAGGGACCGTTCAACGCGCTGGTTGCGATCACGGATCTCAACAACGCGCTGCTCTCCCATATTCTAACCGGTTATAACGGCTTCAGTACGGCCGCCGGCTACATCGGACCCAACTATCGCGTTGATCATGACATCAGTCTGCTGATGCCCGAGATCTGGGCCCGTCTGACACCTGAGGAACGCGACCCGCAAAGCCTGATAGCCAATGGTGGGCTGGAACGTGTCGAGGACTTCGAACACAAGGGGCACAAGGTCTTGGGCAGCCGCCTCGGTTACAGGGTAACCAGGGAGTTCGCGGTCCACTACATGGGACGGCTGTTTGACTCTCCGGGACTGGTATTCGAGGAGTCAATGCTGAAGCCCGAATTGCAGGGGATCGATGACTTCGTCGACGGTATCAATAACATCGTCGAGACGCAGCGCAAGGTTGCCGCCGCGTACATCGAGGAGGCTACCGTTGAACGTGCAATCCCGCCGCTGAAAGCGATTCTGCACATTATGGCTGAGGGCAGCTACGAGGGCAAGGATGCCGGCCACCCCGAGATCCGTCGCCTCTTCGAGCGCGATTCGGTACTCGCATCGAGCTGGTACGCAGAGCGGCTCGAGGCGTTTCGCAGTCGTGAGGCAGCCTTCCTCGAGCGAGAGATTGCCTACATCGAGCGGGCTATCGAGAGTTCAACCATCCGGCAGGATGAGGATGATGTGGACCTCGCTGAGGCGCTCAACTACTGTGGTACTGAACTGAAGCGGATCCGTTCACACGACTACCCGCGGTCCCTGGTCGGCACAATCGGTCTGGACCCGGTTGTGTGAGTACCACTGCCCAAAGAAACAGAGAGCGTTCACAATTGCTTCACACTGGTCAGCTACGTTCTGTGTATATCGTATGCGATCAGGAGGGTGTGTAATGAAACGCACTGCACTATTTGGACTTGTTCTGCTGGCGGTGGTTACCCTGGCTGCTGGCGCTCAGGCGCGTGGCGGCATGACGGGGCCACGGTCCGCCGCACAGATTGATGAAGTCGAGCTGACCGGACGCCTTGTACTGGCGGAGAACGAACTGCCGGTGCTGGTATCCGGTGGCGTAGAGTACACGCTGCGCATTCCGCCGGCTCTGAGTACCGAGTTGCAGGTTTCCAGCGGTCAGCAGGCGGCCATTTCCGGCTACCTGGTGGAGCGGGCTTCGTTCGATCTGCTGACGACACAGCGGCAGGTGATGGTCCGCTCGATGGAAGTAGGGGGGACAAGATACGTGTTGCCGGCGGATGCTCGTGGAGGGCGACACATGATGGGCGACCGCCGCGACTGGCGCGGCAGAGCGCCGCAGCGCGCGCCGGCTGTGCCCGATTCACCGCGTGCGCCACGCAGCCGCCGCTGAACAAGCCCTGCCGGGGGGGGAAGCGCCGCGTGGTCTGGACGGCCCGCGGCGCAACGCGCATACTTGGCGCAATGGGTGAGCGCGTTCTGATCGTAGAAGATGAGCCCGAGCTCAACGCGATGATACGCGACTTTCTGTCCGCGCACGGCTATGAGAGCGAGTGCGTGTTTGACGGAGCCGTTGCCGTGCGACGCGTGTTTGAAGATCCTCCCGATATCGTTGTGCTCGATCTCAACCTTCCGGGTCTTGCGGGCCTCGATGTAGCGCGCACTATCACGAGCCAGACAACCGTGCCCGTGATTGTCACAACGGCCCGGGGAGAGGAGGACGACCGCCTCGGCGGCTTTGCGGCCGGGGTTGACGATTACCTGGTCAAGCCGTTCAGTCTGCCGGAACTGGTGATGCGGATAGCTGCCATCCTGCGTCGCGGGAAGGCTGGTCGCAAAGCCGCCGGTCGCGACGACGCGGTCGTGCGCGTCGGAGAGCTGCGTCTGGATTGTGATCGGCGCGAGGTGTTCGTTGGCGAACGCTCGGTTCGCCTGACCGCGGTACAGTTTGCGATACTCGAACGGCTGGCGCGCAGCCCAAGGCGCGTCTTCAGTCGTCTTCAGCTGCTGGAGAGCTTCCAGCCTGATGCGTTTGACGGCTACCAACGCACGATTGATGTCCATATCAAGAACATCCGCAAGCAGATCGAAGCTAACCCACGCCGGCCCGAGCGTCTGGTAACCGTGCGCGGCGTCGGTTACCGTCTGCAGGATCTGCCCAGTGAGGTCGTACGGTGAGCTCGGGTCTGTCGACGCGCCTGGTGGTCAGTCATCTTCTGATGGTGGTGGTGGCGCTGGGTGTCTTTGCGCTGGTACTTGCCGGGGTAGCCGACCGCCAGGCAACCGCGGCCGGATTGCGCGCCGATCAGACCGCCGCGGCGCGGCTGGCGCCATGGCTCGAGCGCTACTATCGTGAACGCGGCTCCTGGGAGGGGCTTGGTCGGGTTCTGAGCGACGAGCGCATGGCTCCACGCGCGCCGATGCCACGCAGTCCGATGATGCGTCGCCCGGGGCACTCCGACATGATGGTTCCGGCGTTTCTGGACCAACCGTTTCTGCTGCTGGCTCCCGATGGCGCGCTAATCGCCGAGCGCGGGGTTGAAGATCGGGAGATCGCGGGTCGTAGGCACGACCTGCGTGAAGCGGTGGTTGTGGGTGACGGGCACTCACCGCTGGCGTACCTCTTTCTCGGATCGATGGCTAATCCGGAGCGTAATCCGGTGCGCCGGATCTTTCTGCAGACGATGCGCTCGGCAGCCGCGATAACCGCGCTGGTGGTCCTTGTGGCCGCCGCGGCCGCGTCTCTGGTGTGGACGCATTGGCTGGTGCGTCCGCTGCGATCGCTCAGCCGGGCCACGCACGCCATGGCGGCCGGCAATTACCACACCCGTGTGGCGGTCCCCGGTAGCCGGCACGAGCTCACCGAGCTGGCGGCCAGTTTCAACGATATGGCGGCCGAGATTGAATCACAGGAGAATTCGCGCCGGCGCTTCGTTGCCGACGCGGCGCATGAACTGCGTACTCCGCTGGCGCTGCTGGCTGCGCGGATCGATATGCTGGCCTCGGGAGTCTACCAGCCCGATGGCACGCAGTGGCAGTCGTTGCAGGCTGGAATCGGCCGCATGCAAAGCCTGGTGGGCGATCTGCAGACCCTGGCACGACTGGAAGCGGGGCGGCTTGAGCTTCAGGTTGCCGAGGTCGATGCCGGTGAGCTGATAACGCAGGCCGCGGCTGCCTTTGAACCGCTGGCCGCGGATCGCAAGGTTGCACTGCACGTTTTCCCGCCGGTCGGAGTCCGCGTATGTGCGGACCCGCAGCGTACTTCGCAGGTCCTTGCGAATCTACTGAGCAATGCGTTGCGTCACACACCGGCGTACAACAGCGTTTCCGTCAGTGCCGGCCTGACACGGGATAGCTCCGGGGTCGAGTTCCGGGTGCAGGACGGGGGGCCGGGGATCGCGGTATCGGACCGGCAGCGGATCTTTGAGCGGTTCGTGCGTCTGGACAGTGCCCGCGACCGCGAAAGCGGCGGTAGTGGGCTCGGTCTGGCGATTGCCGCCGAGTTGATTCGGCGCCAGGGGGGCGCGATTTCCGTCGAAGATGCCGACGGCGGCCACGGCGCGTGTTTCACATTCACGCTGCCAGGCGCGCGCGGCTAACCGCGCAAAGGTGCCAGCGCGCGCCTTCCGGCAACCAGGTTGGCCACGATCCGGCCGCACTGTACCGCCGAGATCACGCCCCCGGGCCACAGCGCGTAATGGCCGCACGCGTACAGGTTTTCCAGCGGTGTGCGGATCAGATTGAGCTGTGGCAGGCGAAACACCGGCGAGACGCAGTCGTCGTAGCACCAGCCGCCGCTGGATCCTTCCGAATTGCGCGTAAAGCGTTTCAGCGATAGCGGCGTGCCGACGTCCATGAACGCTATGCGGCGACTCAGGCCGGGTATCAGGTTTTCGGCCAGCGCTACCATCTCCTTCCCGACCTGCTGCTTGAGTTGGCGGTAGTCCGACGTGCGCGGGTGCCCCTCGCCGCCGTTGAGCCAGTGATTCTGCCAGGCGTACGAACTGTAGGTCTGCAGCGTCAGGGTTGATTTTCCGGCCGGTGCCGAACCGTTCTGCGGGCCAAAGTGGTTAAACGCCAGCCACATTCGGCTGTGCACGTCACGCGCTGAATGCACATCGGGGAAAACGACGTCGTAGTTGGGGAAGTAGAACGGGTGGTGGGCACCGCCGAGGCCGGCGGCGAGTTCGTTGTCGCTTATGTCGAGGCCGAGATAGACGCTCACCAGCCCTTCGGTCAGGCGCGATTCGCTCAGCGTACGCACCATTGACGGTCTGAAGAACTGCGGACCGAGCAGTGAGTTCACCAGCGCACGGTAATCGCCCGCGTAGACGAACGTATCGGCAGTCACGCTGTACCCGTCAGCGGTAACCAGGCGGGCCGCACGCCGCGATGCCGATCCTGCCGGCTCGATGCCGGTTACCAGAGTATTGAAGCGAACCTCACCGCCGGCGGTTGTGAACGCGTCGATGAGGTTACGGTGCAGGCTCTGCATACCGCCGGAAGGGTACCAGTAATCGTGAGACCATAGGTGCCAGAACCCGGCAAAGAACAGGTATGGCATCCGGTAGTAACCGATCTGCGTCAGCCAGTGGCGCAGCTCGGGGTTGCGGATCACGCTGCACGCCTTCTCGCGGTAGCGAAAGGTGCTCCAGCGTTTGAGCCGCGGCAGCCAGGGCACAATGCCGGACATGCGGCCCAGGCTAAAGTCATGCAGGAGCGGGAACTCCCACGGCGTGCAGACCATTTGCAGAAAGCGGGACACCTCGCGGATCTCGGCAAACAGCGGCTTGAAGCCCGGTTCATCGGGAAACGCCGCTCGCAGCGCATCTTCGACCGAGTCGATGCCGTCGATGGTGAAATCGAAGTCTTCACTCACCATGCGGTAGCGCGCCTTTATCCAGTCGTGCTTCTGGTAGACTCCCAGATCATCAAGGATCGGAAAGACGATTCCCAGGCTCTCGAAAGACTGGTCACCTCCGTCGAAGGAAAAACCTTGACGAGTGAACCCTGACATGTTGCCGCCGCCCTGATGGTTCTGTTCGAGCAGCAGTACCCGTTTGCCGTCGCGTGTCAGATAGTTGGCGCACACCGTGCCGGCGATACCGGCGCCTATCACTGCAACGTCGTAGTCAGCCATTGTGCGACTCCCTGGCGCTAAGGGTATGCCCTGTCAGCCGGATTTTCAACGAACTGTTTTGCTCATCATTGCAGGCGGGCGCCGCTACCCGGAACGGCGGTAGATCTCGCGCCCGCCGACGTAGGTCGCTGCGATGCACTCTTCCCGGGCAAGCGTGAACAACGCTCCAAGCCGCTGCTCGGGCGTTGTTACAGCGTCGAGCACCGCTGCAAGAGTGCCGTCGGAGGCGGGAGCCACAATCACAAAGTCGGCCAGCATGCCGGGGTCCAGGCTGCCGACGTGGTCGCCCATGCCCAGAATAGCCGCCGGTGCGCCGGTGACGAGGTACAGCAGGGCAGCCGGGTCGAGTGCCACTCCGTCGTCGCGCTGGCGCTGCATCTCGTAGGCTGCGAGCCCTTCCTTGAAGAGACTGAAACCGGTACCGCCCCCGACGTCACTTGCCACTGCAAACCGCATGCCGCACTTCAAGTGCTGCTGCATCGGGAAGCTGCCGCTGCCGAGGAAGGCGTTGGATGACGGACAGTGTGCCACCGCTACCTGTGCGGCAGCCATGCGCTCACACTCGTCCGGCGCGGGATGCAGGTTGTGCGCGTAGACGCTGCACCGGCCCGTCAGTCCGTATCGTTCATAGGTCGCGAAATAGTCATCGGCCCACGGAAACTGCCGCCTTACAAGTGCGATCTCATCCTGGTTCTCATTTATATGACTCTGGAACAGCAGATCACGCTGCTCACGCATCAGCGCGCCACAGACCTCGAGCACTGCCTCGCTGCAGCTGACGGAGAAACGCGGCGTGAGCGCGTAACGCACGCCGCGTTTGTTATGCCAGCGCTTTATCAACTCTCTGCTTTCGCGGTAGCACTGGTCGGCGCTGCGTAACAGCGGAGCAGGTAGCTCACGGTCACCGAGCGCGAGGCCGGAACAGATACGCAAACCGCTGTCGGCGGCTTCCTGGAAGAACGCTTCCTGGGCTGCCGCAATATGGCTGCCGAATACCAGCGCGCCGGTCGTACCGTTGGCCGCCAGGCTTCTGAGGAAACGGCGCGCGGCGTCGCGGGCGGCAGCTTCATTGTCCAGCGCAGCCTCGGCCGGCAGTGTGCGTTCGGACAACCAGCTGAGCAGCGGTAACCCCATCGAGCCGATGACAGGCAACTGCGGGAAGTGCACGTGGATGTCGATCATCCCGGGCAGCAGGGTTGCCCCGCTCCAATCGTGTTGCATGGCCTGTGGAAAGCGAGCCGTGAGTTCCGTGTAGTTACCAAGGTCGATGATTCTGCCGGCGTCGATTGCCAGTGCTCCATCCTCAATAGCGCGCAGGCCGGCGGTCCCGCGCAGCGGATCGCCGGGCACATCGATGATGTGAGCACGAAAAAGCTCGATCACGATGGTTCTACCGCAAGCGGAACCACGGCACCGGCGCAGACGTCCACCAGGCCGTGATCGGTCAGACGCAATTCCGGAATCACCGGAAGTCCCAGGAAGCTCAAGGTCATGAACGGCGCCGGTATACTCACGCCGAGCCCGGCTGCCGCGCGGTCTACGTCCCGCATCAGGCTCTCAACCTCCGCGAGGGGCCGTTGGCTGAGCAGCCCCGCAATCGGTAACGCCAATTCGGCTATCACTGTCCCGTCCGCGGCCACAACAAAGCCGCCGCCGAGCTCTCCCAGGCGCCTCACGGCGGTGAGGATGTCGTGATCGCTGATTCCCGCCGCCAGCACATTATGGTGATCGTGGGCAACGGTCCCGGCAATTGCTCCGCGCCTGATTCCAAGACCGGTTACCAGTCCGACCCCGATACGGCCGTGTTTACCGTGGCGCTCGACACAGACCAACCTTGCAATATCGCGATCGGGATCGGCGATTATCGATCCGTCGCGGACGGTCGGCTTCAACCGGACCTCTCTGGTGAGGATCTGGTTGGCAACCGGTTGAATGCAGCGTACTTCGGATTCCTTAACGGGCGCCGGCGTTCGCAGATGTTCGATAGTCAGGTCGGGAAGCTTCACGCTGTTCATGACCGCGGAGGCGGCTGCGTCGGCATCCCCGGATTGCGGGTCAAAACGGGTCTGCAAAACGCCGTTGCGAGCGATCAGTTCTCCGTTGCGATAGACGTCGAGCGCGCGAAAACCCTCCAGGTCGCTGAATACGACCAGATCGGCGAAGTAGCCGGGCGCAACGGCGCCACGCCGCGCCAGACCGAAGTAGCGCGCCGTGTTCCAGGAGGCGGCGCGAATTGCCAGTTCCGGTGCCACGCCGGCGGTGATCGCCTTTCTGACCAGGTCATCCACGCCTCCCTCACGCAGCAAATCCGTCGGCAATCGATCATCGGTGACGAAGCCGATGCGGTCGGCCGTTGCCGGAGTCAGCAACGGAAGCAGCGCCGCCAGGTTACGGGTTGCAGAACCCTCGCGAATCATCAGGAATGCGCCGGCACGCAGCTTCTCGCGGGCCTCCTCCAGTTCGGTACTCTCGTGGTCCGAACCAACTCCGGACGCGAAATAGGCGTTCAGGGCGCGGCCGGTGATGCCGGGGCAGTGCCCGTCCACCACTTTGCGGTGGCGGTCTCCAAGAAAGGCTTTGGCCAGCGTCGCGCGGTCTCCGGCAATTACCGCCGGGTAGCTCATCAGCTCGCCGACACCGATAACCGCGGGATTGTCCAGCAGTCGGGCCAGTTCATCTACTCCAAGAACGGCACCCGCGGTCTCCAGCGTAGTGGACGGGACGCAGCTGGGAAGGCCGATCCAGATGTTCATCGGCGCGCCGGATGCCGACCGGATACACCACTGAAGTCCTGCGTCACCGCTGACGTTGGCGATCTCGTGCGGATCCCAGATCAGGCTGGTGACGCCGCGGGGGGCGACTGCCTCAGCGTACGCCGCCGGTGTCACCAGCGATGATTCGATGTGCAGGTGGCCATCGATCAGTCCCGGGCTCAGGGCGCGGCCCTCAAGGTCAACCGAGGTGATGGCCTCGGAATCGTTGAACGCCGGACCCGCGCCGGCAATCAGCGGTCCGGCAACGGCAACCGATCCCGGGCAGGTTTCCATTGTTATGACGTTTACGATGCGCGCATTTCTGAGCAGCAGGTCTGCCGGCTCGCGACCGGCGGCAACCGCGACCGCGCGGGCTACCTGTTGCTGCGTTACCGTTGCCTGCGTGCTGTCGTGTTGTGGCATACACCCCCCTCGAATTGTTGTCAAGCATACCCCGAGATCCGGTCCTCGTCCACGATTGCGTGACGGCTTCGTTACCGCGTGCAGCAGTGCCGGTCGTGCGCGCAGGCAAAAAAAAGCGACTGCCGGCGGCAGTCGCGTATTGGAATGATCGGTTACACCGCCCGCTAGCGGCGTGCTCCGCGCAGGGCTTGACGGGCCACTCCGACAAATCCCTGGTGGCTGCTGGTGGCGCCGGTTATCACATCGACGCGAGCGGGGTCGCCAGTTTCCTTCAGCTGCTCGATGTAAGCCGGGAACGCGGTAAACTGTGTGACGTTGCCGTCACGAGCGTTGCGCCAACTCTCCGCGTAGGCGTAGTTGTTGAGCTTACTCATGGTTACGTTGCCGTCGCTGTCGCGTTCTACCTCATCGTAGTGCACCGCCACTATTCTTCCCCGCTTGACCGTTATCTCGATTAGCGAGGATCGACCGCGGGCGTCGGGATCGCCCTCCGCGTAGTAGGTGCCGTCACGATACTGAATGCTCTGCGCCATAACGGCAGTCGGCAGGAACAGCAGCGCCAGAAGCACGGCTGCGACAAACAGAAGCGTAGTGGATCTCGTTCTCATACCTTTCTTCCTCCGCAGAAATAGACGCACAGATCGCCGTAGTGCTTCAACTTTAGACACAGCTGATCAATAATGTCAACTAAGTCGTCCAGCGTGGAGCCGCTGCCGGCCGTTTGGGCAGACGGTCGTATCGGCGGTCCGGCGCTTGTCGAACCAACGCAGTTCCTGTAATACTGGGCCGCGTGGAATTGCTGGACTTTCTCGGTGGGCATCCGTTGTGGGCGGTTGGGGCAATGCTGCTGATCGGCTACGCTCTGGGTAAGCTGGGTGAGCTCGTTCATCTGCCGGAGATTACCGGTTTCATCGTTGCCGGGCTGTTGATCGGTCCGGCGGTCATCGGTGTGGTAGGCAGCGACACGGCCCGCAGCCTCGCTGTACTGACCGAAATTGCGTTGGCCTTCATCGCGTTTACCGTCGGTGGTGCACTGCACCGCAGCACGGTGCTGCGCGTGGGTCGTGCGGTGTTGATGATGAGCGCCGGGCATCTGCTGACCGTGGGTGTCCTGGTCTGGCTGGCGCTGACGATTGCCGGTATCAGTCCTGCCGTGGCCACGCTGATGGGCGTGATTGCCGGTGCGACATCGCCGGGGACCACGGTAGCGGTGGTCCAGCGGGAGCAGGCCCGCGGCCCGTTTGTGGAACACCTGTTCGGCGTTGTCGCGGTGGTCAATGCTCTGACGATCATGCTGTTCGGGATAGTCTTTGAGTTCACTCCACTGATGATGGGCGTTGTACTGGAGGGTGCTTTGATGGCTCGCTTCGGTACAGCGATCGTGGAAGTGCTGGTTTCGATTGCGCTGGGAGCATTGAGCGGATGCGGAATTCATCTGGCAACCAGGACCGAACGTGCGCAGCCTGCGCAGGTGATCATCATGACCACCGGGTTTCTGTTTCTCAGTACCTCGGTTTCGGTTGTTGTCGGGCTCTCCCCGCTACTGCTGAATATGGCAGCCGGCGTAGCATTCGTAAATCTGTCCACCAGAAACGAAGCGGTGTTTCGTACACTGGAGCCGTTGACCCCGCCTGTCTACGCGCTATTCTTCGTGCTGGCCGGTACCAAGTTTCAGCCGATGGCATTTGCTGGTGGACCGTTGCTGCTGTTTGGCCTTGTGTATATCGGTGCACGGGTGTTCGGCGCCTGTTTTGGTGTGCGCCTGGGCGCCTGCCTGGCAAAGGTTGATCCCGGCATTGGCAGGAACCTCGGCCTCTGCCTTGTGCCTCAGGCCGGTGTCGCGCTGGGGTTGGTGCTGCTCATGGAGGGCGCCCCGGTACTCGGACAGCTGCCGCCGCCGGCGGTGGCTACCCTGCTGCAGGCGGTCAACATCGTCCTGATGGCCATCTTTGTCAAGGAGATTGTTGGCCCGCCTCTGTCAACGGCTGCACTGCGTCGCGGAGTCCGGCAGACTGCCCCGGTGGCGCTGCTGACTCGATGACCCGGGCGCTTTCAGTTTCTCCAGAATGCAGGCGTGAAGATAACCAGAATGGTGAAAACCTCGAGGCGGCCGGTCATCATGATGAAACTCAGGTACCACTTGATGTAGTCCTGGAAGAACGCGTAGTTCTCTGACGGCCCGATGCGGCCGAAACCGGGACCGATGTTGCCGAGCGTTGCCAGCGCTGTGGTGAAGGAGGTAATAATACCAAACCCGCCGGAAGCCACCACCAGCGACGTCAGCAGCAGCAGGATGAGGTAGAGAAACACAAAACCGGAGATTGCGTAGAGCACGTTCTTGCGCACCGGCTGTCCGCCGAAGGTGATCTGGAACACACCCCGCGGATGCAGCAGGTACTTCATCTCGTGCACAGCCTGCTTGGCAAGGGTGACAATGCGCACGATCTTGATGCCGCCGCCGGTGGAGCCGGCACAGCCGCCGAAGAACATCAGCGTGAACAGCACCACCTGGGCGGCCTGCGGCCATAGGGCAAAATCCGTTGTGGCGTAGCCGGTTGTGGTAAGAATACTGGCGGCCTGGAAGCCGGCGTAACGCAGGCTTTGCCCGAAGCCGGAGTAGGCGCCCGAGCGCATCAGTATCAGCGCTATTACCAGAGATGCTGTCGCGAATACGCCCAGATAGCTCTTCCACTCGGTATCGCGCAGAACCGAGCTGAACTGGCGCGTCAGCGCCTTGTAGTAGAGAAAGAAATTGGTTCCGGCCAGTATCATGAAGACCGTGATCACCACGTGAACGTAAGCGCTACTGTAGTGGCCCACGCTGGCAGCCCTGGGAGAGAAGCCTCCGGTTGCCAGCGTTCCAAAGGTGTGCGTCAGCGCCTCAAAGAGGTCCAGACCGCCCAGGAGCAGCAGCGTGGTCTGAAGCACCGTCAGACCGAGATAGATCAGCCACAGAATCTTGGCTGTCTCGGTTACCTTGGGGGTGATTTTGTCCACCGAGGGCCCCGGAGCCTCGGCCTTCATAAGTTGCAGGCCGCCGACACCCAATAGCGGGAAGACTGCCACGGTCAGCACAATGATTCCCATGCCACCCAGCCAGTGGGTCAGCGAGCGCCAGAACAACATTGAGTAGGGCAGCGCTTCAATGTCAATCAGGATCGTGGCCCCGGTGGTGGTGAATCCGGACATCGTCTCAAAAAACGCGTCCACGTAGCGCGGGATTGTGCCGGAGAGGCGGAAGGGAAGCGCTCCAAGCGCCGCGGCCGAAACCCACGCCAGCCCCACCAGTATGAAGCCGTCGCGCGGACGAAGCTGCCGGTCAGCGTTTCGCAGCAAAAAAAACAGCAGCGACGCCGCTGCGAAGGCGCCGAGGATCGGCAGCAGGAAGCCCGCCAGGGCGGCGTGTTCGCCGTAATACCAGGCGACTCCGGCCGGAATCAGCATGAAGCAGGCGATCATGAAGAGCAGAACCGAGACGATCCGCAGGATGAGCGCGACGTTCATGGCGCCGTGAAAACCTCCTGAAGCTCCTCGACGTGTTCTTTGCCGGTAATCACTACAATGTGGTCTCCTGGATGGATGATTCGCTCACCGGTCGGGATCACGTTCTGTCGGCCGTGAGCCACCGCCAGAATCAGCGATCCGGGTGGCAGCTTGATCTCACGCACCGGCTTGTGCGCCGCGCGGCACTGCGGGTCAACGGCAAGCTCGATGATCTCAATCCGGCCGTCGGCTACGCTGTGCACGCTCCTTACCGGGCCGCGGCGCATGAAGGTGAGGATATTGTTCACCATCGTGTGCTTGAAACTGACCGCAACGTCGATACCCAGGCTGGTAGCGATGGCCGAGTAGCCGACCTTCTTTACCAGAACGATGGTGCGCTTGATTCCCAGGGAACGGGCGTAGAGCGCGGTGACTATGTTCAGCTCCTGGTTGTCGGTGGCCGCCACTATCAGGTCCGATTCGGCAAACTGCTCCTCGTCGAAGACCTCTTCGTCCGAGATGTCGGCGTTGATCACCAGCGCCTCCGGGAAGCGCTCCGACAGGACGCGACACTTCTGGTAGTCGCGCTCGACAATCTTGACCCGCGGCAGCCGTACGGCCTTGAGCTGTGAAACGATACCGCGCCGTCTGGACGGCGGTGGGCGCTTGCCGGCGTGCAGCAGGTGCTCGGCTATCTCGGCCCCGATGCGACCGCCGCCGACTATGATGATGCGGTTCAGCTCGCGCTTGTCCTTGCCCAGGCGGTGAAAGATCTTCTCAAAATCCGGCTCGCTGGCTACTACGTAGATGGTATCTCCGGCGCGGATCACGGTGTCGCCGGAAGGGATGATATAGCCCTTCTCGGTCAGAACGGCGGCTACCAGGAAGGAAAGATCTATCGTTCGCGCCGTCTCGCGCAGGCTCTTGCCGTCCAGGAAGGAGCCGGCTGTGACCGTGATCGGGCGTATCTGCAGCTCAGCGTGCTGAAAGAGCATGACGTCGCTGAGCGCACCGCGCTCCAGGCTCTGAATGATGGCGTGTGCCGCTTCGATCTCAGGATTGACAACGTAGTCTATGCCGAGCAGGCCCCGTTCGGCGATGCGTGCAGTGGAATACTCCAGGTTGCGTACGCGGGCTACGGTGCGCGGTGCCGCAAATTCACTGTGAACCAGGGCGCAGGACACCATATTGACCTCGTCCGAGTCGGTCACGGCGATGAAGAAGTCCGCCGTTTCGCACCCCGCCTGGCTCAACACCTCCAGATTGTTTCCGGCGTCGTTGATCACCATGCAGTCGAGCCGGTTGGAAACGTACGAGGCCTGGTTGCGGTCCTTCTCGATGACCACAACGTCCTGTCCGTTGTCAACCAGCTGCCTGGCAATCTGGAAACCGACCGCACCCGCGCCGAGGATAACCGCTTTCATGCAGCAATCGTTATACCAGAGGCGGCCGCGACTGTCAAAGTACCCGCTAATAGCGACTGTGAGCCGATGACGCGGTGCGGAGTGACGAAACTGTGGCTTACCGCGAAGATTGCCATACGCTCCGTGCAGCAGTTGACGATCGGGACACAAATCACGGACCTTTACGGCAGGAGACAAGCAAGCCATGAACCTTAGCAACGGAATCCATCACATTACGGCTATAGCCGGTGATCCGCAGCAAAACCTGGACTTCTATGTGGGAGTGCTGGGAATGCGCCTGGTCAAGCGTTCTGTGAACCAGGATGTACCCGACACGTACCACCTTTTCTACGCCGATGGCGCGGGAAACCCGGGTACCGATCTGACGTTCTTCCCGTGGCCCGCGCTTCCGCCGGTGCAGCGCGGAGCGGGGCAGTGGGACGAGGTCTATCTCGGCGTTCCTGCCGGTACGCTGGAGTACTGGAGCAAGCGTCTGCTGAACGTCGGTGCGGGTACCGGCGGCTCAGTGGGCAAGATCGAGACGCGATTCGGCGAGCGGGTACTGCCGTTCAGTGACCCGCACGGGATGCGGCTGGCCCTGGTTGAGGACCGCTCTTACGACGGTTTTGTGTTCGAGCCTTGGTCCGACGGACCGGTGCCGGCCGACCGGCAGATACGTTCTCTTGCGGGTGTCCGCCTGGTCGAACGCAGTAGCGAGCCCACGGTCACGTTTCTGACCGCGGCGCTGGGGTTCCGCGCCGCAGCCAATGAGGGGCAATGGCAGCGCTACGTGATAGGCCAGGGGGTCAGCGGTCAGCGAATCGACCTGCGCGTGGCCGGCGATGCCCGGCGCGGACAGTGGGGCGTTGGTGCGGTTCACCACGTTGCGTGGCGTGTAGCGGATGCTGCCGCACAGAGCGCCGTGCAGCAAGCGATTACGGCCGCCGGCGGCCGGCCGACGCAGGTGATTGACCGCTTCTGGTTTCGCTCGGTCTACGCCACCGAGCCCGGCGGCGCCCTGCTCGAGGTGGCTACCGACGGACCCGGTTTCAGCGTTGACGAGGCGCCTGGCAGACTGGGCGAGACTCTGGTGCTGCCCGAGTGGCTGGAACCGCAGCGCCGCGAAATCGAAGCTGCGTTGATGCCGCTCGAGCCGGCTCGCCGTTTTTGATGCCGTCTCGTCGAGGCAGTGCAGGCGCTTGTGTGTCATGCACGCCGCCGAAATCTCGCCAACCAGGAAGGTACACTACCGGCTTTATGCGAAGACAATCCCGAAATCTGTTGATTGCCGCCGTGGCCGTCACTCTGATGGCGGCGTTCGCCCTGACTCCGTGGATGGTGCGTGCGCTGGTCGGCCGGCACCTGGAACGCCTGGATCAGCGTTACGCCCTGCGCGTTGAGTTCACAGCGTTGCGTGTTCTCTCACGCCGCAGTCTGGCGCTCGAGCAGCTGACCGTTCTGGATCACGAGAGCGGGCTGCGCGTTCTGGCAGAGACGGTGGAGTTTTCCATGCGAGTGCAAGACGTATTACGCGGTGCCTTAGGTATCACCGAACTGCGCGCAACCGGGATCAGCGCGTCGGCGGCGGACAGCGGCGAGCTGATCGGTATTGCGGGGCTGAGCGCACGCTTTGATGCGACGGTGCGGCCTGACGGCAGCGCTCGGGTCAGCGAACTGATTGTCGAGCAGCCGCGGCTCGACCTGTCGGATCCAGCACGCTGGCGGCGGCTGACCGCCGACGCCGGGACCGTGCTGCAGCGTCTGGTTTCCTCCACAATGGCCCGGGACAGCGGAAGCGCGTCTGTCGCTGAAGACGGTTCGCGAGGGGCAGCCGAATGGCCGCAGGTAGCAGTGCTGAAGCTGCTGCCCTCGTACAGTCGCATCGACGGCGCCACGCTGCTGCTCTCCGGTTCGCTGCAGAGCCGGTTTGAGCTGCAGCTTGAGCATCGCGCACCGCATGAGATGCTGCGCATTCAGACCTCCGGAGCGCTGTACAATGCCGGTCGACCGGCGGGCTCCTGGGAGATCGAAAAGACGGTCTGGTACGCGCGCGGCCTGTTCGGCGGTCAAACCCGTCTGGATGCGGTCGACCTGGCCCTGTTGCAGCGGACTGTGACGGCGCCGCTCGGTAACTCGCACTCGGCGCGCATCGAGAACGCAATCGTCGACGTGTGGTTGAACGCGCAACCGGACCAGGACACCGGGCGCGCCGCAGTGATCGGACGCCTGGCGATGGGTGCTTCCGCACTGCATCTGCCGCGTCTGGCCGACTCGCGTATCGAGTTGCCGGAGGTAGCGTACGAGTTCAGTGCCAGACTTGATGTCGATGCTGAACTGCCGCTTCCGCGCCTATACCGGCCGTTGCCGGCGGAGACTATGACCGTGTCTGCACGCTCGGAGAGTCGCGGCGAGCTGATCGTTGAACGCGGCGATCTGCAGCTCGGCGATCTGCAGCTGAGCGTTCGTCCGGCGGTTCGCGGGCTCCGAGGAACGGCCGAGCTGCCGGAACGTCTGGAGCTGGCGCTGAATCTGCCTCCAACCGCGGTACAACTGATCATTGACACGGTGCCCGCGGCCCTGTCGGGCCCGCTGAGCGAAATCGAGGCCGATGGAACGGTGGCCTGGGTTCTGGACTTTGAGACGCCGACTGAACTGATCTCGCGCATGCAGTGGCGTTCCGACGTTGCGCTGGACGGGTTTGCATTGCGCAGTATTCCCGATGCGATCGACGTGTTTCGACTGCCGGGCCCGTTTATTCACCGAATCAGCGATCCTTCAAGCGGCTTCGAGCGGATCGTTCGGGTTCCTCACTCACGGCCACTATCGCGGCCGACAGTGTCCGCGGCTCACCGCTTTGACGCCGGTACGTTCGGCCAGCCTGACCCGCGCTATCGCTATGTACCGCTGAGTGCCGTATCGCCGTGGATGGTGCGCGCCATTCTGACCGCCGAAGACAGTGATTTCTTCAGCCACCGCGGGGTCAACTGGAATGCGGTGCGACGAGCGGTGGAGTACAATCTCGAGGTCGGCGAGTACGTATTCGGCGCCAGCACCATCAGCATGCAGCTCGCCAAAAACCTGTTTCTGAGCAACGATCGCCATTTTGCTCGCAAGCTGCAGGAGTTCGTTCTGGTCGTGCTGATAGAAGAAGCCGCTGCCGTGCCCAAAGAGCGGCTGCTGGAGATCTATCTCAATATCATAGAGTTCGGTCCGGGCGTCTTCGGTATCTACGATGCCGCCCAACACTATTTCGGCAAGCATCCGCGTGATCTCGATCCGGCGGAGGCTGCATGGCTGGCGAGTATCGTGCCGGCGCCCAAACAACACTACCGGCAGTTCGAGGAGGGCCGAATCCCGGACCGCTGGTTCAGCCGGGTGCAACAGCTGCTCTACGGTATGTACCGCCGTGAGCGGATAACCGCGGAGCAGTACGCGGCCGCAATTGACAGCAGACCGCGTTTCGTACATGCGGCCGACCGCTGACGCTATGGACAGCCGTGGCGTAAGCACCACCGTGTCAGACCGCCTTTGGGGAGTTCAAGGGGTTTGGCGGCCGCATGTATTGCGTGCAACTGCACAGATCACTACACTGCGGCCATGCCGGTCTCCTATCGATTAACTGAAGACCCCATCCCCGGGCTCTTGACGCGCCTGGCCGCTCCGGCCAGTATCGGGTTCTTTTTCAATACGATGTTCAACGTAATCGACACCTACTGGGGCGGCAGAATCTCCACCGACGCTCTGGCAGCGCTGTCGCTGTCGTTCCCGGTGTTCATCGTCATTCTGGCGGCCGGCGCCGGAATCGGTTCAGGCACCAATGCACTGATCGCCAACGCTATCGGCGGCGGGCGTCGTGAGCGGGCGGTACACTATCAGGCCCAGGCGGTCTCGCTGGCGCTGATCGTGGTAGTGCTTGTCGGTGTGCCGCTCTATATCGGGCTTCCGTCGATATTCCGGTTCTTGAACGCCGAAGGAGAACTGCTGCAGTCAGCGTTGCGCTACGCGCGGGTAATCGTGGCCGGCAGCCCGATCCTGGTGCTGAACCACGTAGTCAATTCCGGACTCACCGCGCGTGGTGACACGCGCAGTTTCCGCAATTTTCTGATCCTTGGGTTTGTGCTCAACATCGGACTTGACCCGGTGCTGATGTTCGGTGTCTCGCTGAGGGGTGTGACGCTGATCCCCGCGATGGCGGAGGCCGGCATTGCACTGGCTACCGTGGTCATACAGTGCGTCGGTCTGGTGTACCTGGTTCGGCGCTCGATGACCGAACGGACCTTCGCCGGCTGTGGCGTGCGCGGCTTCATCCCGACTCGCGAGTACTTCCGCGAGATCGGCGGGCAGGGCTTCCCGTCCGCCATGAACATGATGACGATGGCTTTGGGAACCTTCGTCATCACCTTCTTCATCTCGCGCTACGGGCGTGATCCGGTTGCTGCCTACGGAGCTGCGATCCGTATCGAGCAGATCGCGCTGATCCCTACCATCGGTCTGAATATCGCTCTGGCAACCATCGTGGGTCAGAATAACGGTGCTGGTCTGATAGACCGGGTGGTGCAGGGCTACCGCACCTCACTCCTGTTGGGGCTGGTGATCATGGTAGCTGTGCTGACGCCCGTGCTTCTGTTCGCGCGCCCGTTACTGGGAATCTTTACCGACAATCCCGAGGTGATCCGCATCGGGCTGTCATATCTGTACATCGAGGCCGTCACGTTCTACAGCTACGTGGTGATAAACCAGGCGAACTCCGTGATGCAGGGCGTCAAGCGACCCGGCATGATTCTCTGGATTGCTATCTACCGCCAAATTGCGGCGCCGTTCGTAGTGTTTCCGCTGCTGACCGAGACCGTTGGTCTGGGAGTCAACGGTGTGTGGTGGGGTCTGGCGGTGGTCAACTGGACCGCGGCGCTCTTCGCGCTGTTGCACGCCCGCTCCTGCATCAGGCGGGCGCGCGCTTGGGCATCCGTTTCCGGTACTCAGTTATCACCTCGGTCAGTATCGCCAGAGCAATCTCGGCCGGAGTAACCGCACCGATCGCCAGTCCCACCGGGGCGTGAATGCGCTGCAGCGCTTCCCGGTCGACGCCGGCCTCCGTCAGCCGCGAACACCGCTCGGCGTGAGTGACAGGACTACCGAGCGCGCCGATATACCACGCATCACGCTGCAACGCAGCAATCAGGCCGGCGTCGTCGATTTTGTCATCATGGCTGAGCGCGCACACGGCGCATCCGGCGTTCACGGCAAGCTCCTCGAACGCCCCGGGCGCGTGCGACCTCACCCGCCGCACGGGATCGGCAAAGCGACCGGCGCCAAGAAACCTGGGCCGGGGATCAACCACGCTCACCGCCAACCCGAGCTCCACGGCCAGGCGCGCCAGGCACTGCGCGATGTGCGACCCTCCGACTATCACCAGGTGCAGGGGCGGTGAAAGTCGGTAGCGGAACTCGCGTCCGGCACTCGTGCTGACAACCGCCGCGCGTGCCGCCTCGTACGGCGGCAGCTCCACCGCAGCGTCCGGCGGTGCGGTCACCGCCGTGACACTCTGTTTGCCCGCCGCAAGGCCGTCTATCATCAGCGTAAACAGGACCTCCCGTCCGGCAGCCAGCAACTCACAGAGCTGATCGTACTGTTCAAGGTCGAGGCGGAACAGTGCCAGTTCCACTGATTCCGAACACGGCGCCAGGCGACTGAGGAGCCGTCCCCCGCTCTGGTCGTAGCGCACGATCCTGACCCGCTCCGCGCCCGCGCCTGTATCGGCTGAAGCGTCCTGATTCAGCAACGACTCGGCCTCTTCGATCAGTCCTGGCTCGATGCAGCCGCCGCTCACCGAGCCGGCAATGCGGCCGTCCGCGGCAACCGCAAACAGTGCGCCGGGCAGTCGGACCCCCGAGCCCTGCATATCGATCAACAGCGAGACCACAACGGTCGTGATCCCTTCGCTGCGCCAGCGGGTGATCTCGTCTCGTATTTCCAGCACTATCGTCTCTCCGCGGCGATCATACTAGCCTGCTATCGGCCCGCTGTCAATCGAGCGGACTCCTGCTATACTGCTGTTCATGCACTCAAGCGGCGATCGCGCGGCGGACCGGCGGCAGCCGATCTGTTTTGAGCAGATAGGTGTTGTGCATTCGCCGTTCAACTCCATAGAAGAGCTGCCGCGGCAGCCGTGGGAAGCCCCCGACGCTGAAGGCGTCATCGAACTCTTTGCCCGGTATGAAGACGGGCTGCACCTGATCGAACGGCGATCGTGGATTCTGGTGGTGAGCTTCCTGCATCGCGTCCGCGAGACCGGGCTGCGCGTGGTGACCCATTCGGGCGGAGAGCCGATCGGTGTGTTCGGCGCGCGCACACCGTACCGTCCCAATCCAATTGCGGTCTCGCGCGTGCAGTTACTCGCACGTGACGGATGCTGTCTGCGGGTGCGGCAGCTGGACCTGCTCAACGGAACGCCGGTGATCGATATCAAGACGTACATTGATCATCGCGGGCACGAGCAGTTCGCATTCTGACCGTCTGGCGCGACGGGCGCCCTGGGCCGTCTTTCTGCAGCAGGGAAGTCAGGCGTCGCGTTAGTCTGCACGCAGTCGGTTGGCAGACCAAATACGGTGCGCCGCGCCCGAGAGTGACCCTCGGAGCGCCTCCACAGCCGTGCTATGCCAACCGACTCCGTGCGGTCAGAATGCGAATTCCTGCGCGGGCACGAGTAGCATTTCCGCGCAGCGTGCGCTATGGTATGACCATGGATCACAACTCAGTTTCCCGTATCAGTCCGGAGATCAGGCTCCTGGCGGTCGATCTCGATGACACCCTTCTCAGAGACGATCTTACAATCTCCGTTCGCAACAAGCGCGCCCTGACTGCTGCCGAAGATACCGGTGTAACGGTACTGCTGGCTTCGGGGCGCGTACGCCAATCGATGCTGCCGTACGCGCGCCAACTGGGGATGCTCGACCGCGAAGGCTACATGATTTCCGGCAACGGCACCCTGCTGACGCGCAGCGACACCGGCGAAGAGCTTACGTGTCTTCGCCTGAGCGTCGATGACGCCGTCAGAGCCTACCGCGAGATCGACTCGGCGGGGTTTCCGGTGCAGGTCTACATCGGGGATACGGCATATGCCAGCCGGCGTGATCCGTGGGTCGACGAGGACTGCCGCTGTTCCGGACTGCGCAAGCGCGTTGTGTCGCGTTACGAGCAGTTCCTGCACTCGATAGAGGTGCTGAAGTTGCTGATTCCCGCCGATCCGCATCGGATACCCGCTCTGCAACAGCGCCTGCGTACTCGCCTGGGAGACCGGGTCAACCTGGTGACCTCCAAACCCCACTTCCTGGAGATCCTGCCGCCGGGGGCCGACAAGGGCAGCGCCCTGGCGCATCTTGGCGACATGCTTTCGGTGCCCAGGGAGAACGTGATGGCGATCGGTGACGGCATGAATGACGTCGGCATGATTCAGTACGCCGGTGTGGGTGTCGCCATCCGCAACGCAGTGCCCGACGTTGCCGAGCGGGCCGACTGGGTCACTGCCGGCACGAACGAGGAGGATGGGGTGGCCGAGGCCATCGAGCGCTTCATTCTGCAGTCTTCGCCTGTCCTCTGCGGGCGGTCTTGAGGGTATCGGCCAGCAGGAAAGCCAGCTCCAGAACCTGGTCGGCGTTGAGCCGCGGATCGCAGTAGCTGCGGTACCGTGCGCTCAGATCATCCTGCGATAACCCGCAGGCGCCGCCGGTGCACTCGGTGACGTGTTCTCCGGTCATCTCGAGATGAATACCACCACCGTAGCTGCCTTCAGCCTTGTGAACCGCAAAGAACTGCGTGATTTCGCGCATGATAGCGTCAAAGTCACGCGTCTTGAGCCCTCCGGCCGTGGTCACGGTGTTGCCGTGCATCGGGTCAGCAGCCCACACCACTGATCGGCCTTCGCGTTGCATGCGTCGTACCAGTGTTGGCAGCCGTCGCTCCAGGGTATCTGCACCCATGCGCGTGATAAAGGTGAGACGGCCGCACCGGTTGTGCGGGTTCAGGTATTCCGTGAGTCGGACCAGCTCGTCAGCGGATACCTTCGGGCCAATCTTGACGCCCAGCGGGTTGGCGATGCCGCGGCAGAACTCGACATGCGCTTCGCCGAGACCGCGGGTGCGTTCACCGATCCAGATGAAGTGTGCCGAACAGTCGTACCACCGGGCGTCCTGATCTACGGCACCGTCTCGCAGGTCTCGGCGGGTCAGCGCTTCCTCATAGTTCAGCAGCAGCGCTTCGTGTGAGGTGAACAGCTGCGTCTCGCGAATTGTCGGTACGGACTCGGGGGTGATGCCCATCACCTCCATGAACCGCAGCGTTTCCGCGATACGGTCGGCCATCGCCTGGTAGCGATCGCGCAATGGATTCTGCTCGACAAAACTCATGTTCCAGCGCCCGACCTGATGCAGGTCGGCAAGGCCCCCCTGGGCATAGGCCCTCAGAAGATTCAGTGTTGCCGCCGAGTGGTGATAGGCGGTTATCATGCGACCGGGGTCCGGCCGGCGAGCCGTGGGCGTGAACTCGCGGTCGTTGACAATGTCGCCGCGGTAACTGGGTAGGCTTTCGCCCGCCTGTTCTTCGGTGGGAGCCGAGCGCGGTTTGGCATACTGACCGGCCAGCCGCGCCAGCTTGACCACCGGCACCGATCCGCCGAAGGTCAGCACTACCGCCATCTGCAGCAGCACCTTGAACGTATCGCGGATTTTGGGTGCGGCAAAGTCGGCAAAACTCTCTGCGCAATCACCGCCGTGCAGCAGGAAGGCCTGGCCCTGGGCCACGCGCGCCAACTGGTCTTGCAGCGAGCGTGCCTCCTGCGCAAAAACCAGCGGTGGATAGCCGCGCAGTGTGGCCTCCACACGCGCGACCTGTGCGGCGTCCGCATAGTCAGGCTGCTGCCGAGCCGGCAGTGCCCGCCAGCTGTCGGGACGCCACGTGTTCTTCCCGCTGATCGGCTCTTTGCTCATCCTGCCATCCCTGCGTATCCGGTGTCAGCCCGCAAGTGTGAAGTCCGCTTTGCGTTCCGCCGGAGATACTCCCTTTATTCTCACCCGCAGAGGATCCCCCAGCCGATAGATGCGGCCGGTCTTCCTGCCCACCAGCTGGTAGTTCTCCTTATCGAAGTCGTAGTGGTCGTCTCTGATTGCAGAGACGTGCACCAGCCCTTCGATCAGGTAATGGGTCAGTTCGACAAACAAACCAAACGAAGTCACACCGGCAATCACGCCGTCGTACGTTTCACCGATCTTGGTAGACAGGAACTGTATCGACTTCAACCGTGTGTACTCGCGCTCGGCCTCCGTAGCGCGGATCTCACGCGCCGTACTGTGCTCGCAGATCTGCTGCAGGGTATCCTGCAGTCTGCCCGCGTTGCGCGGCCGCGTGCCGTCGGCGTAGCGCTTGAGCAGTCGGTGGATTACCAGGTCGGCGTAACGGCGGATCGGCGACGTGAAGTGGGTGTAGGCGTCGAAGGCCAGCCCAAAATGTCCGACGTTGTTGGTGCTGTAGACTGCCTTGGTCATCGAGCGCAGCGCGACCTTCTCCACGAAATCCTTGAAATCGAGGTTCTCGATGATGCCGAGGATCTTGCGGTAGTCCTCCGGCTCAAGTTCCCCCTGGACTTTGTAATGAATACCGAGCCCTTCGAGCAGATCCAGAAAGGCGCGCACGTCCTCCTCTGCGGGCTTCTCGTGCACCCGATAGATAAACGGCCAGGCGGTCGGCGCCGTCTTGCCTTTGCCACGGCGCGCCCTGCTGTGTCGGGTAGCGTTCTGCGTCACGATGTGCCGCGCAACCGTGCGGTTGGCTGCCAGCATGAACTCCTCGATCAGGCGGTGCGCATCGAGACGCTCGCTGGGCCGTACCTCGTAGGGAATTCCGTGTTTGTCCAGCGAAATCACCGGTTCGGGGACGTCAAAGTCGACGCTGCCAGTCTCTTCGCGGCGGCGGCGCAACAACAGGCTCAGCATCATCATCAGGTGTACGGTCTTCGCGTAGCGGTGAGGTGCTCCGTCTATGATGGCCTCGACCTCCTCATACGTGAAGCGCTGTTTGCTGTGGATTACGGTTTCGGCGATCCGGTAGTCCCTGACGTCGCCGCGCGAGCCGATAGTCATGATGACACTGTATGCCGGGCGGTCCTCGCCGGGTCTGAGGCTGCAGAGGTCGTTGGACAGCCGTTCGGGCAGCATCGGTATGACGTGCTGCACGAAGTATACCGACGTTCCGCGGTCGCGGGCTTCGAGGTCCAGCGGGCTGTCTTCTTCGACATAGGCACTCACGTCGGCGATGTGAACTCCGAGTTCGAACGTCCCGTTGTCGAGTTGGCGCAGCGACACCGCATCATCGAAGTCCCTGGCCGTCTCGGGGTCGATGGTGAAGCAGAGTTGTGTACGCAGATCCTCACGGTGGCCCGCTTCGCGCTGCAGTAGGATTGGCTTCATCGAGTTCACGTGCTGCTCGATTTGTTTCGAAAACGCCGTCTTGAGCCCCTTGGATCTCGCTATGCTGGTCAGATCCATGCCCTTGTCCGATGGATCCCCGAGCACCTCCAGGATGCGTCCCCGTGGTGTCGCGCCCGGCCCGGTGCCGTGTTCGCGCCGCACCACAACCATTTGGCCCGGTTGCGGTGTTTCACCGCCTTCGATTGGCTGCAGCTTGTTGTCGGGGATCAGGATCGGCCGCTTGAGCTCGTCATCCTCCGGAATAACCGTAGCTTTGCCGTCGGATAGCCGGAACGTTCCTACCAGGTCGCGCGTGTCTCGCCTGGAGACTTCAACGATTCGTCCGACCGGATTCTTGTTCTTGCCCCTCGCTTCGCGCACGACTTCGGCCACGACCGTATCGCCGTCCATCGCCGATCCCAGGTTGTCCAGCGGGATGAATAGATCCTTTCCATCGGGTACCAGCACGAAACCGAAGCCGCGTGCGTTTACTTTGAGAACGCCCGAGACGCCGGCCTGCGCTTCGTTTGCTTTCTTTTTCATCAGTAGTCATTCCTTTCGGCTTCATGCGGCCGAGACGCGTCAGATAGACGAAGGTAAACTCCGCCCCAAAGAAGATGATCTGTGCCAGGAAATAGAGCCAGAGCAGCACAATCACAAATGAACCGGCCGCGCCAAACAGCGATGAAACAAAGCTGCGGCGCAGGTAGAGACGGATTACTGCGTCACCGGCTTTGAACAGCAGCGCGGTGAACAGCGAACCGGGAAGCACGTCGCGCCAGCGCAGTGTGTGTGACGGCAGTACACGGTAGATGAGCATGAAGAACAGCGTCGCCATCACAAAGGTTGAGCCGTGTGCCGACAGCAGCTCCAGCGAGCGCATCGACCGAAGCGAGTCGAGCATCGGAAACAGCGCGGTGATGCCCTTCTGGACGGCGCCGACAAACGGGCTCAGAAACAGAAGCAGCAGGATCGTCAGCAGAATCAGCATCGTGAAGCCGATGGTCAGCAGCTTTCCGGCCAGCACGCGCAGGAAGCGGCGATTTTCGGCGATCGCTTCGTATCCGAAGATCTTGTTCAGGGCGTCACGCAGACACATCAGCCCGCGTGATGCGCCGTAGAGTACCGCGAACACACCGAGTCCGCCGGCAAGGTAACCGGTGCCGGTGCGTTCGGCGGTGGTCAGCAGGCTGCGGAAGAACACCACGATTTCCGGGCCCACCGCGGTTTCCAGCAGTTCGAGCAGTTCTCTGCTCATTGCCGTGTCTCCGAACAGCCAGCTGATAATCAGCACGATCACAAGCGACATCGGCGCCAGCGAAAGCGCGGTGTAGTAGGCCAGAGCGGCCGACAGCCGTGGCGCACTGTCGCGAACCCACTCGCGGTAGCTCTGCCACAGCAGGCGTCCGGTTATCGCTACCGGCCGTCGGACTTCTTCGAGGATCATACGCATCTCATTATACGCGTTTGGCAGTTCGAGCGCAAAGACGGCCCGTCAGCTCGCGGCAGCGGATCTGGGCTGCCTTGCGCGCGAGGTGAACTCCGAGGTAAAGTGAAAGCTGATTTCGGGGTGGGCCTGCATGGTCGATTGCAGCATCCACTCGGATTCGGAAAAGTAGACCGGGTTATGATCGCGGTCATAACCGATCTGGCGTTCACGAAATCGGGTGAACTCACGCAGCCTGGCCGGGTTTTCGGCCGTGATCCAGCACGCACGGTTGAAGGCCAGTGACTCGAGTCGACATGCTGCTCCGTACTCGTGCTCGAGCCGATAACGGATGACGTCAAACTGCAATTCTCCGACGGTCCCGATGATCTTGCGTTGACCAACCTCCTGCGTGAACAGCTGGGCCACACCCTCTTCGCTCAACTCGCGAATACCTTTTTCAAGCTGCTTGGAGCGCATCGGATCGGTGCTGATCAGTTCCCTGAAGATCTCCGGTGCAAAGGCGGGAATGCCCTGAAAAGTGAAGCTCTCGCCCTCGGTCAGGGTATCACCGATCTTGAGGTCGCCGCGATCGTAAAGCCCGATGACATCACCCGGAAACGCTTCGTCAATCACGTTCTTACGTTGCGCCATGAAGCTGTACGGAGTGGAGAAGCGCACGTGTCTGCCGTGCCGCACGTGCAGAAACGGCTTGTCGCGGCGGAAGGTGCCCGAGCAGACGCGCAGGAAGGCGATGCGATCGCGGTGGCGCGGATCGAGGTTGGCGTGTATCTTGAATACAAAGCCGGAGAACTCCTGTTCATCCGGGGCGATCTCTCGGCGGTCTGACACCCGCGCGGCGGGCGGCGGGGCGATTCGCAGGAACGTCTGCAGCAGTTCGCGCACCCCGAAGTTGTTAAGCGCGCTGCCGAAAAACACCGGCGCAACGTGACCGGCGCGATAGTCTTCAACCCGGAACGGATCAAAGACGCCCTCGATCAACTCCACGTCTTCACGCAACGCGGCGGCATCCGAGCCGAGCTGTGCGTCGAGTCGTGGATCTTCAAGCGTCTCGATCAACAGCCGGTCCTGCTCAACCTGGGTTTTGCCGGCCCGAAAGAGGTGCAGGTTGTTCTCGTGCAGATTGAAGACGCCCTTGAAGTGCCGTCCCATGTTGATCGGCCACGAAAGCGGGCGCACGGCGATGTCGAGCTTGTCGGCCAGTTCGTCCATCAGCTCCAGCGGGCGCCTGCCTTCCCGGTCCAGCTTGTTGACAAACACAATCACCGGCGTATCGCGCATGCGGCATACCTGCATCAGTCTTTGCGTCTGTTCCTCGACCCCTTTGACGCAGTCGATCACCAGGATCACGCTGTCGACCGCGGTCAGGGTACGATAGGTGTCCTCGGCAAAGTCTTTGTGGCCGGGGGTATCGAGGATGTTGATCAGATGTCCGTTGTATTCAAACGTCATGACAGCTGTGGCGACCGATATACCGCGCTGCTTCTCGATCTCCATGAAATCCGAGACGGCTGTCTTTCGGATCTTGTTCGATTTCACCGCGCCGGCCTCGCGAATACCACCGCCGAACAGGAGTAGTTTTTCGGTCAGGGTGGTCTTGCCGGCGTCGGGGTGGCTGATGATGGCAAATGTGCGCCGCTTCTCTATTTCCTTTGTGAGCGTCATGGCGTATTCCTGCAGGGGCTTTCGGCTTCCGGTTCCAGCGGCGCGCGTCAGACGACGCGCAGTTGCGTGGCGGGCTTTGCACAGTATGCCCCAGGATGGGTCACTTGGGCAAGTGATATACCCCGTACGGCGTGTCCGCACGCCGCCCTCTTGTCACGCCGGCCACGATCGTAGTACACAGAGCGTGGTATGGCTGCTGATCGTGCAGCAGCGATCTGCCCTGGAAACCCTTTTCGTCGAGCTCCGAATCAGGCACACAGCGGAAGGACGCGAATCATGATCAACGCTTCAAACGTCACCCTGGCATACGGGGAGCGCGTTCTATTCAAAGACGTCAATATCAAGTTTACCCCGGGGAACTGCTACGGCGTCATCGGTGCCAACGGGTCCGGCAAGTCGACTCTGCTGAGAATCCTCGCCGGTGCCATACAGCCGGATGCCGGTGAAGTGATCGTTTCCGCGGGGCAGCGAGTAGCCGTGCTGCAACAGGATCAGTATCAGTTCGACCGGTACAGCGTTCTGCACACCGTAATTATGGGCCACAAACGGCTCTACGAAGCAATGATGGAGAAGGACGCGATCTACTCCAAAGAAGAGTTTACCGAGGCCGACGGCATGCGGGCTTCCGAGTTGGAAGGTGATTTTGCCGAGATGGGCGGCTGGGAGGCCGAGTCGGAAGCCGGACGCCTGCTTGCCGGTCTCGGCATAGCCGATCAACACCACGACAGGCTGATGGGCGAGCTTGACGGTGGTCAGAAGGTCCGGGTGCTGCTGGCACAAGCGCTGTTCGGGGACCCTGATATCGTGTTGCTGGATGAGCCGACCAACAACCTTGATCTGGAATCAGTTGCGTGGCTGGAGGAATTCCTGCTGCAGTTCCGCAATACCGTGATCGTCGTTTCGCACGATCGTCATTTTCTTGACAGGGTCTGCACTCACATTGCCGACATTGACTTCGGCACGATCACGCTTTTTGCCGGTAACTACGACTTCTGGTACCACTCGAGCCAGCTGGTTCGCAAGCAGTTGCGTGATGACAGAAAGCGCCGTGAGGACAAGATAGCCGAGCTGCGCGGCTTCATCCAGCGCTTCTCCGCCAACGCCGCAAAGTCACGGCAGGCAACCAGTCGCCAGAAGCTTATCGAAAAGCTCTCGATTGACGACATCCGGCCGAGCAGCCGCCGGTCGCCGTACGTCAGTTTTGATCCTGAACGCCAGCTCGGCCGAAAGGTGCTGCAGATCGACGACCTGAGCTGTGATCTGCAGGACGGTGGGACAACACGAGCGCTGTCCCTGACGGTCAATCCGGGCGACAAGATCGCCTTTGTCGGCCCGCATCATCAGGTAAAGACCGCACTGTTTGACGTTCTATCGGGTGAACGCAGGCCCGCCGGCGGGAGTTATGAATGGGGCACTACGGTCAGCTGGGCCTACTTCCCGCAGGAGAGCAGCCGGTACTTCGATTGCGATCTCTCGATCATCGAGTGGTTGTCCCGCTATACGGAGATCGAAGAACAGACCTACGTGCGGGGCTTCCTCGGCCGGATGCTCTTCTCCGGCGATGAGTCCTTGAAGAAGGTCAACGTGCTATCGGGTGGTGAGCGGGTGCGCTGTATGCTCTCCAGGCTGATGCTGGCGCGGCCGAACGCGCTGATTCTGGACGAGCCGACCAACCACCTGGATCTGGAGGCGATCACCGCTCTCAATGACGCTTTGAGTGCGTTTCGCGGAACAATCCTCTTCACCAGCCACGATCACAAGCTCGTCGATACAATTGCCAATCGTATCATCGAGTTCACACCGTCGGGAGCGATTGACCGACTGATGCGGCTCGATGACTACCTGGCCAGCGATGAGGTAAGGACGCTGCGTGATCAGCACAATCACGGCCATCAGCTGCTGGAGATCTGATGGCGGTGAGTTTGTCGCGCAGAGATCTGCACGCGGAGCTGCTTCGGCTTTTCGGCTATCGGGAGTTTCGGCCCAACCAGCGCGAAGTAATCGAGGCGGTGGTGGCGCGGCGCGACGTGTTTGTGGTGATGCCCACCGGCGGCGGTAAGTCGCTCTGCTACCAGCTGCCGGCCGTGGTGTTGCCCGGCTATTGCGTGGTCATCAGCCCGCTCATCGCACTGATGAAAGACCAGGTGGACGCCGCCCGCGTCAACGGCATCCGCAGCGCGCTGCTGAACAGCAGCCTGGATCCCGCCGAGCGCGCGGAGACCCTCGCTGCGCTGGACGCGCGTGACTGCGGCGCGGACGTGGTTGGCACGCACGTCGATCCGTCCGCTGTCGCCGCCAGGCCATCCGGTACCGGCGCCGAGCGCGACGGCCTCGACCTGCTCTACGTTGCGCCGGAGCGCTTCTCAGACCCCGCCTTCACCGCCGTGCTGGCCCGCCGGCCGCCGTCGTTCTTTGCGATTGACGAGGCCCATTGCGTCTCAGAGTGGGGCCACGATTTTCGGCCCGACTACCTGCGCCTTGGTGAGCTTGCCGACACCTATCCCGGCATACCGATTGCTGCCTTCACCGCAACGGCCACTCTCAAGGTCCAGCGCGATATCGTGGAACGACTGCGGTTGCGCCGGCCCCACGTCGTGCGCGCCTCCTTCGATAGACCCAACCTTCGCTACACGGTGTGTCCCAAGAAGAAGCAGACCGCGCAGATTCTCTCCTTTGTGCAGGAGCGAGCGGGCCTCCCCGGCATCATCTATCGCTCGACGCGAAAACGGGTAGAGCAGACCGCCGCTGCATTGCAGGCCGCCGGCATCAGGGCGCTGCCCTATCACGCGGGACTTGAGGACGCGGTGCGGGCTGGCAATCAGGAGCGCTTCCAGCGGGACGAGGCTGAGGTCATTGTGGCTACCATCGCCTTCGGCATGGGAATCGACAAGTCCAACGTGCGATATGTACTGCACGCCGACCTGCCCAAGAGTCTCGAGGGCTACTACCAGGAGAGCGGACGGGCCGGCCGCGACGGGGAACCGGCCGACTGCATCCTGCTCGCCGGAGGCAGTGACATCGCCACCGCGCGCTACTTCATCAATCAGATGGCAGACCCGGATCAGCAGGCACGTGCATCGCGCGCCCTCGCCGAGATGATCCGTTACGCCGGATCGATCAGCTGCCGTCGATCTCAGCTCTTGCGCTACTTCGGCCAGGAGCACGACGCGTCGCCGCGCCCGGGATGCTGCGACGTCTGCGCAGGCGAGGTGCGTAGCGTAGACATCACCCGCGATGCGCAGATCGTGATGTCGGCGATGGCGCGCACCGGGCAACGCTTCGGCGTGGGGTACATCGTGGAGGTGGTGGTTGGGTCCGACAGCGAACGGATACGAAGCCGTGGCCACCACCAGATCAAGACCTGGGGCGTCGGAGCCGACAAACCCGCGCCTCACTGGCGGCGCGTGATCGATGCCTTGCTTTCGCAACGCCTCATAGAACAGACCGAGGAGAAGTTCCCCACGCTGCGTCTGACCGAAACCTCGCGCACGGTGCTCTCCGGCGCGCGGCCGGTTGCCATGGCCGAGCATTACGCCGTCTCCGGACGCAGCCGTTCGTCCCGCCTCTTCGGCCAAGGTGCGGTTCGCGGCGCACGGCACCGGACCGACGGAGAGGGCTACCGCGTAATCGACGCATCGGAATCACAGCGGCTCTTCGAACGACTGCGGGCGCTCCGCAAGCAGGTTGCCGACGAACAGGGCGTGCCCGCCTACGTTGTCTTCACCGATCGAACCTTGCGCGATATGGTCGAGCGCCGTCCCGCCACCATGGACGAGATGGCTGAGGTTCACGGGGTCGGGAAGCAGAAGCTTGCCCGCTACGGCGAGCGCTTCGCGCGGGCGATCGCGCTGGACTGAGCGCGGCGTTCCGGGGACGGGGTGCGGATCCGTGGTGATGGTTTCCTTCGTTCGTGTAGGTGCTACACAAGAATCCATCATGTGCGTATCTTTCTGCTTGACACGCCTCCTGCGTTTTCGTACCGTGACGGAGACCCAAACCGTAAGGAGGTTTGTATGAACACAGGTATTCGCAGAGTGGTGTGTATCGCCATGATCGTAACCTTCGCCATGACCGGTGTACAGCTGTTCGCCAGAGGCCAGGCTCAGCAGCCGCAGCCCGCCGTTACGGCGGATGGGGCCGCAATCACGACGCTGCGCGTCGGAGCGCTCTTCCCGCAGACGGGGGGTATGGCGTTCGGCGGATCCAATGCGCTGCAGGGAACGCAGATCGCCGTCGAGCTGTTTAATGAGACCAACCCGTACGGCATCACCGTAGAGCTGGTTTCCGCCGATGCTCCCGATCCCGCGACCGGAACCACCGGGGTGCGGCAGCTGATCACGCAACAGAACGTCGACGTGGTCATGGGCACCTTTTCGTCGGCCGTTGCGTCGGCAACCGCGCCCGCGGCCGAGCGACTCAACGTGCTCTACGTGGAGACCACCGCCTGGGCCGAAGGGATCACCCGCAACACCTCGAACGTGCTGCGCACCACCATCTCGTCGGGTTCGCTCGGGGCGGCCGCGGCCGACTTCATCCTGACCGGTCTTGCCCAGGAGCTAGGGGTTGCCGAGGCGGACATACGGGTTGCGCTTGTCTTCACCGATGATGAGTTCGGTACCTCGATCGCTGACGCCGCCGTCGGCCGAATCCAGTCGTCCCGGGCACGGCTCGTCGTGCGCGAGAGCTACCCGGCGGCCACCACCAGCGATCTCTCGTCGGTGCTGCTGCGCATCCAGCAGGAACGACCACACGCGGTCATCCACATCGCCCAGGTTCCCGATGGGGTACTCTTCTGGCGGCAGGCGCAGCAGCTCGGTGTCGATATGCCCGCCGTTGTCGGCGTCGGCGGTGGATACGGGCAGGTTGAGTTTGCCCGGCCGCTCGGGACCAACGCGGACGGTATCTTCAATGTGGTTCCGCCTACTTCAGGATCCATCAATGTTGACTCGCTCACGCCGGCGGCCCAGAATCTGCTGAACGAGCTGCAGACCCGGGTTACCCAGCGAGGATGGACCCAGGGGCCGTACACCGACTGGGGCTTCATGGGCGCGTGGGTCTTCCTGAATGAGATCGTTCCCAACGCCGCCTCAACCTCGATTGCCGACATGATGGCGGCCGCCGCCAACGTCCGCGTAGACGCTCTTGACTCCATCACTGGTTTCGGATTTGAGTTCGCGGGCGTCAATCACGAAAACTCCGGTCAGAACCTGCGCGCTATTCCCGTGGTGCAGCAGTGGCAGGGTGGGCAGCTGCGCGTCACCTATCCGCATGAACTCGCGGTGGCGGACTTCGTGAACGTGCCGCTTCCGCCGTGGTCGCAGCGCACGCAGGCCATCGGCCAGTAGTTCGTATCCGGGAAGCGCAGTGCTTCCTCGCCCGGAAGGCCGCACGGCGTCCGGGCGGTACGGTTTTGCGGTGGGGCCGCCGTGCCGGCGGCCCTGTCTCGTTGCGGTGAGGGGGAGGCATGCAGCTGGTCCTGCAGATCGTTGCGAACGGACTCCTGATCGGAGGCTTATACGCGCTCCTGGCGGTGGGTCTGACGCTGATTTTTGGGGTGCTTCGGGTGGTGAACTTTGCGCACGCGGAGTTCATGATGCTCGGGATGTACGGTGCCTACTGGCTCTGGTCGATCTACGGCCTTGATCCTTATGTGTCTGTGTTTCTGATTACCCCCGTCGTTTTCCTGTTGGGTGTTGCAGTGGATCGCCTGGTTGTCCAGCGGTCGATTGGAAAGCCCGACGTGACCGTTGTCTTTGCAACGCTCGGACTCTCGATCCTGCTGCAGAACGCGGCGCTCACCCTGTGGCGGGCAGACATCCGGTCGGTGAGCACCTTCGCCACGGGCTCGGTCTTCGTGGTCGGGGGCGTTCGGCTCAGCGTGGCGATGACCGTATCGTTCGCTGCCGCGCTCCTCTTCGCACTCGGGCTCTGGTTCTTCCTGACGCGAACCATGTACGGCAAGGCGATCCAGGCGGTTGCCCAGAATCGTCGCGCGGCGGCCCTGATGGGAATCGACGTCAAGCGCGTATATCTGTTCACCTACTCGGTGGCGGTGGCCGCCGCCGGGGCAATGGGCGTGCTGGTAGCGCCCATCTTCACCATCTTTCCCCGCGTCGGTCAGACCCACATTGTAACGATCTTTGTGATCGTCGTGCTCGGCGGGCTCGGTTCGGTTCCGGGTGCGGTGGTTGCCGCGCTGCTGGTCGGCATCATCCGCGCGGGGGCAGGCTTCCTGATCGGCACGGCCTGGGGCGAGCTTGCCTACTTCGCGGTCTTCCTGCTGGTCTTGATCGTGCGTCCGCAGGGCTTCTTCGGGCGCCGTGGCGCTGAAGTCTACGGAGGTTGAGCGGTGCGAATCAGTGATGCCTCTCCGATTTCACCCGCCGGCGCTCGTATCGCAGCGGCAGCGGCACTGGTTCTGTTGCTCTGCGTGCCACTGGTGGTTCGCGACATCTACCGGCTCGACCTGGGCATCACCGTTCTGATCTGGGCTTCTCTGGCAACGGCGTGGAACATCTCGGGGGGATTCGCCGGAGGGCTCTCGCTCGGCCATGCCGCATTCTTCGGTGTGGGGGCCTACACCTCCACGCTGCTCTTTCTGCGTCTCGGAATCACACCGTGGATCGGGATCTTTGCGGGAGCGGTGCTCGCGGCGATGCTTGGCGCCCTGCTCGGCGTCATCACCTTTCGCTTGAAAGGGCCGTTCTTCGTACTGGCGACGCTTGCGTTCGGCATCGTGGTCCACATCATCAACGTGAACTGGCGGGGACTGACGCGCGGCGCTGCCGGTCTGCTGCTGCCGTTCCGCGGCGGCCCGCAGAACATGCTGTTCCTCAACCTCTGGGCGTATTGGTATACCGGACTCGGCCTTCTTGTGCTGACCGTGGGCGTTTCGATGGGAATTGAACGGTCGCGGCTGGGCTACTACCTCGTTGCGCTGCGCGAAGACGAAGACGCGGCGCGCTCGCTCGGCGTGCGCGTCGTACGCTCAAAGGTGATCGCGGCCGCGGTATCGGCGGCGCTTGCGGCCTGTGCCGGATCGGTGTACGCCGCCTTCATCCAGTACATCGATCCGGACAGCACCACGCAGTTTGAACTCTCGGTTCAGATCGCGCTGGTGGCGATCGTCGGTGGAATGGGGACCACCTTTGGTCCGGTGCTCGGTGCCGCGATCGTGATTCCGCTCGGCGAAATGCTTCGAGCAAGGCTTGGCGGCGGTGCTGCGCTGGTGGTCTACGGCTTCCTGCTGATGGTCATCGTGCTCACGGCACCCAACGGTGCGATCGCCGGTGTCCGCCTGCTTGTGCGCCGGCTTCGCCGCCTCATCGACTCGCGGAGGAAGGCAGATGCTTGAGGTTCGCAACGTAACCGTGGACTTCGTCGGCCTTCGCGCGGTTGACCACGTGTCTTTCGCGGCGGAGAAAGGACAGATCGTGGGACTGATCGGGCCCAACGGCGCCGGGAAGACCACCCTGTTCAACGTGGTCTCCGGCCTGATTCGGCCCACATCCGGATCGGTGGTGTTCGAGGGCCAGGACCTTTCCCGCCTTGGGCCGGCCGATCGCAACCGCAAGGGAATCGGACGCACCTTTCAGGTGGTGAAGCCCTTCGGCGGTCTCACGGTGCTGGATAACGTAGTGGTGGGAGCGCTGACCCGTGGGCAGGGGCTTGTGGAGGCGCGTCAGACGGCGCGGGCCACGCTGCAGCGCCTTCGGCTTGACCGCTTTGCGGATACCATCGCGCACAGCCTTCCGCTTGCGCTTCGCAAGCGACTCGAGGTCGCTCGTGCGCTGGCGACCGGGCCCAAGCTCATGCTGCTGGACGAGATGATGGGCGGTCTCAATCCCACCGAGGTCAATGAGACCCTCTCTCTCATTCAGGAGCTGAACGCGGAAGGGCTCACCTTTCTGGTGATCGAGCACAATATGAGCGCCATCATGCGGATCGCGGAGAAGGTGCTGGTGCTGAACCAGGGCGCCGTGCTGGTTGAAGGACCGCCGGCGGTGGTCACCCGCGATGAGCAGGTCATCTCGGTCTATCTGGGGGAACCCATTGAGTCTGCTTGAAGTCACCAAACTCGGTGTCTCTTACGGAGACATGATCGCACTGCATGAAGTATCGGTCTCGGTCGA
The DNA here is from genome assembly GCA_007693945.1 of Spirochaetaceae bacterium. Classification (GTDB taxonomy): domain Bacteria; phylum Spirochaetota; class Spirochaetia; order DSM-27196; family PWMO01; genus PWMO01. Next base: position 101,132 of record RECP01000087.1, read on the forward strand.
AGAAGGCGAGGCGGTCACCGTGCTTGGGGCGAACGCCGCGGGAAAGACCACCCTGCTGCGCGCCATCTCCGGGCTGGTCCCCGCTCGCGAGGGAACCATCCTGTTTGACGGTAAGCCGATGGACGGCGTGCCCGCACACGAGCGGGTCGAGCGCGGGCTGGTGCAGGTGCCTGAAGGCAGACTGGTCTTTCCCTTTCTGAGTGTCGAGGATAACCTGATGCTGGGGGCGTTCACCAGGCGCGCGCGCGCCAGGCTCAAATCATCGCTGGAACGTGTGTATGCGATGTTCCCACGCCTTCCCGAGCGGCGCGCACAGCTCGCCGGTTCACTTTCCGGTGGTGAACAGCAGATGCTCGCTCTGGGACGGGGGTTGATGGCGCTGCCGCGTCTGTTAATGCTGGACGAACCGTCGCTCGGTCTTGCACCGCTGCTGGTGCAGGAGGTGATGAACCGCGTTGCTCGTATCCGATTTGAGGGAGTGACCGTGTTGATTGTCGAGCAGAACGTGAAACAGACCCTGAAGTTTGTCGACCGCGGATACGTCTTGGAAAACGGCTGGCTCGCGTTGTCGGGCAGCGCAAAAGAGCTCGGAGCGTCCGATCAGGTGCGTCGGGCGTATCTGGGTATGTGACTATTCGGGCACCGAATCATACGGGTATTCAGCAAGGAGGAAGAGATGGCAAAGAAGATCATGTGCGCAGCAGGCGTTCATTGCGATGCGGTGGCCGGCTGGCTGGGTTCCTACGGCGGTGAAGACTCGCCGATGGATATTTCGCGCGGTGTGTTTGGAGGCGAGGTGGGCATGCCGCGGCTGCTGGAGCTGTTTCGCCGGTTTGAGATGCCATCCACGTGGTTCATTCCCGGCCACACGATTGAGAGTTTTCCCGCACAGACCGAAGCCGTTGCCGCGGCCGGGCACGAGATCGGCCTGCACGGATACACTCATGAGAACCCGTTGCAGCTCTCGCGAGACCAGGAACACGCGATTCTGTACAAGTGTATCGAGCTCATCGAGCGCTACTGGGGGAGACGGCCGGTAGGCTACGTGGCTCCGTGGTGGGAGGTATCGGAAACCTCGGTTGAGTTGCTGCTGGAGGCCGGCATCAAGTACGACAACAGTCTGATGCACGATGACCACACGCCCTACTACGTGCGCGTCGGCGACCGCTATACCAAGATCGACTATTCCCGGCCAGCCGAGACCTGGATGAAGCCGTTTGTGCGCGGTGATCGCATCACCGATCTGATCGAGCTTCCAGCCAGCTGGTATCTCGATGATCTGCCGCCGATGCTGTTCATCAAGGCCAGCGCGAACAGCCACGGCTTCGTCAATCCGCGCGATATCGAGTCCCTCTGGCGTGACCAGTTCGACTGGGTCTACCGGGAGATGGACTACGCGGTCTATCTGCTGACCATCCACCCGGATGTCTCGGGACGCCCCCAGAACCTGCTGATGCTGGAGCGACTGATCGAGTACATCAACGAGCATGACGGTGCCGAATGGGCGACGTTCGAGGCTGTCGCCAATGACTTCGAACAGCGCTTCCCGCGGCGCTGACCGCAGCCCCCGGGACAGTGTCGTGCTGCCGCGCGTGACCCTTGTCGCGTGCGGCGGCACCATAGCAACGGTACCGACCGCCGAGGCCGTACTGCAGCGCACGGCCTCGGAACTGCTCACGTCGGTCGAAGCGATCGATACTCTTGCCACGCTTGATACTCGAGACGTAATAGGTAAGCCGAGCCACCTGATGACGCTCGATGACATCTCGGCGGTTGCGGACGCCGCCTGTGACGCGGCCGGACAAGCGGGTACCGACGGAGTTGTCGTCACCCACGGCACCGACATTCTCGAAGAGGTCGCCTACCTTACTGACTTGTGGCACGACGGTGAGGCTCCGATTGTGTTCACCGGAGCTCAGCGCAACGCGGCCAGCCCCGACGGCGACGGTCCGGGAAACATCCGCGATTCGATCCGGGTCGCGGCGAGCCCTGCTGCCAGAGGTATCGGCGTTCTGCTCTGCTTTGCCGGCCAGGTGTTTTCCGCCGTGCGTGTCCGCAAGGTCGACACGATTTCTCTGCACGCTTTTGATGCGCTTGGAGATGTGCTGGGCCGAATCTCGAGCGGTGAGGTGCGGCTGTACGCCCGCCATGACCGACCTGCTGCCATCCGGCCGCGGCGGCTCGCTCACGGTGTGCACCTGGTGCGACTCTGCGCCGCGGCCGACGGAACGCTGGTTGATGCGGCCGTTACCGCGGGGGCTCAGGCGATTATAGTGGAGACGTTTGGTGCCGGGACGGCGCCCGCGGAGGTGGTCGATGCCGTTGCCGCGGCTTCGGCGGCCGGGGTGCTGGTGGCATTTGTGTCGCGTTGCGAGCGCGGCGGTCTCTGGTCGCAACCCGGCCGCGGCGGGTTTGATGATCTTGTGGGAGCGGGAGCCGTACCGATGCAGGACCTCGACGGCGGCAAGGCGCGTATGCGTCTGCTGGCTTTGCTCGGCGCGCGCGACGCGAATGCGGCGCAGGTCCGCGCCGAGCTGTTGCAGGAACGGTAGCCGTAACGGCAGCGGCCAGTTGCGCTTATTGCAACGCCTCTATCTCGACGGTAAGTCCGGCACCGTTGCGTGCGACTCTCAGTTCCAGAGTGTCGGAGGCCTCCGCGGCCGCCCGATAGAAGTCACGCGCGCCGCCGATATCCGTTCCGTTGGCGTGCGTAACCACGTCGCCGGGGCGCAGTCCGGCCGCACCCGCGGGGCTCTGTCGCTGGACAGCCACCACCACGGCGCCGCTGACCGCGGCTGCCATGTCGGCGCGCTCACGGATGTCGTCATCGAGTGGAACCACGGTCATGCCCGGCCACAGATTGGTGTCCCGGGCGATCACCTCTTCCGCGGCACGTTCTTCCACGGTCACAGTCAGTGTCCTCTGTTGGCCGTCACGGATGACACGGAACTCGGTTTGTTCACCCGGTGCCAGACGTCCTACCGCACGCTGGAGGTCAACCGCGTTCTCGATGGAACTGCCGCCGATTCGGGTCACAAAGTCCCCGGGCCGAATCCCGTCGCGTGCAGCGGGGGAGTCGCGGTAGACATTGACTATGAGTGCTCCATTGTCATCGACGACCCCGAGGTCTTGCGCCAGTGTTGGAAGCGAGTCGGAAGAAGCCTCGGCGATACTTACTCCCAGCCACCCATAGACGATACGTCCGCGCTCGATGAACTGGTCAATAGCGTCGACTGCCTGTCCCATTGGAATGGCGAACCCCAGCCCAACGCTGCCACCGGTCCGGGATCCGACAATCCATGTATTGATACCAACGATTTCTCCTGCCATGTTGACCAGCGCTCCGCCGGAGTTGCCCGGATTGATGGCGGCATCGGTCTGAATGAAGTCGGTCAGCTCCGGCAGCCCGGCACCGGCCTGCCGCGGACGTCTTCCGGTTGCACTGACGATTCCCGAGGTTACCGTGGACTCGAATCCAAAGGGGTTGCCAACCGCGAGCACCCAGTCCCCAACGCGCAAGGCGTCGCTATCTCCCAGCTGCGCGACAGGCACATCCTGGGCGGTGCTGAACTGCAGCACCGCAAGATCCGTGCGCGGGTCGCCGCCAACCAGTTGCGCCTGGTAACGGCGTCCGTCATAGAGCCCAACTTCAATTTCCCGTGCGTCGCCGACGACGTGATTGTTGGTCAGCACGTAGACAGTGTCGGCGTTGCGACGAACGATCACACCGGATCCAAGACCCGGGCGTTCGAACTGCCTGCCTTGATCGTGCGGCGCCTGATTCCGCGGTCCGAAGAAGAAGTCAAACAGCGAGCGAGGGCTGCGCTGTTCAACGACCTCCACCACACTGACCTCCACCACCACCGGCAATGCAGCCTCGGCGACTTCGGCAAATGAGCCGTCGGCGGCTTCCGGTAACGGCCGGGCGTGACCGGCCGGAGTCCGGTGGTCATCCCGCGTTTGAACTCGCGTGGGCTGAAGCGCGTGCTGCTCGGGTAACGGCCGGCGCAGAGCAAGCCCAAAGAAGAGTCCAATGACAAAGACGGCAAATACGCCTGCGAGCGTCAGAAACGCTCTCTTCCATGATCTGTTATTCATAACTGTGCCCCTCTACCCTAAAGCGTACTAACGCGGCGATGCGGACGTCAAACGAGGTCACGCTTCACCAGCAAATCGCATTCTGACCGCACGGCGTCGGTGGGCGTAGTGTGGCTGCGCGCCTGACTTCGTTGCTGCAGACAGACAACCCAGGGCGCCGTGCGCTACACGGTAAGGATACGAACCACCGACGCTTCAGCGGTTTGCGTACAGCTTGCATCGGCCGCGACGTCACGATACAGTGTTGAATATGACAGTCATGGAAGCGATCCAAAACCGACGGAGTGAGCGTAGTTTTCTGCACAAACCGGTAGAGCGAGACAAGCTTGAACGGATCCTGGAGGCCGCCCGTCTGGCGCCGTCGGCGCGCAACCAGCAGGAATGGCGTATTCTGGTGGTAACCGATGCCGAGATCCGGCAAGCCCTGGCGGATGCCGCCGGGGGACAGCGATTTGTCGGTGACGCTCCGATGGTCCTGGTCTGCTGCGCCGAGACCGATCATCGTATGATGCGCTGCGGCCTGAAGGCGTATCCCATCGACGTGGCAATTGCCATCGATCACATGACGCTCGCGGCGGTGGAGCTCGGCCTTGGAACCTGCTGGGTCGGCAGGTTTGACTCTGATGCAGTACGGCGGGCGTGTGGTATCCCGTCGGATATCGAGGTTGTGCAGTTGCTAACGCTGGGATATCCGGACGATCGAAGTCCGTCCGTCAAGAATCGCAAGCCGCTCGATGAGATTGTGCGTTTCGAGCGCTGGTAGGCATTCGGCCCGATTCAGGAACTCAGATTCAGTGAGTCGGCAGAACTCCTGTACACAGAGGTGTGACCGTGCAGCAGCGGCGGGTCACCGTACCACACGTTGCGTGCGCGCCGCACACGCGCTATAATCTGCAGTGCAAGGAGTGAACGTGGAATTACGACACAAGAAGATTCCGCTGGAGTTCTTGCGCCGGCTTCCTGACGGCATCAAGATCGTCAAGCGGCACGGGCGGGAGTTCATGGTGGTCGAGGAGATCCTCGGCCCCGGCGGCGAGAGTCTGATGTCTGAGTCGGTTCACATTCACGGTGAGCCGTCGATACGACTGGGCGTGCGCATCGGCGAGCAGCAGGGGCTGATATTTGTCGACGCGTTCTGGGGTGGCCACGCTAAACTATACAGCTTTCTGCCCCGGACTGTTGCTGATGATGCCGAGGTCGACGCCTTTGTTCCCGAGACCGGAAGCTCGCTGATGGTCGACCGACGATGCGACGAGAAGGGCTGTTCGTGCGCGCGCGCGATTATGCTCACTCTGCCCGACAGGAAGAGCAGGGTCTACGTTTGCGGCCGCCTTGGTTGTCCGGGACATGCAATCGACATAGCGGATATGCCGGCTGATGTCTCCCGGACGATCAGCAGCATCAACTTCTTTGGTGCCGGTAACCGCGACGAGGACTGGTTCGAGGTCTTCTAGTCTCGCGGCAGGTTTTTTGCTCTCAGGTCTCGCCTTTCTTGTTCGAAATGGGTATCATACGCTCGGCTACGCACTGCAGTCGCTTGCGTCGCATACCGCATCCGCAATTCTACTGTGGGAGTTTCACATCTATGGCAGAAGGCGTTGTCCTCACCGTTATCGGAATGACAGTTGTATTTGCCTTCTTGATACTACTTGTCTGCGTAATGTATACAATTTCGCTTGTCGCGCGCGTGCTGCCGTCGGTCGGACCCGGTGCCGGTCATACCACCGCGGCGGAGAGTGAAGTGGCGATTGCGATTGCGATCGCTCACGCCCACGCGCGTATGGACGAGATGGAGCAGGAACAGTGAAGAAGAAGATCGATCTCATGGTTACTGCGTTCCGTGACGGATTTCAGTCTGTCTTTGGAGCGCGCGTTGCTACAGCTGATTTTCTGCCCGCGGTTGAAGCCACGGTAGCCGCGGGACTTACCCATCTGGAGGTCGGTGGAGGGGCGAGGTTCCAGTCGCTCTACTTCTACTGCAATGAGGACGCCTTTGAGATGATGGATTCCGTCCGTGCGTCAACCGGTCCGGATGCCAATCTGCAGACTCTGGCACGTGGCGTCAACGTAGTCGGGTTGGACTCTCAGCCGCGCGATATGATCAAACTGCATGCCGAACTATTCAAGAAGCACGGCATCACCACCATCCGCAACTTCGATGCGTTGAACGACGTCAATAATCTCATATACAGTGGGCAGTGCATTCACGATGCGGGTCTCAAGCACGAAGTGGCGGTGACCCTCATGGCGCTTCCGCCGGGCATCGAAGGCGCTCACACGCCGGATTTCTACACGCGTACACTGCGTGACATTCTCGATGCGTCGATTCCTTTTGATTCGGTGGTGTACAAGGATGCCTCGGGTACTGCGACGCCCCGCACCGTTCACGAGTCCATCAAACAGGCGCGCGCGCTGCTTGGTCCTGATGCGCGGATCGTGTTTCACACGCATGAGACCGCCGGAGTGAGCATTCCGTGCTACCTCGCGGCGATCGAAGCCGGTGCCAATCAGGTCGACTGTTCACTGGCGCCGGTCTCGGGGGGGACGTCGCAACCGGACGTGATATCTTTATGGCACGCGCTGCGCGGTAGCGAGTATGAATTGGGCGTGGACATCACAAAGGTTCGCGAAGCTGAGGAACTCTTCAAAGAGTGCATGCAGGACTACTTTGTGCCTCCCGAGGCCAGGGCGGTCGAGCCGCTGATCCCGTTTTCGCCCATGCCAGGGGGCGCGCTGACTACCAACACGCAGATGATGCGGGACAACAACATACTCGATCACTATGCCGAAGTTGCCGCCGCAATGGAGGAGGTCATCTCGCGCGGCGGTTACGCAACCTCGGTGACGCCTGTCAGTCAGTTCTACTTCCAGCAGGCGTTCAACAACGTCATGGCCGGCCCGTGGAAAAAGATCGCCGAGGGGTACGGGAAGATGGTGCTCGGCTATTTCGGCAAGACGCCGACCACCCCTGATCCGGAGATCGTTGAGTTCGCGCGCGAGCAGCTTAAACTCGAGCCCACTACCGAGAACCCCGTGGATCTGAACGACAAAGATCCGGACAAGGGGCGCGATGCAGCGGTCAGGGTACTGGAATCCGAAGGACTGCCAACTACCGATGAGAATGTTTTCATTGCCGCCACCTGTAAGGAGAAAGGAATAGCCTTCCTGAAGGGCGAGGCGCGGCTCATGATTCGCAAGAAGAAGCCGCGGCAGCCCGCGAAAAGCTCACGCAGCTATGAGGTAACCGTTGACGGTACTTCCTACAACGTCGAGATCGGTGACGGCACCACGCTGGTCAACGGCAAGTCGTACAGCGTTGACATTCAGGACGTAGAGAGCGGCGAGCGCAAATCATCGGCGGCACAGCCTCCGGAGGCGGCCGCCGGCGAGGGAGCTGCCGTTGAGGTCAAGGCGCCGCTGCCGGGTGCCGTACTGCGAGTTTCGGCCAGGGCGGGTGACAGAGTGACTCACGGTGACACGCTGCTTGTGTTGGAGTCTATGAAGATGGAGACCGCGGTCACAGCGCCGGCGGATGGGAAGGTGGAAGAAGTCAGCGTCGCCGCCGGCGACCAGGTTTCGGCTGAGCAGAAGCTTGCCGTGATCCGGAGTTGACGCAGATGGATATTATCGGAGCGTTGCACGATATCTGGCTGACGACCGGGATAGTCAACTTGTCCGGCGGTCAGGTCATGATGATTCTGGTCTCGCTGGTGCTGATATACCTGGGAGTTGCACGGGAGTTTGAACCGCTGCTGCTGGTGCCGATTGGCTTTGGCGGCATCCTGGCCAACGTTCCACTGGCCGGAATTGCGGAGGTAACCGCGCTGACGGTTTCGGCCGTCAATCCGGAAACCGGTGAAGCAGTTCAGCACGTGATACAGGCCGCTGACGGGTTCATCGGCCAGATCTACGGCTTCGGCATCGAGACCGGATTGTTCCCTCTGCTGATCTTCATCGGCGTAGGGGCATTGACCGACTTTGGACCGCTGCTGGCAAATCCCAAGACAGCGCTACTGGGTGCGGCTGCCCAATTCGGCATTTTTGCTACCGTACTGGGAGCAATGGCGCTCAGTACGTACGCAGGTTTTGATTTCTCGCTCTCTGATGCGGCTGCGATCGGGATTATCGGCGGGGCTGACGGTCCAACGGCGATCTTTCTGGCCGGGCAGATGGCACCACAGCTGCTGGGTGCAATTGCCGTTGCCGCGTACTCCTACATGGCGCTGGTACCTATCATTCAACCGCCGATAATGAATCTTCTGACCAGCAAGCGCGAGCGCGGCATTGTCATGAAGCAGCTGCGCCCGGTGAGCAAGTTCGAAAAGGTGGTGTTTCCGCTGAGCGTGCTGGGAATTACGCTTCTGTTTCTGCCGACCGCTGCGCCGTTGATCGGTGCCTTGATGTTCGGTAACCTGATTCGCGAATCAGGCGTTACTGATCGCATTGCCAAGGCTGCACAGAACGAGCTCATTAACGTTGTCACGATCTTTCTCGGTCTCTCCGTGGGATCCAAACTGGCGGCTGATTTGTTCCTGCGCGTTGAGACCCTCGGTATCGTTGTGCTCGGGCTCGGCGCGTTCGCAATCGGCACCGCGACTGGAGTGCTGTTGGCCAAGCTGATGAACCTTTTGACCAGGGAACCCATCAACCCGCTGATTGGTGCTGCCGGTGTGTCCGCGGTGCCCATGGCGGCTCGCGTGGCTAACAGGGTAGGATTGTACAATAACCCAGGCAACCACCTGCTGATGCACGCGATGGGCCCCAACGTAGCCGGAGTCATAGGGTCGGCAGTGGCAGCCGGTGTGCTGATGGCGGTCATTGGGGTTGGACTGTGATTGTGCCGTTCATCGCTGATCCACGTGCCGCGCATCCGGCAGGTTGACACGCCGGATGCATCAGAAGACCAGGCAGTGGACGTTGCTATTTGGGTTTCAAACGAGTAAATTAGAGTAGTGGCCACGACGACAACAATTGACAAAAAGAACATCGACAAGCTCTTTGATCAGTTGCCGCTTGTTCCGCAGGTGTGCCCGGCCTCCAATCTCGGCAAAGCGTACAAGATTGTGTCACGCATTTTTGAGGAAGAGTTCAGAGGATTCAGCGTTACCACGGTACAGTTCTCGATACTCGTGCATATCCAGATTCTGGAACGGCCCGGGTGCACTGAACTCGCCGAGCATCTGGGATCGGATCCCAGTACAATCTCGCGCATAATCGATACGCTGGAGCACAAGAAGCTGGTCAACAGCCGGTGCGGGGCGGATCGCAGGACACGGATGTATTGTCTTACCGACGCGGGGCGCGCGGCAATCAAAGAGGGGCTGGCGGGCTGGCAACGGGCAAACGCGCGGGTGCTGGAAAGAATAGGCGACGATCGCTGGCAGGATGCCCTTGCCCTGCTGCGGCTGCTGCAGCAGTAGTCGCGCCAGACCGGGATCGGTCTTCGGGAATCGGTCTTCGGGAATCGGCGCGGTCGAGACGCATCCCGGTGGAATAGACAGCCGTTAAGCTTATCGATATACTCGGAAAGCATGAACGGTCGCGCAACGCTTGATGAAGACTACAGTATCGGAAGCAAACTCAGGTTAGTTCTGGCTGCTGCTCTCGCCGCCATCGTGCTGGTGGGATGTCTGCAGGTAGAAACCACCATTCGCATTCGGCCGGACAACAGCGGAGAGGTGGTCGAACGGTTCCTCATGAACCACGACGTCGTGGAAATGCTGGCGGGCATGGCTCTCATGAGCGGCGAGCAGGACTTCAGCCTGATCAACGAGGATGACCTGCGGTCCCGCGCTGCGCTGATGGGCCCGGGGGTCAGCTTTGTGGGGGTCGAAGCGCTCACCCAATCGTGGGGCGAAGGCTACATCGCCCGCTACCGCTTCGACGACGTCAACACGTTGCGCGTCAACCAGAACCCGGGTGACAGCGTTCCGCTGGAAAGTGAAGAGCCGAGCGTGCGCGAGTACCTGACATTCGCTATGCGGGCAGGGAACCCTGCCACGCTCGAGATTCGCTTGCCACAGCCGGGCGATGTGGAGACCGCGGCTGATGAGCCGCCGAGCGAGCAGGAGCTTGAGGCGGCTACCCAGTTCTATCGCGACATGCGTATTGCCGTACGCGTCGAAGTTCTCGGCACGCTGGTTGATACCGATGCACAACACCGCAGTGGCAACACCGTCACGCTGCTCGACCTGGATTTCAACGCGATCCTTGATAATCCCGCGCTGCGGCGCGCCGTGTTGAGTAATCAGGCCTCGAGTCTTGCCGAGGTGCAGCGGATTGCTCGGGACGCCGAAGGATTCGACGTTGAACCCAAGGATCACGTGATGATCAGGCTCCGCTGATACGCGGCAGCGGGGCACCGCGCTAAAGGCAATTGCAGGGAAGCTGCCGCGGAGGCAGACCGCTGCGGACTCAGCACGCTGCGGCTTCACATGACCTTCAGTCGCGGACGGAATGATGCGTCTGATACCCGCTAGTGCAGGCCTGTCTTGCCTGCTGCTTGAGCTTTCACCAAGCTTTGTGCCGGTTTACAGCCTATGCAGTATAATGGCGGCATCGTGAATCACGTGCCGATCGCTTTTGTTGTTGCGCTGGCGACACAGATGGCGTGCCAACTGTTCAAACTGGTCTACTACTCAATCAAGGACGGACGTTTCTCGCCGCGCTACTTTGTGTCCGCAGGCGGCTTTCCCAGCGCGCATTCCGCTTTTGTGACGGCGTTGACCGTCTCGATTGGCCTGCGCAGCGGGCCAGGTACCGACGCATTTGCCGTTGCTCTGGTGCTTTCGCTGATCGTGATCTACGATGCCTACCGGCTGCGTGGCTTCGTTGAGGCGCTGGCGCGTCGGGTGAACCACCTGGCACGTGCGGTACATGGGAACCAGGAGCCGTTGCCCGAAATGATTGGTCACTCGCTGCCGGAAATCGTCACCGGGATTGTTGTTGGTGCACTACTGGCCGGCGTAGCGGCACTGGTATGGTAAGGTATTCCTTTTGTAGTTTTGCTACTCGTTTTTGGTGCTTTTCGCCCCGAATTGATTGACCTCCGGGTATATTATGTAGTAAAGTAACAAAGATGAAACGCGCGGCCGTTGTGGGGCTCGACGTAGGCTCGAGTTCTCTGAAGTACAGTCTCTTTGATGCAGACAGCGGGGCTGCGCTGGGCTCCGGCAGGGTAGATTACGTGGAACCTGCTCATGACGGCCGGCGACCGGCGATTGTATTCAAACGGGCGGTTCACGCAGTTCTCAACGCGCTTAATGCTGATTTTCACCTCGAAGCGGTTGGGATGGCTACCCAGATGTACTCTATCATAGAGGTGCAGGATGATACTCCGGTAGTGCATCAATGGAACAGCCACTGGCCGCACGGCGCAGGCCGCCATACGCCCGGTATCTCCGTTGACCCCGCGCTGTTCAGCCCCTCAGGCTGCCCTGATAGTCCACTCTTCCCGGCACGTTGGCGTCCGACTACAGCACTGCTTCGTCCAGCGGTCTTGTCGATATCGCGGCGGGAGAGTGGAACGAAGCGCTGATCCGCGAACTGGGCTTCAGTTTGGCGCAGATGCCTGTTCTCGCTGCGCACAATGAAACCGTCGGCCGAATCGCCGGCCCGACTGGCGGAGCCAATAGGGCCAGCGTGGCGCCGGCGCTGGGTGACGGCGTGTCCGCCAGCCTTGCCTGCCGCGGCATTTCGCCGGCGTGCGCAAATCTCGGCACCTCGACGGCGGTCAGGCGAATTGCCGGGTCGCTGCCCGCCGTGGCAGACGATGTGTTCTGGCGTTTCCGTTTTGACCGCGATTGCTTTGTCTACGGTGCTATTTCGGCCAACGGGTGCGCGGTCATCGACTGGGCACAGGAGGTGCTGGCTCCGCAGCGGAACGGCTCTCTGCCCTCGACCGATACACCGCTGACGGCGGACCAGAGCCTACCACTGTTTCTGCCGTGGGTGAACGGGGAACTCTTCCCCTATTGGAGCGATAGTCCGCGCGGGATCCTCTGGGGGATTACGGCAGGATTGGGTGCTGAGGCGTTGAAGATCGCGGTACAGCAGGGGGTCGCTTTTACGGTAGCACGGATGATCGAGCAGGTATGCAGCCAGTCGCCTGAGATTGGCATGGTTGTGGTGGGCGGCGGGGTGATCATTCTGGTCACTCCGTGCCCGGAAGGAGTGTCTGTACAACACCGTAGTGATATACCAAGATTGGGCTATGGACCGTACGATACGGTTCGGACGGCGGTTGAAGACGGAGAACTGACCAACCTCGCCGTAGCCGCCCATCTGGTGCACGGTGGTGAGAGCATGGGGCGCGGTGTTACTGTTATGCTGGTCTCAACGGGCATCAGTGAGCAGGAGGCCAAACAGTTGAATTTCCTGCACGCCTCGACTGTCGCCGATGCGCTGACAGTTGCACGCGGGATTGTGGGAGCAAGCGCCGATACTGTGGTGTTGCAGCACGGAGGGGAACTGCTGCCCGAAGTGACACCTGAAACGGACCGGAACGTATGAGCACGACCTTTTCCGATACAAGACTGGCTTTCATCTCCGACCGAATTGATGATCTGCGCAAGTCCGAAATCAAGGTGGCAAAGTACGTTCTGGCCAATTCCGAAAAGGTGATCCACTGTTCGGTCGGTGAGATAGCCGAGAGTGCCCAGGTCAGTGAACCAACGGTGATCCGATTCTGTCGCGCCATGGGATTCAAGGGATACCAGGATTTCAAGATCAATCTGGCACAAACGATCATCCCGGTTTTAAAAAGCATCCACGAAACCGTTGACGAGAACGACGGAATCCCCCAGGTGGTCAGAAAGGTCTTCAACGCCAACATATCGGCCGTCAGCAATACACTCAACACTGTTGATCTCAATGCAATCCAGGCTGCCGTCGATATGCTGGCCGAGTCGTACCGCATTTCGTTTTTCGGTCTTGGTGGTTCCGCCGCGCTGGCAATGGACGCCCACCACAAGTTCTTCAAGATCGGAATACCGTGCAGCTGGTTCAACGACGCCCACATGCAGGCGATGTCGGCCGCCTTGATGCAACCGGGTGAGACGCTTGTGGTCATCTCACACTCGGGATCGAGCAAGGACATCGTTGAATCGCTGCGAATCGCGCGTGAGGCCGGAGCGTCGACCATCGCCATCGTGAGTCAGCAGAAATCCCCGGTCTCAAACTCGGCCGACGTAAGCATGTGCGTACATTCATCAGAGACCAATTACCGGTTTGAGCCCATGTCTTCGCGGATTGCACAGCTGTGCCTGATTGACGCGCTCTCCGTTGGTGTGTCACTGCGAAAGCAGGACGAGATCGTGCAGAGTCTGGCCAAGACACGGCGTGCGCTGGTTGATAAACGCTATTAAGACGGCAATAGGGGCTGTTAACGGTCTACGCCCAACCTCCGTGCGTCACCGCGCCGGGTGCTCTGTCTTCAACCTTCCAGTGCAGCCGGACGCAGGCGCGAAACCAGCAGGATCATCAGCGTCACCAGCAGTGCGAGACCGAACATCCAGCCTATGCCGTTCATAGTGCGCGTTGCGTGCGGAATCACCAGGTAGGTTGCCCCCAGGGCCACCATAATGGTACCGCCGAAGAGTTTGAGCACACGGGCCTGCGTCTCGCCGAAACTGAGTCGCTGCATGCAGACCACCGAGACTACCACCACGATGATTTCGGCCGCGAGGTAGACCAGCAGATAGAGCGTCAACAGCATCGCAAACGACACTCCGCCGGCTCCCAGGCTTGCCACATATTGCGACCAGATAAGCGGGAACCCCGCGGTGCAGGGCAGTTCGACAATGCTGATCCCGAGGGCAAACAGGACGGTCGCGGCCACCAGTGCCAACGGTGAGCCGCTGCTGCTGAACACCGAGCGGCCCCAGCGGCTGATCGCCGGATGGAAGCGCTGCGGAATGGTCAGCGACAACCCTGTCTTGAAGGCGAAGAAGTCCTTGACGTGTATCATACCCATCGAGATCGCCAGGACCGCCACCACTATGCGTACCGCCAGCACGCCGCCGGCAGCCGCGAAGGCGCTGAAGAGCCCCACGATGAACAGACCGTAGACCGAAGCCGTCACCAGCAGAAACACGGCGCCGACTGCCAGCGTGCGGCGTCGTGAACCGGTGCGGACGATAAGCCCGATGAGGAACGTCAGGACCCACAGCGAACAGGGGTTGAACCCGTCTACGGCTGCAATCGCGCCGGTAACCACGAACGCCGGAGCGTCGGCCAACGCGATGCGTCCGAACAACGGCAGGTTGACGTACTCCCGCGAAATGGAGGGGTGTGGCGAGTCGAGCTCGCTCCAATCGGCGGCCAGACCGACCTGAACTGCCGCGCTGATCTCGCTTGCGATAGTCTCGCTGTAGCCTATCCAGTAGCGTCCGGGCAGAAAGAACGCCGGCACGGCACGCGCTTCGGTGCCCCAGAGCTCGGCGGTTTCTCGAAAGCGCTGCAAGTTGGCGCGCTCCCGCGAAACCTCGTAGCGCTCGATCAGCAGTTCCGGGAAGCTGTGTTGCAATTGGTCCAGGAATGGTTCCGCACGCCCACATGCCGGACATCCCTCAGCCCAGAAGTAGAGCAGTGCCGGTCGGCGCGAGGGAGCGGGCGTCGCCGGCGGAGCTGTTGAGGGAGGCGCCGCGACCGCGGTGGCCTGCTCGGCGGGCAACCGCGGCCGGAACGAGCCGGTCTGCAGCAGATGCTCGAGCTCGAGCGGCAGATGCATCTCAATTGCCGCATTTCCCTGATATGCATTGTTTCCGACCAACAGCACCGGGAAGATGCGGTACTGCTGACCGTACCGCGTGAGTTCCTGCCGCAGGACAGAACGGTTCTCCCCGCGCATGATGTCGAACGCGGTCACGTCGAGCACGACGTCGAACTCGGCTTCAATCTGCGGTACGCGAACGGACTCAAAGGTGTCACAGTGAGCACAGCCGATGTCACCGTAATAGTACAGCGATATGTGTGATGCTCCTTCTTCAGCCGCCGCCGTGCCGCCCTGCACCATCAGCAGGGCGACAAGACCGACCAGCAGCCATCCGGCCGGCAATTGCAGCGCGAAGCGCGGTTCCATCAGCGCAGCGCGTCCTGTATCAGCCGGAAGTCAACCGCGGCACGCGTGTCCATGGCGGCCTGAGCGACAATCCGGAAGCGTCGCGACGAGGAAGTGGCACCGGATATGATGTCAACGCCGGCAGGCCGGCCCTCGTCTTTCAGTTGCTCGGCAAGACGCGGGAAGACGGTGGTCTGGTCAACACCGGTGGCGGCGTTCCAGCGCTCGGCGTAGGCCGGATCTTCGCTCTTGCGCGCGCTGATGCTGCCGTCTTCCCGCCGGATCTCGTCGTATTCGATCTGAGCTATGGATTGTCGTTCGTAGCGGATTGCGATGGTTGCAATCCAGCCGCGCTCATCAGGCTCATCTTCTGCGCGGTAGGTCGAGCTCATCGGCAGTAACGCTACGCGGCTATCGCCCGCCATGGCACGTGCCACAACGGCATCGGCCAGCTGGTTGAACCAGTTGCTGGAGCTGGTTGCACCGCTGACGGCTTCTACCGGCAGCGACTGCGCCGAGGTCAAGCGGTCGGCCAGTTCGAGGGTGTACTCTTCAGGGCTGGTTCCCGCAGCGGATTTCATCCGCAGGTTGTAGGCACCGTCCTGAGACTTGAAACCTCCGCCGGCGTCCACGTAGTCAAAAACGACCGAGGAGACGGCACCGTCTTCGACGGTCAGCTGCAGGAACGGTGCCCAGCCATTGCCGTCGGTATATTCGGCACTCCCCATATAGATGCCGTCCTGCAGCCCCTCCAATCGTGTTTCATCCCGCTCCCGGGCGCAGGAGACTATCAGCACAGCCGCGGCTACCATCAACCACGGCAATGCAATTATGTGAGCCCGATACTTCATGGTACAACTCCTTTCTGTCCGGCTATTATACCCCGGCGGCCTTTTCGACTGTCAACAGCTTTTCAGGCTGCTCTTTCCGCAGCACAGCGGCATTGGCACTACGCTGTATCTTTGTTGGTGTTCAGGATTGATTTTTATCGACTATCGTGGTATGAAACCTGCACTGCTCACAATTCGTAAGGAGGAATTGAATGAAGTCTCTGTACGTAAAGACGATCATGGTCGTACTGATTGTGTGTCTGGTTGCGGTTACCGGTTTTACCGCCGGTCAGCGTGACGAAGCGGTTATCCGGATTGGGGTGGCCGGCGCACACAGCGGCGATCTCGCCAGTTATGGACTACCGACGGTCAACGCGGCCGAGTTGGTAGCCGAGATGTACAACGCAGAGGGCGGAATCAACGGAGCCCGCGTCCAGCTGATTGTTGAAGACGATGTCTGTCAGCCGGAAGTTGCCGCCAACATCGCCGCCAAGCTGGTCGGTGACGGCGTGGTTGCCGTTATCGGGCATATCTGTAGCGGCGCGACGTTTGCCGCACTGGGTACCTACCTGGATTCCGATATCCTGGCTATCTCACCGTCGGCCACCGCCCCCGATCTCACCCAGAGTGGTGAGTATCCCAACTTTTTCCGTACGATCGCCTCTGACGACGCCCAGGCACGCATGCAGGTTGATTTTGCGCTCGATACACTCAATGTCCGCCGCATCGCGGTACTGCACGATCGCGGTGACTACGGCCGCGGCCTCGCAGAGAACGCTCGTGACTTCATCCAGGCGGACGGCCGTGGACAGGTGGTTGTCTTTGACGGCGTGACCCCCGGCGCGGTTGATTACTCGGCCATCATTGCTCGCATCGAGCAAAGCAATGCCGACGCCGTCATCTACGGCGGCTATCATCCCGAAGCCTCCCGAATCGTCGGCCAGATGCGCGATCGCGGTATGCAAACGCTGTTCATCTCGGGAGACGGTGTGAAGGACGACACTTTCATTCAGACTGCCGGTCCGGCCTCCGAGGGTGTCTATGCCACCGGGCCGATGGACCTGAGTGGTAACCCGGTTGCCATGGATGCCGCCCGACGCCACCGTGAGAAGTACGGTGAAGACCCTGGCCCGTTCTTTCTGGAGGCGTATGCGGCCGCTCTGGCGCTCTTCAATGCAATTGAGATTGGCGGCACCGACTACGACGGCATTGCCAACGCGCTGCGCAACAACACGGTCGACACTTCGGTTGGTCCTATCCGTTTTGACCGGCGCGGTGATGCTGAAGGCGTCGGTTTCGCGGTCTACCAGGTGCAGAACGGCGTGTATGTCGAGCTTCGCTGATTCATCCGCGATTGACTCGACTAACGGATCCGGATCTTGCGGTCTCGTGCGGCGTGCGCCGCGCGAGACCGTCCCGTTACGTGGAGCACCACGAAAGGTCAGACAAGCGTGAACTACTTTCTCGGGCTATTTGTCAGCGGGCTGACCCGCGGCAGCATCTACGCGCTGCTGGCGCTCGGCTATACGATGGTTTACGGCATTATCGAGCTGATCAACTTCGCCCACGGTGAGATCTACATGATCGGCGCGTTTACCGCGTTGATACTGGCCAGCGTACTCAGCATTGCCGGCCTGGATGCCCTGAGCATTCTGGTGATTGCGAGCCTGGTGGCCATGATCTACTCGGCCGCGTACGGTTATACCATGGAAAAGATTGCATACAAGCCGGTTCGGCACAGCCAGCGTCTGTCGGCGCTGATCAGCGCCATCGGAATGTCACTTTTCCTGCAGAACTACGTGCGCCTGGCGCAGACGTCCAACTTCCTGCCGTTCCCGGCACTGATACCGCGCTTCACGTTTCTGGATCTTTTGCCGTTCCGGGCCTCATCAGCGCAGTTCGTGATATTTGTCACCACCGCGGTAGTCATGATTCTGCTGACGTTCCTGATCAAGTTTACGCGTATTGGAAAATCGATGCGCGCGGCAAGCCAGGACAAGACCATGGCGATGCTGCTCGGAGTAAACGTCAACCGGGTTATCTCGGTGACGTTTCTCATCGGGTCGGCAACTGCCGCGTTGGGTGGTGTGCTCATCAGCTCGTTTACGGGGCAGATCAACTTCTTCATCGGGTTTATGGCCGGCATCAAGGCTTTTGTGGCGGCCGTATTGGGCGGGATCGGCAGCATTCCCGGTGCGGTGCTCGGCAGCTTTGTGCTTGGCTGGACCGAGTCCTTTGGCGCCGGGTACATCTCCAGCGACTACGAGGATGTATTCGCGTTTGCGATTCTGGTGCTGATTCTGATCTTCAAACCTTCGGGTTTGCTCGGGCGGCCGGAAAACAAGAAGGTGTAGTCTATGTGCCCGCAGGCAACATCAGTGCAGACGCGGCCGAGCCGCTACCTCGCGTATGCGCGTCGGTCGCTGCTGGTATCGATCTGGTTCGCGATCCTGACGTTTCCGATTATCGTGATCCGTGCCAACACCATTACCGGAATAATCACCTGGCGCTGGCATAACATCGGCTGGATTATCGCCGGGACTTTCTTCGGGTCGTGGATCTGGGGCTATTTCCTGGAGCGCAAGCGGCTCGGCACTCGAGCACCCGCGGGACCGCTGCGACGGAGAATCACCGCGTTGCGCGGCGCGCTGGACCGGCTAAAACAGCGCCCTCAAGTGGCACGGATGAGCGTAGTAATCCTGGTTTTGGCGGTGGTTGCGTTCCCGTTCCTGGGAGGAATGTACCAGACCAACATCATGACTACCGCCCTGCTCTACGTGGTACTCGGGCTCGGACTGAATATCATCATAGGGCTGGGAGGTATGCTGCACATTGGCTACATCGCCTTCTACGCCCTTGGCGCGTACAGTTACGCTCTGCTCAACTTCCATTTCGGACTGAACTTCTGGCTGGCACTGCCCATCGGCGCGCTGGTTGGTGGACTGTTCAGTCTGGCAATCGGGATCCCGGTACTGCGCCTGCGCGGTGATTACCTGGCGATTGTGACGCTGGCGTTCGCCGAGATAACCCGGCTGGTACTGGAGAACTGGAGCGGCCTGACGTTCGGCACCGCCGGTATCCGCAACATCCCGCGCCCGGCTATTCCCGGTATACGGCTGACACTGCCGCAGACAACTACGTTTGTCTACTTCATCATGATCGGCCTGGTTCTGCTGACCATCTTTGTGGTCAACCGGCTGGAGAACAGCCGCATCGGACGTCAGTTCGTGGCAATGAAGGAAGACTTCATCGCGTGCCAGGCTATGGGGGTCAATATCGCGCGTACCAAGCTGGCCGCGCTGGGCCTCGGCGGTATGTGGGCCGGTCTCGTGGGTGTGGTGTTCGCGGCGAGAACAACCTTCATCAACCCCGCGAGTTTCACCGTCTGGGAGTCGATCATCGTGCTCTGCACCGTGGTGCTTGGCGGCATGGGGTCGATACCGGGTGTCATAACCGGCGCCCTGGTTCTGATTCTGGTCCCGGAGTATCTACGGGCGTTTGCTCAGTTCAGGATGCTGCTGTTCGGCGCGATTCTGGTTACGATGATGGTGTTTCGTCCCGGAGGTCTGATACAGAAGCGGCGTCGCGCGTACAGAATAACCGCTGAAGAGCAGAAGGTGGTTGCAGAGTCGGGCGATCTGAGTATACAGGGGTAGTCGATGGTACTGGATGTACGTGCTCTGACGATGGACTTTGGCGGGCTGCGCGCCGTGGACCATGTGGACCTGCAGATCAGCCAGGGCGAGATAGTGGCGCTGATTGGTCCCAACGGAGCAGGCAAGACCACTTTCTTCAACTGCGTTACCGGAATGTACACACCGACTACGGGAACGGTAACCATTGCGCGCCCCGGAAGTGAACCGCACAACATAACCCGCATGCGTCCGCACCTGATTACCGCGCAGGGGTTGGCGCGGACCTTCCAGAACATCAGGCTTTTCCCGGAGATGACGGTTCTGGAGAATGTCATGATCGGGCGCGACTGCCGGCTCAGTGCCGGAATTGTAGGTGCCATCCTTCGAAACCGAAAGACGCTCGAAGAAGAAGAGCAGGTTGTACTCGACAGTTTTCGGATGCTCGAAATCGTGGGCATCGGCAAATGGGCCAATGAGACCGCCAAGAACCTTCCGTACGGGGCTCAGCGCCGACTGGAAATTGCGCGCGCGTTGGCTACCGAGCCTTTCCTGTTGCTGCTCGATGAGCCGGCTGCCGGCATGAATCCGCAGGAAACCCGTGACCTGGTGGCCCTGATCCGGCGTCTACGCTTTGATCACCATCTGTCGATCTTTTTGATCGAGCACGACATGAGCCTGGTGATGACGCTCTCCGAACGTATCTATGTCATGGACTACGGCAAACTGATTGCCGTCGGAGAACCTGCTGAAGTGCGGCGAGATCCGGCCGTGATCAAGGCCTACCTGGGAGAGGACGTCAGTGCTTGAGCTCAAAATGGTGAACACGTTCTACGGCAGTATCCAGGCACTGAAGGATGTCTCAATCAGCGTCACGAAGGGCGAAATCATAACCCTGATCGGGGCCAATGGAGCCGGCAAGACAACCACGCTGATGTCGGTCTCGGGTATCGTACGGCCGGCCTCCGGATCAATTCTGTTTGAAGACCGTGATCTCAACGATCTGGAACCGGATCAGATCGTGGCCGCCGGTGTCAGCCACGTGCCGGAAGGCCGGCGGATCTTCCCGTATCTCACCGTTCAGGAGAACCTGGATCTGGGCGCCTATCTGCGTCGTGACAGCGCGGGAGTGCGTAAGGATCTCGAGTACGTGTTTGAACTGTTCCCGATTCTTTCGCAGCGGCGCCACCAGGCCGGGGGCACGCTGAGTGGAGGCGAACAGCAGATGCTGGCGATCTCACGCTCCCTGATGGCTCGCCCGCGGTTACTACTGCTCGATGAGCCATCACTCGGGCTTGCTCCGCTGATCGTGCAGCAGATCTTCGAGATTCTGGTCCAGATCAATCGCCAGAACGGCACGACCATATTTCTGGTGGAACAGAACGCCTACATGGCACTACGCGTTGCACACCGGGGCTACGTCATGGAGAACGGCTCAATAGTTCTGACCGATGACACCAGGGTGCTGCTGGAAAACGAACAAGTCAAGGAAGCCTATCTAGGTGTATAATCGATAGCGAGTACAATACGGGAGTTAGGCCATGATCGTCTCACGCATTATGACGGAGAATCCGTTTACTGTCGAACCGTCAACGCCGGTTACCGAGGCTCAGGCGCTGCTGCGCCGGGAAAAGATTCACCGGCTGCCGGTACTGGACAAGCACGGCAGACTGACAGGCATCATCTCGGAGAAGGATCTGCTCTATGCTTCGCCTTCGCCGGCGTCCACGCTCAACGTGTACGAGATGACCAACCTGTTGTCGAAACTGAAGGTTGAAACGGTCATGACTCGGGAGGTTATCATCACCAGCCCCGACGAGACCCTCGAGGACGCTGCTCGCAAAATGAGCGACAACAACATCGGCGGATTACCTGTTGTCGACGCCAAGGGCGTGCTGGTAGGGATCATAACCGAATCCGACATCTTCCGCGTCTTCATAGATCTGTTCGGCAGTCGCAAATCGGGGATCAGGGCCACCTTCCGCATTCCTGAACGGCACGGTGAAATCGCCGAACTCAGTCGAGAGATTTCCGAAGCCGGTGGCAACATCATCTCCTTCGGCACGCTGCCGGGTAGTGCTCACGATAACGCGGTTTGCGTTATCAAGGTCGAGGGGTTGTCCAAAGAGGATTTTGTGCAGGCGGTCGAGAGCAGTATTCTCGAGGTCATCGATATCCGCGAGTCTTGACGGAGAGCACGTGTTTAGCTCGCTTCTTCGCGGTGCAATCATCGCGGTCACGATTGTACTGTTCTTTCTGTTCCTTATACCGCTACTCGAGCGGCGCATGGTGTTCCATCCGGTACGCCATCCGCATGGAAACTGGGCTCCTGAACAGTTTGATCTGCCGGTAGAGGATCACTGGTTTGAAACCGAAGACGGCGTAACGCTGCACGGCTGGTATGCCCGGGCCGAGCAGCCCGTGGGCACAACCCTGCTATGGTCACAGGGCAACGCCGGTAATCTGACCTACCGCATGCAGAATATGCGTCTGTTACTTGACTACGGAATCGATGTCTTTATCTATGACTACCGCGGCTACGGTCGCAGCCAGGGGAATCCGACCGAGGTCGGCATCTATGCCGACGCTCGTGCGGCGTATGACTATCTGGCGCGTGAGCTGCAGATTGCCCCTCGTGAGATTGTGCTGTTTGGGCGTAGCCTCGGCTCGGCGGTGGCGGTCGATCTGGCGTTGCAGCGTGACGTCGCCGGGGTTATCCTGGAGGCGCCGCTCACCAATGCCAGGGATATGTCGCGCCGGCTCGTGCCGCTGCTTCCCGTGCATAGGGTGATTTCGACGCAACTCGATTCGCTGGCCAAGATTCCCAACATCAACGTGCCGGTGCTCATCATCCACGGCGACCGCGACAACGTGGTGCCTATAGAGCAGGGTAAGCGGCTGTATGCCGCCGCCGGACAGCCGCGGCAGTTCTACACCGTCGAGGGGGCCGGCCATAACGATACGTTTGTCGTTGGCGGCAACGCCTACTTCGAGCTGCTGCGGGACTTCGTCAGCGGACTGTAGACGCCGGCCGATTCCGCGTCTATCCGGAGTACCGGATACCGACTGCTGCTGACAGAACCAGTCCGGTCCCGATCAACTGCTGCAGTCCGGCAGGCTCGGCGAACACCACAATACCCACAAGTGTCGCCACCAGTACTTCTATTGATCCCACGATGGCAGCCCGACCGGATTCCACGCCCTTCAGCCCGAACGTGTAAAACATGTAGGCGGCTACCGTTGGCAGTACTACAATCCCGATACCCCAGCCGACGACGCCGGGAGATAGCCACGAGACCGGGGCAACCCGCATCACTGCCGCAGGCGTCAGGGCAATAGCCGCGATCGCAAACGTATAGACTGTGACCGTCTGCGCACCGTACCGCAGCAGGGCCCGTTTGCCTACCACGCTGTAGAGCGAGAACGTAAGACCCGCGGTGAGACCGATCGCAATCCCGCCAATACCTGCTTCAAGGCTGCGGCCGCCGAAGCCGCCGGTCACCGCCACCACCCCGGCGGACATGGCCACAAGACAGGCGATCTTGGCGCGCGTGATCGGCTCACGAAAGAACACGTGCGACAGCAGCACCACGAAACCGGGAGAGGTATAGAGCAGAACTACGGCAGCTGAGACGCCCAGTGTCCGGATTGCGGTTACGTAGCTCCACTGAAACACCGCGATACTCACGGCTCCGGTGAGCAGGAAAAAGCGCAGATCGGCCCAGCGCTGCAGTCGCAGCGTTGGCGGCGATTGTCGCGCTATCCAGGCTGTCATTACTACCGCTGCACCGAGCATTCGCAGCCAGGCGATCTGGATGGAGCTCAAGCCGTGTGCGGCAAGACCGTTCACGAAGATTCCGACGCAGCCCCAGAGGGCGGCACCGAGTGCCACGAAACCGTACGACCGCGACTGATCCACTGTGTTCCTCCATCCCAGGCGGCACTCTACCACTGCATTGCCGGAAGCCGCAAGATCGCGGCAGCGGTAGTCAGATACGCCGTGCGAGGCTCGCAGCTTGTCGGGCCTCAGTCGGTAGGCTATATTCAAACGCACATGCTGAATCAGACCAACAGCTGCTCTGAACGCACCGCCGGATGGCGGCGGTTCTACATCCGCTGGTCGGTGGTTGTGGCGCTTGCCGCGTGCGTAATCGCCGCGGCTGCAGTCGTCGGTGTCGATCGCGTGCCGTTGACGGCGACGGCGGCGCTATTCTCGTTGCTCAGTCTGTTGGTGCTCTACGCGGGAGGCGCTGGACTGCGTTCAACGTTCAGTCCCGCTGATCCGGTCAGTGCCTTGCGATCAGTTGTCGCCGGCGCGATTCTCATCCGGCTCGCCGTTTTGGCGTCCACGGGACAGGTCCTGGATGCGCGACGACAGTGGGTGCTTTTCGGACTGCTTGTTCTGGCTGAGACCAGCGACCTGCTCGACGGCCACCTGGCTCGCAGGCGCGGCCCGACACAATTCGGCGCGGTGTGGGACATGGAAAACGATGTAGTGTTCACTTTTGCTCTGAGCTTTCTGGCTCACGTCTGGTTCGGCGTTCCAGCCTGGATCCTGGCTATTGGTCTGTTCCGCTACGTATACTTCCTGCTGTTCCGGTTCCCCGGCGATCCTGCCTGCTGTCCGCCAGGCTACAAGCAGTTTGCGAAATGGGTGTGCGCTATCGTGGTAATCGCGTTGATCGCCATGAGCACGCCGGTTCTTCCCGATCAACTGCGCGCCTACGTGGGAGGTATAGCGCTCGTGCTGCAGGCGACCTCGTTCGGCTGGGATCTGTCGCTGCACCTCCTGGCGGCCAAAACATCTTCGCCACCCGCTACACCGTAATCGGCTACTGCTTCCGGTAGACCAAAAACCGGTAGCCGATTGCGCCCGTAGCCAGAGCCTGCTGGAGAGCATTTCCGCCGCGCATATTGCCCCAGAACGGCAGGCTGGCAAAGCGGCAACCCGATAATCCGCTGCGGTCCAGCGCGTCGATCACCAGCCGGATCAGCCGATCGCGTGGTCGGTTGAGTTCCACCCACGGCGTCAGATCGATACTCTGCTGCAGTTCAAGACCGTGTGATGCGGCACAGCGGGAAATCTCGTCTACGGTCCAGAGCGTCGAAATTCTCCAACCGGCGGCAAATGTCCGTACCTGGGGATGCGCGCGGTACTGCCCGCCGGAGATTATGTCATCGCAGATGACCAGCCGGC
Source organism: Spirochaetaceae bacterium (assembly GCA_007693945.1). GTDB lineage: Bacteria > Spirochaetota > Spirochaetia > DSM-27196 > PWMO01 > PWMO01. The sequence goes on from RECP01000087.1 coordinate 125,948, forward strand.
CTCCAGGGCACAAAGCATCAGCTGCGCCCGCAAGCAGCGTACGCGGATCCGTGGCATGGCCGAATGCCTCGATCATGTAGATCAGCGACGGTGAACCGGCGGCGCTGGCCTTGAGCCTGCCGAGCGTTTCCGGTTTGCAGAAGTCACCGACCAGCACCGCCCAGTCGTCGGCCGGCAAAGCCGTGTTGCGAGACAGGAGACGCTGTGCGAGGGCTCGCTGCGTGCGACTGATTGTCACACCACGGTAACTAGCGCGCTTGCGCGCCGCGAGGTAGGCGATCGACGCGCCTACGCCACAGCCTAGATCCCACACGATCGGCGGCCGCCGGTTGTCGATCGCGTGCCGCAGGATCAATTCATGTACGTGGTGCACCGCTTCGCGACGGGTGGTCACCCCGGGGGCCCACACCGCCCGATGGATGGTCGCGGATGACCCTCGCAGTCCGCAGCGCAGAAATCGTTGCGTGTTGCGGTCGTAGTAGTGATCAACACGTGCTTCGTGCCGGCTCTTCATGTTCCATTGCCTGCACTCAATATCGTATATTGAGGCCGATGGAACAACAACAGCCGGCTGACCGGGAGCCGCAGCCTGTCAACGGTGGCGCCGGCACGCGGGTATGGCGCAATTTCTGCTTGCTGCTGGCGGGAAACCTCGTGTCGGTGCTCGGCAGCAGCGTCTATCTGATTGTAATTGTGCTCTACCTGAAAGACGAGACCGGTTCGGCGGCGATGCTCGGTCTGTACAACTTCATGGCGCTCTTGCCACCGGTTGTTCTGGGGCCGTTTGCCGGAGCGCTGGTCGACCGCTGGTCGCGGCGCAACGTGTTAGTTGTCAGTGACGCCGTGCGAGGTGCGCTGATGTTGCTGCTGGCCGGATTTGCGTTGCTTCCGTCCGGCATACAGCTGGCACACATACTGGTCATTACTGCCGTGGCCGGTGTGGCCCACGCGTTCTTTCTTCCCGCGGTGCAGACTATTGTTCCCGAAATTGTCCCTGCCTCACGCCTCAAGCGCGCGCACTCTCTGCGCGCGGGAGGATCACAAATCAGCAATGTGTGCGGCAACGCGCTTGGAGGAGTGGTATACGTTGCGTTCGGCCTTGTGCCGGTCCTGATTGCCAACGGCGTGTCGTTCCTGCTGTCCGCCGTGCAGGAGAGCTGGATCCGGTATCCGCACGCGGCGGCCGTTCTTCGATCGAACGCCGGCCGCGACAGGGGGCGGGTGGTGGCTGAGACCGCCGCGGGGCTGCGTTACATCACACGCCGGCGCGGATTGCGCGCAATGCTGGTGGCCAACTCGGCTGTGTTTCTGCTCTCGCCGCCCCTGCTGCTTGTGCTGCCGTTTGTGGTTGAGGATGTGCTTCAGTTGCCGACCGCCTGGGTCGGGTTCTATTTCGCGGCCATGCTCGTGGGGGGCATAATGGCCTACACTGTCTGGGCGGTGGTGCCCCTTGGAGGACGCGGTGACAGGCGCGTACTGGTCGGCAGCTTTTTCTGCCTGTCTACGGCCGTACTGGTCTCCGGCCTGTGGCTTGAGCCGGCAGTCTTGTTGGCTACGTTCTTTGTCTGCGGCGCTGCAATTGCGTCGGTCAACCTGGTGATTGTCACCAGTGTGCAGCGACTGGTACCGCACAATCGTCGAGCACGCGTATTTTCTCTGATTGAGTCAGCAGGAGCTCTGAGTGCCCCGTTTGCCTACGCTTTCAGCGGCCTGCTGATCGACCTGCTGCTGCAGGACATTGCGCTGATCTTCTTTATCTCGGCGGCGGTCGTGCTGACAATTGCCGTGATAATGCTGCGTAGTACCGGTCTGCGACGCCTGTTGGACTGAGCGGGGCAGCGCATCGGGAAGCAGGCACAAAGAAGGGCGATTCCGTCCCGGAATCGCCCTCTGAAGACCCGGCCTTTGCCGCATGCGGTGTGCCTCCTCAGGAATTGTAAGCGGTCAGCATCCAGATAGTCTTTTCCTTGTCCTTGAGCATTCCAACCGCATCGTCGGCGGTACCTTCGTCTCCGTGACCGCCTGCCAGCTCGATGGTTTCACGCAAACTGTGAGCCAGATGCTGGTAGTCCTTCAGCAGGATGTCAACCAGCTCTTTGCCGGAGTAGCTGCGACTGGCCTCCTCGTGCAGGCTGGCGGCCTTGGTGTAGTCAGCCAACGACGCCAACGGACGATGTCCCAGTTTGAGGACGCGTTCCGCGACTTCATCAATCTCAGCATGGACCGCATCGTAGAGCGTCTCCAGTACCTCGTGCAGGGTGTAAAACGCGGGCCCTTCCACGTTCCAGTGAAAGTTGTGCAGCTTGGTGTAGATTACGTGCAGGTCGGCGAGGTAGCCGTTCAGTGATTTGCAGACTGCCTCGGTTGCCGCTGCATCCAGGCCAACATCAGTCCTGGTCTTTTCTCCGCTTGTTGCCGTCATGGGAAACCCTCCTCGGTTTGTATAGAAACAATAATCGGAATTATTACGATTAATGGTACTCAATACCAGACACTGCGTCAAGCCGAAGCCCGACACTGTTCGCATTCACCATACAACTCGATACGATGACCGGTTACGCGGTTCCCGGTCTGTTTGAGCACGGCACGCTGGAACTCCTCGGTTTCCGGTACGTCGAGGTCAAAGATACGGCCGCAGCTGCGACAGACAAAGTGAACATGATCGCCGCGGTTGATCTCGAACCGGTCAAACGTACTGCCGGAATCGAGCTTGCGAACCTTTCCGCTTTCCACCAGGATGCCGAGATTGCGGTACACGGTTCCGAGACTGAGTCTGGGAAACTCATCCCGGAGATTGTCGTACAGCCATGCGGCGGTGGGATGCTGCTCGGTCCGCCGGAGTAACTCCAGGATGCGTTCCCGCTGCCGGCTGCGGCGGAGCTTTTTCTCGGTCATATGCTTCCTGATAATAGGAACGGTTATCATTAAGATAGTCGGATGAGTCGCCCGGGTCAACCGGACCTGCCGCGTTTCGGAGGCCGGGCCGCTACCAGACAATCAGATTGCCGCCGTAGGTCAGTCCGCTGCCGAAACCAACGGTAATGACGGTCTGTCCGCGAGCGATTGCACCGTTGCGCGACATCTCATCGAGGGCAATTGGAATTGAAGCAGCAGAGGTGTTGGCATACTCGGCTATGTTGGTGTAGAACCGGGCAGGATCGAACCCGGCCCGCCTGGCGGCCGCGTCAATGATGCGCACGTTGGCCTGGTGCGGTACTACCCAGTCGATATCGTCAAAACTGAGCCCATTCCGCTGAAGCAGAGTTTGTATGGTTTCGACAATCGCCGCCACAGCAAAATTGTACACCCTGCGCCCGTCCATCGAAAGATAGCAGCCGGGCGTGGTCGGCTGGTCGGCGGCCAGCGGGTTGCGGCTGCCGCCGGTCAGGCGAGCTAGCGCCTCGGCACCCTGGCCCCGAGAGTAGAGCGCGCCGTCGATGATGCGGCTGCCGGCCGCTGTTTGCCCGGCGGCAATCACGGCCGCCCCCGCACCGTCACCAAACAGAACGCAGCTGTTGCGGTCTTTCCAGTTGATGATCTGGCTGTAGACCTCGCTGCCGATCAGCAGAACGGTGTCCGCCGATCCCGACTCGATGAAGGCTCGCGCTGTCTGCAGCCCGTACACAAAGCCGGTACAGGCGGCCACCAGGTCCATTGCGGCCGCGTTGACTGCCTCGAGTCGATCCTGCACGATGCATGCGGTAGCCGGCAGGCCGGGATAGTCGGGCGTTGATGTTGCCAGCAGAATAAGGTCAATCTGGCCGGCTTCAACCCCGGCACCCTGCAACGCGGCCCGGGCGGCTTCCACCGCCAGATCGGACGCGGCAACGCCCTGATCGGCGATGTGGCGGTAGCGAATTCCGGTGTGTGAGTAAATCCACTCATCGGAAGTATCCACTATCTGCGCCAGCTCGTCGTTTGACATTCGGCGCGGTGGAACGTAAGCGCCGGTTGAGCGCACATAAGCCTGCGTCTGTTGTTTCATGCGAGTTGCGCCATTTTAGTTGAGTGTCTGCGGCCGGTCAATACAGCGGCGTGCCGCACCAGCAATTTTGGCCGTACGGGATCGGTTGGCATGGAGCTCCTGCGCGCCTGCCTCGAGAGCACCCCCGCTCACTTGTCCTCGCACAGGTCGCGGAGACGTTCGCGGGGGCGCTCTGGGGCGCGGCGCAGCGGAATTCATCTGCCAACCGACCCCGTGCACCATATGGCGACGGCTGCCGCTCGCTTTGGGGGTAAGGACAACGACGGCGCGTGCGGCGCCGTACGGCCAAAACGAGAATTGCTGGTGCCGCACAGGCATTCGAATCTGGACCACCGACCCACTCCGTGCAGACAAACACGGAGTCTGAGCGCCAACCGTTGTCGGTCGGCGACCGACTTGACAGCGCTGAAAGGCGTGTGATAACGTCCGATAGCTCGGGAGGATTTCGCATGCGATATAGCTTTCTGTTTCCCGGCCAGGGAGCGCAGGCTCCCGGTATGGGCAAGGATCTCTTTGACCGTTCCGAAGATGTGCGCGGGCTCTTCCGTCTGGCTACCGAGAGTTGTGGATTTGATGTAGCGGCGCTGGTGTTCGATGGAACCGAAGACGACCTCAAGAAGACCGACAATACGCAGATCGCGATTACGGTAACCAATCTGGCGGCAGCTACGGTATTGCGCGAGTTCGGGATCGAGAGTGATCGGCTGGCCGGATTCAGTCTCGGAGAGTACGCGGCACTGGTCGAGGCTGGTGTGCTCGATCTCCAAACGGTGTTTCCGGTGGTCCGGCTTCGCGGGCAGGTGATGGAACAGGCCAGTCGCGCTCTCGACACTGAGGCCGGGCCGGCCGGAATGACTGCGGTGCTCGGGCTTGACTACCAGACGGTGAATTCGGTGCTTGAGCAGGTACCGGACGCTTATCCGGGAATCCATAACAGTCCCGCCCAGACGGTTGTCTCAGGGACCGCCGAGGCTCTGACGGCGGCCGAGGAAGCGCTCAAACAGGCCGGCGCACGCCGCGTGATTCGGCTGAAGGTTTCCGGCCCGTTTCACTGCCCGCTGATGAGTAAGGCAAGAGACGAGCTGGAGAAAGCGCTGGCCGGGATTGATTTCAAGGATCCGTGCAAGCCGATCTATTCCAACGTCACCGCAAAAGCGGTAGAATCGGGCTTGCAGCTCAAGCGGTTCTGCGTTGAGCAGCTGGTAGCTCCCGTGCTTTGGGTAGCCACGATGGATCAGATGGTAGCTGACGGTGTAGCCGGGTTTCTGGAAGTTGGGCCCGGAACGGTGCTCGGCGGTTTGTGGAACGCGTGGCTCAAGGCCAATACCGGCGTGATGTTGCAGTGCACGCCGGCGGGAACCCTGGAGCAGATCGAGGCGCTGGATACGGTTGAGAAGAGCCGTTCGGTGGTCTCGCCCTGATACCGCGGCCGGTAATCGATCGTACCAAGGAGAGTACACAGTGTTGGTAGAAGGCAATAAGGCACTTGTCACCGGGGGGTCTCGCGGCATCGGGCGGGAAATCGTTCTCAAGCTGTTGCAGAACGGGGCATCGGTATACTACATCGATCTCAATCCGGGAGACTCGCTTGAAGAGTATCGCGCCATAGCGGACAGCCATGGTCAGCAGGTTGTCTACAAGGAAGGCAACGTTGCCGACGAACAGACGATTACGGCAACCACCGAGGAGATCCTGGAAGAGAGCGGTGGAATCGATATCCTGGTGAACAACGCCGGCATAACGCGTGATGGTCTCATATTCCGCATGACGGCGCAGGACTGGAGCGACGTGCTGACCATCAACCTGACCAGTGCGTTCTACATCTCCAAGGTCGTCAGCCGCAGTATGATCAAGCAACGCTCGGGATCGATCATCAATGTGGCCTCGATTGTGGGGGTGATCGGCAACGGGGGCCAGACCAACTACTCGGCATCCAAAGCCGGGTTGATCGGATTCACCAAGAGCCTGGCGCGTGAGGTGGCCGCCCGCAACGTGCGGGTGAACGCCATTGCCCCGGGGTTCATCAACACCCGCATGACCGAGGTGCTCACCGAGGAGCAGCGTAACCAGCTGAAGGCCCAGATACCGATGGCCCGCATCGGTGAGCCGGAAGAGGTGGCCAAAGTGGTGCTCTTTCTGGCGTCCGATCTTGCCTCCTACGTGACCGGACAGGTTGTGAACATTGCCGGCGGAATGGGGATGTAGAATGAGACGAGTTGTGATAACCGGTCTGGGCACAATCAATCCAATGGGCAACAACGTTGCCGACTTCTGGAACGGTATTCGCAACGGGAAGAGCGGGATAGGTCCGATTACGCGTTTTGACGCGGCCGAATACCAGACCAGGATCGCGGCCGAGGTCAAGGGCTTCGATCCATCCGACTTCATGGATCGTCGCGAGGCTCGCAAGATGGATCTTTTCTCGCAGTACGCAGTTGCAGCCAGTCTGGAAGCGATGCGGGATGCCGGCCTTGAATCGGGGATTGATGATCCGACGCGCCTTGGCGTAATGCTTGGAGTCGGAATCGGCGGGTTTCAGACAATCGAAGACTCCTACTACACGCTCTACCAGAAGGGCCCGGATCGCGTGCCTCCGATGACCATTCCCAAGCTGATAGCCAATATCGGCCCGGGCAACGTGGCCATTGCGGTAAACGCGCAGGGGCCGGTCTACTCGCTGGCAACCGCCTGTGCCTCGGGCACGGACGCGATCGGCAATGCGCTGCGCTGGATCAGAGAAGGCGGTGGTGACGTCGTGATTGCCGGCGGCGTGGAAGCGTGCGTTACCAGGCTGGGCGTTTCCGGTTTCAATGTCATTCAGGCGCTGAGCACGCGCTACAACGACCGGCCCGAGATTGCCTCGCGACCGTTTGACAGAGATCGCGACGGCTTCGTCATAGGCGAGGGCGCCGGGATACTGGTGTGTGAGGAACTCGAACACGCCAGGGCACGGGGGGCCAGGATTTACGCTGAGATCAGCGGCTCAGGTATCAGCTGTGACGCCAACCATCTGACCGCTCCGCACCCGGAGGGACGGGGAGCCATAGCGGCGACACGCATGGCTTTGGCCGATGCACAGCTGCAGCCGCATCAGATTGACTACATCAACGCGCACGGAACCTCTACACCGGTAAACGACCCGATTGAAACGCGCGTCATCAAGGACGTGTTTGGACAGCACGCATACAAGCTGAAGGTCAGTTCAACCAAGTCCATGCACGGTCATCTGATTGGTGCCGCCGGTGGAGTGGAAGCAATGGTCTGTGTGTTGGCTATTCGCGACCAGTTCTTTCCCCCGACCATCAACCTCGACAATCCCGACCCGGAATGCGATCTGGACTACGTTCCCAATGTCGGCGTCGAGGGTACCATTCGGGTGGCGATATCGAATTCGCTGGGGTTCGGCGGGCACAATGGAGTGCTGGTTGTCTCCGCGTTCGAGGAGAGCGGGCGCCGCTGACCAGCGCCGTTCCACGGGCAAGCCACTGCGCCATCCTGATATTCGGTGCCGAACGGGGTATTATGGTAGTGTCGGAGGGTATGCCTATGCCAAAACGTGTCGTCCTGGTTGTACTCATCTCGGTCAGCGTGGTCACTGCGCTGTGTGCACAGACGATGATGAGTGTCGAGGTGCGTGAAACCCAGGTGCGTTCCACTCCCGGCTTTCTGGGGCGGATCGACGCGGTACTGAATTACGGGGACCGCGTAGAGGTTCTGGAAGAGACTCAGGGGTGGGCTCGTATTCGTCACGGGGTGTCGACCGGCTGGGTTCACGCGTCGGCTCTCACCACCAGGCGCATAGTCATGCAGGCCGGCGAAGCCGATGTGCAGCGCGCCGCAACCAGCAGTGAAGTTGCCCTGGCCGGACGCGGGTTCAATCAGGAGGTTGAAGACCGCTACCGGGCTGAAAGCGGACTGGATTACGACACCGTCGACCGCATGGAAGGTTACGCGCTTGATCCCGAGCGCCTGGCGGCTTTTCTGTCCGAAGGTAAGCTCAGGCTGCCGGGAGGTGTGCAATGATCGCGATCCGGGTGCAATCGGGGACGGCCGGACGTGCTGTCGTGCTGACCGTGGCGGTGATTGCGGCGATACTGCTCGTGCTCGCGGGCTGCGAGAGCCTCGGGTCGATTGCCGAAGTAGGGACCGGCGTGGCGGTTGCCACCGGTCGCATGACGGAACAGCAGGCGGCGTCGGTTACGCGCAGCGCGGAAGCGATAGGGCGCAGCTTCGAGGACATCACCCCCGAACAGGAGTACTACATCGGTCGAGCGGTCGGGGCAACCATCCTGGACCAGTATGCTCCGTACGACGAGCAGGCAGCGACCGACTACCTGAACCTGATTGGCCAGAGCCTGGCGATGGCATCCGATCGCCCGGAGCTGTTCGGCGGCTACCGATTCATGGTTCTCGACAGTGAAGAGGTCAACGCGTTTGCCACGCCCAGTGGGCTGATTTTTGTGTCGCGCGGACTGTTGCGGCTTACGCGCAGTGAGGATGATGTGGCGGCTGTACTGGCGCACGAGATCGGGCACGTCCAGCACCGTCACGGGTTGCAGGCAATCCGCACGTCGCGCATCACTGCCGCTCTGACCAGTACCGCGATTACCGGTGCTCAGTTTGCAACGTCGCAGGAAATCGCCGAGCTGACCGAGGTTTTTGAGGATTCCATTAACGACGTTACCACAACGCTGGTGAACAACGGGTACTCTCGCTCGGCCGAACGTGAAGCAGATCAGGCGGCGGTAGAGATCATGAAGCGTATCGGCTACGATCCCGAGGCGCTGATTCGGGTACTCGAGCGCATGGATGAGGACTGGGTCAGCGATGGTCCCGGGTTCATGCGGACTCATCCGGCGCCGCGGACACGTATAGAGGTTGTACGCAACGCAATCGGCACCTATCGCCATCAACCGGCGGGTACGGCGGAACGCCAACGGCGATACGAACGCGCGCTGGGATCAGTGTAGCTGTCCGCCATGGCGCGATCGAACATGGTGCGATCAAAGCTCCTGCGCGGGCTGCTGGTAGGAGCTGCGGCAGCTGCCCTGGCACTGGTGCTCTGGTCCGGGGCCGTGCTGGAGCCGTTTGAAGCACGCACGTGGGATATGCGCGCGCGCGTCTTTGCTTCACATCGTGAACCGGATTTGCGGGTGGTTCTGATACTGCTTGACCAGGCCAGTCTGGACTGGGCGCGCGATACCATGGGTCTCACCTGGCCATGGCCGCGCGAGGTCTATGCTTACATCATCAACTTTGCCGCCCGCTCCGAGGTTCGCGCGCTGGCGTTTGACGTGCTCTATCTGGAACCGTCGGGCTACGGTGTCTACGATGATCAGACCTTTGGCGCCGCAATGGCTGCAATGGAACGCTTCGTCGGTTCGGCATTCTTCGGGATCGAGACCGGTGAGACGCTGCAGTGGCCGCAAACCGTCGCGCGCCCGGCACTGGTTGCGCAGCAGCCCTACGACCAGCTCGAAGGCGTGCTGCACCGCTATCCGCTGGCTGCGTTCCCGATACCTGAGGTGGCCCAGTCGAGTCTCTATCTTGCCAACGTGCAGCTGCAGCCCGACCGCGACGGTGTATACAGGCGTGCGCGCCCGGCCGTTCTGTTTGACGGCAGCCTGGTGCCCTCGCTGGGTCTTGCCACCTGGTTGGCCGGCCAGCACGTCGGCGGCGATACGGCACAACCGGTGGAAGTGTTGTACGAAGACGGCGCTGTGCGGATCGGAACGCGCCGTATACCGCTGGATTCCAACGGTGATGTCATCCTGAACTTCAAGAACGAGACGGGCCGCCACCGTGACTTCAGTGCTGCGGCCATCCTGCAGAGTGAGATTCAGATTCTGAGCGGGGAGACGCCGCTGGTGGAACCGGATGAATTGCGCGACAGCTACGTGCTGTTTGGATTCTCGGCACCGGGCCTGTTTGACCTTCGTACCTCCCCAATCGCGCCGGTAGTACCGGGTGTGGATGTTCACGCTACACTGCTCGAGAACCTGTTGTCCGACGATTTCATGAGGCCGGTCGCGCCATCGCTTGCCGTAGGGCTGGTACTGATCCTGGTGCTGGCCGGTTCCATGCTGGCGTCGGTCGTATCGGGGGCCGGTCGCACCGTGGCGGTGTACGTGCTTTGTCTGCCACTGCCGGCGGCGGTGGCATTCCTGGGCTACGCTCTGGGCTACTGGGTGCCGCTGATGGCACCCACGGCCGGTATGGCGCTGGCGCTGGTCGGAGCCAACGTGGCCAATTACGCAACCGAGGGCAAACAGAAGCGTTACCTCAAGAACGCGTTTCAACAGTATCTGAGTCCGGCGGTCATAGAGGAACTGATCCAGGACCCCGACCGACTGCGGCTGGGGGGTGAGCGACGCGAACTCTCGATCTTCTTTTCCGATCTGCAGGGGTTCACGTCGCTGTCGGAGGGACTCTCACCGGAGGAGCTGACCGCGTTGCTGAACGAGTATCTGTCCGCGATGACCGACATTATTCAGGATGAAGGCGGTACGGTTGACAAGTACGAGGGGGATGCCATTATCGCGTTCTGGAACGCCCCGCTGGCGCTGGAGGATCACGCGGTTCGCGCGGTGCGCGCCGCGCTGCGTTGCCAGGCTGCGCTGGCGCAGTTGCGCCCCCGGTTTGTCGAACGAGTGGGCAAGGAACTGCACATGCGGATCGGGATCAACAGCGGACCCGCGGTCGTTGGCAATATGGGATCGCGCACGCGGTTTGACTACACCATGCTCGGCGACGCGGTCAACCTGGCGGCGCGGCTCGAAGGGATCAACAAGCAGTTCGGCACCTACACCATGATCTCGCAGGCTACCTGGAGGCAGGTTGACCGCCAGTTTCGGGCCCGCGAACTGTCGCGAGTCGCGGTAGTCGGACGTGCGGAGCCGGTGACCGTTTTCGAGCCGTGGTTTGATGCCGACTACCAGCCGCTGGCGGAGCGACTGACGACCTTTGAACGGGGTCTGCGCAACTACTACCAGGGAGATTTTGCCGCCGCACGAAAGGTCTTTGAGTCGATCAGTGATCTGGATCCGCCGGCGTCGCGTTATCTGGCGCGTTGCCTGCATCTGCTGCAGCAACCGCCCGAACACTGGGACGGTGTCTGGGTGATGACGGAGAAGTGAACCCGGCTATTCTTCGATACTGAACTCGTCTTTGGGAGCTCCGCACACGGGACAGACCCAGTCATCGGGCAGATCACCGAACGCGGTCCCGACCGGAATACCGGAGTCAGGATCCCCCTCACTCGGATCGTAGATGTAGCCGCAGACGTTGCATACATACAGATTCATCGCACTATCCTCATATCTCACAAAGAGATTATGGCCACTGTACATCCGTCAGAAGGGTGAGTTTGGTTTTGGATCTCTCGTCTTCCGGGTTGAGGTCTAACGCACGCTGAAAGCAGCGGATCGCCTGCACGTTGTTGTGGACGCCGTAATACGCAATACCGAGCATGTAGTGCACCTCGGCAAACTCCGGGGTAGCGTTGGAGAGTTCGGTGAGGAGCTCGAGCGCTTCGCTGTACTGCTTGTGTTTGATTTTCAACTGCGCGAGGTAGAAGTTGGCAATCAGTGATTCGCGCGACTTCGCGCGGAAATCGGCAAATCCTGTGGCGGCATCGTCGTCTTTGCCAAGAAAGAGGTTGATGAGACCGACAAAATAGCCGGCCATTGCGTGGCTCTCGCTGCCCATGGCAACCACCGCTGAAAACGCCTGCAACGCTTCCTCGAGTCTGCCCATTCGGTAGTAGCAGACGCCCAGCTTGTAGAACGCGATACCGTACTCGGCATTGATGGCCGTTGCCTTATGGTAGGTCTCTATCGCCTCGTCGAGCTTGCCCAGCGAGTAGCGGATGTTGCCCAGTATGAGGTAGATGAAAGGGCTATCCGGGTAGGTGTCGGCCAGCGCCACGAACGCCTTCTCCGCGTCAGCCCACTCACCGGCGAGATAATGACTCATCGCCTTCTGGTAGGCCGGGTCTGAATGGTTGAGTTCCATTACGTGCACTCCTCGTTCAGGGGCGTATCGGCATACGCCAAGTCTACTATGCCAACCGGCGGCTGGCAACCGCGGATCACACCGCGGATCGAGATTCAGATCATGTTGCGCGGGTCAAGCAGCTCCGCAACGCGCTCAGCCGGCAGGATTCCTGACTCCATGACCACCTCACGAATCCGGCGCTTCTCTCGATAGGCTGTGTACGCCAGCTCGGTTGCCTTGTCGTAGCCGATTTCGGTTGCCAGCGGCGTCACCAGTGCGAGGCTCCATTCAATCCAGAACTCCATTCGCTCTGTATCGGCGCTGATACCGTCAATGCAACGCTCAGCGGTCCGTCGGCAGGTGTTGGCCAGCACCGCCATGGCGTCGATGGTCTCAAACGCGATCAGCGGATGCATCATGTTGAGTTCCAGCGGACCATGCTGACCAGCCGTTGTGACCGAGACCACTTTCCCCATTACGTAGGCCGCAACCTGGATCATCATTTCCGGGATAACCGGGTTCACCTTGCCGGGCATGATGGAACTTCCGGGCTGCAGTGAGGGTAGCACGATCTCACCCAGAGCGCCGCGCGGTCCGCTGGCCAGGATTCGCAGGTCGTTTCCTATCTTCATGATTCCGGTGGCCAGCACGTTGAGAGCCCCCATCAGTTCAACCTGCGCGTCACGCGCTGCGATGGCCTCAAACCGGTTGATTGCCGTGCGGAACGCGATATCGGTTTCCGCCGCGATCCCGGCAACGGCACGCATGGCGAAATCGGGATGGCAGTTGATGCCCGTGCCGACCGCGGTGCCGCCCAGTGCCAGCTCTTCCAGGTTGGGAAGGCAGTTGTGAACACGCTGTATGTCTTTTTCGATCTGCACCGCGTAAGCGCCGAATTCCTGACCGAGCGTCATGGGGACGGCATCCTGCAGATGCGTTCGTCCCAGCTTCACCAGATCCCGGAACTCCTCTGCCTTGTCCGCCAGCGATTTCTGCAACTGCTGCATCGCCGTCAGCAGATCTTCCACTACCAGACGGTCGGCGATGTGAACCGCGGTGGGAATCACGTCGTTGGACGACTGGCCCCGATTCACGTGGTCGTTGGGATGAACCGGCCTGCGAGTGCCTCGCGGTTGTCCCAGAATCTCGTTGGCGCGGTTTGCAAGCACCTCATTGGCGTTCATGTTCCACGATGTGCCGGAACCGGTCTGAAAGACATCAATCGGAAAATGCTCGTCCCATGTGCCGCTGAGCATCTCGTCGGCGGCAGTTACAATTGCTTCAGCCAGGCGTCGTTCTATCAGCCCAAGCTCTGCGTTGGTGAGGGCCGCGTGTTTCTTGATCAGTGCCAGCGCGCGGATCATAGCGCCGGGAATACGAAGACCGGAAACCGCGAAGTTCTGGACGGCACGCTGCGTTTGGGCGCCCCAGTAGGCCCAATCCGGAATATAGACCTCTCCCATTGAGTCCGATTCACTGCGATGTCCGGATTGCGGCATACAGCCTCCCTCACCAATACCTGAGTTATCGTGACAGAAACCTTGATCGCGTGTATAGTACCATCAGGAGCAGAAAATGGCAAACATCGGAATCATCGGGAGTGGAAACGTGGGCGCAAACTGTGCGTTCTTTGTTGCGGAGAAAGGCGTTGGCGACGTGATCCTCCACGATATCCAGTCAGGAATGTCCACCGGTAAGGCACTCGACATGATGGAAGCGGCACCCGTGCGGGGATACAACACCAGGATCAGTGGAACCGACGACATCGAAGACGCCCTGCGCGCCGACGTTCTGATTGTTACCGCCGGTGCGGTGCGGCAGCCCGGCATGAAGCGCGAGGACCTCTTCGAAGTCAACCGTAAGCCGGTTTCCGAGATCGCCGCGCGGCTCGCCGGCACGGATCACAAGGTGATCGTGGTAACCGAGCCCGTGGATCTCATGACGGCGCTCTTCGTGCGTGACTCGGGGTTACCGCGCGGGCGTGTCATGGGCCTCGGAGGGATGCTGGACTCCACCCGGTTGCGCTATCTGATTGCCCACGAACTGAACGTTGCGATGGAAGACGTCGCGGCAACCGTGATCGGGCGTCATTCGAGTTCGATGGTGCCGTTGGAGAACTACTGCACCGTTTCGGGTGTGCCGATTTCCCATTTGCTGCCCCCTGAACGGGTTGAAGCGCTGTTTGAAGCCACCCGCAATGCCGGAGACCTGATAGTCGACATGGCGCAGCGCGCCAACGCCTATTACGGGCCTTCGGCGGCAGCGTGCGATCTGGCCGAGGCAATCGTTCGCAATTCGGGGCGCATCTGTCCGGTCTCGATTGTGCTGACCGGTGAGTTCGGTTTGCATGGCGTGGCTATGAGCCTGCCGGCGATCATCGGACGGAACGGAGTCGAGCAGGTACTGGAACCTCAGCTGAATGAAGAGCAGACGAGCCGGTTTGTGACCGCCGCGCAGGAACTGCAGCAGATCCTGGGCACAGTGTAAAAGGGGGAACGGATGAGCAAAGTATCAGTCATCGGCGCCGGGAACGTCGGGGCAACCGCTGTCTACTACATTGCCGAGAAGAACATCGATGAAATCGTGATGGTTGACGTGGTCGAAGGACTGCCGCAGAGTAAGGCAATTGACTTCCTGCATGCGGCCCCGCTGCGGAATTACAACGCTGCCATCATCGGCACCAACGACTACGCCGATATAGCGGATTCGGACGTGGTGGTGCTGACCGCGGGAATACCGCGCAAGCCCGGTATGGACCGCATGGATCTGCTCAAGACCAATGTCGGCATCGCCAAGACCGCTGCGCAGGCCATCGCACGCTACGCGCCCAACGCGGTGACCGTCGTGGTATCGAATCCTCTGGACGTCATCAGTATGGTGGTGCTGCGCGAGGGAGGATTTGCGCTCAAGCGGGTCGTCGGCATGGCAGGCATTCTGGATGCAACGCGCTTCCGCTACTTCATCGCCGAGAAACTCAACGTTCTGCCTGCGGATGTGATGGCGATGGTACTCGGAGGCCATGGTGATACGATGGTACCGCTGCCGCGCTATACCTCGATCGCCGGATTCCCGTTGACCGAGTTGATGCCGGCGTCCGAGATCGAGCAATTGGTGCAGCGTACGCGCACCGGAGGTGCGGAAATCGTCAACTACCTCAAGAAGGGCAGCGCCTACTACGCGCCGGGCGCCTCGGCGGCCAAGATGGTAGAGGCAATTGTCAACGACGAGAAGCGTCTCTGCGCCGCCAGCGCCTACCTGCGAGGAGAGTACGGACATTCGGACGTCTTTCTGGGCGTACCGGTACTGCTGGGACGCAACGGCGTCGAACGAATCATCGAACTGGAGCTGGCCCCCAACGAGCAGCGGGAACTCGATCAGTCAGCGCGGGCGGTCCGGGAAGGCGTGACGACGCTCGAAAGCTTCTACACACCGGGCTGATCCGGGAGCCGGGCTTCAGGTATCCAGCAGCCGTGCAACGCCCGCAGGCCCCCGAGGGACGCTTTCCGTCCGCTCAACGGCGCTGCTCGATCGGCGCCACATCACGCTCCTGGTGGCCAACGTAGAGCGCCTTGGGTCGGAAGATGCGATTGTCCGAGCGCTGTTCCAGGATATGCGCCAGCCAGCCGGGAGCGCGGGCGATGGCAAAGACCGGCGTGAACAGCGCCGAAGGAATGCCGAGCAGCCGGTATACAGCGCCGGAAAAAAAGTCGACGTTGGGGTAGATCGGCTTGCCCTTCTCCTCCATGCGTTCGCGGAACACCGTCTCGATGCGCTTGAGCATATCGTAGTAGCGGGAGTCACCCTTCTCCGTGGACAGTTTCTCCAGGTAGCTCTCTACTACGATGGCCCGCGGGTCCTTGGCTTTGTAGACGCGGTGCCCCATCCCCATAATCTTGCGTTTCTCATCGAGCGCTTTGTTAACCCACGCGTCGACATTGGCTACATCCCCTATCTGGTCGACCATGTCCATAACCTTCTCGTTGGCGCCTCCGTGCAGTGTTCCGTAGAGCGCGCCGATTGCTGCCGAGATACTGCAGTAGCAGGTCGAGAGGGTTGATGCAACCACGCGCGCGGTAAAGGTCGAGGCGTTGAAGCTGTGTTCGGCGTGCAGCGTCAGACAGTCGTCCATGATACGGCCTTCGAGCTCCGATGGCTCGTCGCCGTGCAGCATGTACAGGAAGTTGGCGCCGTGCGAGAGGTTATCCCGTGGCGCTACATACTCCTGACCGTTGCGAAAGCGGTGTAGTGCCGCAACCACGGTTGCCAGCTGCGACACCTGGTGGAGCGTGATGCGGCAGTTGCAGTGGGCGTCGTGCTGGATCCTGTGCTCGACGTAGCCGCTCAGGTACGAGACCACGGCCTGCAACAGCTCCATGGGATGTGAATCGCGCGGGAACTCACGGATCATCGACTGTATCGGTGCTCCAATTGGGCGCGAAGTGCGCATCTTGCGCTCAAAGATAGCCAACTGTTCACGAGTCGGGAGCTCGCCGTACAGCAGCAGATACGTCACCTCTTCAAAGCTGCAGAGCTCCACGAGTTGGCGAATCGGATAGCCCATGTAGTACAGCTTCCCGTTCTGACCGTCGATGCGACAGATCGAGCTCTCGGCTGCGATAACTCCCTCAAGACCTTTTGCGTATTCAACTGCTGCCATACTGTCTCCTTGCCTTGACTATCTGCTGTTTATCATCCGGCCGTCCACACCAAGTGCGGCCTCCTTGACTGCCTCCGAAAGGGTGGGGTGAGCGTGTACGGTACGCGCGATATCTTCGGCGCTGCCGCCGAACTCGATTACCGAAACCGCTTCGGCAATCAGGTCCGAAGCCCAGGGTCCCACGATGTGCGCACCAAGCAGTGCATCGTCTTCCGCATGTGCCAGCAGCTTCACGAACCCGCCTGTGCTCTGCATCGCGATCGCGCGTCCGTTAGCGGCGAACGGAAACACCCCGCTGCGATACGGAATGCCCCGCTCCCTGAGTTGCTGCTCGGACATGCCGACGGCGGCGGCTTCAGGCCACGTGTAGACCACGTTGGGTATCGCGTCGTAGTTCACGTGTCCCGGTTTGCCGGCAATGATTTCGGCTACCGCCACTCCCTCATCCTCCGCCTTGTGCGCCAGCATCGGGCCGTGGATGATATCGCCGATTGCGTAAACGCCGTCGAGGGTTGTACGAAAGTACTCATCCACCACAATGCGTCCGCTGTCTCGCTTGATTTCGAGCTCCTCGAGGTTTAATCCGTCGGTATACGGCTTGCGTCCTACGGCAACCAGCACACGGTCAGCGCTGAATGTGATCTCACTGCCGCTCTTGTCCAGCGCGGTCAAGGTTGCGCCGTTCCTGGTTGTCTTGACGCCGGTAACCTTTGTCTCCAGGTGAAACGTCAGGCCCTGGCCGCTGAGCTCGCGGCGCATTGTCCTGGAGACCTGGGCGTCCCACCCGGTAAGGATCTCCGGCAGGACTTCGACCACGTCGACCTTGCTGCCGAGACGCGCCCAGACGCTGCCAAGTTCAAGCCCTATCGCGCCGCCGCCGACTACCAGCAGTCTGGACGGGACGTCGTTGAACTGCAGCGCCTCGGTCGAACTGACGACTCTATGGCCGTCGAACGGCAGAAACGGCAGATTCTGCGCCACACTGCCGGTAGCCAGAATGATCGGGCCGGTTTCAATCTGCTCGCTCTTGCCGGAGTCGGCGGTGACCGTCACTCTGCCGGGCGCGTCAACGCGGCCAATCCCCCGTTTGACCACAATCTTATTGGCCTTTATCAACTGTGCAACACCGGCGGTCAGTTTCTCGACAACACGATCTTTGCGGTCGAGCATCGCGCCGAGATCCAGTCTTACGGTCTTGACGGATATGCCGTGATCGGCTGCCTCGGACGTGATACGCGCGAAAAGCTCGCTTGAATCCAGCAGCGCCTTGGACGGGATGCAGCCGATATTGAGGCAGGTGCCGCCGAGCGTCGGCCGCTTCTCCACCAGCGTGACGTTCAAGCCCAGCTGCGCTGCGCGAATCGCCGCAACATAACCTCCGGGGCCGCCGCCAATCACCGTCACGTGGCTCTTCTGCTTGCCCATATCCAGCTACTCCTCAGATGTCCAGCAGCATCTGGGTTGGATCCTCTATCAGCTGCCTGATCTTGCCCAGAAATCCCACCGCCTCGCGGCCGTCGATGATACGGTGGTCGTAGGTGAGCGCCAGATACATCATCGGACGAATCACAATCTGATCGTCAACAATCACCGCGCGCTTCTGAATTGAGTGCATGCCGAGAACTCCGGTCTGCGGCGGACTGGGAATCGGCGTCGACAGCATCGAACCGAATACGCCGCCGTTGGAGATTGAAAACGTGCCGCCAGTCAGTTCATCCGGACCGAGCCGTCTGGTGCGCGCTCTGTCAATGAATCCCGCGATCTCGGTCTCGATTACCGCAAAGCTCTTGCGGTCGGCGTCACGAATCACCGGCACGATCAGGCCCTTGTCGCTCGAAAGCGCCACTCCGATATTATAGTAATCGTTGTACAGGATGTCGCTGCCGTCTACAAAGGCGTTGACCTCCTGGTACTGCTGCAACGCACGCACCGTTGCGCTGACAAAGAACGACATGAAGCCCAGCTTGACACCGTGCTTCTCGGCAAAGTGTTCCTTGTGCCGCGCGCGCAGATCCATAACCGCCGACATATCGACTTCATTGAAAGTCGTCAGATGCGCTGCCCCCTGCTTTGACTGCACCAGATTCTCGGCTATCCGTTTGCGCAGGCCGGACATCTTCACCCGTCGCTGACGCTCGGCGGCGGAAGCGGTGGACGCTGCTGCCGGTGACGCGGCTGCGGCTGTCATCGGCACAGACTGCGGCTGTGACGGTTGGCGGTGCCGAACCGCGGTGGTGGCGTCGCCTTCGGTCGAATCTTCGCCGCCGCGTCTTGTGCCGCCGCCTTCCCCGGCAGCCGCCAGCGCATCCTGCTTGGTGATCCGCCCGTCAGGCCCGCTGCCCCGGATCAGCGCCGGGTTGAGATTGTGCTCCGCCACTATCCGTCTGACAGCTGGTGAAAGCGCCGGGGTTCCGCCTTCATCGCGACCGTCGGCCTCGACCGTATCCCGACTGACGTCCGTGCCGGAGTCCGCCGCTGGTACCTTTTCTTGTGGTGGCACATCTTCGGGGGATGACGAAGCCGCTGCCGCGGTGTCAACTACGGCTACCGTCTGACCAACCTGCACCTCGGTTGCTTCTTCAACCTCTATCCGCAGCACACCCGCAGCCGGTGAGGGAACCGCCAGCGTCGCCTTGTCGGTTTCCAGTTCGAACAGCTCATCACCTTCGGCAACGCTCGCACCATCCTTCTTGAGCCAGGTGGCCAGGATTCCGCTTGACACCGACTCGCCGATCTGAGGTACCTGCACTTCTTGTTTCATGTTCGCTCTCTCTTTGCCTGGGGCTGTTCGTCCGATGGCTGCTTCTGCGGCAGGCTTCCGACTGCCTCCGCCAGTATGACTTCCAGCTCTTCGATGTGTTGCTTGTATGATCCGGTCGCCGGGCTCGGGCTGGCGGCTCGGCCGATGTAGGTCAGACTGCGTCCTCCCGGTGCGAGTATCTCGTTGATTCGCTCCAGAACAAAGCTGTAGGCACCGCGGTTTCTGGTCTCCTCCTGGCACCAGATGACATCCGCGTCGGAGTTGTAACGCCCGATGATGCTAGTTGCCTGCCCGAAATCAAACGGATAGATCTGTTCAAGCCGGACCAGTGCGATGTCGGATCGGCCAAGGTTCTGGCGGCGCTGCAGGAGATCGTAGTAGATCTTGCCGCTGCACAGTATCAGGCGTGTTACGCTGTCGCCGTCGACCGTGTCGTCGATAAGATGCAGAAAGCTGCCCGACGTCAGATCACCAAGCTGCGATACGCACTCCTTGTGACGCAGCAGGCTCTTGGGCGTCATGATGATCAGCGGTTTGCGGAACGGCTGCTTCATCTGGCGGCGCAGCGCGTGGAAGTACTGGGCCGGAGTGGTGGGGTTGACCACCTGAATGTTGTTGTCGGCGCATAGCTGCAGGTAGCGTTCAAGGTGAGCACTGGAATGCTCCGGCCCCTGGCCCTCATACCCGTGCGGTAACAGCATCACCAGTCCGCTGGCACGAAACCACTTGGATTCCGCCGACGAAATGAACTGATCGATGATCACCTGAGCCCCGTTGGCGAAATCGCCGAATTGCGCCTCCCAGAGCACCAGAATCTGCGGTTGAGCCAGCGAATAGCCATAGTCGAACCCCAGCACGGCAAACTCCGAGAGCGGGCTATCGTAGACCGAAAACCACGCCTGGTCCTGATCCACGTGCTGCAGCGGTGTGTAGGTCTTGGGACTCGAGGTTTCGACGTCCCACCACACTGCGTGGCGCTGCGAGAAGGTCGCCCGTGCCGAGTCCTCGCCGCTGAGACGTATCGGATATCCCTCGATCAGCAGCGAACCAAAGCTCAGCGATTCGGCGAATGACCAGTCAATGCCCTCGCCGCTTTTGATTGCCTGTTCGCGGTCCTTCAGAAAGCGCCTGAGTTTGGAGTGCAGCGCAAATCCTTCCGGCGGAGTGGTCAGTGCGCTTGCGATCTTCCTGAGGGTTGTCTCCTGTACACCAGTCTCCAGCAGCTCGAAAGTATACGTGCGCTGAAAACCGCTCCAGTCTCCACCCTGAAAGGCGTCGTCGAGTCCGGGTTGATAACCCGACCTGGCCTTTTGCAGTTCTTCCTTGAGTACGGCGCGGTACTTCTGTCGAAACCGCTGCTGGTCCTCCGCTGAGTAGACTCCCTCGTCGGCCAACCGGCGGCCGTAGATTGCGGCAACGCTCTCGTGGTTTCTGATCAGCTCGTACATGATCGGATGGGTGAAGGAGGGTTCATCGGCCTCGTTATGTCCCAGACGCCGGTAGCAGATGATGTCAACCACCGCATCGTAACCGAATTTCTGGCGGAAACGGATGGCCAGGTTGATGGCTCGCGACACCGCTTCGGGATCGTCACCGTTGGCGTGGAAGATGGGTACCGGCATCGCCTTGGCGATGTCGGTGGGAAAGAACGACGAGCGCGCGTCGCGACTGGCAGTCGTGAACCCGATCTGATTGTTGAGTACGATATGCACCGTACCGCCGGTACGGTATCCCTTGAGCTGCATCAGGTTGAAGGTCTCCGCTACCACTCCCTGCCCGGAGAAGGCCGCATCGCCGTGAATCAGTACCGGCACCACCTTCTTGCGGTTCCAATCCTTGCGGCGGCGCTGGATAGCGCGACACTTTCCCTCCACCACCGGATCGACCGCCTCCAGATGGCTGGGGTTGGCTACCAGGCTGATGTGAATCTCCGCGCCCTCGGCCGTAGTGTAGCTGAAACTGTGTCCGAGATGGTACTTGACGTCACCGGAACCACCGTAGGTGTACGGCATGTAGTTGTCGAAGAATCTGCTGAACGTCTCCGCTCCCGGTTTGCGCAGTGCGTTGGTGAACACGTTGAGTCTGCCGCGGTGCGCCATTCCCAGCACGATCTCCTTCAAGCCGCGGTCGGCCGCACTGTCAATCAGGAAGCGCAGTGCCGGAATCAGCACTTCGCCTCCTTCCAGGGAGAAGCGTTTCTGGCCGATGAAGTTGGACTGCACGAATTGCTCAAACTCCTCGGCTTTGATCAGGTCTTTCTGGAAGCGGATCTTCTGCCGTGGCGTCCAGCTGGCCTGGCTGGCGGGGCTCTCGATCTTATCAATCAGCCAGCGCCGCATCGGTTTGTTCTGAATGTGCAGGATTTCGGCGCCAATCGAGGCACAGTACGTTTGCTGCAGTGCGCCCACCAGGTCACGCAGCTTCATGCGTTCCGGTTGAAAGTAACCGCCGGTGCTGAACTGCTGGTCAAGGTCCTCATCGGTCAGGCCGAACGCGGACAGTGACAGCTTCTCGTAGTTGGCCTGCATGGTGTAGTACAGATAACGCAGCTCGGGCGTAGAGTAGTTCTTGAGCGGGTTCAGATCGGCGTAAATGTAGCCCACGTCGCGGTAGGCCCAGATGAGCGCGTTCACGCGGCTCTGCTTGTACGCGGCGCGCGCCGCGTTGAGCTCGTCGGCGGCACCAACGGCGGCTCCCGCCGGACCGGCTACGCCCGGGAGCGGCTGAGCGCTGGTGGAGGGCTGCCCGTTGGCAACTCCGATTGTACCGCTCCGGCCGCTGTCGAGGCTCTGGAAGTAGCGTTGCCATTCGACGGATACATCGTCGGGCCGGGATTTCCAGCGCTCGTACAAATCTTCAAAGAACCGTGCGGTCGAGAGGTCCGGAATATGCTGCTCCACGGCGCCACCCCTTTCGGCAGTCAAACGAGTCTCTTGCTCTTTGAATATACTGCATCCGGGCTTCCCGGCGCAGCGTCAGCGACCACGTTGCTTGCGCAACAGGGCCGGAATCTCATCCGGTTTGTCGGCCACGGGGACGCCGGCCGCATTGAACGCCCGGATCTTGGCTTCAGGAGTACCCTTGCCGCCGGAGATGATCGCCCCGGCGTGTCCCATGCGCTTGCCTGGAGGCGCGGTGCGGCCTGAGATGAACGCAACCACCGGTTTGCTCATTCTGGTTTTTATGAACTCGGCAGCGGCTTCCTCATCTTCTCCGCCGATCTCACCGATCACAATCACCGCGTCCGTCTCTGAATCCTGCTCGAAAAGCTCGAGCATGTCGGTAAACGTCGAGCCAATCACAGGATCACCGCCGATGCCGATACAGGTTGACTGTCCGTAGCCGCTGGTGGTCAGATTGTATACCACTTCGTAGGTCAGTGTGCCGCTGCGCGATATCACGCCGACTGAACCCGGTTTGTGAATGCGTGCCGGCATAATGCCGATCTTGCACTTGCCCGGTGAGATCAGTCCGGGGCAGTTGGGGCCGATCAGCCGCAGGCCCTTGCGCTGCACGTAGTGGTAATTGGATACCATCTCGACGACCGGCAACCCTTCGGTGATGCAGATGATCAGCGGCACACCGGCGTCGGCGGCCTCCCGGATTGCGCCGGAAGCAAATCCGGCCGGCACGAAAATCACGCTCGCGTCAACGTCGGTGGCCTTGATGCATTCGGCTACCGAGTCGTAGACCGGAATTTCGTCGAGTTTCTGCCCGCCCTTGCCGGGGGTAACGCCGCCAACGATGTTGGTACCGTCCGTCACCATGGCACGCGCGTGAAAAGACCCGTCTCTACCGGTAATGCCCTGGACAATGACCCGTGTCTTGTCGTCAATCAGTATGCTCATCTGGTTTGCCTCACTTGTGCTACGCCACGGATACGACTTTCTGCACCGCAGCGCTGAGCTGTTCCGCCACCTCAAAGCCGGCATCGGCCAGCAGTGCACGGCCTTCTTCCTCGTTTGTGCCTATCAGCCTGATAACCATCGGTAGCTTGATGTCGATCTGCTTCATAGCCATCAGGATTCCGTTGGCGATGTCGTCACAGCGCGTGATGCCACCGAAGATGTTGATCAGTATTGCTTTTACCCTTGGATTGCGCGTGATAATCTGCAGAGCGTTGAGCACCTTCTCCGGATTGGAGCTGCCGCCGACGTCCAGGAAGTTGGCGGGTGTACCACCGTAGAGCTTGATGATGTCCATCGTGGCCATGGCCAGGCCGGCGCCGTTGACGATACAACCGATCTCACCGTCCATACTGACAAAGCTGAGGTTGGCAGCTTTGGCGTCGATTTCGTCCCGCGAGTACTCCTCGGGGTTCTTCATCACCTCCACGTCGGGGTGTTTGTAGAGTGCATTGTCGTCAAAAATGACCTTGGCATCGAGCGCCAGCAGCGTCTCGCCGTCTACCAGCGCGTACGGATTGATCTCTACCAGTGAACAGTCCTTCTCAATCGTCAGCTGATACATCTTCCTGACGACGTCACTGGCCTGTTCCAGCAGATGCGGTGTTTCGAACGCCTGCGACAGGCACGCCTTCAGGCCGGCCTCATCAATACCGTCCAGCGGGTTGATATGAAAGCGCAGTATTTCCTGGGGGCGTTCGACGGCCAGCTCTTCGATGTCGACGCCGCCGGCCTTGCTTACCATCAGGATGAACTGCTTGGCGGCACGGTCCAGAGTCAGTCCCACATAATACTCTTTCCCGATGTCTGCTGCGGGCGCGATCATGACCTTCTCCACCGGCAGATCCTTGATTGTGAGCTCCAGGATCGAGCGGGCGGCACCAACGGCCTCATCGGCCGAACGCGCCAGCTTCACGCCGCCGGCCTTGCCGCGTCCGCCAACCAGTACCTGCGCCTTGACCACTACGAAGCCGCCGAGTCTTTCGGCAGCCGCGCGTGCTTCTTCGGCGTTTGTGATTACCGCCTGATCCTGTACCGCAATGCCGTAGCGCGCGAAGAGCTCCTTTGCCTGATACTCGTGAATTTTCATCAGTTGGCCTCTTTGTGTTCTGCGGTTGCTTCACCGCGGGCTTCGCGGTATTTCTTGATTTCCCGCTTGGTGAGGTTAATGAGTTTGGTGATCTTGATCTCTCGCGGACAGACGCGAGTACACTCGAAGTGATTCTCGCACGGCCAGACACCGTCGGGGCTGTCGAGGACATCAAGGCGCGCTTCCAGCCCCTTGTCACGACTGTCAAAGACAAAACGTGCTGCCTGCACAATTGCGGCCGGACCGAGGAAATCGGGGTTCTTCTGTAACACCGGGCACGCCGAGTAGCAGGCTGAGCAGTTGATGCACTTGGTGGCGTCGTCAAAGACGGCCCGATCAGCCTGTGACTGCAGGTACTCTCGCTCGCCGATCTCGCTGCCGGCCACGAAGTAAGGCTTGACCGACCGGAACTTCCGGAAGAAAACCGACTGGTCAACCATCAGGTCACGCTGTATCGGCAGATGACGCAGCGGCTCGATACGCACCGTGGCGCCGTCGGCGTCGGCGACGTCCTGTACCAGGGTCTTGCAGGCCAGCCGTTCCGTGCCGTTGATCCGCATGGCATCGGATCCGCACACGCCGTGGGCACAACTTTTGCGGAACACCAGTGTCCCATCCTGATTGCGCGATATCTCCATCAGCGCGTCCAGTATGCGGTCCGTGGGCTCTACAGTGACGTTGAACGTCTGAAACTCCGACTCCGTGTTGGTCTCAGGGTTGAAACGCTGTATCTCAAGGGCGATCTGCATGTTCACTCCTCACTTTCTTTCGGTTCTAGTACGTGCGTGGCTTCGGTTCCCAGATACTGGTATCTACCGCTTTATAGTCAATCGACACATCGGAGCCGTTCAGAAAAGCCAGGGTGTGCTTGAGCCAGCTGACGTCATCGCGCTCGGGGAAGTCCTTGCGCGAATGAGCACCGCGACTCTCGGTACGATTGAGTGCCGAAACAGCCGTTACCAGCGACAGATCGAGCAGATTCTCGAGTTCGAGAATTCCGAGGACTTCCTGATTGTAGTTTGCGCTGTTATCCTGTACGCGGACCTGCTGGAACTCTTCGCGCAGTTGCCTGATTTCGGCCACGGCTTCCTCCATCTGCTCCCGTTCCCGGTAGACGCCGATCCTGGCCATCATTGTCTGCTGCATCCGCTCGTAGAGCGGTCCCGGATGAGGGCCCCTGCTCTTCTTGAGAGTGGCGATTCGTTCGCGCGCGGCATCGCCGGCGTCAGCGGGCAACCGCGAGTGATCGGCGCTGCGCACGTAGTCCGCGATGTGTCGTCCGGCACGCCGGCCGTACACCACCAGATCTACCAGGCTGTTGGTTCCCAGTCGGTTGGCCCCGTGAACCGAAACACAGGCGCACTCGCCGGCGGCGTAAAGCCCTGCGTACACTGTGGTGTCGGTACACACCCGGCCGTCAATGTCGGTCGGGATTCCACCCATGGCGTAGTGGGCGGTCGGCTGCACCGGCATGGGCGCTTCGGCCGGATCGACTCCCAGGTAGGTCTTGCAGAAGTCCGCAATGTCAGGAATTTTGGCGTAGACTGTTTCACGGCCAAGGTGGCTGGCGTCGAGCATTACCCAGTCATCGATTCTGCCGTCACCCCGTATGCCCCGCCCCTCGATTACCTCGGTCATGATGGCTCTCGAAACCATGTCGCGGGGTGCCAGATCCAGCAGTGTCGGGGCATAGCGTTCCATGAACCGTTCGCCCTTGCTGTTCCTGAGAATGCCGCCCTCGCCGCGCACCCCCTCGGTAATCAGGATGCCCATCCCGCGGATCCCGGTAGGGTGAAACTGGAAGAACTCCATGTCTTCCAGCGGAATCCCGACCCGCGCCAGTAGTGCCGGACCGTCGCCGGTGTTGGCGTGGGCGTTGGACGTAATCCTGAACATGCGGCCGAATCCGCCGGTGGCAAACATGACCGCTTTGGCTTTGAAGACATGCACCTCACCGGTTGCAAGCTCGAAGGCTGCAACGCCCGCCACACGCGTACCGTCCAGAAACACTTCCACAACCTGGAACTCATCATAGAAATGGACGTCATTCTTTATGCACTGTTGATACAGGGTCTGCAGTATCATGTTGCCGGTTCGATCGGCTGCGTAGCACGACCGGTGTACCGGGGCTTCGCCAAAGTTGCGTGTATGGCCGCCGAAGCGACGCTGATCGATTCTGCCGTCGGGAGTGCGAGAGAACGGCAGTCCGCGGTTCTCGAGATCGTAAACTGCCTGTACCGCCTCTTCGGCCAGAATACGCGCAGCCTGCTGATCGACCAGATAGTCTCCTCCCTTCACGGTGTCGAAGGCGTGCCACTCAGGGCTATCCTGATCGACATTGCCCAAAGCGGCGCCGATTCCTCCCTGGGCCGCTCCGGTATGGCTGCGGGTAGGGTACAACTTGGAGACAACGGCAGTTCTGGCGGTCTTGCTGGCTTCTAGAGCGGCGTAAAGCCCTGCTCCCCCGGCGCCGACGATCACGGCGTCAAATTCGTGTGTCACAATAATCGCTCCTTTGGTCCTGGTATCAGGTGCAATGCACCACCGAACGTGGCGCGAGGCTCGACGGTATCAGTCATGGGCAGCTATGTGGCGCGCGAAGGGTATACTTATTCATAGAGCAAAAAAAATATAGCATGAAAGTCGACAATAGAGAACCGGAAATCGCTGATTTTATGCTCGAGAAGCCAGTTTCGCGGCCGCAACACCGGCCAGCGCGACCTCTTCATCCTGCTGCGGCGTTCCACCGCTGGCGCCCACTGCGCCGGCCAGCCGGCCATCACGATAGACCGGAACCGCGCCCTGACCCATGATGAAATTCCCGCCCTGGATCATCGTAAACGGCAGGAAAATCGCATCACCGGCACGGTGACTGAGCTCACCACTGGCAATTCCCATGCAGGCCGATGCGACTGCCTTGCCGCGCGAGATATCCGGTGTGCGCCATGAAGCACCGTCGGTGCGGAACATCGCGATCAAGTCGCCTCGCGGATCGGTAACCGATACGCTCATCTTCACGCCGAGCTCGACAATTCTGGCTTTGCAGCCGCCCAGAATTGCCTCGGCTTCCGCGAGAGTCAGCGGCTCACTCATATGGGCCCTCCTGCTGATGGATCTGTGAAATGGTAGGCCGGCCGTCGCCGGCTGTCAACCGTGAATCACCGCCGGGCAGCAGTTCTCATTTCTGGCCGTACGGGGTCGGTTGGCATGGAGCTCCTGCGTGCCTGCCTCGAGAGCACCCCCGCTCACTTGTCCTCGCAGGGGCTGCGGAGACGTTCGCGGGGTCGCTCTCGGGCGCGGCGCAGCGGAATTCGTCTGCCAACCGACCCCGTGCACCATATGGCGACGGCTGCCGCTCGCCTGGGGGTAAGGACAACGTCG
>RECP01000114.1 GCA_007693945.1 Spirochaetaceae bacterium
GGACCAACGGCGAAGTGCTTAAATGGGTGGGGTCAAACGAAATTGTCGTGCACCCCTCCGCAACCGTTCTGCAACCGGTTCTCAGGTTCCTGAAACGGGAGTCCGGATCACGGCTCAACAGCAATTCTGGTTTTGGCCGTACGGCGCCGCACGCGCCGACGGTGTCCTTACCCCCAGGCGAGCGGCAGCTCCATGCCAACTGACCCCGTACAGCCAAGATGAGAATCGCTGGCGGCTCAAAGGCTTGCTTGACAAAGCGATGTGAATTGCCCTACTGTTTCGGTTGACCACGCCAGTCTTATGTACTCTGAAGGAGGATACGTGGCAAAAGAAGAGGCCATCGAGGTTGAAGGAGTCGTCAAGGAGTCCTTGCCAAACACGATGTTTCGTGTAGAACTGAAGAACGGACACGTCATACTCGCCCACCTGTCGGGAAAGATGCGCAAGCACTACATCAGAATCGTGCCCGGAGACCGGGTTAAAGTGGCGCTCTCTCCCTACGACCTGACCCGCGGCAGAATCATCTACCGCGAACGGTAACGCCCAGACAAAGGCTCGTGATCATCAACGCTTAATCACTACCCATACAGCCCCGGTGCCGCCCTCGTCACGCCCTGGTGTACCGGTTGCACCCGCCAGTCTGTGCCGTTGCAGATAGCTGAGCACCGCCTGCCTCAGAACCGGAGCACCACTTGAGTGGTACCCTTTTCCGTGGACAATCAGCACCTTGCGCAGTCCGGCGGCACGCGACTGCTCAAGAAAGCGATCGATCTCGCTGACGGCCTCCTGCAGCCGGAAGCCGTGCAGGTCGAGCGTGGCCTCCACCGGCAGACGGCGAGCCCCGGGCCGGTGTGCCGGACGCTCGCCGCCGAGCTCTTCTTCAGGTTTGGGGCGCACGGGATTGGCATCCAGCCATTCCTGCAGTGCACGGTGCGCCCGTGACTTGCCTTGTCTGGACTGCGCGGCATCCCACTGTTTCAGGATATCGTCGAAGCCTGCCATTACCGCGGCTCCCCGTGTTGCAGCAGATACTCGGCGCGCATCCAGCCGTCCAGTCCGTAGCCGGTGCGTATCAGCGTATAATCGTTACGCGACGCCAGCGGGCGCACTGCGGTCCCGGCTTCGAGGTTCAGCCAGATCTGGGCACCCTCTTCCGGGATGCGCTTCAGACCGGCTGTCTGCGGACCGACGATCGCAGCCGGTTGCTGTCGCACGTAGAGCGAATACCCGAATAGCGACAACGTTCCCGCCAGGCTGAACAGCGCCACAATCACGGAAATGGCGTAGCCTGCCCTGCGCCGCCGCGGCGGTATGACCAGCAATACTGCGAGCACGTAGAAGAGCATCAACGCCGCGATCAGCGGCACATCGGGATGAACGGCGCGCGGTAGTGCGTACTGTCGATCGAGTCCCAACTCGCCCTCTACAATCTTCAACGTTTCACGCGCCTGACCGAACAACGGCCGCATCACCAATGCCTGACGCAGGTAGAGTACCGAGTGGGCGTGCTCATGGGCGGCAAAGGCGGTTACCCCGCTGTTGTAGAGCAGTCCCGGATGTCCGGGCATTTCCTGCAGCAGTTGCAGCGCTACGCGATGTGCCTCGGTGTACTCGCCCTCGTCGTAGTGTGCGGAAAGCTGCTCCAGCCGTTCCTCGCTGGGAGCCGGAATCAGTATCCCCGCACCGAGTAACAGAACGACCGAAAACAAGGCGATGCCTTCGCGGCGGCGGCGGCGCACGTAGATCACAACGGTCACCATGATCAGACCCGGCATCGTGGTCAGATAGGTCCCGGGCAGCCGGAACAGATCGAGGGGTGCGGCCCGACGCACCTGCTCGGCCGACAACAGCGGCGGCAGCTGCCGTCCCTGCGCCGGGGCCGCCTCCGACCGGTCGACCACGCGCACCGGGTAGGCGCGCGCCGTTTCGCGCCGCACAATCCGGCGCTGCGGGTCATACCACGAAAACGGCCCCACGGTTACCCGGAACTCACCGGGTCCGGTAGGCCGCATGCGTACGATCTGCGCCCGGGTCCCAATGTAGCCGCCGGGTCCCGCCAGCATATCCTCGCTGGTCTCGGTCTCGGACACCACCAGCCCTTCTGCGCTGACTTCGGGGAACTGCAGAAATCCGAGATTACCGACGCCCCGTACCTGCATCGCAAGTTCAATCGCCTCGTCAAGACCGATCTCACTGTGGCTTAGGTGCGACCTGAAACTGAAGTCTCCCACTGCGGCGCTCTCACCAGCCCCCTCGGGCAGTGGCTCAATCGTCAGCGCCTTTGCTGCCGCGCGCCGTGTCAGCCCGAATGCCCGTATCTCGGCGACCGGCAGCGTCAGCGAGCCGGCGGCTGACGGAGTAAGAAGATAGGATGCGACCGGAACCCGGAACAGTTCGACATCACCGTAGCGCGCCGATTCAATCTCGCCGACACCCTGCACCTCTTCAAACAGAGCTCCGGACGGCGGCTGCACGCTGATCTGCTCGGGAAAGGTAAACTCGGTAACGTTGACCATGTCGAGGGTAACGGCAACACTCTGGCCTTCGATAATCGGGTCGCTGTGCAGACGCCACTCGAGATCGTACGGCACCGTGGAGGGATCGTCGCGCAGCGCTATCTCGACTACGGCAGGTTCGGTGATGTAGTCATGCAGCGGTGTGCGGACAGAGAACGGTTCAATGATCCATCGGCCGGCCCGGGCGGCCTGGAAATCGACGCGAATCTGCGTTGATCGGGTGTCGGCCGGCCGTCCGGCGCGTGAGGTTACCTGCACGCCTCCGACGCGCGTAACCCCCGGCGGATAGTCCGGCTCCTCGACCTCAACGAGTCCTGCGTCAACCGGCTCGATCTCAATTGTGACTGCGAAGCGGCCTCCTTCGGCGACGCGCTGCGGCAAAACGGCAACGCGCGGCACGGACGGCTCACGCACGGCCTCTTGTGCGGTTTGGTGCCCGCCTTCGCGATCGACCGGTCCGACGTGCAGGTCGAGGTCCTGCGCTGCCGTAGCGGCGCCGAAGCGCAGCGCGAGCAGCATGGCGAACGCAAGGCGCGCTACCAGTCGCGCGGTGATTCTTCTGCGGGGATTTCGTCTACGGCAAACCATCTCTGCTCTTCCCTTCGGCGTATGTATTCGAGAATGCGGCGCGATTCATCCGCGGCAGCCCCGTTCTGCTCTTCAGCGTCGCTCCGTCGCGGCGATGCCACCGCAGCGCCGGCCTGGACGCGCTCAAGCGCCAGCTCCAGGTTGATCTTGCCCGCGATGCTGGTTGGATTGAGCCGCAGTGCCTCGACAAACTGGTCGTACGCCTCTCGATAGCGACCGGCCTCGTACAGCAGCAGCCCCGTGTTGTAGTACACGCCGAACAGCAACGAATCCGAATCACTGCGGCGGGCCACCTGCCACATACCGAGCGCCGATTCATTCTCACCCAGGGCGTGATAGACGTTTCCGAGATTGAACGCGATCCACTCCTCGAACTGCCCGTGTTCAAGTGCCTGAAGGTAGTCGACCGTCGCGCTCTGGTACCGTCCCTGCCCAAACGCGTAGTTGCCCCTCAGTACCGAAACGTGCGGCTCAGCGATACCGCACGAAACCATCAGCAAGGCCGCGGCAACCGCGGCAGCTCCTAGAAGAGTCCTTTCCATCGTATGATCCGTATCATGCTGTAACCTACAAACAGAATCAGCGCCGGAGTCAGAAACAGCCGGTAACGCTGTACCGGTACCAGGCGAAAACCGTCGCTGGTCATCGAGACCTCATACTGTCGAATCTCGCGCACCAACCGGCCGAACGCGTCGGCGTCCTGCAGCCGTACCATGATACCTTCGGAGGCTTCGGCAATTGCAGTCAGGGATTCGATGTCGACGCGCGACACCACCAGGCGGTTCGCTGGATCGCGAACCTGCCCGCCCTGCGGCAGTGGAATCGGGGCCCCGCCTTCGGTGCCGGCACCAACCGCGAAGATCGGCACGCCGACCGCCGCAGCTTCACGCGCGGCACGCAGCGGCGCACCTTCGAGCGACTCCCCATCGGAGAACAGCACGATGACCTGGTGTCGATTGGAACCCGAGGCGAACGAGCGCAGGCTGGTACGAATGCCGGCTTCGACGTTAGTGCCGACCGAAGAGTACATGGTCGGGTCCATAGCGTCGATGAAGGCATCCACAGCGTGCAGATCCTGTGTCAGGGGCACTGCGGTGACTGCATCACCCTTGAAGACGGTGATGCTGAAACGGCTGTCGGGAAACTCCTGCAGAAGTGCGCGCATAACGTCCTTGGAGCGCTCCAGCCGCGACGGCGCAATGTCCTGGGCCCACATGCTGCGCGATATATCGGCCGCAATCGCAATATCCAGGCCTCGTCGGTCTTGTTCGAGCGGTTCCTGTCCCCAGCTGAAACCGGCCAGTCCCAGGATCGTAAACAGAACTGCGGCGTTAAAGAAGAGCGACGAAAAGAACCACTTCACCAGATGCAGGTTAAGCGCGTCCTGTTCGCGCCAGTGCCCCGAGAGCAGACGCAGGTCCCTGCGACCCTGCACCAGGCCGCGCCACTGCAGCAGCGCCACCGCAATGAGCACCAACAGCAGCCAGAACGCCTCGGGATGCGCTACCGTCACAGGATCTCCCTCAACAGCCACTTGCGGATCAGGAAGTCAAGCATCAGCAGGCCCAGTGCCAGCATCATCCATTCGCGATGATACGGCTGCCGCTGCACTTCAATCCGGACACGCCGCTCCACGGTCTCCACCGTATCGATGCTCTGCATCACCGCCTGCAGCGTCCCGGAGCTGCCGGCGTGGAAGTAGGATCCGCCCGAGATCTCGGCGATATCACGCAGCAGCGCCTCGTCGTAGCCGCCGTCGAAGCGGCCGCGAAACAGCCTTCCGGTGTGAGGATTCTCAAACTCGATGATCGCGTCCTGTTCGGTACCGATACCGATAGTGTAGATCCGGATACCCTTCTGGGCCGCCACGCGGGCGGCGGTAACGGGCAGGATCTCTCCGGCATTGTTGATGCCGTCGGTCAGCAAAACGATAACACGTTCGGGTGCGTTGCTGGTCTCGAGGTGCAGCGCTGCAACCGCCAGAGCGTTTCCGATTGCCGTACCGTCGCCCAGGTCCATGATCCGCACCTGCTCCAGCGCCGCGAGCAACGCTCCGTGATCCACCGTCGGAGGCATACGCAGGGCGGCATCACGGGCAAAACTCACCAGACCGATGGCGTCGTTCTCACGGCGCCGTACGAACTCACGGACAACAGCCCGGGCGCTTTCGAACCGGTTGTCCGGTGCGAAATCCTGTGCTGCCATGGTCGGCGACTCG
This sequence comes from Spirochaetaceae bacterium, assembly GCA_007693945.1. Classification (GTDB taxonomy): domain Bacteria; phylum Spirochaetota; class Spirochaetia; order DSM-27196; family PWMO01; genus PWMO01. The sequence goes on from RECP01000114.1 coordinate 5,323, forward strand.
TCGAGCACGAACATGATGTCAATCCCCCGGCTGAGGTAGACCCTCTCGCGCTGCACCAGTGCCGGCCCGGCGAGCACCAGGATCAGCAGCACCATGCCGCACCAGAAGCCGACTGTGGCGCACGCATACAGGAATCGCACGCTCCACACACTGGACTGAAAGCTCATGCCCTTCCACAGCTGCACCGGCAGCGACAGTTTTCCGCCACGGTCCGGCCAGATGTGGCGAAAGTAGAACAGTACCGCTACAAGCGGCAGCAACAGCAGGTAGGCGGGAGCTTCAAACACCCACACGCTCGCGTCCCCTTCTTGCGGTGCGTTCACGAACTCGCCTGCGCACCAGTCGCGCCTGACGGGCATGCCTGCGCTGCTCGAGATTGTCCGCTACCGCACGCAGGTCGGTTATGTGCTCGCTGCGCTGCTCGGCAGGCGCCGGGAGAGCGGCGAACTTGACCAGATCCCCGTGGCGAAACAGCTCCAGCAGCTTTCGACGGTCTTCAGCCTCAAACAGCAGCTGTTCCAGATAGGCATCGAGTTCGGCGGTGGTAGCCGACATGCAATCCGCGCGCAGTCTGGTCGACAGGTAGCGGCGGATGTGCTCCAGCAGCATAATGTAGAACTCACGGCCATCCATCTGCTCAATGCCGGCGGACAACGTCTTCAGAGCCCGCACCAGCCGGCGGTACGGCTGACGTTCGCGATAACGGCGTATGAATTCCTGCAGGTAACGACGCCCGCGGCTCATTGTGAATATCCACAGCAGCGGCAGCAAAAGCAGCAGTACCGCGAACAGCGTGATCCAAAGACGCGTACCCGGCAGTGCGGCCTGCTCCTGCGGCGGCGCCGGCTCGCTGCGGCCCTGCGTCTCGAGGATCGACGGGATGTGCACACTGAGGTCACTTACCGTGAATGCACCCAGATCGAGCGGCGGGATTGTGCGTGTACCGGGCCGGAACGCGGTGAAGATGACGCGCACCTCCCACTCGGTACCTCGCGGAACCAGCCTCACGTGGTGCAGGTCCCCCCACTCAACCTGCGGCATAACCTCCGGCACGCTGAGCCCGACCGCGGCCGTGCTGCGCACGCCGACGCGCATTTCAACCCGATCTCCCACATAGAACTGCTGCGGCAGAAAGGTGATCGACGAAAGCTGGTAGTCACCGCGGACCGGCACCGCGACCGCCGCAGCCATCACTACAAGCAGCACCGGCAGTACGGCACGAAACCGTGGAATCATCGCGCGCGCCTCCGCCTGAAGAACTGGATCAGGCCGGCTGCCGGATCCTCGTCCGTCGAGATCTCCAGCGTGCTGACGCGCCGGCGAAGACACTCGCGTTGCCACTGACGCCGCTGCGCCTCCCAGAACTCACGGTACTGGCGGCGGAACTTGGGCGACGCACCGCTGGCCAACACCGTCTTGCCGGTTTCCGGATCGCAAATTGGAATCAGACCGGTCGGCGGGAACTCGGTATCCATGGGGTCGGTGATTCGCACCGCAATCACGTCCTGCCGCCGCGCCAGCAGACTGAGGTCGCGCGCATAGCCACTGGTCTTGAAGTCCGACAGCACCACCACGATGCCGCGTCGCTTGAGTGCCTCGGCGGCGGCACGCAACGCCGGCCCCAGATCCGATCCGCTGCCTTCAGGGGAGAACGAAACAGTGTCCTGGATCAGCCGCAGCGCGTGCTTCTTGCCCTTCACCGGAGGCACCCAGTGTTCGATGCGATCGGTGAAGAATGTTGCGCCGACCCGGTCGTTGTTCTGTACCGCCGCCAGCGTGAACAACGCCACCAGAATGTTCTGGATATCGCGGCGGGAACGGCTACTTCCGGAATCGAGCGAGCTCGACAGATCGACAATCAAAAACAGCGACAGTTCGCGCTCCTCGCGAAACGTCTTGGTATAGACGTCGTTGAGCCGCGAGCTGACGTTCCAGTCGATCAGCCGTGCATCGTCGCCCTCGACGTATTCGCGCACCTCGTCGAACTCGATGCCCGGCCCCTTGAAGACCGAGCGATAGTTGCCGGCCAGCATACTCTCCACCAGTTCGGTGGAGATGAGACGGATGCGCTTGACCTGCGAGAGAATTCTGGATCGCTCCATGCTCTGTAACTACGGAACCGGTATGGCGGACAGCAGATAGTGCACAACATCGTCCGCAGTCAACTCCTCCGACTCGGCCTCATACGACAGGATGACCCTGTGGCGCAGTACCGCCGGCGCTACCGCCTTCACGTCCTCGGGCACAACGTAGTGACGTCCATCGAACAGGGCCTGCACCTTGGCAGCACGATAGAGGTAGATACTGGCGCGCGGCGAGGCGCCGTACTCGATATATCGCGACCAGGTGTGCACGTTCTTGTTCTGTTCGCGCGAGCTGGTAACCAGCCGCACGATGTACTCCTCGATGCGCTCATCCACGGTGACGGCAGCCGCGGTATCACGCAGACGTTGTATCTCGTCGGTCTTCAGCACACGGCTCACCGGAATACTGTGCTCGACGCCGATGCGCCGCAGTATTGCCAGTTCTTCCTCGGGCGAGGGATACTCCACGGTAAGCTTGAGCAGGAATCGGTCCAGTTGTGCCTCCGGCAACGGATAGGTTCCTTCCTGTTCGATAGGATTCTGCGTTCCCAGCACGAAGAACGGTTCGGGAAGACGAAAGGTGGTATCACCGATGGTCACCTGGCGCTCCTCCATCGCCTCCAGCAGGGCCGATTGCACCTTGGCCGGCGCACGATTGATCTCATCGGCCAGGATGACGTTGGAGAACACCGGCCCTTTGCGCGCAACGAACTCGCCGGTCTGCTGGCGGTAGATCATGGTGCCGATCAGATCAGCGGGCAGCAGATCCGGCGTGAACTGAATGCGCTGAAACCCGGCATCAATAGCCTCCGAAAGCGCCTTGATCGCCATGGTCTTGGCGAGTCCGGGTACTCCTTCGATCAGCACGTGGCCGCCGGCAACGATGCCGATCAGCATGCCGTCAATCATCGAACGTTGTCCGACAATACGCCGTCCGATTTGCTCCCTGACCAGCCCCAGGATGGCTGATGCCTCATCGATACGTTCGCTCAACTCTTCAGATGCGCGGGGTTGTGTCTGCTGTATTTCCATGGATATCCTTTTCCTGTGAACCGTTGTACGCGATCAGGTGCGGTAATCGGCGTTTTCGCTTACATATTCGTGCGAGAGGTCCGAGCCGAATACCGTCGTTGCCGCGGATCCTGAACCGCAGCTGATATCGATATCAACGGTGCGGTCGTGCTGCGGGTAACCGCGCAGCGACGGATCGAGTGCGGCCTGCCTCAGATACGAGCAAAGCCGATTCTCTTTGTGCTTGTCAAGCCAGAACACCCCGTCGCCAAACACCTTCTCCGCTCCAATTGTTATGGTTACGTCGTGGGCGTCGAGCTCGATGCCCTGGTTTCCGGCGATATCACCGAGTGCCGCCACGATCCGTCCCACATTTGGATCGTTGCCGTAGACCGCGGTCTTGACCAGCGGCGAATTGATCACACCCTTGGCAAGCACGGCCGCCGTCCGTTCATCACGCAGGCCACGCAGCGTGGCCCTGATCACGTGACAGGTGCCCTCCCCGTTACGAACAATGTCCTGCGCCAGTTCCGCGGCCAGCTGTTGCAGGCAAGAGTCGAACTGTGCCGGATCGACATCGTACAGGCAAGAGCTCATTGCCAGTACCATGTCGCTGGTGCTCTGGTCACCGTCAATCGAAATACGGTTGAAGGACGACTCGACCGCCGATGTCAGACTGCGCTGCAGCCGGCGGCGCTCGATGCGCGCGTCGGTGAAAAAGAACACCAGCATGGTGGCCAGATTGGGTTCTATCATACCGGCCCCTTTTGCAACCCCGACGACGCGCGCCCTGCCGATTGATGCCGCGCGCAGTTTCGGAAAGCCGTCGGTGGTCATGATAGCGCGCGCCGTGTCGAGCGCGTCGGCGCTGCCGAGGCCGTTTACCAGGGCCGGCAGCTGCTCGACCATGGGTTCCAACGGCAGACTCCATCCGATGATCCCCGTGGAGACCGACAGGTAGCGCTCACTGCGCCCGCCGGTATATCGCGCCAGTTCACGCGTCAAGCGCTCAGCGTCCCCGATTCCGGTCGGCGAACAGACGTTCGAGATCCTGTTGTTGACCAGAATTCCGGCCAGTGCATCACCCTTGACCCGCTCACGCGCGATGATCACCGGAGCCCCGGGAAAGCGGTTACGAGTGAACAGTGCCGCAAAGGAGGTCACCGCGGGATCAGCCGTGATCAGCGCCAGGTTCATGCTGTACGTCTGGTCCGATGGGCGCTCAGCCGGTGTGAACGAGAGTCCGGCGGTTGCGGCTCGAAAACCGTCCGGAAACGGAGCTCGGGCGCGCAGGAAGTCGAGCCACGCAGCTTCGCTGTCGAAGAACTCCATGCGGCCTTTATAGTACGGCCGCAAATGGTTATGCAAGGGCGCCGGTCGCTGCCGGTTGACCCTGAGCGGCGGCGGAGATAGTATCGCAGTCGATGCCGAGTCGCGACATGCTGCTTCTGCTGGCGCCGGCGGTTGTCTTCACGGCGCTGATTACCTTTGTGATAATCCAGCTGGTGCGCCGTACGCGCCCGGCGCCGGAACTACAGTCTCTGGCTGCGCGCCTGGAACAGATCCAGACGATGGCCACGCACCTGGCCGAGCTGCACCGTTCGATGGTGGTCCCCGCCACGCGCGGTGCCGTGGGTGAGACGCTGCTGGCCCAGCTGTTGCAGAACTGGCTTCCCCAGGCCGCCTACCAGCTGCAGTACGGTTTTCGCAATGGCGCACGCGCCGATGCGGTTATCCGAATGGGGAACTCGTTGGTGGCCGTTGACGCCAAGTTTCCGCTGGAAGCGATCAGTCGCTCGATGGAGGGCTCCCCCGAGGCGCCGACCGCCGAGGCCGCCCGCGTCTTCCAGAAACAGATTGAACAGATTTCGTCAAAGTACATTCGGCCCGAGGAAGGAACCCTCTCCTTTGCGCTGCTCTACGTGCCGTCCGAAGCTGTTTACCGCTATATGTTCAGTGACGGCGGCCTGCTCGAGCAGGCTTTGCGCGCCGGAGTCGTTCCGGTGAGTCCTGCGACTCTGTTTGCCTATCTGCAGACGGTATCGTACGGATTACGCGGACTGGCGGTCGGCGAGGATGCGCGCAGACTGGTCGAACAGATTCGCGTCCTGCGCCGCGAGTTCGACCAGACCGTACAGGCGTATCAACGCGCCGGCGCCCATCTGCGCAACGCGGTGAAAGCGTTCACCGAGGTTGACGGCGCGCTCGATCGCAGCGGCGCGGCGCTCACTCAGCTCGAACGCAGATAAGAGGACGGCGGGCATGAACGCGCACCCGGCAGAAGAATTACTGCGGCAGACCGAGCAGCTCTGCCGCGCTGTGGCACGTCTCTCGTTTTCAGATCCGGTGGCGATGGTCTACAATCCACTGCAATACGCCGCGGCAGGCTACCGCGCCTACGTCGAGCGCTTTGCGCGCAACCCCAAACGAGTGCTGTTTGTCGGAATGAACCCGGGGCCGTGGGGCATGGCGCAAACCGGCGTGCCGTTCGGCGAGGTCGGCGCCGTTCGCGACTGGATGGGCATCAGGGCGACAATAGACGTGCCGCCTCTGCAGCATTCCAGACGGCCGATCGAAGGACTCGCCTGCCGGCGCAGCGAAGTCAGCGGACGACGGCTCTGGGGTCTGATGCAGCAGCGCTTTGGCCGCGCCGATCAGTTCTTCTGCGACCAGTTTGTGGCCAACTACTGCCCCCTGCTCTTCATGGAGCAGTCCGGGCGCAACCGTACGCCGGAGAAACTCACCAGGGACGAGCGCGATCCACTGTTTGACGCCTGCGACGAGTACCTCGACGGCACCATGCGTCTGTTGCAGCCGCGGTTTGTGGTGGGCGTCGGCGTCTTCGCTCGCGCGCGCGTTGACGCAGTCCTGCAGCGGCGCGCGCAAACCGGCTCGGCTGCCGATGTGCCGCAGACGCTCACTATCCTGCACCCGAGCCCGGCTAATCCGCGGGCAAACCACGACTGGAACACCGAGGTCAGCGCAGTGCTGGAAGCCGCGGGCGCCTGGCCGCGCGCCTGACCTCGGTTCATCAGGGAACCATCCGTAACCGGGCGCGCAGCGGCAGATGGTCGGAGTAGCCGCCGCTGGACCCGGGGAACCAGACGCGCGGGGCGCCGGTGCGGTCCAGGAACCCTTTGTCGGTCACGACAGTGAACGAAAGCAGCTCGAATACTCCCTGATGCGCAGCGCGCGAGAGAAAGATGTTATCGATACGGCTCCAGCTGCCGCGGAACCGGTAACTGCCGGGGAACTGCTGGTCTACCCACGGGTTGTACAGAGAAAGGGCGGCCCACTCGGCGCTGAACTCGTGGGGGTCCATGTTGAAGTCGCCGGCCACCGCTACCGCGGCTTCGTGATTGTCGCGCTGGAGCGCGCGAACGCGGCGCGCGACTCCCGCCGAGACAAATTCGCGCTGCGCAGCGGTCCGCTCTGCTCCGCCGCGTTTGGACGGCCAATGGTTAACCAGCAGCGTGAGCGCTCGGCCGTGGATATCAAGCTCCAGCTCCAGAACGTCACGCTGCGGCCGCCACAGGTACCAAAACGCGTGCACCCGCGCCGAGCGCACCGCAAAGCGCGAGACCGCGGCGACACGGAACGCCGATCCGCCGGCCGGCGGCATCACGAACCAGCGATAACCCGAGCGAGGCAGATACTCGCGCAGCAGTACCCCGAGCGCGTGCTCATTCTCGATCTCCTGCAGCGCCACGATATCGGGGTGACCACCCCCGGCAATGCGCCGCAGTGCGTCGGCGGTGCGTTCGGCTTTGGTGTGAAACTCAACCGAGCTCCAGCTGTCACTTCCCGGACGGTAGCCGGCGAACTCGGTTCCGTCGTCGCGATCGTCAAACAGGTTATGCACGTTGTATGACACCAGCGTAAACTCACGTGCGCCGGCACCAGCGCGTCCGCCGTCGGGACCGCCGACGCCGTTACAGCCGGCGGACAGCGCCGCAATCAAAACGACGGCCCCCAGCAGGGCCGCGGTCAACGGCGGCGGCTTTACCGACGGGTGGTGGTGACTGCCGGAAATGCCGGCGCTATTGCCGGCGGGGTGGTTGATCCGAGCCAACGTTGCCCTCCTCATTAGACTCCGATTGGAGTCCCGAGAGGTACAACAGCACCTTTTGTCGCGCTGCTTCAACGTTGTCGCCACTGGCGGCGAATTGCTTGCTGGTTATGGTTTCGTAGGCCGATATGTAGCGTTGCGCGACCTGGTCAAAGACCTCCGCCGGAATCGCCGGCGGCTCACCGTCGCCCAGAAAACCGTGGTCCATCAACCACTGGCGCAGGTACTCCTTGTCGAGCTTGCGTTGCCCCTGCCCGCGCTCGAACAGCTCGCGATAGTGTCCGGCAAACCAGAAGCGCGACGAGTCGGGAGTGTGGATCTCGTCCGCCAGCGTCAACCGTCCGTCGCAAAGACCGAATTCGTACTTGGTGTCGACCAGAATCAGTCCGCGCTCGGCACAGATGCGGCGCCCGCGCTCAAACAGCGCCAGGGCGGTCTCTTCGATCTGTTGCCACAGTCGCGGCGCTACCAGACCCAGCTCCACCACTTCGGCGCACGAGATCGGCCGATCGTGCGCACCCTGCCCGGCTTTGGTGGAAGGGGTCAGTAACGGCCGCCTCAATTGCTCATTCCAGCGCATGCCGCCGGGCAGCGTGATTCCGGAAACCGGACGCCCGGCCTGATAGTCGCGCCACGCCGATCCGGTGAGATAGGCGCGCACCACCACTTCAACCGGCAGCACGTCGCAGCGTTGTACGTGCATGCTGCGCGCCGTGGGCGTCGCTAACAGGTGGTGCGCCACGATATCGCCGACCCGATCGAACCACCATGACGACAGCTGGGTCAGCACTTCACCCTTGTGAGGAACCAGTCCCAGAATGCGATCGAATGCCGATATGCGATCCGAGGTTACGATCAGCAGTGTATCGCCGCAGTGGAAGATGTCACGAACCTTGCCCCGGCTGAACGCAACGCCGCGGGGCACGTCGGCGGCGTCGAAACCCGGAAAAGGCTCAGCAGCCGCGGTCGGCCTCATGCATTCTCGAGCTCAGCGCGCGTGCGTACGACACGCGACACCAGTCCGTAGTCCACCGCCTCGGCGGCCGACATCCAGAAGTCACGGTCGGTATCCTTTTCAACCTGCGCCAGCGGTTTGCCGGTCTCATCGGCAATCAACTGGTTTATGCGCGCCCTCATCTTCTCCATTTCACGGGCATGGATCTCGATTTCGGTTGCCACACCGCGGATACCGCTGAGCGGCTGATGGATCAGGTAGTGCGAGTTGGGGAGCGCAATGCGCCGCTGCTTGTCCGCCGCCAGCAGGATCAGCGCCCCGGCGCTGGCCACCAGACCCATGCCGATTGTGTAGACCTCGGGCTTGATGAAGCGCATCATGTCGAATATCGCATAGCCGGCATCGGCATCGCCGCCGGGAGAGTCGATGAAGACCCTGACGGGCTCGTCGCTGCTGTCCTCCAGTAGCAGCAGTTGACGCACGACCCGCTCGGCAAGCGGCTTGTTTACCTCACCGGAGAGCAGAATAGTGCGTGTCTTGAGCATTTTGGCGATCAGGTGTTCGCCGCCGGCATCCTTCGCACCGTTCTGCTCTTGATCGTTGTCTTCTTCGTCCTGAGCCTTGACCCGTAATCGCCATGTATCTCGCATGAAACTTCCTTGCCTCTGGATCGTTTGGTGTAAGTGGTAATATACTGCCAAACAATCTATGAGTAAATCAGGCTTCGTCGCTATCATCGGGCGTCCATCATCGGGCAAGTCCACACTGCTGAACACGCTGTGCGGCCAGAAGGTGTCGATCACCTCCAGCGTACCGCAAACCACGCGCAACAAGATCCGCGGCATAGTCAATGAAGACCGCGGTCAGCTGGTGTTTCTGGACACCCCCGGCTACCACCGCAGCGAGCGGAAGTTCAACCGCTATCTGCGCGACCTGGCCGAGTCAACCCTGCAGGAATCCGACGTGGTGCTCTACGTCGCCGATCTGTCGCGCGCGCCGGGCGTAGAGGAGGACGACGTGCTGACGCTGCTGCAAACCACCACGCTTCCCAGGCTGTGCGCCCTCAACAAGATCGACCTGCCGCAGACTCATGAGCAGCGTTACCGCGAACTGTTGCACCGCAAGAGTCCGGCCACGTCGCTGTTCCCGATCTCGGCGCTGACCGGTACGGGAACCGGGCCGCTGCTCGACGCTCTGTTCAGTGCCGCGCCGCAGGGCGAACCGTTCTACGACGCCGACTACTACACCGACCAGGCGCCCGAGTTTCGTATTGCCGAGATCGTGCGCGAGAAGGCCATAGCTCGTACGCAGGAGGAGGTGCCGCACGCGCTCTACGTCGAGATCGCCGACATGGAGATGCGCGAGGACAGCGGCGGAGATGACAGCCGGAACGAGAGCTCCCTGTGGGTGCGCGCCTTTCTCAATGTCGAGCGCGAGTCGCAGAAGGGTATCCTGGTCGGCAAGCAGGGGCGCCGAATCCGCGAGATCCGGCTCGAGGCGCAACGCGAGCTTAATCAGATCTTTCCCTTTCGCATCCACCTCGATCTGCGGGTCAAAGTACAGCCCAAATGGCGCAGCCGCGACCCGTTGCTGCGCAGGCTGCTGAAATAGGCTGCCGCAGAGACTACCGTCACGTCGGAGCACGCATGAACGACCCTCGGCTATTCCTGGCTATCGATAACTGCTTTGCCGCCAAGCGCTGGACCGAACCCGATCAGTGGATGGCGTTGACGCGTCGCCTGGGCCTGCAACTGGTAGAGACCAGCGCCGACACCGAGTGCGACCCGCTCTACATGGGCGCCGCATACATGCGGCGCTGGGCAGCGGCGGTGCGGGCAGCATCACACACGCACGGTGTGCGCGTAGCCAACCTCTACTCCGGCCACGGCACCTATTCCACGCTGGGTCTGGCGCACACCGATAATCACGTGCGGCTTCGGTTCCGCGACCGCTGGCTGAAGCCGATGATTCGCGCCGCCGCCTCGCTGCAGGCCGGGGTGGGATTCTTCTGTCACGCCTTTTCACAGTCGGTGCTGGCCGACCGCGACCGCTATCGCCGCATGCTGGGACGCCTGGTTGAGGATCTGGCTGACGTCGGACGCTACGCCGCCGAGCACCTCGAACGGCCAATCAGTGTTGAGCAGATGTACACGCCGCATCAGCCGCCGTGGACTATTGGCGGCGCCGTTGAATTGCTGCAACAGGTCTGTGCCGCCGGCGCCGCGCTCTACGTGACCGTCGATACCGGACACGCGCACGGACAGCAACTGCACCTGCGGCCGACGGCGGAGACCATTGACGCCGTGCTGGACGGCGAACTGGAAGCCGGACAGGTCTGGCTGGGTCACCCGGATGCCTACCGCGTGGTGCACGGTCACCGGCAGGGCAGCCGGTCGCGCGGCGACGCACGTGAGCAATTAACGCACCTCATCGAGCAGCACCCCTACCTGTACGCCGATCCGGTCGACAGCGACCCGTACGCCTGGCTGACGACGCTTGGCCCGTGGTCACCGATCATCCACCTGCAGCAGACCGACAACAGCTGTTCATCCCACGCGCCGTTCACCGGCCAACACAACGGAGGCGGCATCATCCATCCGTTACCGCTAATGCGGGCGCTGGCAGACGGCTACCGCAACCCGGCTCCGGCGGCCATGCCGCCGCGCTGCGGCGAGATCTTTCTGACCATCGAGGTGTTTGCCGGCACCGCCGCTCACCCGCAGCGCCTGGTTGACCAGCTGGTGGAGTCCGTACAATACTGGCGCTCGGCCATTCCGGTCGACGGCATACCGCTATCACAAGCGCTGGCAAATGCAGAACGGAGGTAAACCGTGGACTACAAGATTGCGGCATCGATCCTCAACGCCGACTTCCTGCGGCTGGGAGCCGAACTCGACGCGGTGGTTCCACTGGTGGAGGAGATTCACCTCGATGTGATGGACGGGCTGTTTGTCGACAACATGTCCTTTGGCGCGCCGGTAGTGGCCGGCATCCGCGCGGCTCATCCGTCGGCGGTGATTGACACCCATCTGATGATCAGCACTCCACACAAGTTCTGGCGCGATTTCGTGGCTATCGGCAGTAATATCGTGACATTTCACTACGAGGCCACTGACCACGCCTACGCGTTGCTGCGGCAACTGCGTGAAGCCGGGGTACAGGCCGGAATCTCGGTGACCCCGGCCACCGACGTGCGACTGCTGGAGCCGATCAGGGAAAGCATCGACCGTGTTCTGGTAATGACCGTTGAACCCGGCTTCGGCGGGCAGGCGTTTGAACCGCAGATGCTGCGTAAGATCGAGACTGCACGCCGCCTGTTCGGCGACCGAGTGGATATCGAGGTCGACGGCGGCATCAACCGGCAGACCATCAAGAAAGTCAAGGCAGCCGGCGCCAACGTCTTCGTGGTCGGCTCGTTCATCTTTGATGCCGAAGACCGCGCCGCGCGGGTCGCGCAACTGCGCGAGGTGCTGTAGACGGGAGTGCCGTTGCAGAATTTCAGCGGCGGGGGGCAAACTGCAGAACCTGCCCCTCGGAGGTGCCATACCAGATTTCGGCAGCCAGACGCGAGAACACGCCGTTTTCGACCACTCCGGGAATGTTGTTCAGCACGCGCTCAAACTCGGCGATGTCGGTGGGAGCCGGGAGCGAGACGTCCAGAATAATGTTTCCGTTGTCGGTGATGACCGCGCCCATCTTTCTTACCGCCGTACGGAGTTTGACCTCGCAGCCAAGCTCCTCGATCGTGCGAACCACCGGCATGCGAGCCAGCGGTACGACCTCAACCGGAATGGGAAATCTCAGCCCCAGATGATTGACCAGCTTGTCCTGGCCGACAATGATAATCACCCGTTTGGAGGCGTAGGCCACCACCTTCTCGATGAGCAGCGCGCCGCCGCCGCCCTTGGTGAGATTGCCGTGAGCGTCAACCTCGTCCGCCCCGTCGATCGTGAGGTCCAGTCCGGCGACCATCTCCGGATCGTTCATGGTACGCAGCGCGATTCCCGCCGCGTGAGCTTCCACCTCGCTCTGCGAGCTGGTTGCCACGCCGACAATACTGTCAATCACGCCTTCCTGCAGCAGCTCCCCGATACGTCTGATCGCCCAGACCGCGGTTGATCCGGTTCCAAGGCCCAGCTTCATACCAGACTGCACAAATCGCTCGGCAACCGTTCTCCCAAGCAGCTCCTTGACCTGGTCGTCCTTCACTGTTCCTCCCGTTCAACGCCGGCGCCCCGCTCCTGGTACCTTCGCAGAATTCGCAGTACGCGCTCGGCCCCCAGCGTTATCAGAAACCCGGCCAGCCGCGGCCCCTGGTCCTTGCCCACCAGCACCCGATACATCAGGCGAAAAAACTCTCTGGCCTCGATGTTGTGGGCCGCCGCGATATCGTAGATTGTCTGCGCCAGACTCTTCTCGTCGTGCTGGTCGATTCGGCTGCGCAGCTCTTCAGCCAGTGCGGCAACCGCCGCCCGTTCGGCGACTCCGAGGGAAACCGGTGGTTCATCGCCACTCTTGAGTGTGAAGCGGAAGTCCTCCGGCGCATAACGGTTGATCCAGTTCCAACAGCACGCTCCGCGCCGGCGCAGACATTGCAGTTCGGTGCTTGTCAGTGCTTCACTGCCGGGAAACGAGTCGATTGCGCGATCGATGTCGCCGGCAGTGATCTGCAGCAGATTGCAGAAATGTCGAAAAGGTATCTGCAGCGAAGGTTTCCGCGGAACCGTCCCGACCTGGGACAGCTCGTAGATACGCGCTTCTTTGTGCCTGCGTTTCTCTCCCACTTCTTCGATACCGAAGTAGATCCGCTCGCACCTGTCGTAATCCTCGTAGATCTTGATCACGTCAAGGTCAAACGAGATCGCAAACTCGGCGTTCGGTCGAGTTCCCACGAACAGGTGGCGCACGACTTCGGGCTGATAGACTTCCAGCACGTCGCGCACACTGACGACATCCCCTGAGGAAGACGATATCTTGCCGCCGCGCCCCTTGATACTGATGAAGTCGTACTTGAAGGTTACCGGCGGTTCCTGCCCGTATACCTGCCTGGCAATCGTACGAGCGGTATCAAACGATCCCCCGGCCGAATGGTGCTCTTTGCCCGCCGGTTCGAAGTCCACGTCCTCGTGCTTCCAGCGCATCGGCCAGTCGATGCGCCACAGCAGCTTGACCGCGCCGGTAGTACGCAGATCAAGCGTCTCTTCGTTGCCCGTCTCGTCACAGCGGTAGCGGACGTTCCACTCGCCATCCCACTCAAGCACGGTCGTGGTATCTTTACCGCAGAAGGTGCTGAAAACCGATATCGGCCACCAGTGATCAGGCAGCGGGTGTGTGCGATGCTCGTTCAGCAGGCCGCGGATTGTCTCACGGTGCTCCAGTGCGGTGCGGATACCTTTGGCATAGACCGATGTTCGGTACTGCCGGGCCTGGTAGATATACTCCGGTTCAACCCCCAACTCAGGCAAAACCGACTCCAGCTCCACCTCATTGGCGCGAGCGAAGCTCGACTGCTTGCGCCACGGATCCGGGACCAGCACTATCGGCCAGCGCAGGTACTCGTCAAATGCCTCGGCGTTCGGGATGTTTGCCGGGACCTTGCGAAAGACGTCGTAGTCGTCCCAGGAGTAGATGAAGCGTACCTTCTGCCCGCGGTCGCGCAGTGCGCGCGCGACCAGCTCCACCGAGATGATCTCGCGAAAGTTGCCGATATGGATGGTGCCTGACGGAGTAATACCCGATGCACAGGTGTAATGCGGCTTGGGTCCGCGCTCGCGCACAATTCTGGCGGCGTTGACATCGGCCCAATGGCTGGACTGATCGAGGGAGGGCTTTTTGCTCATGCTGGGGCATTATAGCGGTCACCGCGCCGGCGGTAAAGAGAATGGCCGGGAAGTGCCGATAGTCACAAGTATGCGTAATGCTCTTTTCGTACTGATGGTCGGTCTGGTCTTCCTGACGGCCTCCGCGCTGACGGCCGAACAGTCGCAGCAAATCGTGGAGTCTCACGATCTGGACGGCATGGCTTCGTGGTATGCGGGCAAGTTCCAGGGACGGCTGACCGCCAATGGAGAAGTCTTTGACACCAACCAGTTGACAGCGGCGCATCGCACTCTGCCGTTCGACACACTGGTGAAGGTGACCAACCCGGTCAACGACGCGTCGGTAGTGGTGCGCATTAACGACCGTGGACCGTTCATAGAAGGACGTGTCATCGATCTTTCGCGGGCCGCGGCCGAACGGATCGGCATAGCAGCCGCCGGAGTCGCCCCTGTCGATCTGGAAATCGTGCACTGGGGTCAGGAATCGAAGACACGCACTATTCAGATCGCAGCCTTCTCGCAGCGCGCCAACGCAGTCGCATTGGCCGCTCGACTTGAACAGCACGGTTTCGAGCCGGAGCTCGAAGAGAGCGAGGCCCGCATCTACCGCGTGATCCTGCCCGAGATTCCGCTGGATGCGGTTGCCCGTCATCGCCATCAACTGGCGGCACTCGGGCATACCGACGTGCTGGTACGCTCACGCTGATACCGGTGTTGTCCCACAAAAGCGATTCTGATAGCATGCAGCGCGTGGCCGCCGTCAAGCGCTTGCCGTGCAGCTTCCGTGGTTTCCGCGTTTCTTTGCCGCTTGGCAGAGCCCTGGCGGTGGTTGTCCCGGTGTTGCTGCTGATAATCGTTGATCTGACGCTGTTTGCGCGTGGACGCCTCGAGCCCGACAGCGACGCCGGCAGCCGATCATTGGCGGACCTGCTGGCCGAACACCACCCCGAGCCGGAACCGCATCCAGACGAGCACATCTCCGCACCCACCATACCACTGCTGCGCGAATACGCGCGTACGGTACGACAGGGCGAGACCCTGCTGGCGCTGCTTGCCGAGCAGCCGCTGACGCATAACGAGGCACTGGCCGCCAGCCGTGCTATGGGAGCCTACCTCGATCCGCGTCGACTGCGTCCGGGCCATCAGCTGCTGTTTCGCTACCGGGAAGATGATCCGTACACCGTCCACAGTATCGGAGTCCGTCTCAGTGCGGAACGACGCATCGAAATTGAGCGTAGCGAGGACGGCACGTTTGACGCTACCGAGATTGTAATGCCGCTTACACCGATCCCGGTGGTGATCCGCGGCGAGATCCGCGGCAGCCTTTACGCTTCCGGCATGTCGGCCGGGCTTGATCCCAACCTGCTGCACACCCTTATCCAGCTCTACTCGTTTGACGTCGATTTTCAGCGCGACGTGCGCTCCGGCGATCAGTTTGCCGTGCTTTTCGAGGAGTATTACGACGAGCAGGGAAACTGGGTGCGCAGCGGTGCAATGCTGGCCACCGACCTGGTACTTCACGATCGAACCCTGCGCATGTACCGCTTCAACAGCGACGAAGGACCGGACTATTTCGATGCCGAAGGCAACACGATTCGCAAGACACTGCTGCGCACGCCCATAGAGGGTGGACGGCTGACCTCCGGTTTCGGACACCGCGCCCACCCGATCCTCGGTTACAGTCATCTGCATCCCGGCCTCGACTTTGCGGCACCGATCGGCACGCCAATCAACGCCGCCGGAGACGGTGTCGTGGAGGCTGTGCGCAACACGTCGGGGTTCGGTATTCACGTGATTCTACGCCACACCAACGGATTTCGCACGCTCTACGCTCACATGCGTTCAGCAGCCCGCGGCATCCGCAGCGGCGTGCGCGTCAATCAGGGGCAGGTCATCGGCTACGTAGGCATGACCGGACTGACCACCGGCCCCCACCTGCACTACGAAGTGCACCTCAACGGCCGTCCGATCAACCCCGCCACCATTGAGTTCCCGCCCGGCCGCACCCTGCGCGGCAATGAGCTCGAACGCTTCCATCAGAACCGCCGCAACCTCGAACGCATCCTGCTCGGGCCGCACCTCGGCGATGATACGTAGGCCGCTGGTCCCGTACCACAACCCGGAAAGTCAACAGTCCGCTGAGCATTGAACCGGCAGTGCACGCCTTCCCCGCCGCACTGCCGCACGGATTTGTTGACAGCCACCCGGTCTCTATGGCATACATAGAGCCTACGCAAAACGGGCCCATAGCTCAGTTGGTTAGAGCAACTGACTCATAATCAGTGGGTCGCAGGTTCAAGTCCTGCTGGGCCCATAAAAAAGGGATGCCCCCGTCAGGGGGTGTCCCTTTTTTCCGTGGCCGGATCCGGCAGGACTTGAAACGCAGCGCGCGCCGACCGAAGGGAGGATGAGCGGCCAGGAGGGCCGCGGAGGCGGGCTGGAGGAAGCGCGCACGATGCGCGCGACCGGAAGCCAAGTCCTGCTGGGCCCATTTACGTTTAACCGGGTTGAACACGCTAAGTGTTTTCCCGGCAAACATTTCTAAACCGTGTTAAATCGCCTTCTCGCTGCTTGTATGCAAAGATGTAAGCAACTGAAGCAGAAGGAGGCACTCAGTGACAGCGTACGGTTATACACTCTACAAACGAGATTCCAAGAAGAAGAGGCGTCCCGTCTACTATGCACAGTTTCGTGATGGGAAAACCGGGCGCCGGCTCTCCGGACGATCGACCGGTCACACCGACAAGAACGAAGCCCGCCGCTGGTGCGAAGGTAGAGTCCACCTGAGTGGTGTAATTTCTGGCGGAAGGGAGAGCAAGCCACCGCCGTCTCCGGTATGCTGTGGTCACCACAACAACACAGCGAGAGGAGACAGACACGGTGGCAGAAGACAGCATCGCATTGTTGGAGCTGGTTGAACAG
>RECP01000016.1 GCA_007693945.1 Spirochaetaceae bacterium
TCAGCGATGCCGCAGAGTACATTCCCAAGTATGCAGTCGTTTGAGTGCACCGTGGTGCTCTACATTCACAAGGTTCGTAACAGTAGAGAAGGTTCCGGTAAGGCGCGCCATGATGAACGCGCCGATGCCGATCACGAACAGCAGTTGCCAGTTGGGGAATGCCGCGCCGGTCAGGGCGCCGTCGCGAACCTGATAGAACGGCAGGTGTCCGAGATCGAGTCCGGCCAGGTCCAGAACCCAGGTGGCGAAACGCGGAAACGTAGTCGATGTTCCGAAGAACTGTCCCGTGATACCGACACTGGCGGTCAGCAGCAGTCCCGCCAGTGCGCCGAAGATGTAAGGTTTGTTGCGTGCCAGAGTTTTCATTCGGTGATATCCTCCTTGCGTGGGAACTTGTTTTACATATATATAAAAAATAGAATATAAAGTGTCAAGCGTGATTGTGTGATTGAACAGCCCGGCCGACTCCGGATAGTCTGCGACTATGGCAGCGACCATGCTATGGTATGATCTGGAAACCTTCGGGCGTCATTCCCGCTGGGACAGAATTGCCCAGTACGCTGCGGTGCGGACGAGCGCCGATTTTCAGGAGCTCGGCGAACCAACCTCGGTCCACTGCCTGGTGACCCCCGATTACCTGCCGGACCCCGACGCGTGCCTTGTGACCGGCCTGACTCCACAGCGCGTGAAGGCCGGAGGGGTCAGCGAGGCGGAGTTGGCGGCGCTGATTCACCGGCAAATGAGCGTGCCGGGCACCTGTGTAGCAGGATACAACAACATCCGCTTTGATGACGAGTTCGTGCGGAACCTGTTCTACCGCAACTTCTACGATCCTTTTCGGCGGGAATACGGCGACGGCAACAGCCGCTGGGATATCCTCGACCTGGTGCGCATGACGCACGATCTGCGTCCCGACGGCGTGCAGTGGCTCTACGATCAGCAGGGACGGCCGGTCTTTCAGCTCGAGCAACTCAGCGAGGCCAACGGGATCACGCATCAGCGCGCTCACGATGCTCTGTCGGACGTGCGTGCCACGGTACAGCTGGCCAGGCTGATTCATGATCGTCAGCCGAAGCTGTTCCGTTTTCTCTACTCTCTACGCAAGAAGGAAGCGGTTCGCAAACTGGTGAACCTGCAATCGCCGCGCCCGCTGGTGCACAGCTCGGCCATGTTCACGCGCCCCGGAGGCTGCACATCGCTGGTCTACCCGCTGAGCGCCCATCCGTCGCAGCCTAACGTTATCATCTGTTATGATCTGCGCTTTGATCCGCGCGACTGGATGGAGTTGAGCGTCAGCGAGATCCGGCGCCGAGTCTTCACGCCGGCTGAAGAACTGGCCGGTGAGCAGCGCGTGCATTTCAAGGGCATTCATTTGAACCGCAGTCCGGCGGTCGCGCCGCTGGCCACGTTGAGCGCGGAACGCGCCGCGGCGCTGGCAATTGACATACAGAGCTGCCGCGCCAACGCCGAACTGCTGCGCCGGCAGCCGCAACTGTTGCGCAAGGTCCGTGATGTCTACGCGCAGCACGGCTTCTCACAGCCGCGTGATCCCGAGTTGCAGATCTACTCGGGCGGCTTCTTCGGTGACGAGGATCGGCGTACCTTTGAGCAGGTTCATTCCGCCGAGCCCGAGCAGCTTGTCAGCGCGCCGCCGGCATTTGTCGATCCGCGCGGCGCCGAGTTGCTGCGCCGTTACCTGGCGCGTAACCACTTCCGACTACTGCCGAAGGCCGAGCAGGATCGCTGGATGAGTCACTGCGCGTCACGTTTGCTGGCACCCGAAATCGAGGGTGTGACGGACTACGGCAGGTTTCGCCGTAAGGTTGAGAACGCTCTGGCACGCACCGACACACCCGCGGCGCACAAACCAATTCTGCGCGATCTGCTGGAGTACGCAGACTGGATCGAGAATAACGTGCTGAGCTATCGCTGATCAAAGGTAGTCGCGGATCATCTGGCGCGTCACGCCGTTCCTGCGGCAGACTTCGCCGAAGAAACGACCGCTGTCGCGCAGCGTGCGCGTTTGGGTGTCAAAGTCGACCTCGTAGAGCCCGAAGCGTCCTGACTCGCCTTCCGCCCACTCAAAATTGTCCATCAGCGTCCAGTGGAAGTAGCCGCGCAGGTCGACATCGCGCTGCAGCAGTTGTGCCACCTGCGCCAGGTGGTCGTAGATGAAGCGCGTGCGCAGCGCATCGGCGGCATCCGCAACGCCGTTTTCGGTGATGTACAGCGGCAGGGTATAGCGTTGGCTCAGCGAAGTGCAAACCCGCGAAAGCCCCTCGGGGTAGATCTCCCAGCCCAGATCGTTGCGTACGGCATTCCGGCTGACAGACCGCCGCGTGAACGCCTGGGCCGGATTCCAGCTGAAACTCACGATATCGCGCGAGTAGTAGTTAACGCCGATGAAGTCCGAATGCGGTACGGTGCGGTCGAGGAAGAAGTCCTGGAAGTGACGCTCGAGGCGCCGTGCGGCGCGTTTGTCTCTGCGCTCACTACTGGCGGGATCGTAGACGCGCAGGTGGTGAGCCACGCCTACGCCGGTTGGTCTGCCGGAGGCACCCTGGATTGCGTGGATCAGCCGGTACGCCTCCTGGTGCGCCAGAACCATGTTGTGCGCGCCGCGCAGCCAGCAGCGCAGGCTGCGGCGTCCCGGCGGCCAGATACCCATCAGGTAACCAAACGCCAGGTAGATGCCGGGTTCGTTGATCGTGACCCAGTGCTCTACCAGGTCACCGAGTGTCTCGACGACCCTGGCCGTGTAGCGGCCGAAGCGGTCCACAATCGATCGCTGGATCCAGCCACCGGAATCCTCCAGCCATAACGGGTTGGAGAAGTGATGCAGGGTTACCATCGGGGTAATCCCCGCCTCGCGCAGCGCCTGGATCTCCTCGCGGTAGCGCGCCAGCACCTCTTGGTTAAAGGAGCCTTCGCGCGGTTCGATGCGGCTCCACTCCAGGCTCATGCGGTAGGCGTTGACGCCCAGCTCACGCTGCAGCGCTATGTCCTGCTTCACGCGGTTCCAGTGATCGCACGCCCGCAGGCAGTGCGACCCGTCGGCAACCTTGCCACTCTCGCACCAGCGAAACCAGTTGTTGTTGCGGTCTCCGCCCTCGATCTGCAGCGACGCGGTGGCGGTACCCAGCAGGAACCCGGCCGGCAGTTTGATGACGGGGAGCTCGCCGGCATTCGATCGGGTTACGGTGCGCATATACTGCCCTCCTTGGTGTGCCGACTGCTACGGCCGGCTGCCAGTATAGCAGTTTGGTGCGACGGGCGCACCCCGCCGCGCGCCGACCTATGCGGATTGCATAGGTCGGGCACTAGTCTTGCATTTTGCATAGTTATGGGTGCCGCAGGTGCCCTGCAGCTGTCGAGAGTGATACGTATCGTATATAAAGCCATATAAGCAAGAGAAATACAAATTTCGTCTTCGTAGTGCATGATGGCTCGATTATTGCTAATAAAGCTGTGAGCCATGACGACGCTGGTACGCGGTGCTCGACAATCGGGCGTCGGAAAGCCGCAAAGTTATTGGGGCTGTATGCCGATAATCGTAGAGCTGTACTAGGTGCAGTCGTCGGGAGGTTACGATGTCAACTGCATTATCGCGAAACAGGATACTCGGGGTCGCGCTACTGATCCTGCTGGCCTCCGGCGCGTGCAAGAACCCGTTTCAGTCCGGTCTTGGCGATAAGGTCGATCTTGACCGGCCGGTTGTATCTCTTGACGCGCCCGACCCCGGCGAGTTCCTGCGCGGCGAAGTAACGTTTTCCGGCAGTGCGAGCGACGACACTTCGGTGAGTGCCGTACGGATCTCTTTTAACGGCGGTGCATCCTGGACCCAGGTTGACAGCTACAATGCGGCCACAACGCAATGGTCGCACACGCTGGATACCACGGCCTTTCCCAACGGCCGACTGACCGTGCGCGTCAGGGTCGTCGATAATGCGGGCAAGCAGACCACAACCGAAGACCTGCTGTTCACCGTTGACAACGAGGGCCCGCGCATATTCGTCCTGGTCCCGGCTTTTGCGGACGGCTCGGCAACGGTGGCCATAGGCGGAATCCTGGCCGGAACGGTGACCGATGCCGAAGGCGTCTACTTTGGCGAGCAAGACGGCGCCTGGTATCCGCCCCAGATCAGGATCTGGCCCGATGACGGCACTCTGGAATCCGACGTTGACTGGATAACTCCCAACCTCATCCCGATTGATCCCGAGGGAACAAGTCCCAAGGTCGATTTTGACTACAAGCTTAACGAGGAAGTAGGCAGCTACTTCGTGCGCGTTCGTGCACAGGACATCAGCGGACAGGAGAGCGTTCTGCCGGAGAGAGTCGACCCGCTTGTCGACCCACCGCCGTTGGAGCTGGAGATTGTGCCGGGATTCGGGCCGCCGTCATTGAGCGGGTTTGCGTTTGGGCCGGACCCGCAGACTGTTGTAACGGTGGGCGGAAACAACTATGCCCGGACGGATTTCTCGTTCTCGGTTACCGCGTCCGACAGCCAGCAGCTGGCCGGCGTGTCGATTACGCGCAACGGTGAAGAGGTCTTCTCGGAAGACTACAGCTCGGACAGCGAGCTGGTGGAATACAATCAGTTGGTAGGCGGCGCCGGGCTCGATGACGGTGTCTATGAATACCGCATCCGGGCGCTGAATAGTCTGGCGCTGCAGACCGAGATCAGTCGTACGGTGGTGGTGGACACCGTGGCTCCCGAGGTCGAGATTACCAACTTGCGGCCTGTAGTCGTCGATGACAGCGATTCGAACAACATCCTTGAGTTGGTGAACGGCACGATCCGCGTCAACGTGGCCGCCGGCGACGAGAACGGGCTGAACGGGGTCAAGTGGTGGTTGCGGCCGGACACCGACCCCGCACCGACCGACTTCACTGACGGCGGGACTGCCTTCGCTGCCGCTCCCTACGCGGTCGACATCGATTCCAACAATTACGACGACGGTGAGTACGTGCTCTACGTGGGAGCGCGTGACCGCGCCGGCAACCAGCGCATCATCAGCC
>RECP01000063.1 GCA_007693945.1 Spirochaetaceae bacterium
GGGGGGGGGGGGGGGGGGCGGGGCCCCCCCCCCCCCCCCCCCCCCACCCCGGGGCCCGGGGGGGGGGGGGGGCCCCGACGCCCTCGGCTCAATCGCACTGCGTGCAGACGACTACCGTGAACGCCAGCTATCTGGCAAAATAGGCAAACTCAACCGTCTTGATCTCGTCCCTCTCGAACTTGAGAATCGACAGCGGGATGTCGACCGCACGATGCGTACCGGGATCGATCTCGATGCTCGTCACCACCCCCTCGTACGGGGTACCATCGGAAAGGGCGGCCTGCACGGCCTGCGGATCATCCGATCCGGCCCGCTGGATGGCGTCGATGATCAGGCCGACGTCGTCATAGCCTGAGAAAGAGTGCAGCCGCGGGTCAACACCATATTCGGCGCGATAACGTGCGAAGAAGTCCTGCAGCTTGGGATCATCAAAGGTGATGTTATTGGGAAAGTACGCCCCGTCGGCAGCCGGTCCGGCAACCTCGTCCATCGGCTTGTACCACGAGTTGTTGCCGAGGAAGCGCGAACGCACCCCGATTTCGCGCGCCTGGCGCACCGCGTTGGCATTCTCGGTCACGTAGTTGGGAATGAACAGGCCTTCGGGGTTGAGTTCGCGGATGCGCGTGAGCTGCGAACGGTAATCGAGGTCACCGGCCTGGAACTCGAAGTTCCCCAGCATTCTGCCGCCGTTGTTGTTGACGTAGTGTTCAAAACCGCGGGCAAGGTAGAGTGAGTACGAGTTTGACGGCGTATAGAGCATGGCAAAGGACCGCATGCCGAGCTCGTGCATAGCGTAGCTGGCAATGATGGCGGCCTGCTGGAACGCCGACGGCTGGGTGAGGAAAAAGTACGGATTGACCGGAATGTCGCGGTCGGGATTCTCCGCGTCGAAATCCGGGGTAGTCGCTCTCTCGTCCATGGCGCGCGATACAATCGGAACGCGCAGCCTCTCGGCAACCGGAGATACCGCCAGCGCCGTGTTGGACAGCAGCGACCCGTTCACCGCCGCAACCCGATCCTCCTGTGCCAGGCGGGTGTAGGCGCGAACCGCTTCGGTCGGGCTCATCTCGATGTCGTAGACGATCAGTTCCACCGGCCTTCCGCCCAGAATACCACCGGCCTCGTTGACCTCTTTGACTTTCAGACGGGCGCCCTTCTCGGCATCGGTACCCCACTGAGCCGTACCGGCGCTCAGGTCGGCGTAGAACCCTACGCGAACCGGCCGATCGACGGCTTCCTCCGGCTGGCCGGTAGCGAACGCCAGCGTGGTGGTTACCAGCAGCAGAGCCACGGCAATTGCCGTGCAGCGCATGATTGTCTTCATCAGAAAACCTCCTTAACGTTGGTCAGGAAACAGTTGAAGTATGCGTGATCCTAGCCTATAATATCACAACCTGATAATAATGCAAGCATTAACGCGCGCACACTCTGACGTGGGATGTGCGGCTGAAGCGTTGAACGACAAAGACGCGGCATCAAGGGAAGGCGCGAAATGGGATCGAGTATCTTCTTTCAGCAACTGATAAACGGCGTATCGCTCGGAGGCGTGTACGCCGTCATGGCAGTGGGCTTCGGCATTGTCTTCAACGTACTGAAGTTCTCCAATTTCTCCCACGGCGGCGTGGTGGCAATCTCGGCCTACGTCGGCTACTACCTGTCCCGTAACGTGACCGACAACTTCTGGCTCGCGCTGGCCGCCACCACAATGATCGGCGGCGCGGTGGGGTTACTGGTTGAACGGCTGGTATTCCGCCCGGTGCGCAGGGCCGGCAAGCCGCTGACCTACTTCTTCGTCAACTCGATCACGGTCGCGATGGTCGTGCAGCAGTTCTTCTCAGCCATGTGGGGAGCACACTACTTCGCGTACCCGGATTTCTTCGAGAGAACGGCCTTCCACGTCTCGGGGCTGGTGATTTCGCGAACCTACCTGCTGATGCTGGTGATCTCGGCCGTGGTGCTGCTGGCGCTGACGCTGTTCTTGCGGGCTACCAAACTGGGGATTGCCATCCGCGCCGCGTCGAGCGACATCTACACCCCGCCGCTGATGGGGGTCAATACCGACGTCGTGACCGGCCTGACCTTCGTAATTGCCGGCCTGCTGGCTGGTATTACCGGTTTCTTCCTGGGAATGACGTATACGGTCACGCCGTTCATCGGCTCAATGATGCTCAGAGGCATCATCGCGGCCATTATCGGCGGGATGGGGAGCCTGGCCGGCGGCGTGATCGCCGGCATCCTGCTGGGCGCGGTCGAGGCGCTGCTCATCGCCGAAGTCGGGTCTTCGGTAACACCAATCATTATCTATCTTGGTATCGTCGTGCTGCTGCTCGTCCGGCCCCAGGGCATTGCGGGTAAGCCGTACACGGTCAAGGCATAGACAAGGCACGAGGAGCAGCCATGGTTTTCTACGCCAAAGTCCTGGAGACAACGCTTCTGTTCACCATGTTCGTACTCTCGGTCTATATGCTCAGCGGACTCACCGGCCTTTTTTCGCTGGGCCACGGTGCATTCATCACCATAGGAGCGTACACCGCCGGGCTGGCAACCACGCGCTTCGGTCTTCCGATCTGGCTCAGCCTGATCCTGGCAGTTGTGGTCGGCATGATCGGCGGTCTGATCATCGGCGCCCCGACGCTCAAGCTGCGGCGCGACTACTTCCTGCTGGTGACGTTCGGATTCGGTGAAATGGTCAGGGCACTGCTGCTGTGGACGGCACAACTTACCGGCGGAGCAATGGGGCTTGCGGGGATCCCGTACGCCGCCGAGCTGCCGCTGATCGCCGTTTCGACGCTGGTGGTGGTGCTGTTTGTCGCCAACCTCAAGAAGACGGCGTTCGGCAGAACCTGCATCGCTATCCGCGATGACGAACTGGCGGCTCAGGCGATGGGCGTCAACGTCTATGCGCACAAGATAAAGGTCTTTCTGCTCTCGGCGGCCATTGCGTCGTACGGAGGCGCGCTGCTGGCGTTCAATATGTCGTTCATCGAACCCAACCTGTTCAACTGGCTGGAATCGGCCAAGTTGATTGTCATCATCTTCGTTGGCGGAATCAACAGCGTTACCGGCGCGCTGATTACCGGGATCTTCTACTACAGCTTTGGAGAGCTGTTCCGGTTTGCGCACGTGTGGCGCGACGTCATCCTCGGGCTGCTGGTGATTCTGGTGATCGTTTTCCGTGCCCAGGGGGTATTCGGAAGCTGGGAGTTCTCGCCGGCGTGGATTCGCAGTCGCTTTCATCGCAGGCCGGCTCGCAATCAGGAAGCGTGATCGTGGAACTGTTGCGGGTTGACTCGATCTCCAAGAACTTCGGCGGCGTCGCGGCAGTAGCGGATTTCTCGATGAGTCAGGGTGCCGCGGAGATAAGCGCGATCATCGGACCCAACGGTGCCGGCAAGACCACCACCTTTAATCTGATCTCGGGCGTCCAGACCGTGGACAAGGGCAGTCTCCGCTTCGGCCAAAGCGACATCACCCGCCTCCCGTCCCACCGGATACAGGCGCTCGGTGTCTCACGCACCTTTCAGAACATTCGCCTGTTCGACGGACTGTCGGTTGTCGATAACGTCAAGATCTCGTACACCCCTCAACTTGGGTACAGTGTCCTCGATGAACTGCTGAGTACCCCGAGGGTCCGCCGTAAGGAGAGGCTGATCGAGGAACGCGCCATGGAACAGCTTGCGTTCCTGGGTCTGGCCGAACACGCTAAAAAAAAGCCGAAGAGTCTGTCGTACGGGCTGCGCCGGCGCCTCGAACTCGCCCGCGCCCTCATGCCCGAGCCCAGACTGTTGCTGCTCGACGAGCCCGCGGCGGGTCTGAACGCGGCCGAAATCCGCGAGTTGATGAGCACTATAGAGCATATCCATCGTGAGAAGAACCTCTCGGTGATAGTCGTGGAACACCACATGGAGCTGGTGATGAATATCTGCACCAGAATCCACGTGATGGACTTCGGGCGCAAGATTGCGGAGGGAACTCCGCAGGAGATCACGCGCAACGAGAAAGTGCTGCAGGCCTACCTCGGCGACATGGGGGACGTATGATAGAAGTGCAGAACCTCACCGTCCGCTATGACGAAATCACGGCGCTTCACGGAATCAGCATGTCAATACCCGAGGGGCGCATTGTAACCATCGTGGGAGCCAACGGGGCCGGCAAGTCCACCACCATCAACGCCATCAGCGGTATGGTAAAGCGAGCCGAGGGCCGTATCACCTTCAACGGGCAGCCGTTGGACCAGTCGCCGCAGCGCATCGTTCGCAAAGGCATCGTGCAGGTTCCCGAAGGGCGGCGCATCTTCCCGTCGATCTCGGTCAAAGAGAACCTGATCATGGGTGCATACACCGTAAGAGACAAAGCACGCCAGCAGGAGAACATCGAACGGGCCTACCGGCTCTTCCCGGTGCTCGAGCAGCGCAAGAACCAGCCGGGCGGAACTCTGTCCGGGGGCGAGCAGCAGATGCTGGCAATCGCGCGGGCCTTGATGTCCAACCCCAAACTGCTGCTGCTCGACGAACCCTCGCTGGGCCTGGCGCCCAAACTGAGCCTCGAGATATTCGGCCTGATCCAGGAACTGCATCAGCAGGGGCTGACCATCCTGCTGGTGGAGCAGAACGCAGTCAAGTCGCTCTCGATCTCCGATTACGCCTACGTATTGGAGACCGGCCATGTGGTTGCGGAAGGCGTCGGAAAGGATCTTGCCACGGACCCGGTGGTCAAGCGCGCCTACCTTGGCGTTGCCGATTGAGCGCCGGGGGCGTTGACCGATGGAGGGTTGGGATGAAAGGAGCACGCGGGTGAACAGCGGCGGCAGCGTCGATCTGCAGGTACGGCTGGGGACACTGACCCTGCGCAACCCTTTTCTGGTGGGATCTGGGCCCACGGTCAAAAACGCCGACCAGGTCCGCATGGCGGCGGACAACGGGTGGGCCGGGGCGTCCATAAAACTGGCCATCGATCCGCAGCCCTATCTGAGCTTTCCACCGCGCTACCGCTGGCTCAAGAAGGAAAAGATTCACATCTTTACGGCCGAGAAGCGCCTGACTGCCGATGAAGCGCTGGCCGTGGTCGGGGAAGCACGGGCTGCGGTTGACGATTTTGCGATTATTCCTACCATCACCTACGACGGCCAGGACTACGAAGGATGGGGCCGCCTTGCGCGGCGCTTCGAAGAGGCAGGCGCCCACGCCGTTGAGCTCAACATGTGCTGTCCAAATATGTCGTTCAACCTCTCGAGCACCGGAACCTCCACCGAGAAGAGCACCGGCGCCAGCCTCGGCAACGATCTGGCCAATCTGCCCAGGGCGGTCCGTTCCGTGGTCGATGCGGTGAGCGTGCCGGTGATTGTCAAGTTCAGCCCCGAAGGCAACCAGCTGGCCGCAGCGGGGCGCGTTGCGCTGGACGCCGGAGCCGCGGCCGTCGGACACGCGGGGAACCGGCTCGGCATTCCCGACATCGACATAACCAGACCACTGGATCCGGTCTACCGCCTGCAGGACCAGGTGACGCTCGGCTGCATTTCCGGGCCGTGGCTGCGCCCGCTTGCGCTACGCGACACCTACCAGATGCGCCACTATCTGGGTCCGGACGCGTTCATCATCGGGTCCGGCGGAATCAGCGACCTGCAGAGCAGCGTCCAACAGATCATGGTCGGCTCGGACGCCGTCTGGATCTGCACCGAGACGATGATCCGCGGCTTTGACTGGCTGCCGCGGCTGCTGGACAAGCTCGTTGACTACATGCGCTCCATGCAGTTCTGCACAATTGGCGACATGCGCGACCTGCTGCATCAGAACATCGCTTCGGCTCAAGAGCTGACAATTCACGACGGCTACGCCGCTGTGGATCCCGACACGTGCACCAACTGCGGTCTGTGCTGGAAGATCGGTCATTGTGACGCCATCAGGCACGATGAGGGCACCACCGTGATTGATCCGGAGCTGTGTTTAGCCTGCTCCACGTGCGTCGACGTGTGCCCCAGGAGCGCGATTCGGATGGTCGAGCGGTCAGCGGCGGGAGTAAAGGAGTAACGCAATGAGCGGAGTTACCGGTATCGGTATCGTCGGCGCCCAGTTCGCCGGCAGGTTTCATGCAGAGATCTGGCGCACTCTGCCCGAAGCAAGGGTGGTTGCGGTTGCCGATCTGTCCGCAGAGGCGCGAGACGGGTTTGCAAGGGCATTCGGGCCGATGCGGACGTACCAGGACCTCGCCGGTCTGTTGTCCGACGGCGAGGTAGAGGTCGTAGACCTCTGCGTGCCGAACTTCCTGCACGCGGAAATGGCGATTGCCTCGATGGAGGCCGGCAGGCACGTGATCTGCGAGAAGCCGCTTGCCACCCGGCTCGACGACGGTGAACGTGTGGTCGAAGTCCAGCAGAAGACCGCACGCCGCTATTTCTACGCCGAAGACTGGATATTCGCCCCGGCCCTGGTGCGAGCTGAACAGATCATTCGGGAAGGCGGGATCGGGCGTCCACTGTTCTTCAAGGGCCAGGAGTGTCACAACGGTTCACATTCACCGTACGCCAGAACAATAGCGTACTGCGGCGGCGGGTCGGTGATCCACGTCGGCATACATCCCATCGGCTATGCCTACCACCTTTTCGGCCTGCCGCAGCGTGTCACCGGCTGCTGCAGCGGCGGAAGCGGGCAGAATTTCGTTCACACCGATTTCGAAGGCGAGGACTGGGGTCTGGGCGTGCTGCACTATCACGACGGACGGCAAGCTCTGATAGAGGGCAACTACATCACCACCGGCGGAATGGACGATCGCGTCGAGGTGTACGGGAGTGACGGCGTGGTAAAGGTGGATCTGACCTTCGGCAGTCCACTTTCGGTCTTCTCCCGCAACGGGATCTCCTACGCCGTGGAGAAAGCCGAGTTTACCCAGGGATGGACACGACCGGCAATCAACGAGAACGAGTCGCTCGGCTACAAGGACGAACTGACCCATTTCCTGGGTTGTATACGGCACAACGGTGAACAGGTTGCTTCGACCACCGCCGAGGCCGGCCACGCCGTCCTGCGCGTCGTCGACGCCATCTATCGTTCAAACCGTGAGGGACGCACGGTAACTCTGGCCTGACGAGCCAACAGATCACGGGGAGGGAGGTTCTATGGAGATTCACGTATCCGACAGTCAAGCGGCACTGGCTGCGGCGGCAGCGGAGAAGGCCGCCGCGGTGCTCAAGCAGGCGCTGAGCGCCGCGGAGCGCGTGCGCGTGATAGCAGCCACCGGCAATTCACAGCTGCAGTTCCTCGAGGATCTCTGCAGCCGAAGCGACATCGAGTGGAACAGAACCGAGATCTTCCACCTCGACGAGTACGTCGGAATACCGAAGACGCATCCGGCCAGCTTCTCGGGGTATATCCAGAGCAGAATCGTTGACCGGATTCATCCGGCCGCGGCGCATCTGATCAACGGTGAGGCCGCGGATGCGGAGGCCGAGCGGCAACGCATATCCTCCCTGATCCAAAGTGCCGAAGTGGACGTCGCCTTTCTGGGGATCGGGGAGAACGGGCACCTCGCGTTCAATGATCCCCCGGCCGACTTCCAGACCGACGAACCGTACATCATTGCGGAGCTCGACCGTCGATGCCGACTGCAGCAAGTCGGCGAAGGATGGTTCGCCTCGCTGGGCGACGTTCCATCACGGGCTTACACGATGTCGATACGGCAGATCCTCAAGAGCCGTACGATTGTCTGCGTGGTTCCCGACGAACGCAAGGCGGAGGCCGTCCGCGACTGCCTCGACCCCCAGGGCGCAGTCTCTCCCGCCTACCCGGCGTCGGTACTCAAGACGCACGCCGACGCGCACGTCTTCCTTGACCGCAGCTCGGCATCGCTGCTCTCAGGAGGCGGGCAGCGGCGATCAGCCGCGAGCGTGCCGTAACAAACGCAACGTAATGGAGGCCGGGTGGTGCTGACTACCGTTGGCTCGATCCACGATGGTGAGAGATACCGACTCAAGGACCGCGAGAAGGCCCTGGTGTTCCAGGAACTGGCGACCAACGGTCCCTGCAGCCGCAAATCAATCGCCGAACGCACCGGCATCCGGCCTACTACGGTCTCACGGGCAGTCAAGGAACTGATCGAAGATCGCTTTGTCACGTCGACCGCTACGGTTGAAGGCGAACGCCCCGGCAGACCGGAGGTGATGTTGCGGATCGAGAGCAACCGCCTGGTTGCGGTCTCGATGTACGTCCAGGCGCGCGAGCTGCGCACGGCGCTTATCAACCTCGGTGAGCAGACTATCTGTGAGCACGTGGCGCCGCTCTCGCCCCACACCGACAATACCGGGTTCCTGAAGGCGTGCTCGGATTCGTTCCGATCCGTATTGCCGTGCGTGCCGCCCCGTTCCGAGATGCTTGGAATTGCACTGTCGCTGGTGGGAACGGTTGCGGCCGGCAACAATACGTGGATCTCGGCCGCACGGTGGCGCAACATCAGGGCACTCGATTTCGGACTGCTGAGCCGCCGGCTCGAGCTGCCGGTGACAATCAACCGAATGCAGGATGCAGAACTCCAGTACCTGGTGCAGAAGAACCCCGCGTACCACGACAAGAACGTTCTGTTTCTGCACTGGGGGTTCGGGATAGGCGCTTCCTACGCCCACGGCGGCGTGGTAATGGGGTCAACCATCGGCCGGTTCTGTGAAATCGGGCATACACGGCTGTCGATCGAACACGGCAAGGCGTGTCAGTGCGGTGCAGTCGGCTGCCTGGAGACCGAGGCCGCGCTGTGGGCCATCCGACAGGAAATCGCGGATCATATCAAGGGCAGCCTGACGGACGAGCGTGAGCTCGGCCGTACCATGAGTACGATGGATATTGCCGACCATCCGGCAATCGATCGCGCCACACGCCACGTAATGCTGGCGCTGCTCAACCTCCACCAGGTCTTCTACCCGGACGTGATTGTGATTGCCGGACCGTTTACCGAGAACCAGGCCGTGTTCCAGCGGCTGTGCGCGTTTCTGCGCTCCGAGCTCCCGGACTATGCCAGGGATCAGGTTGAGGTTCTTGCCGTAACCGGCGGGTTCCACGGCTCCGTGCGCGGCAGTGTCTACCGCTTCTTCCGCTCCAGGCTGAAGGGCACGCTGACGCTCAACGGCAGCCCCAATTAGGGTGCCGTGATGCCGGCAGGCAGCAGGGGGCAGGCAGACAGAGGATTGGAGCGGCACAGGAGAACAAAATTGACACCAGCCGTCGGCTGGGCTATTCTGAACCGCCCTCACGGGGCGGAAACCAAGGAGAATGCCATGAAACAAACGATGGTACTGCTACTTGCGGTGGTTGTAGCGGCAGGCGCATTTGCCACGGGACGGGCCGAGACTGAGGCCCCCGAAGACTATCCGACAAGATCGATAGAGCTTGTCGTTCCGTGGGGAGCGGGCGGCCGCACCGATATCAACGCCCGCATGTTTGCCACGATCGCGCCCAGTTATCTGGGACAACCGATGGTTGTGGTCAACCGCGCGGGCGGCGGGAGCGTTATCGGCGGGCAGTACGTAGCCGAGGCCACACCGGACGGCTACACCCTGATCGCCATAACTCCCGGAACAAACGTCTTCCCGGTTGTGTTTGGTCGCGCCCCGTATGATACGTTCGACTTCACGCCCATCGGGCAGATCGGCAGCAGCACGATGGCAATTGCGTCGCGCCCCGACCGGCCGTGGAGCAGTGTCCGTGAACTGGTACAGTATGCGCGCGCCAACCCGGACCAGGTGACCTACGCCTGCGTCACGCTCTCCGGGCCGCAGCTCGGGTTCCTGCGCTGGGCGGAGGCTGCCGGGCTGGAGTTTTCGCACGTGCCGGTAGGCAACGACGCCGAGGCGGTTGAAGCCGCGCTGGGCGGTCACGTTGACATAGCTATGACGTCCAGCGTGGCAACCATCACCTCGCACGTCAATACCGGTGCGCTCAAGGCGATCATGGTCTTCAGCGAGCGACGTGATACTGCGGTTCCTGACACGCCTACCGCAACTGAGATGGGCTGGAACGTGGTGGCCAGTCCGTTTACCGGCATCGCCGGACCCAAAGGCATGCCGGAAGAGGTAACTCGCAAGCTTCGAGAGGTGTTCATGCAGGTCATGGAGGATCAGGACTTCCAGACGCTGCTGCAGCGAGTCGGCGAGAGCTTTGATCCCAAGGATGGCGACGAGTTCTACCAGGTATGGGTCAACGACTTCGAAGGCTACAGCGGCATCATCGAGCGCATGGGGTTATAGCAAACCGCGCGGCGGAATGGCGCAGGGAGAGATCGGCGTGGTAAAGCAACCAGATTGGCAGCGGTTGGCAGAAGCAGTGGTATTCATTCTGATCGGTGTCGCTATCCTGTTGCTGATACCGTCGCAGGTTGCCGCCACGCCGTCGGTCCGGACCCGAACATCGCCGGCGTTCATTCCGCGGGTGGTGGCCGTTCTGCTGATAGCTGCCGGCGTCGCCATGCTGGTTGTGGCGTTTGCCGGCCGCGAGAAGCAGAAGCAGGCCACGTTCGAGCGGCAAGGTACTATGCGTGTCGTCGCTGCCATGCTGTTGCTGCTGGCGTACTCGATGCTCTTCGCCACGGTGGGGTTTGTCGTCACCAGCGCGCTGTTCCTGGCTGTATTCAGTGTAATGTTCGGCGCGCGCAGCGTGTTCAAGATAGCCGCGGCGGCGGTCTGTGTCCCGATTGTCGTGTGGCTACTGTTTGAATACGTGTTTCGTGTTCCCCTGCCTCACGGCCTGCTGTTCTAAGTGCTCATACAAGCGGGGGAAGACGGTGTTCGACGTCCTGTTCAGTGCGATCTCGATATTCTTCACACTCCAGAACATGCTCGTTGTGATCCTGGGGCTCTTCATCGGTATCACGATCGGTGCAATTCCGGGTCTCAACGTTCCGATGACCGTCGCCCTGCTGCTTCCGATCACGTTCTACATGGATCCCGTTGCCGGACTCAGTTTACTGATGGGGGTCTACAAGGGGGGCACGTACGGGGGCTCGATATCCGCGGTTCTGCTCAACACGCCCGGGGCACCGGCCGCCGCAGTCACCGGTATCGACGGCTATCCGCTGGCACAGCAGGGCAAGGCCGGCAAGGCGCTGCGCGCCTCGATCTACGGCTCGGTCATCGGTGAGTTCATCGCCGACATCGTATTGATCAGTCTGGCGGCCCAGATCGCCCGCGTTGCTCTCAGATTCGGACCGACCGAGAAGTTCTCGCTGGTGGTCTTCGCACTGGTGACTATCGGCGTGGTATCGAGCCGCCACAAGCTGAAAGGCATCGCCGCCGGTCTGCTGGGGATTGCCTTCTACACTGTCGGGATCGAACCGGTTTCGGCGGCAACGCGCTTCACATTCGGGATCTTCCAGCTCATCGGCGGCGTACCGTTCCTGCCGATGCTGATCGGACTGTTTGCCGTATCCGAGTTCTTCGTGCATATCGAAAGGAAGAGCGGCGCCGGCGGCGCGGAAACGGTGGTTCCCGTCTCATCGCGGCGTGAGGACAACTACGTTACGTGGGCCGAGTTCAAGGCGAGCATCCGGACCGTGCTACGGTCAACGGCTATCGGTATCGGAATAGGGGCTCTTCCCGGCAGCGGATCGGCGATCTCAGCCTACGTCTCATACGGTGCTGCCAAGAGCGCCTCCCGGAATCCGGAGTCATTTGGTGAAGGCTCTCTGGAAGGCGTGTTTGCCGCGGAAACCGCCAACAACGCCGCCGTGGGAGGTGCGTTGATACCGCTGCTGACGCTGGGAATTCCCGGCGATGCCATTACGGCCATTCTGCTGGGTGTGTTTCTGGTGCACGGCATCGTGCCCGGCCCCGAGCTGTTCACCCGCTCAGCGGACATCATCTACCCGGTGTTTGTCGGACTGATTGTGGCCAACATCCTGCATTACGTCATCGCGTCGGCCGGCCTGCGGCTGTTCATGCGGGTCATCCAGGTCAGCCGGGCACTGCTGTTTCCGGCCGTCATCGTTATCTGCGTAACCGGGGCCTACACGGTCAGCAGCACCGTCTTTGACGTCTACATAATGCTCTTCTTCGGCATCCTCGGTTACCTTATGAAGAAGTTCGACTTCCCTGTCGCGCCGCTGCTGATGGGCTACATCCTCGGCAGCCTGCTGGAAAAATCGCTGGTCCAGGCCCTGATTGTAGGCCGGGGCTCGCTGCTTCCGTTTGTGACCCGTCCTATCTCGCTGCTGTTTCTGCTGCTGACGCTGTTCTTCGTGGTCTGGTCGGCAATCGGCCACCGCAGACAGTGCCGCTGAGCCTCGGCTCGCAGGTGCAGCACACCAACCGCCACCGCACGGTCGAGTCAAGAGCTGCTGCGAGAGTTCACTTCTTCTTGACAGACCGTTACACACAGGATACGCTTGCCAATCACGCATTGTTGCATGCAACAACTATGAAGGGACGGTATGCGTCATGTTGGAACGAGACAGGCCTGTGGCGCTGGTTACCGGTGCCAGCAGAGGGATCGGTCGCGGAATCGCGCTCGAGCTGGCGCAGAAAGGATACTCGGTGGCCATAAACTACGCCGGGAACCGCAAGGCGGCCGAAGAGACGCGGGCGGCGTGTGCTGAACGCGGCGGCCGTGATTGTGCGGTCTTCCAGGCCAACATCGGTTCCGCTGCCGACCGCGCGCGCCTGGTGGACGAAATCTGGGAGCGCTTCGGCACGGTCGACGCTCTGGTCAACAACGCCGGCATCGGCCCCAGCCAGAGGCTGGACATCACCGAGGCCACCGAAGAGTCGTTTCACGAGGTGATCGACGTCAACCTCACCGGTCCGTACTTCCTGACGCAGGCGATAGTGCGCCGCTGGCTCGGTCTGGAGCAAGGAGCCGCGGCGCAGCCCAGCCGGATCGACTCCGGCCGCAAGGTGGTCTTTGTCGGCTCAATCTCCGCCGACACTGCCTCGATACAGCGCGGCGAGTACTGCATATCCAAGGCCGGCCTGGCAATGGCCGTTCGCCTGTGGGCTGCCCGGCTTGCCGCCGATGACATCCAGGTCTATGAGGTTCGCCCGGGCATCATGGAGACCGATATGACCAGTCGGGTAAAAGCCAAGTACGATGCCCTGATTGCCGACGGCCTGATCCCTCAGAATCGTTGGGGCACGCCTCAGGATGTAGGCAGACTGGTACGCGCCATCCTGGACGGTGACCTGGCCTACTCAACCGGAGCGGTTATTCACTCCGACGGCGGGTTCCACCTGTCACGACTGTAGGAGCCAAGACGATGCAGGACCTCTCTCGACTCTGTATTCACACCGCGACCACCAAACCGTGGAGCATCGAAATCGCGGTGGAGCAGTACGCACGCGCCAACGTGGCCGGCATAACCGTGTGGCGTGATGCGTTGACCGGCCGCAACCCGGCAACCGTGGGGCGTGCGATCCGTGACGCCGGGCTGGAGGTAGTCAGCCTGTGTCGCGGCGGATTCTTCCCGTCCGTTGACGCCGACGCCCGGGCACGCGCGCAGGCCGACAACCTGCGCGCTGTTGAGGAGGCCGAAGCCCTGGGAGCGCCGCTGATCGTGCTGGTATGCGGCGCCGACCCCGCGCAATCGCTCGATGATTCGCGCGCGCAGATCATCGAAGGTATCCGTGCCGTTGCCGGCCGGGCACAGGACGCCGGCGTCAGGCTGGCCATTGAGCCGCTGCACCCGATGTACGCCGACGCGAAGTCGGCCGTTAACACAATGCAGAGCGCCAACGACATGTGTGACGCAATTCAACTGCCGAACGTCGGTGTTGCCGTGGATGTATACCACATCTGGTGGGATCCGGGTGCATTCGACCAGATAGCGCGCTGCGGCACGG
This sequence comes from Spirochaetaceae bacterium, assembly GCA_007693945.1. Lineage (GTDB taxonomy): Bacteria > Spirochaetota > Spirochaetia > DSM-27196 > PWMO01 > PWMO01. The sequence goes on from RECP01000063.1 coordinate 13,808, forward strand.
CAGGCCGTCTGTTTGCGTTTCATGTTTGCGACTGGCGCGTTCCAACGCGCGACTTGCTGCTTGACCGCGGTCTGATGGGGGAAGGGTGCATCGACATCCCGCGCTTCCGCAGCGCCGTCGAAAAAGCGGGGTTCAGCGGCTTCAACGAAGTTGAGATCTTCTCGACCGACTACTGGAGTGGCGACCAGTCGGCATACCTGCAACGCATCATAGAGGCTTACAGGCAACACGTATAGGCACGCAGAGGCACGGGCGAAACAGAGTCACACACGCAAGGAGAGAATCGATGCAACGCACAATCGGGATTATCATGAACGGCGTCACCGGTCGCATGGGTACCAACCAGCATCTGGAGCGGTCGATTATCGCCATCCGCGACCGGGGCGGAGTCCGTCTGGCCAATGGCGACACACTCATGCCTGAGCCGGTGCTGGTCGGTCGTAACCGCGGCAAACTGGAGGCGCTGGCCCACAGGTATCAGGTCGCGCAGTTCACCACCGACCTCGATGCCGCACTGGCCGATTCCGCCAACGAGATATACTTTGACGCTCAGGTGACACAGTTACGCGTCCCCGCCGTGAAAAAGGCAATTGCTGCCGGCAAGTCGATCTACTGCGAGAAGCCAACCGCCGAGAACACCGACGACGCACTGGCTCTGTACCACCAGGCTGAAGCGGCCGGGCTCAAGCACGGAGTGGTACAGGATAAACTGTGGCTGCCCGGGCTGCTGAAGCTCAAGTATCTGATTGACGGGGGTTTCTTCGGGCGCATCGTCAACGTACGCATGGAGTTCGGCTACTGGGTATTCGACGGATTCCGGCAGACCGCTCAGCGCCCGTCGTGGAACTACCGCAAGGAGGACGGCGGCGGGATTTTTGTCGACATGTTCCCGCACTGGCGCTATGTAGTGGACAATCTGTTTGGTCCCATCAAGGCGATCTCGGCCGTGGGCGCTATCACCATTCCCCGCCGCGTTGACGAGAACGGAACTCCGTACGATTCAACCGCCGAGGACACCGCCTACGCGACGTTTGAACTGCAGAACGGGGTCTTTGTGCACTTCAACAGCTCGTGGCAGATCAGGTTGCGGCGTGACGAGATCATGGGCCTGCAGGTCGACGGTACCGACGGATCGGCCTGGGTCGGCCTGCGCGATGTCTTTATCCAGAGCGAAGGTGCCACACCCAAGCCGGTCTGGAATCCCGACATCCCCAACCCGGTCGACTTCTATGAAAACTGGACCAGGATGCCCGACCGCGATCCGTACGAAAACGCGTTCAAAGTGCAGTGGGAGCTGTTTCTCAAGCATCACGCCGCTGAGGGCGACTTCCACTGGAACCTGCTCGAGGCTGCCAAGGGCGTGCAACTGGCAGAGCTGGGCCTGGAGAGCTGGAAGCAGCGCGCCTGGATGGACGTGCCGAAGCTGTCCTAAGGACCGGGCGCACCCGGAACGCCGGCCGGCAGACTTCCGGCGCGCTGCCGCAGTGTGAAATAGATGTTGCGGCAGCGCGTTTCGGTCACCAGGACGGCGCCGAGGGTACCGAACGCGGCACCGGCGACGCAGACGTAGAGCGCGTAGCGGTAGGCGGTTGCGACGGCAACAATCGGTTCAAAGCTGTCCAGAACGCGTCCCATGATCACCGGGATCAGCGCCGAGCCAACGAACCCGCCGACATTGACAACCGAAGTCGAGGTGCCCGAGAACGCCGGATGATTAACCTCCTTGCCGCACGGCAGGGCGGTCATGGTTACGCCGGCCGCCAGGCCGATAGCGAGTATCAGCGCGCGCAGGGCGGCGACGCTCTGAACCGTCCCGCTGACAAACGTCACCCACAGCACCAGATAGATCGAGGAGCAGACAATCATCGGCAGCCGACGGCGGCGCACGGCATCGGATATGCGCGCGAACAGGACGCCACCGACCGCAATGCCGATAACCGCCATCGTAAGCAATCCGGCCGCCTGTTCAGCGGGAACCCCCAGTGCCAGCACCAGGTAACTCTGGCCCCAGGTTCCCGCCAGGCCGATAAAGGAACCGTAGACGCCCGCAAACATCAGCCACGGCGGCCAGGTGCGCCGGTTGCGCAGCGTGGCTGCCAGTTCACGCCGCAGGCTGGTTCCGCCGGGCGGCAAGACGGGCTCGCTACGGTGCCGCGCGGGAGGCCGATCACGAACGATAGTGTAGCAGAGTAACGCGCTCAAGGCGCTGAACAGCGCAACGGCCAGCAAAGCGGTGCGCCACCCCCAGCGCTGCGACGCCAGATAGAGTGGAGTCTGGGCCCCTATGGCGCCGAGAGTTCCTACCCCGGCCGTCAAACCGGTCAAGGTGGCGAACTCGCCTTCACTGAACCAGAGCGCCAGCACCTTCAGAATGGCAACAAACACGGTCGAAACCCCGATCCCGATGACCATGCGCCCCAGAAACAGCGCCGCGGACGAACCGGCCAGCGCGAACAGAGCCGAGCCGAGTGCCGTAATCAGGGCGGCCATTGTCACGGTTCGTCGCGGCCCAAGCGAATCGGACAGAATTCCGGCCGGAATCTGCAGTATGGCGTAGGCGTAGAAGTACGCGGCCCCAATCTGGGCAAACGCCGTAGCCGACAGCGAAAACTGCGCGGCGAGATCCTCACGCAGGACACCTATTGAGAGTCGGTGGAAATAGACCACCGTGTACGGGAGAATCAGCACTGCCCACAGTAGCCAGCGATACGATGTGTCGTGTGTGCGATCTATGCTGGTAACCCTCGTGCCCGACCCGTGCAACCCTCACTCTGTGCGAGATCAGGCCGGTTCCCAGGTGGAGATAAATGTTTCCAGTACATTACCCTTTGTCACCGGCAGTAGCAAGTGCGACGGGTTTTGGCGGTTGTGGTATACGGTGACCCGTGACGGAGCCTGCCGCCGAATGTGCCCGCGGGCTGCCGTGGGCTCATGGTCGTGTCGGGGCTCATCGTCGGTACAGCGTATCCGCAAGCCTATCCGTGACCCGGCCTTGAACAGAGAGCCTACAGGCGCAAGGGGGATGTTGAACTCGTAAATGCTGCCCGGCACCAGCGGATCTCGCGCCGTGTGCGCGTGATACGGCAACCACGGTCTGGATTGCCGCTCATCGACCCGTCGCTGGGATCCCCGGAGAAACCCCCGCGAGAGAATCTTTTCGCGGTCGCCGCCATCCCTTTCCACTAACGTGGCGAAGAACAACACTTCTTCGTCGGTTGTGGAGGCAAACAGGTTGAGCACGATGCTGCCTATGACCTCGGTCTGCTCGACAAACCGCGCCGACCAGAACTCGATGTGCCCACGACCCCAGGGAGAATCATCGAACGAAGTCTGGCCTTCGTTGGGCCAGTGTTCACGTTCAAACAGATACCCCTTCTCGTGCAGATAGAAAGGGGTCCAGCGGGTCCCGGCCAGAGGATAGTTGTCAGTCTCCTTCCAGCTGTCGCTGCCGTTGACAAAGATCCTGATCGGAGCTTCATCCATCAATCCGGTGTCAATGCCTTTCAGCCAGTGATCAAACCAGCGCAATGACTCATACGCCAGCTGATACATCGGACGATCAAGATGCATCGGCCCGATGAGCATCTTCCTGGGCGTCTCGATGGCCTGCCAGCTGCGGAATGCCGCCGGCAGGTGCAACGCGTAATGGTCCCAGCAGCAGCCGATATAGCACGGTATGCGTATCTTCGAGTAGTCGAGTACGCGCTCCTGCCAGTAGGGGCTGAACTGCGGATTCAACAGAATATCGACAACCAGCGAATTAGCGCCCCGAGCAGGCTCCCGCAGACACTCGACCAGAATCGGAATCGAACGTATGTCCTCATCCTGCAGCAGTACGTCGATTGCCTGATAGTATTGCCGCTCTCCAAGAGTCTCAAGCGAGTAGTTGTACGGTCGTGCATTCAGGCTGCGGCACCACCTGGCCTGCCACTCGTATCCCAGAATGCCACCGTGATAGAAATTGTCGCGATACTGATCGGTCGAAGCGCACGGGGCAAACACGGTGCGCAGATGCGGCGGGGCCGGATCCTGGGCGGCGATAAAGAGCGACAGGAACGCGAAGTACGAGATTCCGTGCATGGCGACGTTGCCGTCACACCACGGCTGTTCGGCAATCCACTCGATCACCTCGTAACCGTCTCGAACCTCGCGCGGTCCGGTGAGATGGAATTCACCTTCAGACTTTCCCGTGCCGCGCACATTGCCGATGACATGCACGTATCCGCGCATCGCATAGAAGTATGGATCGCCCGATTCCAGCGAGGCGTTGCCCTTTTCGCGGCCAGTCCCTATGCCCAGCTGGCCGCTGGGTACCATGTCGCGCGGCAACAGCGGAGCCGCCTGCCCGCGCTGATCATACGGGTGCAACCCCAGAATGGCCGGAAAACGGCCGCCGGCTGCAGGACGCCAGATGTCAACGTTGATATGCACACCGTCGGAAAGCGGAACTCTCACGTCGCGATCAACGGCGACCTCATACTGCCTGGGCGACGTACTCCAATTCGTGCCGAACACGCCTCAGCTCCCGTCGATTGTGACCACAGAACCGGTCTCAAAGGAGCGAATGGTGGCTTCTATGAGGCGCGTGGCGGCCAATGCATCGCGCGCGGGGGCCGGATCCGGGTTGCCGTGTATGACCGCATCCAGAAACGCCTCGATCCGGTTATCGATTGTCAGGTTGAAATCGTACTCGGACTGCACGTCGCGCCTGGTGTAGTTCACCGGTGTCCATACCGTTGCTTCTTGCCTGTCGTGCTGATAATAGGTCAGGCCGGCCGTTACGTTGTCCAGCACCAAACGCCCTTTGGTACCGCCCACCTCGACGCGTTCCATCGGATGCACATTGGACATGTCGTAGCTGCCGACCAGCGCACCGACGGCGCCGTTGTTGAACAGCATGCCGACGGCGCAGTTGGAATGGAAGGTACGCCCCGGCGGCCTGGAGAGAAAGCCGTGAACCTGGCGGATCTCTCCGGCAAGGTAGCGCAGCATGTCGAACGAGTGCCCGTGAAGCGAGCGCAGGTGGAAGTACTCGCTGACTTCCGCCGTCACCGCTATGGTCAGCCACATGTTCACAAAGCAGATATCGCCGATATCACCGTCCATAATCCGCCGTTTGGCCGTCTGCGCCACCCGTGCGAACCGGTGATTGAAGTTGGCGCCCAGCAACACTCCCCGGCGATCGGCAGCCTCGATCATCGTCTCGATGTCCGGGACGTTGCCGGACATCGGTTTCTCGCACAGCACGTGCGCGCCCGCTTCTATTGCCGGCAGCACGCATTCGAGATGGTGTGCGGCGTCGGTGCATACGCTCACGACATCGGGCCTCTGTGCGGCCAGCATCTGCTGCAGCACGGTATATCCGGGTACGCCGGTGCGCGCGGCAACCGCGTTCACGCGGTCACCGTCGAGGTCACAGACCCCTGCCAGCCGGACGCGCCGGCCGCGCGCGTAGGAGTTGGCGTGAATTGAGCCCATCCGTCCGCAGCCGATCACGGCAGCTTTCAACATCACGCCCTCTGTTCCAAGCCTATACGGCAACTGCCTTGCGCAGCTGCGTCTCCTCAACAATAACCAGCGACACGCTCACGGCCAACACCGCGTAGCCGACAACCGTAAACCGTACGCTGGGGAAGATAAGTGCCGCCCCGGCTACAAAGAAGAGCATCTGTTTCACGAGCGAGAGTTTTCGCAGCAGATATCCCTGCACAGCGGCACCAAACGCCATACTGCCAATCGCAAACGTGCCCACGGTGGCAACGATCTCCATTACGGAGCCACGCATCAGCAACGCGGGACGATAGACAAACACGTACGGAATCACGAATCCGATACCGCCAAGCTTCAGTGACTCGATTGCGGTAGGCCATATCCTGGCCCCCGATATGCCGACCGACGCAAAGACGGCGGTGCAAATAGGAGGCGTGATAATTGCCAGCATCCCGAACCAGAAGACGAACAAGTGCGCCGTCATCGGGTCAACTCCCAGGCGGATCATCGCCGGGGCGATGGTAATAGCCACGATGATATAGGCCGGTGTTGCCGGAATACCCATGCCCAGAAAGATGGTGGCGACCGTGGTGATCATCAGCAGGCGAAGCAACGAGTCACCCGCCAGCAGTCCGACGCGGCTGGAAAAGGCAAGTCCCAAACCGGTCAGCGAGACCACCGCAAGGACGATACCCGCCACTGCGCAGGCTGCAATGACCATTCGCGCGTTCATCGCCGCCGAATGCAATGCGTCGAGGTAGGTCCTGGGCACCCGCTTCACGCCGGCAACCGGTTTCAACAAGGAAAGCACCAGCATCGCCGAGATTCCGGTCATGGCGGCAAACGTAGGGGTGGAGCGCCGGATCACGAGCATGTAGACGATAACCAGAAGCACCAACACAAAATGCCAACCTTCTTTCAGCACTGCCGATGTTTTCGGGCATTGCGCGGCCGGCAGTCCGACCTTCCCCGTCTTGGCGGCGTGAAAATCGAGCATCCAGAAAACGGTCCAGAAGTACAGCAGCGCCGGAATCACCGCCGCAATGATCACCTCGCGGTAGGTGCTGCCGATGAACTCGGGAATCAGAAACGCGGCGGCCGCCATCATCGGGGGCAGCATCGGCCCTCCGGTCGAGGCCACGCACTCGATTGCGCCGGCGACGTGCGGCTTGTAGCCCTGGCTCTTCATCATTGGAATGGTGATCGAGCCGGTTGCCACCACGTTACCGGTACCGGTGCCGCTGATTGTCCCGAATAACGCACTGGCCACCACCGAGACCTTTGCGATCCCGCCACGGACACGCCCCACCAGAGACATTGAGATATCGATCAAGAACTTGCCGCCACCGGTGGCGTTCATCAGACTGCCGAAAAGAATGAACAGATAGACGAACGAGGCCGAAACGCCGAGCGCCATCCCCCACAACCCCTCGCTGGACATCGTGAGTTGGGCAATAAGACGCGGAATACCGTAACCACGGTGACCAAAGAGTCCGGGAAGCATATTTCCGAACATCGCGTAGGACAGAAAGATGACCCCGATGCCCGTCAGCACCAGGCCGAGCGTGCGGCGCGCGATCTCCAGCACAAACACAACGGTGATGATCCCGACCACCAGATCCATCTGCGTGGGGAGTCCGGCGCGCTGTGAAATCGGCACGTAATTGACGTAGTAATAGAGCCCGGTCAGCAGCGCAGTGACTGCGCATGCAAGATCGAGAACAGAGGACCACAGGCGCCGGGGAGAAACCAGCGGCACACTAAGAAAGACTACTGCCATGCCCATCGCAAGGTGCCACGCGCGCAGCGAAAGCGAAGGCAGCCGCAGAAAGAGAAAAAAGAGCTGGAAGGTAGAAAAGAAGACGGTCAGGCTGTACAGCGCGTAGCGAAACACCCGATCATAGGTGGACGTGTTCATAGTGGACATATGCCTCGGAGTGATCTCTCGAAATCGGGTAAGCCGCAAACCGGCTTACCCGCGTCGATCATAACTTCATCGATGATCCACAAGGATCACTGCACTATTCCGGCTTCCCGATAGTACTGCAGGGCACCGGGGTGAAACGGTATGGGAAGATCCTGTTCGTAGAATAGCTGAATATTCTCCGGACTGACATACTCAGCGGCAAACGGGTGAAACGATGCAATCTCCTCCCGGTGCTCGATCATTGCTTTGGTGATGCGATAGACAAGATCATCAGACAGATCACCGCGCACTCCCGTCAGTGTGGTGAATGCAACGCCGGTCATGTCTTCGGTGATCGCTCTGAAGGTGCCGCGAGGAACGGTAACCACCACGTACAGGGGGAACTCCTGCCGGCTGCGTTGAATCACTTCCTGATCCGGGTAAGGCGATATGAAGCGGATTCGCGTCGTTGCTTCCAGCTCGGATACTACCGGGTAAGGGCTGCCCGCGGAGATGATTGTACAACCCAGTGCGTCAATCAATCCGTCACGCAACGCGTCGGCGGCGTCGGTGTACGAGAGGTAATCGGAGATGTAGTCGCCCTCGTGCAGGCCGTGAAGCGTGAATACCGCCTCCCACATCACCACACCGGATGATCCGGCCGGGCCGAAGCTGACGCGCCTGCCGCGAAGGTCGGCGATGCTGCGGATGTCCGAGTCGGCACGCACGATCAAGAGCTGGTTGTACAATACCCCCGAGCTGAGGATGCGAAGGTGATCAGCGCCCCTGTTGGCATAGGCGTCGTACAACGCATCGAGGGTGACGATACCTACATCGGTTTGCCTGGCCGCCAGCAGGGAGACGTTCTCCACTCCACCGCCGGTGGATTCAGCACTGGCGCGCACGCCGGGTACCTGGTCTTCTATGACTTTGGCAATGCCGGCCGCCACGGGATAGAACGAACCGCCGGTGGGCCCGCCGGATATTCCCAGAAACGCCTCTTCCGTTTCACCCCGCGCAAAGCCGGGCGCAATCACAACGACTGCCAGAAGACCAACAAGCAATAGATTTCGAATTCTCATCACAAGCAACTCCTTTTTTTGCGTTTTCCACCCGGCCACACCGGCCGAGCATTTGCAGACCATTTCTGGATACCGGGCTTCCTGCTTCGGCGGCCCGGACTCGCCGCCGCTTTGTCGTCGGATCTCTTCAACTATGCCTGCATCTCCGCGTTTGCTCGAGACCCTGAGCCCCGCATTGGCGATAATCGTAGCTCGGAGTCTGTACTTTGTCAATGTTACAGTTAAAGTAATGTAGCGTCAGGGCGCCGATCAGGGTCCATAAACAATATTTAGTTCATAAACTCTATAGTATCGGCATCCGGTCTCGCCATTTGTTCTTTGTGTTGCAGAAGTTATCGCTTATCGCTATGATCTGAGTGTGAAGGCCGTACCGGCGATAGCACAAATGGAGCCGTGACCGCGCTTCGCCGAGTCACAGCCGGTGCTTGTTTCCGAGGAGTGCGACGTGAACCCGCGAATTGGACAGCCCGAACTGCTGAAAGAGATCAACCGCGCCCGGGTGTTCGAAATTCTGCGTCATGCGCGAACCATCTCGCGGCCTGAACTCGCCGACCTCACCGGCTTGAGCCGTGCGACCGTAAGCCTTCTGATCGACAGCCTCTTGCAGGCCGGCATTGTACGGGAAGCAGGTCTGGGCGCCTCCTCCGGCGGCCGGCCGCCGGTGGTGCTCGAGTTTTGTCCCGATGCGGTCTGCGCGCTCGGCGCGCGTATGCGCGATTACCAGTGGAGCGTGGTGCTTACCAATCTGGATGCCGCACCGCTTGATCGTGAGCAGATCGAGATACCCGGCAGCAGCGCCGAGGCCGCCACCGAGGCGCTGGCGCGCGCGGTGGAAAACCTGATCCAACGCACGCGCACCCGGCGAATCCTGCCGGCACTGGGGGTTGGTTCACCCGGGCTCGTCGATATGCGCAGTGGAATCATCCAGAGCGCAACCGACGTGGGATGGTTCGGGGTACCCCTGAAGACGATGCTCGAAGAACGAATCGGCCTTGAAGTGTACCTCGCTAATCGCAGCAAAGTCGGCGCGCTCGGAGAGCACTGGCGAGGTGCGGCGATCGGCACCCAGGAGCTGATCTATATCGCAATTGGCACCGGCGTGGCCTGCGGTATCATTCACCGGGGCGAGCTGTATGCCGGTACCAACTCGAGCGCAGGCGAGCTGGGCCACGTGACGGTCGTACCCGACGGCCCGCTGTGCCCCTGCGGCAATCGCGGCTGTCTACAGCAGCTGGTCTCCGACCCCGCACTCGCCAGGAGCGCCCGCGTGCGCCTGCGTGAGGCACAGCACGGGCTGCTGTTCGAGCGGTTTGGAAGCCAGCTTGAAGCGCTCGATGCCGCGGCGGTGTTTGCCGCGGCCGAAGCAGGGGATGAGCTCGCCTGCGAGCTGCTCGATGAGGCGGCCGAGCACCTCGCGGTAGCCGTCGGCAATCTGGTGAACCTGTTCAACCCCGAGATGATTGTAATCGGCGGACAGTCGGGCGCCGGAAGCGAGCTTTTCGTGGAGATGCTCAGGCGCAAGACGCGAAGACGCGCAATGACCTATCCGCTTTCGGCCGCGAGCATTACAACCGCAAAGCTCGGCGCCGATGCGGCCGCGGTTGGCGCGGCGGTACTGGTGCTGCAGCACGCACCGGATCTGCTGCTGGGTGAACGGATGAACAGCATGACGGCGGCCGCGCCGTTCTGCGGACAGCAAAGCCGACACAGCTGTCGAAGCTGATCCAACCGGTCTGAAGTCCTGTCCGGGCCGCATCGGCAGGGGCTTGACGCACCGAGGATGCAGTCCGGCGTACGGCGAGTCGCACAAGGAGCCTGTCAACGATGAGCAAACCGACGGATATGCACTTGAAGGGCGTGGAAATCTCAACGCAGCGTATCGACTATCGTGTTCCGATCAAGTTTGGCGGGCGGGTGGTGATTGACGTCGTACTGCTGGACGTCACGGTCGACGTCGAGACGCGCGACGGTCGGCGTGCCCGGGGTTACGGTTCGATGCCCATGGGCAATGTCTGGGCGTGGCCCAGCCAGACATCCACGAGTGACCATACGTTGGCGGCCATGGTCCGGGTGGGCGAACGCCTGGCAGTCGTCGCCAACGATTACCGTGAAGCCGGACATCCGTTGGAGATCACCCACGACCTGGCGTCCGAGTATCAGGCGGCGGCCGACCGGACCGTCGCCGAATTGGCAATCTCCGAGCCGATGCCCCGCCTGGCGCAGTTGGTCGCGGCCAGTCCTTTGGAGGCCGCGATTCACGACGCCTACGGGATGGCGTTGGACCAGAACTCGTACAACGTGCTGGGGGCGTCGTTTGCCAACCGTGACCTGGCGGCTTATCTGACCGATGAGTTTGGCGGTGAATATCTCGACCGCTACACGCTGCGAGAACCCAGGCCGCGGATGCCTTTGTATCACCTGGTCGGCGCGCTGGACGCGCTCAGTGAGGCCGAGTTGCTGAATCCGGTCCGCGACGGACTCCCCGAAACGCTCGGCCAATGGATTGTGGCTGATGGACTGACTCATCTGAAGATCAAACTGGCGGGCGACGATCTGAAGTGGGACCTGGATCGGGTGGTCGGCGTTGAGCGCGTGGCCGGCGAGGCCCAGAGGCAGCGTGGTTGCAGGCAATGGTGGTACTCGCTGGATTTCAATGAGAAGTGTGCCAGTGTGGACTACGTGCTTGAATTCCTGCGACAGCTCCAGCAGCAATCCCCGGAGGCTCTGGATCGCGTGCAGTACATCGAGCAACCAACGCACCGCGATCTGAGGTCCAACCCCGAAAACCGTATGCACGAGGCGGCAAAGATCAAGCCCGTGGTGATTGACGAGTCGCTGGTGGATCTCGAGAGTCTGTTGCTGGCACGGGAGCAGGGCTACTCGGGAGTTGCGCTCAAAGCGTGTAAAGGCCACACTGAAGCATTACTTATGGGCGCCGCCGCTCAGAAGTATCAGCTGTTCCTGTGCGTTCAGGACCTGACCTGTATCGGGCGCTCCTTTCTGCATTCCGCGTCCCTGGCCGCTCGTATCCCGACCATTACGGCAATCGAAGGCAACGGAAGACAGTACTGTCCGGCCGGCAATCACGGCTGGGACGAGCGTTTCCCGGGCATGTTTCAAATCACTGATGGAACGGTACGGACCGGCGATTTGAGCTCGCTCGGCCTGGGATACTGATCACGTCTCGTATCGCCTCACACCTAGCGGCCCTGGAACCGCGGCGGACGCTTGTCACGAAACGATGCAACGCCCTCGGCTCCGTCGTGCGTCAGCGCGCTCAAGCCGCCGGCAATCGACTCCATCGCGCCGGCGGTCCAGCGGCTCTGCTGGTGCGTGCGCAGCAGCTGCTTTGCCGCACCGACCGCCACCGGTGCGTTTTGCGCGATGCGATCGAGCAACTGCGAAGCGCCGGCCTCCATGGCCTCACGATCGTCGTACAATCCGTTAACCAGCCCCCACTGGGCGGCAATTGAGGCGGCGATCGGCTCGCCGGTGAAAATCATCTGCTTGGCGCGCGAAACACCGACGCGTTCGGCCAGCCTCAGCGTGCCGCCCCAGCCGGGTATTGCCGCGATGCCGACCTCGGGAAAGGCGAAACGGCTGTTCCCGGTGGTCAGGATCAGATCGCACGTCAGAGCCAGCTCGAGCCCGCCGCCGTAGGCTACTCCGTCGATCAGCGCGACCGTGGGCTGCAGCAGCCGTTCAAACCGTTCGAAGATCTCGTGGCCGCGGCGCGTCCACGAGCGCCACATCTCGAGCGGCGGCAGATCGGCCCACGCCTTGATGTCGGCACCGGCACAGAACGCCCGGTCACCGGCGGCACCGAGTATCACGCCGCGGCAATCTCCGTCGCGGTCTATTTCGCTTACCAGACGCTCGATGGTATCGAGCATCTCGCTGTCAAGGACGTTGAGCTTGTCCGGACGGTTCAGCGTTATGCGTGCCACACTGCCCTGGCGCGAGAAGAGAACTTTCGGTTCCTGCTGTGGATCAGACATTGGCCCCCCGGTTTATCACCGCGCTATCATGCGTCGCCGTACAAGCCGACGGCTCCCGAACGGAACAGACGCTCATCCATCGGTTTGAGTTCGCGGGCCACCCGTAACGGAGCATCGGAGCGCTGCAGCACGTGCGCCTGCAGGTCTATGCCGGGCGCGATCTCGGTGACGGTCAGCCCTTCGGGGCGCAGTTTGATGACGCAGCGCTCCGTTACGTAGGTTACGTCCTGCCGTCTGGCCAGGCCCTGGTTTCCCGAGAAGGTGACGTGCTCGACCTGAGGCACAAACTTGTTCACCTTGCCGTCGCGCACGATATTCAGCTGCCCATCATCGATGCGTACGTCCAGACCACCGGCGGTGAACGTGCCGCAGAACACAATGCGGCGCACCGCGGTGACAATATCGACGAAACCTCCACAGCCGGCGGTGACGTGCGGCATGGCAGCCAGCCTCGACACATTGACGCAGCCCTGGCTGTCAACCTGCATGAAGGATAACAGTGCAGCGTCGATGCCGCCGCCCTGGAAAAGGGTGAACTGGTACGGCGAAGCCAGGATCGCTTCGGCGTTCACGGCGCAACCAAAGGCAAAGCCCGTTAGCGGCACGCCGCCGGTGGCGCCCTGCTCGATGGCCCAGGTGACGCGCCCGGCGGCGCCCTCTTCAATCAAGACCCGCGGTACCAGCGCCGAGATACCGAATCCCAGGTTTACTGTATCGCCCGCGGCGAGCTCCAGCGCCGCACGGCGCGCGATGATCTTCTCTATACTCTCAGGCACCGGCTCAAAGAAGGAGATCGGCGTGCGCACCTCGCCGCTGATCGCCGGATCGTAGAGCGTCTCGGTAGTCTGCATCTGGTCGGGCGCGACCACGACGTAGTCCACCAGGGTCGACGGGACGTAGGCGCGCTGGGCCGGAATCGAGAACGCCTCGGTAATCCGCTTGACCTGCGCGATGATGATGCCGCCGTTGTTGCGCGCCGCGAGCGCCTGCTCGATCACACCGAGATAGGCGCCTTCGTGCTCCATCGAGATATTGCCGCGTTCATCGGCGGTTGTTCCGCGGATGATCGTACAGTCGGGGGCGAAGTTGCGGAAATGGAGCCACTTGCACCCGGCGAAGTCTACCAGCTCAACGATGTCCTCGACCGCCGCATCGTTCATCCTGCAGCCGTTGCGCCGCGGATCGACGAAGGTGTCCATACCTACCATGGTAAGTACGCCCGGGCGGTGGGCGGCCACGTCGCGATGCATGTCAAACAGGACGCCGCTGGGCACGTTGTAGGCCGCCACCGTATTATCGCGGATCATCTGCCAGATTCTGGGAGATTGGCGGTTGGACGGACCCGAAGGGTAGGATCCGGCGATCACCCGCGCCAGCAGCCCCTCCTGTGCCAGGTGATCGATCCCGTCAATGCCGTACATGTCGCCAGCGGCAATAGGGTGGATGGTCGTCAGGTTGCGAGGCGAGCCGGTCTGGCGGAACCGCCTGCCCAGCGCCGAGAGCACGCTGTCGGGGCAGCCCAGTCCACTCGAGCTGCTGACGCTCACCACGGCGTTGTCGGTGATCAGCTCCGCCGCGCGCTCGGCACTGATGATCTTTGTTCGACTTGCTGCAGCGTTGTTCATGGTAGCGGCTCCTTACACGCCAAAGAACGTCAGATAGGGGCCTTGCGCGGCCAGGCGCTGCAGGTAGACCGCAAGCTCCATCAGGTGGTAATCGCCCCACATGCACGACTCACCACTGGCAATCCTGCGACCACGCGGGACATGATCCCAACCGTTGGGCTGATGATAGATCGAATGCAGCAGCATACCCTCGTGAGACGCATCGACCGAGAGATACGGTTCGGCCAGGAGCGTCCGTGCAATACTCAAACCGGTTTGAACGTAGCGTGATCCCGCCGCGCGGTCTCCGTGCGCACTCAGATGGCGCCCCAGACGCAGATAGCCCTGAGCACAGATGGCGGCCGCCGAGCTGTCGACCGGTTCGTAGTCGTTGAAGGGGTCGGCGGGCCGGTCGAGATAGCCGGGCATCCTGGCAAGTCCAGGAGCTCCCGTATCCCAGTAGGGAACGCCGTCGGTGGGAGTGTTTTCAATGAAGAAGTCGGCCGCGGCGGTGGCGGTCTGGATGAAGCGTTCGATCACCGCATCCTTGGTGGGAAGGTCGGCCAGGCCGGCTGCCGCGATCTCCCGCTGATCAACGGTTGCCAGAAACTCGAGCTCTTCGGCATACCCGCACAGCACCCATGCCAGACCCCGTGTCCAGGTACTGAACGGGGAATAGCCCTGCTGGGTTGAGGGACAGCGGTAGACGCCGTTGTGCACGTTGAAGATCGATTCGTGGACTACGCGCCCGCGCACGTCGTAGCTGTCACGTCCCCGGCCGAAGTAGACGTTGTACCTGGCGGTTGCCTCGGCGTGCTGCAGAAATCGCAGCAGCAGCGAGACTTTCTGATCCTGCTCGCCCATCAGCACGTGCCCGAAGCGATGCCCCAGCGCGAGCATCCGCAACGAACGGACTGTATCGGAGAAGAGCGAATGAGGTCCGTTGAACGAATGGATGAATCCCAGTCCATCGGCCGTGGGTGTCCAGCGAGCTGCCTGAACCGCTCCGGAGATCTTGAGCGCCAGCCGGTAGAACTCCCGCTCCCAGCGATCTTCGGCAATCCGGCCTTCGCTCATCAGGCGCAGCAGGTTACCGTAGGTGCTGACATTGTTGAACCCGTGATCGTGGACGCCCATGTGGCTGACGTGAGAAGCCATTACTTCAACCGTGGCCCGCCGCCCGATCTGCAGGAACTGCTGGTCCCCGGTGGCATCGAACTGGTAGATGGCATTGCCGAACTGAAAGCCCTGCGTCCATTCAGTCCATCCGCGAGAGGTGTACCTGCCGTCCACGGTGAATACCGGCGTACCGTCTTGCGGATTCCAGCGCGCATCAAGCGCGCGGATCTTGCCCGCGGCCAGAGCAAAGAACCGGTTCAGTGCCGGTTGTAGATCGGCCGGCTTCAAATGCTGGTCAGCGTTAATCATCTGGCTCCTCCTGCCTGTGCAGCTGCCCGTCCGCGGCGCCGCGGACGCCCGATGGTGGTACCGGCAATCAACCTTCCCGGCACGTGCAGCCGTAGCGATGCATCGGTCTTGTCAATAATGGTTTCCCGCAGCCACTTGCCGGCCTGGTAGCCGAGCTCCGGTACGGCAAGGTCAACGGTTAGCACCGGATCCGAAATCAGACTGCGAACCGGAGAATTGTCGAATCCGGTCAACGAGAAATCGTCCGGTATCCGCAAACCCATGTGCAGAGCGCACTGATAGGTGTAGACGGCCATCACGTCGTTGAAACACACCAGCGCGTCGTAACCGCGCTGCAAGAGAGCTTCGATCTGCCGCGGCGCAATCTCGCTGATAGCGTTGAAGTTGCGCACGTCCCCGCCGCCAAAGTCTATCCCCCGCCGTCGGGCGGCCTTCAGCAATCCCCGGTGGCGCAGTTCGGAAACCTGCGGCACGACCGGAAACCCCAGATAGCACGGGCGAACGTCGGGGTTTGCCCTGATGAGTTCATCGAGCAGCAGTTCCATTCCCGCCGCGTGGTCCGACACGACGTAGTTGCGCCGACTGTCAATGCGGTTGATGAGAACCACCGGTATGTCGCGCGAATCTATGACGTCGAGCAGTTCGGGGCTCGGAGAGGTAAAACCAAAGACGCACGCGTCTATGTCACCCATCTTCTTGTGGTCAAAGAGCCGCACACTGGGTCCGTTGACTACCGAGATGATGTTGGCGCGCACGTCGCCAAAACCGGAATCAAGCGCGTGAACAAGCTCGGCCGTATCGTAGAACAGGTGCAGATGGTTGTCGGTGCCGAACGGCAGAAACAGTGCAACGTTGAGTATCGCGCGCCGCCGATGGCGGCGAATCGTGCGTTTGTGATACCCCATTTCATTAGCAACTCTGATGATGCGCTCGCGCGTTTCGATTCCAACCAGGTTGGAGTTGTTCAGCACGCGCGAGACCGTGCTGGCCGACATGTTGAGTTTGCGGGCGATATCGTACACCGTAACCTTGCGGTCAGTCCTGCCAGCCGTACCGTCCTCCTTGTTGCATGCAATTAATCCCAGGATTATACAGCCGTACAGGGGCTCTGTCGAGCGCGCTGACCGGCGCGCCGCGCCTGCCGCCAAATTCCTGGCACGGTGCAACCCTGCTCACAGGGAACCCGTCTGTCAATACAGGAGGATGCCATGCACACCGAGCACATCCGGAAGCGGTTTCTGTTTGTCTATCCCCGCATTCCGGAGACCTACTGGAGTTACCGTCACGCGCTGCGATTTGTCGGCAAGCGTGCGCTGATGCCGCCGCTCGGTCTGGCAACGGTTGCGGCGATGCTGCCGGCCGAATACGGCTGCCGAATCGTCGACATGAACGTCGAAACGCTCACCGACAATGACATCCACGCAGCCGATCTGGTGCTGCTGTCGGCCATGATCGTACAGAGACAGTCGATGCAGGAGGTGATAGCGCGCTGTCGGAGGCTGGGAACCGCAATCGCCGCCGGTGGCCCCTACCCTACCGCCAATCCCGATGAGATCGACGGCGTCGATTACCTGATCCTCGGTGAAGCCGAGGAGAGCTTCCGGGAGTTCCTCGACGATTACGCAGCAGGGCTTCCCGCGGCGCGCTACCGGAGCACCAGCCGACCGAGTCTGGACGCCACGCCGATTCCGCGTTTCGATCTGCTCGACATGGCAAAATACGACACGGTACCGATCCAGTTCTCACGTGGCTGTCCGTACGACTGCGAATTCTGCGACATCATCCAGCTCTTCGGCCGAAAGGTCAGGACCAAACGACCGCAGCGCTTCATTGCCGAGATGGAAGCCGCCCGGGACACGGGATTCCGCGGCTCGATGTTCATCGTCGATGACAACTTTGTCGGCAACCATCGGCGCGCCAAGCAACTGCTACGATCGGTGGTGGCCTGGCAGCGACAGCACGGCTTCCCGTTCAACCTGTGCACCGAGGCCAGCATTGATCTGGCGCACGACCGCGAACTGCTCGATCTGATGGTTGACGCCGGGTTTCGGATGGTCTTCGTCGGACTGGAAAGCCCGGAGGAAACGTCGCTGGCTGCGGTTGGGAAACGCCAGAACCTGCGTCGTGACATCGTCGAGAGCGTCAGGGCGATCCAGCGCAGCGGAATCGAGGTTACCGGTGGATTCATCATCGGATTCGACAGCGACCCGCCGCAGATCTTCGAACGCCAGATCCGTTTTGTGCAGGAGCTGGCAATCCCCACCGCCATGGTGGGGCTGCTGATGGCGCTGCCGCAGACCCGCCTCTACCATCGGCTGCAACAGGAACAGCGGTTGCGCGACGACTCCAACGGCAACAACCTGAGCGCCGATCGCATGAACTTCGTTCCACTGCTTCCCGAGCAGCTGATCCGCGACGGCTATCGACGCGTGCTGCGCACGATCTACTCGCCGTCGCGCTATTTTGCGCGCTGCAGGCAACTGCTGGAACTTCTGCCCCCGCGTCGGCGCTCGGACCGTGGCGCGGCCAGGATCAGGTGGCGCGAGCTGCTCGGCGCCACCCACTCGCTGTTGCGCCAGAGTTTTTCGCGTTACGGCCCGCACTATCTGCGGTTCATGATACGCTCATTGCTGCGCCGACCGGACCGCATCGTGCACATCTTCACAATGGCAATTCAGGGCCATCACTACATGAAGGTGACCGATTCGCTGTTCCCGCGGCACGACGTCGATGGTAGAATGTGATGCAACACGCCCACACCGCAAGGAGCAGATATGCAATCCATTCCGTCGACCGCCGCCGCGCAGATTATTATCTCGATTATCCCGATTGTGGGCATTGTGATGGGCGCTACCATAGCGTTCTTCTTTCTCCTGTGGAGCCACCGTCAGAAGATGCGGCTGATCGAGCAGGGAATCGCCCCGCCGGGCGAGTTCGATCTGGATGCTTACGCACTGCTGGCCGGGCTGCTGACAACCGCCGTGGGCGCGGTGCTGACGCTGTTCTTCGCCGTAATGGAGGGCGTTTCCTACGTGCTGCTGGGAGGGCTCATCCCGCTGGCGCTAGGCGCCGGGTTGCTGCTGTTCTGCCTTATCCGAGGCAGCTTGAGGCGGAAGTAGCCGGTGACCGCGGGAGGCGTGGATCCCGACCTCGCGGCGATCAGGCGAGTACTGTCAGGAGACACCAACGCCTTTGGGCTGCTGGTCGACCGCTACCAGCGGCAAGTCTATCGGCTCGGGAAACGCTTCCACCGCAGCAGCGAGGACGCGCAGGACTACGTGCAGGAGGTCTTTCTGAAGGCGTTCGAGCGACTGCGCCAGTACCGACGCACCGGACGATTCTACTCGTGGCTGATGCGGATAGCGTACAACCACGGCATGGATCGCATCGGCCGCAGGCAGGTTCACCATTTCGTGGAGCAGATCGAAACACCGGATCAACGCAGCAATCCGGAGACGGCTGCGTTGCGCAGAATCGCGAACAACGAGCTGCGCAGGGCAGTGGCGCAATTGCCGCAGCCCGCGGCGGCCTGCGTCGACCTGTTCTTCTTTTTCGATCTTACCTACGGCGAGGTCAGCCGAACCACCGGCCTGCCGATCAATACGGTGAAGTCACATGTATTGCGGGCCAAGCAGCGACTACGGCTGCGGCTGGCCGGGAGCGTTGCGGAGGAGTACGATGAACTGTGACACAACCATGAAGCGCGTGTTGGCACTGGACAACGGCAGGCAGCCGACCGGACGCACCGCGACACACCTGCGATCCTGCCCGCGCTGCAATGCAGAGTTCGCGCGCCTGCAGCAGGCCCTCGCGTTGCAGCCCGGCTGGGAGCCGAAGTCAATCGCCGACGGCGGACTCACTGAACGGATCATGCGATCGGTTCGGCGGCGGGCACAGGCGCACGAACGCAGACGCACACTATTCTGGTCTGGTTACTCCAAGTGGATTGTGAGCGGCACGCTGATCGTAACAGGAATGATGACCCTGCCCTACAGCGCGACGCTTACCGGCCTGCGGCGCGTACCAGGCAGCCGTATCGATGCAACCCTGGCGGTGGCACTAGGGCTGATCCTGTGCTCGTACATCGGCATATTCATAGCCACGCATCTGGCGGACCTGATGCGTCTGCTGCGCCGGCATCAGCAGAATACCTCGTGCGCACCGCCATAATTACTGGCGGTCAGCGTCGATCAAGGCCTGCAGCTCATCCTGGAAGAAGAAGCGTTCAGCCGTCCCGGCGGGTTTGAGCTCGTTGATCCAGGTGGCCTTCTCATCGTAACGCGCGAAAAACGGCTTATAGGTCCAGTCCGGGTTGCGGCCCTGCAGAAAGCGCAGCACCAGCACCTGTTCATCGCCCACAAAACTCGTTCCCAGGATCTCTATCTTGCCGGCGAGTGTCGACATGCTCGGTCCGCGCACCGTACGCGCCAGGCCGGAGACCGCGGCAGCGGCCTCACGGTACACCTGCCAGGCGCGCACCAGCGGTACCGAGAAGTAGTCGCGCGCACCGGTATCGCGCTCGACGAACATGTAGTACGGCATCATGCCCAGCCTGATGCTTTCACGCCACAACCGGCGCCACACGTCAGGGCTGTCGTTGATGTGGCGCACAATTGGTGACTGCGTACGGATCATCGCGCCGGTTGAACGGATGCGCCGGATTGCCTCCTGCACGACCGGCGTAGACAGTTCGGTGTCGTGGGTGAAATGCGCCATAAACGCCAGGTTGCGCCCCGATGCCACTATCTGCTCGAAGAAACGCAGCAGGTCATCGGCGTCATCGTCGGTAACAAAACGCGCCGGCCAGTAGGCCAGGGACTTGGAGCCGATACGGATCGTGTTCGGCATCTCCGAGCCGTCATCCAGCAGCGGCTGCAGATAGCGGCGCAGCACATCGGTCGACATCACCATCGGATCGCCCCCGGTCAGCAGGACGTCGGTGACCTGGGGCTGCTCATCGAGATACGCGATCAGGTCTTCGGTTTCCCGCGCGGCAAACTTGTAATCCGGCATACCGACAAACTGGGGCCAGCGAAAGCAGAACGTGCAGTAACTGTGACACGTCTGCCCGGCGGCCGGAAAGAAGAGCACGGTCTCGCGGTACTTGTGCTGAACACCGGGAATCGGATTGCCTTCTACGATGGGCACGTTGAGTTCCATCTGGCCGGCCGGATTGGGATTGAGACCCATCCGCACCTCGTGTACGACCCGATCGAGCTCATCGGCGGCACCGTGACGCTGCAGCGCGTCAGCCACGCGCCGAAAATCGGACTCCGAGAGCATCCCGGGCTGCGGAAAGACCAGCTGGAAGATCGGATCCTGTGGAATTGCATCCCAGTCTATCAGCTGTTCCAGAACGTAATCATTGACCCGGAACGGCAGAACGTGACCCACAACCCGGATTGCCGCGCGAATGTCCGCGGGAATACTGTTCCAGCGGTCGTGACTTTCGATATTGCGCAGCGTGTAGTAACGCAGCTTACGCACCGTTGAGTCGTTCTGTTTACGTTTCATCGCGCTCTCCCCCACGGCGGCTACCAGTTAAGAAGACAATCGGGATGCGGGTGGATAATGCCGTGGATGTCAGAAGAATTTAGCACGATTGCACTTTGCGGTCAACGTACCGCCAAAACCGTGCTACAATCGGGCAATCCCTGATTTCTGCGGACTGGCATACATCGGAACACACGAGGTTGAACCCCGGTTGTGCCATATAGACCGCAAGCAATTTGCAACGAGGAGGAGTTATGCAATCAGCAGTCTTACGCATCGTTATCCTGGCCTGCGGTGTATCGGGTCTGGCCTTTGTCTGGTACCTGCTGCGGCGCATTCTGCGTGAGGAGGAAGGTACCGAGGCCATGAGCGAGATTGCCGCGGCAATACGCTCGGGGGCTCGAGCGTTTCTCAGCCGCGAGTACCGCATTCTGGCGATCTTCACTCTGATCATGTTCGTCGTGCTGGCGATCTTTATCGAACCGCGGCCGCTGGCCGGCATTGTGTATATCTTCGGTACGCTGACCTCGGCCCTGGCGGGTTACATAGGCATGGCTGCCGCCACGCGCGCCAACGTGCGAACCGCCAACGCCAGCCGCCGCGCGTGGGAAGCCGGCCTCAAGGTGGCGTTCTCGGCCGGTGCCGTGATGGGGTTTTCGGTGGTCAGTCTGGGTTTGCTGGGACTGGCCATTACCACTTTTCTGTTCAACGATCCCTACATAACGTTGAGCTTTGCCTTCGGAGCTTCGGCAGTCGCGCTGTTTCTGCGTGTGGGTGGCGGCATCTTCACCAAGAGCGCGGACGTCGGCGCAGACCTGGTGGGCAAGGTCGAGCAGAGTATTCCGGAGGATGACCCGCGCAACGCCGCGGTGATCGCGGACAACGTCGGTGACAATGTCGGCGACATTGCGGGCATGGGATCGGACCTCTACGAGTCATACGTCTCCGCAATCGCGGCAGCAATGGTGCTGGGCGTCGCAACCCTGGGACAGGAGCAGGGAATCAAAGTTCCCCTGTTGCTGGCCGGAGTCGGCCTGCTTGTCTCAGTGGTAGGCGTGCTCATGGTGCGCCCCAAAGCGGTGGAGGACAACTTCGAGAAGGAAGTTGCCGGGGCACAGAAGGCTATGAACACCGGCGTGTACGTCAGCAATCTGCTGATGCTGGTGGTGAGTTTCGTGATCATCCGCACTTATGTCGGTGACTTGAGCGTGTTCTGGGCACTGGTTTCGGGACTTGTAGCCGGGTTCCTGATTTCTGTCGTCACCGAGTACTACACATCCGCGGACCACCGCCCGGCACAGCTGATTGCGCGCTCCTCGCAGAGCGGCCCGGCCATTACCATTATCGAAGGCCTGGGTACCGGAATGATGAGTACCGTCCTGCCGGTCATTCTTGTCATGTTGGCCACCGTTTCTGCCTACGCGTTGGGAGGCCTCTTCGGTATCGCCGTAGCCGCCATGGGCATGCTGATAAACCTGGGCATGCTGCTCTCGATGGACTGCTATGGCCCGATTGCCGACAACGCGGCCGGAATCGCCGAGATGGCGTCGCTGGGCAGTAACGTGCGGGAACGCTGTGAAGCGCTCGATGCGGTCGGCAACACGACCGCGGCACTGGGCAAAGGATTCTCGGTGGCATCGGCGGGGCTGGCGTCACTGGCGTGGCTGGCGACCTACTTTGAGGTCACCGGCATTCCCGGCGCGGATTTGCGCAACGTCACCGTAATTGCCGGCGTACTGATTGGAGGCATGCTGCCGTTTGTGTTCAGTGCGCTGGCCATCGGCGGTGTCAGCAAGGGTTCGTTCGACGTCGTCACCGAGGTTCGGCGGCAGTTTGCCGAGATTCCCGGCTTGCTGGAAGGCACAAACAAGCCGGATTACGTCGCCTGTGTAGACATCGCTACACGGCGTGCGTTGCGCTCAATGCTTGTGCCCGGCCTTATTGTAATCGCGGTACCGCTGATTCTGGGCTTCACGCTGGGGGCTGAAGCGGTCACCGGTCTGCTGGTGGGCTCGCTTCTGACCGGCTTCCTGCTGGCGGTTATGATGTCCAACTCCGGCGGAGCGTGGGACAACGCCAAGAAGTATATCGAGTCCGGCAAATTCGGCGGCAAGGGCGGTGAGGCTCACAAGGCGGCTGTCATTGGCGACACCGTTGGCGACCCGTTCAAGGATACCGCCGGACCCTCGCTGAATATCCTGATTAAGCTGGTTGGGAAGGTGGCGGTCATCTTCGGCCCGATATTCGTGGCCCTGATCGCGCTGTAGCGCTTCAATCCGCCGGCCGGCGTAACGCCGGCCGGCCCACTGCCCGATTGGACGGCCTTCAGCAGGCTTAACGGCAGTCTCCAAACAGATTCCGCACCGCCCGGTAGCTCTCCAGTGTGCCAATGTCATAGCGTGCGCCCTGGAAACGGTAGGCGTACACCGTGCCGCGCCGTATCAGCCACGGAATAAAGGCCCCGGGAGCATCTGCGCTGAAGCCGCTGCGCAGGTAATCGTCCAGCGGTTGCTGCAACGTTGCGGCTCGGTAGATATAGAGCGGCGGAGCCCCCCAGCTCGATCTCGGCCGGGCCGGCTTTTCTTCAAACGAGACTACCCTGCCGTCAGCATCGAACTCGACCACGCCGGTGCGCCTCAGTTGCGTCGGGTCGTCGATACGGCCCACCGCGATGCAGTCGCCGTCAACATCCCTGAAGTAGGCGGCAAACTCCGCAAGCTCGAAGTCGAACAGGTTGTCACCGGCAACCACCAGCGCATCATCGCGGATACCGCTCTGCCGCACCGCATATTGAAGATCGCCCAGCGCTCCGAGGCGGTTACCGTTATTCGTCGAACCATCGCTCAGAACCGCTAGCGGTACGCCGTAGTCGGCTCCGTCGGCCCAGAGTCGGAACTGCCGGTAAAAGCGCGCATTGCTGACCACCACCACTGAATCAAGCCCGTCAACGCGCGCAACGTTTTCCAGAATACGGTCGAGTATGGTGCGCCCGGCAACATCGAGCAGCGGCTTGGGCGTATCGCGCGTCAATGGATAGAGCCGCGTGGCGTAACCGGCGGCCAGAACAACCGCGATCAAAGTGCCTGCACCCGCGCACCGTCGGCGGTGTCAGAAAAGAAGACGCGGTAGACGTCGCTGTATCGCGGATGGCGCAGCGGGTAGACGGCATCGATCTTGCGCCTGACCGCCTCGCGGGCGTCAGGATCAACCAGACCGATGCAGCAGCCGCGGTAGCCGGCACCGCTGAAGCGAGCGCCGTAGACACCCGGCGATTCCCGCAGAACCTGATAGATGGTAGTCAACTCCGGACAACCGCTCTCGTACTGGTCTATGGAACTCTGACCGGACTCGAACATGCAGCTGCCGAAGCTCTCGATGTCGCCCCCGGCCCACGCGGCCACCCCGGCCTCAACACGCTCCAGTTCACTGAAGAAGTGATCGGCGCGGCGACGGAATCGTCCCGGCAGCTGCTCGCGATGAGCGAGATAGACGTCGCGCGGAATGTCGCGCAGCTTCACCTGCTTGAAGGGGCTGACCTGCAGACCGGCGAGCTCCTGCAGTAGCCAGGCAGCGACCTTGCACTCATCAACGCGGTTGTTGTAGTCGGTCTGAATCAGCGTGGTGCTGATTCCCGAGTAGACAATCGCCACGTCAAACGGTCGCATCGCGGCCGCCCGTGGCACCATCTCGAACTCCTCGCTGCGGCAGTCCATTCGCATCAGGTGCTTGTCAAGGCTCAGTATGTTGGCCGACTGATCAAGGATCCCATTGTTGAGTCCGATGAACTCGCGCTCGACCCAGTGGCTGAACCGGATCAGCGCGTGGGCCTCGACCGGCAACTCGTTGACCTCGCATAGCGCCATGAGGTAAGCGGTGGTCACCGCGGCCGATGAACTCAGGCCGCCAATCGGCAACCGGCCCCGCACCACGGCGTGAATACCGTGGCGCAGCTTGTACTTGCCCTGCAGCGAGAGCACCGCGCCGCGCAGGTAGTTGCCCCAGAAGGTGGGCATCATCTCCGGAACCTGGTCGACGTGGAAGTACTCTTCGTCGGGGAAATCCATGCTCTGTACGCGCACGTAGCCCTGGTCGTTGCGGCTGAAGACCAGATTCACGCTCTCGGTCAGAGCCATCCCGGTCACGATGCCGTCCTGGTGATCAACGTGCGCACCCAGCGGACACACCCTCAGCGGTGAGCGCACCGCCGCTGTCGGCGAATGGCCAAACTTGGCCCGAAATGCATCAACGAGTTCCTGCCGTTCGTTCATTGAGAGCAGAGTGTAGCGTAGAGTGCGAACGCGCGCAAGCGGCCCTCGTCCCGCCAGGGAACTCGCGCTTTGATCGCAACCTCGGTACGAACCGGGTAAGGGTTGGGTACGCAGAATCGGCAGACGCATTCGCCCCCAGCGCTGCGCCCGCAGGCAGCGGTGGCGACGTTTTTGCCGCCGCTGGATTCGATTCTTCGCGCCACGGCATCAATCCGAAAAGGCTTGACAGGTAATTACCCGGGTGTATAATAAAATTATCGAAACGTAACAGATGTTTTAATTATGACTATAGATGTTACAAAAATAGCAATTTGATCAGGCTCGTCACAGGCTGCGCGCAGCAAGACCGGCTTCCAAACGATGTACACCCGCGCGTCTGCGACAGACCGGATCGTTGATCCGGAAAGACGGGGAGACGTTAAGGAGGCTATCGACATGAGGCTGGAAGGCAAAGTTGCCGTTGTCACCGGCGGCGCAGCGGGCATCGGGGAAGCGTACTCTATCGGCATGGCGCGCGAAGGTGCAAAAGTAGTCATCGCCGATATTGACGAAAAGGCCGGAGCCCAACTGGCTGAGCGTATCAACGCCGAGGGCGCCACGGCGCTCTTCGTGCCAACCGATGTAAGCAGCAAGGCCGACGCCGAGACGATGGCGCAGCGGACCGTGGATCAGTTCGGCCGGCTGGACGTGCTTGTCAACAACGCGTCAATTCTTGATGCCCAACCGGTGGAAGAGATCACAGAAGAGATGTGGGATCGTCAGATGGCGGTAAACGCCAAAGGCACCATCTTCTGCTCCCAGGCGGCGATCCCCATCATGAAACAGAACAAGCGCGGCAAGATTGTCAACATCTCCTCCATTGGAGCGCTGGCCGCTCAGCCGGGACTCTGCGCCTATCATTCCACCAAAGCCGCCATCTTCACCATCACCCGGTCCTTTGCCGCCGAGCTGATTGACTGGAACATCCAGGTGAATGCGGTGGTCCCGGGAACAACAAGCACCGGCATGGCCGAACGCGCCATGCGGGATCCGGCGTTCAAGAAGCGTGTGGTGGATACCATTCCAATGGGGAGGCTTGGAAACCCGCAAGAGCTGTTAGGGGCCGTGCTCTACTTCTCTACGGACGACTCCAACTACTGTACCGGCCAAACCCTGATAGTGGATGGTGGTGTTCTGGCAATAATGTAGTACCACGCGGATGTACCTGCCGTCCGGATGTGTTCCGGCCGGTGTCGTAGAGGAGATGAAGCCAATGGCGGAAAGCGGAAATCTGATCGAGATACGCGGCCTGACCAAGAGCTACCCCGGTGTCACAGCCCTCGACAGCGTTGATTTCACGGTGCAGCAGGGAGAAACTCACGTGCTTGTGGGCGAAAACGGCGCCGGCAAGACGACTTTGGTGAAGGTCCTGTGCGGAGCAACCAAGCCGGACTCGTTCGAGACCTTCCGGTTCAACGGTCATGCCACCGAACTCAAGTCGCCGCAGGATGCAATCAAACTCGGCGTGGCAGCAATCCAGCAGCAATTCAGTCTGGTAGAGCAGATGACGGTGGCGGAGAACATCTTCCTTGGAAGAGAATTCTCCAGCGGTCTACGCCCGGTGGACCGGGATGCAATGGAGCGCAAAGCGCGTGAGATCCTCAGCACCATGGGGGTGGATATCAACCCCAAGTCACTGGTCTCCAGGCTCGACATGAGTCACCAGCAGGTTGTCGAGATCAGCAAGGCGCTCTCACAGGAACCGCGGCTGCTGATAATGGATGAGCCTACCTCCGGTCTCACTCGAGAAGAGACGTTCCGACTGTTCGAGATTATCAAAAAGCTCAAAGAGCGGGGCATCACCATTCTGTACATCAGTCATCGTCTTGAAGAGGTGTTTGAAGTTGGAGACCGCGTAACGGTGCTGCGAAACGGCAGGAAAGTACACGAAGGCCGGCTTGCCGAGACCAGCCACGCCCAACTGACGCAGCACATTATCGGGCGTGAGCTCGGAAGGCGTTACCCCAAGCAAGACCTTGACCATGGAGAGGTCATCCTGTCGCTGCAGAGAATCGGCAACAGTGCAACCAAACCGCAGCTGCACGAAATCAGCTTTGACGTACGTACCGGGGAGATAGTGGCGCTGTACGGAATTCTGGGCTGCGGTAAAGATGAACTGGGCGATACTCTGTTCGGGCGTGCGCCGGCCACCGAGGGCAGCATCATGATTGACGGGCGGGAAGTGTCAATTCGTACGCCCTCGGATGCGATCCGCTACGGAATGGGCTACCTGACCGCCAACCGTCATGAGGAGGGTCTGGTCGAGCTCATGTCGCTGCGAACCAACCTCAGTCTGCCCTCGCTGGAGGCGCAGTTCAGTCACTTCGGCCGGCTGGATGAGAAGCGGGAACACCAGGTTGCCCAGAAGTACATGACCGATCTGCAGCTTCACGCTCCCCACACCGAAATCCAGACGCGTAACCTCAGCGGCGGAAACCAGCAGAAGGTTGTTTTCGGCAAGTGGCTGCTAACGCAGGCACGTCTGCTCATTCTGAATGAACCAACAAAAGGCATCGACGTCGGATCCAAGGTTCAGATGTTCGAGCTGATGACTCAGGCGGCCAAGCGCGGTGCGGCGGTTGTTTTCATGACCGCTGAGGCCGAGGAAGCGTTTGAGATGGGAGACCAGATTCTGGTGATGCGAAACGGACGCGTCGCCGCGCGGTATGAGCGCAGGCAGATAGTAGAGAATCAGGTTTCGCTTGACGAAGTACTGCGTGTGGCCACGGCGCGTGAGGCTGATGAGACTGTAGCCCAGCAGGCGGCGGGTACCACATGAACACTGTGATGGAGAGTCATTCATAAGGAGGATCCAACATGAGCACGGCTCAAGGTGAACCACGCGGCGCACTGGGCGCGGTTCAGAGCAGATGGAAACAGATTACCGAGCGCCACCCAAACTTTGGAATCACGTTCTCGCTGTTTGTAATCCTGATCGTGATGTCACTCTTTGTCGGCATGATGAATCCCCGGTTCTTCATGCCGCGCAACATCGTCAATATCCTGGTGCAGGTTGCCGGTTTTACGTGTCTGGCCGTGGGAATGACGCTGGTGATGACTACCGGAGGACTTGATATCTCGGTTGGCGCCACTGTAGGAGTGGCAACCGCGGTCATGGGGGTTGCCATGGCGTGGTGGGAGGTCGGCGGCATCACGGCCATCATACTGGGGCTGCTGGTCGGGACGGTTGCCGGGTTCATCAACGGCATGTTCGTGGTTCTGTTCAAGGTTCCATCGTTGATTGTGACCCTTGGCACACGGGCCGCATTCCGCAACCTCGGTTACGTATTCACCGAGGGCGAGCTGCTGTTCGGGTTTCCGGATTCCTTCCGCTGGGTGGCGCGTGCGCGCGTGCTCGGCATTCCGTTTCCGGTGGTCATCGCTCTGATCACCTCGATATGGGGAATCTACTTTCTGTACAAAACCAAGACCGGACGGCACATTACCGCAATCGGTGGAAACCGGGAAGCTGCTCGCCTGGCCGGCATCAAGGTCAGACGCACAACATGGCTGGTATTCGTCATCAGCGGCCTGATGGCCGGTATTGCAGCGGTCATTGCGGTCTCGCGGCTGGACGCCGCGCAGCCCTCCACCGGCTATGAGTACGAAATACACACCATTGCGGCGGTGGTGCTGGGCGGAACGCTGCTTTCGGGTGGCCGGGGGCTGATGCTCGGCTCAATACTGGCAATGGTGATTCTTCAGGTCATGGGCAACGGCATGGTGCTGATGGGTGTTTCGTTCTTCTGGCAGCAGGTAGTGATCGGCATTGTGTTCATCATGGTTGTAGCCGTCAGAACGCTGAGGGCCAGAGAGATGCAGAAGATCGGACTGTAGCGCGCGCTTGATTCGCGCCTCAGTCCGGCCCGCGAATAAGCGCGGAGAGAGCGAAAAAAGCTGAAAGGAGGTGCTTCTGATAGTGAGGAACGATGAATAACAGACAGGGCGCGCCGACGGACGGACAGGCCGGATGCGGTACGGCAGGTGGCCGGACGACTCGGGACAGCGCACGAATCAGAGAGATTACGCAAGTAAGGAGGACGAAGACATGCGCACATCGATGAAAGTCACCGTGTTGGTGGTGGTTGTGCTGTCCGTTCTGGCAGCACAAATGGCCTTTGGGAGAGGGCAGACGGAGCCTGTGGATGTCGAGGTGGTAGACGAAGTACTGATTGCGGGAATCCCGACCTACCTGGACAGGTTCGATTCGTTTCTGCTCTACTCTCGTGGTATGGAGGACAGGCTGGAAGCATTGGGCGTACCGTATCGTTACGTTCTCAGGGCGCCTTCCGGAGGCTTCTCGGATCATACCGGGCAGCGTGCAATTTTTGAGGATATGCTTGTAATCGGGTCCAATATCATCATGACGCTCCCCACGAGCATTGAAGTACAGCATGCCGCATTCGAGATGATCGTGGACGAGTACGAGACCCCGCTGGTCATCACCGATTATCTGGAGTTTGCCGAAGGCGCACGACCCTTGGGCAATGAGGATCTGGTCCGTTTTGCTTCATACCGCCACAGCGACATGGGGAAAGCGGTTGCGGACTACGTGGCTCAGAACTATCCTGCCGGAACCAGGATGGCCATGATTCACGGAATCCCGGGTGTTATCACTTCCGAGCGCGCGGCGGAGGAACTGCATCTTGCCAACGGCATGGAGATCATCTATCGTCACTTCGCCAACTTCGACCGTGAGATGGCCTACCGTGCCACACAGGACCTGCTGGTTGCGCGACCGGATGTCGAGGTGATCCTCGGCATGAACAGCACCATGGCTATCGGAGTGGTACGCGCGGTAGAGGAAGCCGACATGCTCGATCAGGTGGACGTCATAGGATTCGGTGGCGTTGTCGAAGAGCTTGCTTCGGTTGCCCAGGGCAAGATGAAGGCCACCGCCGGCAGAAATCATTTTATCATCGGTGAGTATATGGCCGACCTGGTAGTGGCATATCGCGAAGGCCGCTGGGAAGAGACGGAGAAGACGTTCGCCGCACCAATCACAATCTACGACTCCAAGGAATCGATTGTGCGGGATCTCGATGAACGCTACTATCCAATGCTCGGAGACGAGGTGCTTGGGCTTCTTGGATTAAAGTAGAACCCCGACGTCTGCAGCGGCGAGCGCAGAAGAGCTCATATGAATACTGCACAAGGCAAGCGCTGGTACCGGCCACCTTTGAGTGGCCGGTATTGTCCGGGGGCGGCCCCGATCATGCCCAATATGGAGGCGACACGCAATGGGAATGGACAAGAAGTATGTCATGGCCGTCGACCAGGGAACAACCGGCACGCGGGTGATACTGTTCACCCGAGACGGGCGGCCGGCAGCCAGCAGCTACGAGGAGGTCGATCAGATCTATCCGCACCCCGGGTGGGTGGAACACGATCCGCAACAGTATTACGAGGGGACGCGGCGCCTGATGCAAAACGCTCTGCAGGAGTGCGCCGCTTCGCTTGACGACGTTGCCGCTATCGGGATCACATGCCAACGAGAAACTACCGTCCTGTGGGATCGCGAGACAGGTCAGCCGCTCTGGAATGCGATAGTCTGGATGTGCCGCCGAAGCGCCGGCATCTGCGAAGAGCTGAAGGCGGCCGGCTATGAGCAGGCAGTACGAGAGAAGACCGGTCTGTTCATAGATCCCTACTTTTCGGGATCCAAGATCAAATGGATTCTGGACAACGTTCCCGATGCCCGCCGCAGGGCCGAGGCAGGCACAGTCTGCATGGGTACCGTGGACAGCTGGCTCATGTGGAAGCTGAGCGGCGGCCGCTACCACGTCACCGACTTCTCAAATGCATCACGAACCATGCTGCTCAATATTCATTCGCTCGAGTGGGACAGCGAACTGCTGGATGCGTTGACAATCCCTCACAACATCTTGCCGCAGCTGATGCCATCCAGCGGCGTGATGGCCTACACTGACGAGGCTATATGCGGCACCAGAGTGCCCTTTGCCGGTGACGCCGGTGACCAGCACGCCGCCACCTTTGGTCAGGCGTGCTTTGAGCCGGGAATGGTGAAGAATACGTACGGGACGGGACTGGCGCTGATGATGAACATCGGGGCCGAACCAAAACTCTCAACGCACGGGCTGACCACCAACCTGGGCTGGCACGTGGACGGACAGGTTGATTACGCGCTGGAGGGTGTCATTTTCACGGGTGGGGCCTCAACCCAGTGGCTTCGTGACGGCATAAAGATTATCCACGATGTTGCGGAATCCGAGTCACTGGCAACGCAGGTCCCGGATACCGGCGGCGTCTACCTGGTGCCGGCCTTCACGGGACTGTGCGCACCGTATTGGGACATGTACGCGAGAGGTGTGATTGTAGGAATCACGCGCGGTACCTCGCAACAGCATATTGCCAGAGCAGCCCTGGAGGCTATCGCCTATCAGACTCGCGATATCGTTGAGTCAATGGAGGCGGACTCCGGCAGGAAGATGACATCGCTGCGCGTGGATGGCGGGGCAACGAAGAACAACTTCCTGATGCAATTCCAGGCTGACATACTCGATACTGTCATAGAGCGGCCGGCGGTTACCGAAATGGCTGCGCTGGGGGCGGCCTATCTGGCGGGACTGGGTGTTGGGTTCTGGCGTGATAAGGAGGAGCTTTCGCGTAACTGGCGCCTTGAGCGGGTCTTTGAGCCGCGCATGAATCAGGAAACCAGAGAGCAGTTGTACGCCGGCTGGAAGGAAGCCGTCAGCCGATCTCTTGGCTGGGCGAAGAAGGTCGCTTTGGCGGGCAATCCAGATGCCTGAGAGGGGCCGCAACGCGATGCGGGCGGGGGCAATCCTGAACATACCGAATCAGATCGGCATACTGGAGCTAGATAGACCGACTGCGGGCCCGGACGATGTCATCGTGAAACCGCACCGCGTCGGCCTCTGCATGACAAACGTCAAAATGGCGCGCCACGGCTATTACGCCATCGACCAGCGCGGGCTGCCGTTCATGGAGGGACACGAGGTCTCGGGTGAGGTGGTGGAAGTTGGTGCGCAGGTCAAAGAGCTGGCACCCGGTGATCGCGTGGCGGTCTACATCTATGTGCCGTGTCACAACTGCTACTACTGTCAACGTGGCCACCCAACCATGTGCGACAATTTCATTCTGGGTGGGATATATCCGGGGGGATGGGCGGAGTACGTCGTGATCTCGCGACATCAGCAGTTCGCGCGTCGTCTGCACCGTATCGCGGCTGCCGTTTCGTACGACGACGCCGCGCTGCTTGAACCGTTATCATGCGTGGTTCACTCGCTTGAACGCAGCACCGTAGGCGCCGGGGACAGAGTGGTTGTACTGGGCGCCGGTTTCATGGGGCTGTTGCACACTACCGTACTCGGCCTCTATCCGCTGGCTTTGAGCATCAGCGTTGATCTGAGTGCGTTCCGTCTTGGCCGTGCCGCGGCGTGCGGTGCGCACGAGACAGTTCTCAACAGTGATCCCGAAGCGGTAGTTGAACGCGTGCAGGAACTGACCGGCGGACGCGGCGCGGACGTTGTCTTTGAAGTGACCGGCAACGTCCAGGCGTACGAGCTCGCACCGCGGCTGCTGGCAAAAGGAGGGACGGCACTGTTCTTCGGCGGAGTCCCTTCGTCTGAACCAGTCCGTGTTGACCCGCGCGCACTCCATTACAACATGTATCGCCTGGTGGGATGCCAGAGCGCAGAGGATCATCACGTCAGCACAGCAATGGCTTTGATAAACAGCGGCCGTGTGAAACCGTCCGCATTCATCACCCAGCGCTTCCCTATGGAACGGTTGAGCGACGCTATCCTCTTTCCGCAGCAGCCGGACAATCGCGAGCAGATGATCAAAGTGATGCTGCACGGGTTTGACTGTGAGTTGCCCTGAGTACGCGCGCAACGGCATTATGAATCCCGGAGAGCTTGCGGCGGTCATTGATAACACCATCGCTGACCCGTTGCTGCCACGGACGGGTATTCCAGACGCGTGCCGCTGACGCTGCAGAGATGCCGGCTGCCGGGGCCGCGCGAATCGGTAAAAGCCGCGGCACATCGACTATCGACAACTATAACGCCGAAAACAGTGGTTGATCGGGACCTGGAGAAAAGGACGGAGGGAGGGAGAATGATGGCCACGACACGTACCAGGACGGAACTTTGCAGCCAGGGAGCACAGAACGTCTTGCGGGCAGCAGTGGCGGCAGCTGAGTTGAGGCACGTAGCGGTCTGCGTTGCTGTGTCCGATTGTGGAGGGCACCCGTTGGCACTGTTGCGGATGGACGCGTGCGGCGCGCACGCGTCCTACATCGCCATGCGGAAGGCGTGCGCTGCTGCAGTAACCGGAGCAGCCACCGGTCGCGAGCTGCCGCAAGGAACCATTGATCCCGGTCTTGGGGCTTGCATCATGCTGAGCGCTGCCAACGGGACATTCGTAGCTCTGGAAGGCGGTGAACCGGTGCTGGCGGAAGGCCAGGTAGCCGGCGGTGTTGGCGTGAGCGGCGCCACGGAGGCCATAGACCGCGAAATAGCCCGTATTGCCGCAGCGGCCTGCGCTCGTTAGGTACCGCGTCGTGCAACGGCAGCAGTGAAACACGCTCGTCTATTGGCACTGCTCCATTGATATTCAGGCATTGGCGCACTATGGTGCACGGGGAGTCGGTTTTGGCTTCGAGAGTCCGAGCGCTGGAGAAGCAGTGTGGAAGCCGGGTAGCCCGACAGTTCCCTGACTTTCGGGCCGTATTCCACAGGCGGCTGAGGCCGCGCTTCACTCTGCGTTCCACGCCCTCGGTATTGGCCCCGGGGACGAGGTGCTCGGAGCACGAGTGATGTTTTGCGAAACGGACCCCGCGACACTCAACGTTGATCCTGAGGACCTCCGGCAGCGGAGGACGCAGCGCACGCCCACGGTGCTGAGTACATGGGCAGGCGTGAAGCGAGTCTACTATGAAAACAGCATCGTCTATGATGAGGCGCAAACAGGAGTCCTGTTAGGCCGTCTCATTGAAATGCGGCAAACCGAGAGAGCGCTGGTGCGCGGCGACCGCTATCCGTTACTGCAGATTCAACCCTGCTTCGTCGAACGCGGCAGAAACTTCCAACGAGTACGGTACACGTCCGGCGTCTTGCCGCAGTATCGATCAACGCGTGCTGAAGACGTCACGCAGGTCGGCCTTTCCTGCAAGCGGTACCGGAAAAGGCGTCAGCCACGGCAACGGTGGAAGCCGCAGGGCTACAGACTTTGCGCGCAATGTCGAATACTATCGTGGCAGTCGTGAAAGAAAGACGCGAGGTCGGCGCGAGATGCGGAGCCGCGCTCGCCTGGCAGGGAGGCGTTCGTGACGGTGCTCCTGGTCACCATTTTCGTCATCACCGTGCTTGGTATCGTCTATCTGCTCGGACCGCGTCTTCGCTTCAGCACCGGGACAACCACGCCGCAATTGCCGGGCTCTCTGGCAGAACTGGTTGAATGGCTGGCATGGCGGGAAGCGCAGTATGCGGATATTGTCGAGGGCACTCAAAAGGAAATCGTCTGGCGACAAGCCGGCGCTCCGTCGCGCTCGTGCTACGCGGTTGTTTACGTGCACGGTTTCTCAGCCAGCCGCCGCGAAATAGACCCTTTTCCGCAACTGGTAGCCGACGCGCTGAACGCTAATCTCTTCTATACCCGCCTCTGCGGCCATGGCAGCACCGACCCTGACGCCATGGGTAGAGCGCTTCCTTCGCAATGGTACCAGGACGCCCTGGAGGCACTGGCGGTCGGCCGTGCCATCGGCGAGAGGATCGTGCTGGTGGCGACATCGACCGGCGCAACGCTTTCGACAGCGCTGGCGGAACGGTTCTCCGACCAAATCCACGCCCTGGTGGCGGTGAGCCCCAACTACGGTCCCGCCACACGCATCGCCTGGCTTACCGCCGGACCGTGGGGCGTGCAGCTGGCGCGCCTGCTGCTGCCCAACTACCTCAACTGGGAGTCTTCCAGCGAGCTGCACGAGCGTTTTTGGACCACGCGCTACCCGGGAACCGCAATCCCGGCATTGATGAGCCTGGTCGCCTATGGCCGACGTATCGACCACCGCGCGCTGCGCGTTCCGTTAATTCAGTTCTCGGCTCCCGGCGATCAGGTGATCGATTACCGCTGGTCGATACGGGTCTTCGAGCGGTGGGGCACTGCGGCTGCGCCGCGGCCGCCCAAGAACCTGGTCCTGGTACACGACTCGAGCGAACCTGAGCAGCACGTCATAACCGGAGAGATCCGCTCACCGGAAAACACCGAGCGCCTGGCGGCGCTGGCGGTCGAGTTCCTGCGGGAACTGCGGTAGCGCGCGGCGGCACCAGCTCGGCATATCTTCGAGTAACGAGCGTCACACGGAAATCCCTCTGCGTCAGGTCAGCGAGTATTCGATTCTCACCGTTATCGCTACCGGCCCTCCGGCGCGATGACTGATGGGAAATATCCGTTCCAGCGAATCCAGCGCTGCGCGATCGAGCATAGAATAGCCGGAGGAGCCTTCCACTTCGCGGCTGCCGAGACTGCCATCCGGCTCGACCTGGATCCGGACGATCACGATCCCCTGAACGTTGCGTCGTCGCGCCGCCATCGGATAGACCAGATTGTCCTGCAACCGCCGGTAGATATCCTCCACCAGCGCATCGACGGCCGAACCTTCGGTGAGCGGCCCATCGGGGTCGCCTGCGCCGGCCATCGAGTCTAGCGAATGGTCCGGCAACCCGGTGCCGGCGCTTGAGCTCGATTCGGAACTCTCTGCCTCAGATCGCGCAAGACGCTCACTGTCGCCGGTGCCGGACTGAGCCCTTGCGGGCTTACCGCTGGTCGCATCAGCAGCTGCCGTCTGTGGTGGCGCGGCTTTGGCGACAGTTTCTCTTTCTGCTGACGACTGCTCCGCAGGCGCTTGCTCGATATGCAGGACGTTCTCCCCGCTGCGCGATGCGCGAGGCCCGTCACCGGAACCGGATCCAGCGACGGGCGGCTCCATGACCACAGTCAGGCGATGGTCACCGCCCTGCCCGGCATGCTCACTGAAAGGCACGAACTCGACGACGAGCAACAGACACAGGTGCAGCAGCACGGCGGCTATCACTGCCTGCCGCATGCGCCTGCGCTCAACTGTATCTCGCCGTCTCGCCCGTGCCATGCGCGGCTCCTATTCTCTAGTAGCTGTACGCCGCCGAGATCCGGAAACTGCGGCCGGGGGCGGGATAATATGATCCGAAGAAGACCAAGGGTGCGTAACGAACGTCGAAAAGATTCTTTACCTCGGCACTGAGCGACAGATCGCCCGGCAGACGCTCGGGTCGGAAGCGCACAAACACGTCGGTCAGGAAGTAGGAATCGATCTTGTCTGACTCGTTCGCGGTATCGCCGCCCTGGTACGCTTGGCTGCGGCAGGTAATCGCCGGTCCGAACTCGAGACCGCCAAGTGGGCGCACGCCCAGTTCCGCATCGATGGAATGATTGGGGACGAGAGGCACCTGATTACCCTTGTCATCGCCCGCGATGAAGACGGCGTTGACGTAGCTGTAACCCGCGCTCAGGCGCAGCTGGTCGATGGGTTCACTTGACAGCTGCACGTCACCGCCGATGCGGCGAGTTTGATCAAAGTTTTCGTTTGCGCCTTCGAACGTCACGGGATCAAAAACGTACGCTATTTCGTCACGCATCTGCAGCCAGTAGAAGCTGAGATCCGCCCGAAGTGCGCGTGACAGATAGAGCCCACCTCCGACCTCGACAGTGAAACCACGCTCAGGTTCAAGTGCATCTTCGAACTGATTGGCGAAGTTGACATCAGCCTGCTCATCCAGAAACGGATAACGAAACAGCGTTCCACCCGATACAAAAAGCTTGGAGACATCACTCGGCCGATACACTACGCCAAGATCAAAGACCACGGCCTGGTGCGTCTTTGACTCGTCAATTTCGGGGTCGTCTTTCTCGGCAGACAACACACTCCGGTCATAGCGAACGGCCGCCGACGCGTCCAACTGCTCGGTCAGATAGACCGTGTTTGAGAGCGCGGCACCGAACGTCCACTGTCCCAGCCTGAAATCATTGATCTTATTGTCACGATCAGCGGAATCGTAGCCTCGACCGTCCTGCCAGGCCCAGCTTCCGTCGATACCGAAGCGAGAACGAACCGGAACGGCACCGGCATCCCAGTCCACAATCACGGCCGGCGACCCCGTCAGTGTGTGAAGGCTTGCGTCCGTGTAACTGCCGAACGTTACGTTGTCGATTTCGACAAGCTTCAACGAGTAACCCAATACCAGGTCAAGGTGCGCACGATCGCCGATCCCCCAATCAAGGCCGGCATCGACGGCAAACTGATCCTCGCTCGCCTCATCTTCCTCATTTACTGCCTGCCCCGGATCATCCTCGAACTCTTCCTTCGTCAACCCGCCCGGCAACTCGTAGGATACATTGGCGTAGCGGCCGCCGAGACTCAAGCTGAGCCGGTCGCTGACATCGAGGTCGCTGCCGAGGGAGAAATTGAGCGCCTGGTAAGCGCTGCGGTCGCGGTGGCCGTCGGTCGCAAAGTGTTCGGCGGAGGCGCGCAGGCGGGCGCGCCGGCCGGCAGTGGCGAGTCCGAGACGTTGCTGGTTGGTCATGAAGCTGCCGAACGACCCGAACGCCGTTACCTCCAGCGGCCGCTCAGGCGTCCTGGTGATGATGTTGATAACGCCGGCCACAGCGTAGTTGCCGTAGAGCGCGCTCTCGCTGCCGCGCACGACCTCGATGCGCTCGATCGCATCGACAGGTACAGACAGCCAGTTGATGCCCGACATATCGGGGTTGTTCTGGCGGCGGCCGTCGACCAGCACCAGCACGCGGCCATAAGAGCCTTCGCCGAAGCCGCGCATGTCGACCTGCGCCTGGGCCTCGTTGGAGAACGAGCGAAACGAGACGCCCGGCTGGCGCTCCAGCAGCTCCACCACGTTGGTGGCGCCGGAGCGGCGAATGTCTTCGGCAGTGATGATGGACACGTGCGCGGCGGTAGACAGTATGTCGGTGAGCACGCGGTCGGCGGTGATCACAACGTCGATAACCGGCACAGGCTGCGACCTGTCGTCCCGTGGCGAATCCGCCGCCGCGGACAGCGGCCCAAAGGCCAGTGGGGCTGCCAGCAGCGATACAAGAAATCGGAATTTCATGAAACGGTACTCCTTCTTTGACCCACCGCCTGCGGCGATGAGCGTGCGGCTACACAGAAGGAATGGTAAGAGCGGATCGGTACACCAGGCTCGTGGGTACGCCACGGCTACGTTACGCATTCCCTGTACGTGAGAGAACGAAGCACGGTGTTGACTGCTTCGTTTTGAGAAAGGAATCGTCTTCTGGCTAACGGATATTCAGCGTCTCGCCTTCCCATCCCATGAGGACAGTGGCAATGAGGCACCTCGAATCCGCACACAGCGGCACGCCCGCACCTGATTCACACAGGTTTCCGTTCTTCCTTTCCGCTTGTTGGTTCGCGG
The DNA here is from genome assembly GCA_007693945.1 of Spirochaetaceae bacterium. Taxonomy (GTDB): domain Bacteria; phylum Spirochaetota; class Spirochaetia; order DSM-27196; family PWMO01; genus PWMO01. The sequence continues at coordinate 52,582 of RECP01000063.1, forward strand.
TCTGAGCACCTCCTGATGACAGTTGGATTCGTTGCGTAAGACTATACCGGGTTCAGGCGGCTGTCAACTGCCGGTTTACGCCGGCTTGCGCCGCGGCCGGCGACGCCGGACAGCCTGAAGCCCTGACATTCATAGCGGCCGGGCGCGGTTCTCGCGGGCAAAGCGGCGCATAGCATCGATATTCTCTGCCGGCGTGTCACGCGGCACTTCACAGCCGGCGTTTACCGCGTAGCAGCTGCCCCCGGCCTGGTCGTAGCACTCCTGAAACGCCCGGTAGACCGATTCGGGTGTTCCGTCGCGCAAGGCGCGGACGGGGTCAATGTTGCCGGACAGAAGTTGCCGTGGGCCGGTCTCCCGCCGGGCGGCAGTCAGCGCCACCATTGAATCCAGATCGAGTATGTCAGCGCCAACTTCCCTGAGCATCGCCAGCAATGGTGTGGTATTGCCGCAGATGTGCAAGCGCACCAGCGCGCCCATCTCGTGCAGAGTCTGCACGTATCTCTTCTGGTACTCCCAGATGAAGGCACGGTACAACTTCGGGCCGGCCAGCGAAGCTGCCGCATCGCCAACTCCAATGATGTCGGCTCCGGCTGCAATCTGCGCGCGCGCAAAGGTCATCTCCATTTCGAATACAAAGTCGAACAGATCGCGCACAAAGCCTTCGTCATCGTAGAGATCCATCATGAAGGTGTTGATGCCGCGCAGGTCACAACTCTCGGCAATTGGGCCTTCGACCCAACCTTCAACCAGTTTCTGATCACCGACCTCGGTCTTCAACCGTGAGATGACCTCCAGACGTTTGGACATGCGCGGACCGCTGCCCGGATCGGGCACGTTGAGCGATCGCAGCCGTGACTTGTCCTGCAGCAGCGCATTACTTTCGTCGACAGCCGGCGGCTGGTTTTCGTAGTAGATGATGGCAGCTCCGAGGTCCGCCGCCTCGGTGGTCGGGCACGAAATCGCCGAAACGTGATCGACATCGTACCGCTCGGCGAACGCGATCTGGCCCCGAGCGTGTGCCGCGGCATCGAGTACGTACTGCCTGTAGCAAACGCCTGCCTGATCAGCGGCTATCATCATCGAGATCGGAATGAGCGGCAACGAGTCGGTCTGTTCGCCCCGCACAGTAAGCGTAATTCGTTCTCTGCCGGTCATTTGGTACCTCCTGCGCGGTATGGCGCCACCATGCGCACGTTTGTGGCAGAATTCTGCAATACAGCGCAAAATTGTCTTATACAGATGGGGTTCATCGGTTTATACTTTATCTGCTTTTGATGAGCGGTGACAACGACTCGGAGGAGGAAAACAATGAGTCTACTGAGTGAGCTGTCGGAGCAACTGCAGCGGGGCAAAGCAAACGAAGTCAAGGATCTGGTGCAGAAGGCGCTTGACGAAGGCATCGAGCCACGTGCGGTCCTTGAGGAAGGCCTGATGGACGGAATGGGCATCATTGGCGAAAAGTTCAAGAACAACGAGTGCTACGTGCCGGAAGTGCTGATCGCCGCGCGGGCGATGAACGCCGGCATAACGGTACTGAAACCGCACCTGGTGACAAGTGGTGTGAAGGCTCAAGGCACTGTGGTCCTCGGAACAGTCAAGGGTGATCTTCACGACATCGGCAAGAATCTGGTGCGGATGATGATGGAGGGCAAGGGGCTTGAAGTCATTGATATCGGCGTCGATGTTCCGGCCGAGAAGTTCGTAACCACGGCAATCGAACACAACGCCGACATCATCGCGTGCTCTGCGCTGTTGACTACTACCATGACGGAAATGCGCAACATCGTGGACAGGATTGTTGAAGACGGCGTTCGCGACCGCTTCAAGATCATGGTGGGTGGGGCGCCGGTCACCGACAGCTTCTGCAAAACCGTTGGTGCAGACCTCTACGCCCCGGATGCCTCAAGCGCAGCCGACGTCGCCGTTGAGTACTGCAAATCAAAGGCCAGCTGAAAACCACGGGAGGCACCGCGCGGGTGCCTCCCGTGCCGATGACTTTTCGCGTTTCAGACGTCGTCGCGCTCCACCGATTACACAACGGTCTTTCTTGAGGTACTCTTGGTCAGACATGCAGATCAAGGCAGAAGGCACCCTGTTCGATTTCGACAAGGCAGTCGCTTGCGTCGATGACTACAGTCGCGCCACGGGCGTGAGTTGCTCGATTCTCGACCGCAACGGAAACTCGCTCTTCCGCGCCGGTGACGGCCCCGATCCGTGTGTCGGCTGCTGTAAGCTTCAGTCGCTGGCGGACAGGCCACGCGGTTGCCGTGACACCCACCTTTACAGCATCTATCACGCCGAGCGCTTCGGGGGTCGCTACATCTTCTTCTGCCCCATATCTCTGATCCACTGGACCTCGCCGATTGTCGTCGGAGGATCTACCGTTGGTGCCCTGCTCGGCGGACCGGTGCTGGCGGTTGATGAGAAGGACTTTTTTGAGCAGGAATTCTTCCGCATGTTTCCTGAGGTGCTGCCCGACCCCGACGAGCTGAGAGCCCGTTTCAGCAACGTGCCGTACGTTGATCCGGCGCGCATCAAGAGCCTTTCCGAGCTGCTCTACGCGCTGGGCTGTCTGCTTTCCGAAGGCGATCAGCCGGCCTTTTCGGCAGAGTACGAGAAGCTGGTGGTGGATTCGCGCATATCCGAGTACATCCACTATATCAAGCAGCTCGACCAGAGCAACGACGAGACTCTGGCCTACCCGGTGGAAAAGGAATCTCTGCTGCTCGAGTGCATCCGCAACGGCAATCAAGCCGAGGCACAGAAGATACTCAACGAGATTCTGGGGTATGTGTTTTTTACGTCGGGCCGTGATCTCGATGTGATCAAGGCGCGCGTACTCGAGCTCGCCGTGCTGCTCTCGCGCGCAGCCCTGCAGGGAGGCGCCGACAACGAGCAGATCTTCGGACTCAACTTCCGCTACCTGCAGCAGCTATACACGATGAAAGACGTGGATGATATCGCCTACGGGCTCTCGCAGATCATGCGCCGCTTCACCGACTGCGTGTTCATTCTCAAGGACGTAAAACACGTTGATGTAATCCAGCGCAGCATCGCCTACATCCGGAAACACTACAACGAGCGTATTCCGCTGGAGGAGATCGCGCGGCACGTCTCGCTCAGCCCGGCCTATTTCAGTCGGCTGTTCAAGGAGGAGATGAAGACAACATTCATCGAGTTTCTGAATCGCTACCGAATCACCAAGGCCAAGTCGCTCCTGGTGAACTCGCGCACACCGATAATAGACGTTGCCGGCATGGTTGGATTCGATGACCAGAGCTACTTTACCAAGGTATTCAAGAAGCTCTCCGGCGTCAGTCCGGGGCGGTTCCGCGAGTCCGGCGGACAACCGAAGGGGTGAAGATGCGACTGAAGATCATCGCCTGCAAGGTACTGTTCCGCGAGTTGAGTCTGCTGGCGGCCCGATCCGGGAATACTATCGATACCGTATTCCTTGATCAACGCTATCACGATCAGCCGGAAGGGCTGCGGGCGAAGCTGCAGCAAAAGATCATCGAAATCGAGAATGAGGTAGCGCCGCCGGCCCATAGCCCGTACGCCAGATCGCATGACTACGAGGCAATTCTGCTGGGCTACGCGCTGTGCAGTAATGCGATCGTCGGTCTCCGGTCCAGCAAGTACCGTTTGGTAGTACCTCGCGCGCACGACTGTATCTCGCTGTTTCTGGGAAGCCGCAGACGCTACAAGCAATACTTCGACAAGCATCCGGGCACGTACTGGTACACGCGCGGATGGATGGAAAATGTCCTGATGCCGGGCAAGGAGCGCTACCAGGAGAGCTATCAGCACTACAGTCAGCAGTACGGTGAAGATAACGCCGATTACCTGATGAAGATGGAGCAGGACTGGCTTTCGAAGTACAACCGCTGTACGTTCATCGAATGGCCCGACATACCCGCTGAGCAACACAAACAGCAGGCCAGGAGCGCATCGCGCTACCTTGACTGGGCGTACGACGAGCAACTGGGCAGCTCCGAATTACTGCGCGATTTTGTGGAAGGAAACTGGGACAACCGTTTCCTGGTCATCGAGCCGGGCAAGAGCATAGCACCGTCATTCGACGAGGGAGTCATTACCGAGTCATGAAGTCTGACCGGACCATCGGTGTCATACAGGACGGCCGACAACACCAGGTCGACATCGGCGGCGCCGCGGATATCCTCGCAGTGCTGCAGCACAGCCGGTTTACGATCGCCGCACCGTGCGGTGGTTCCGGCACGTGCGGTAAGTGCCTGGTCCGGGTGGCCGCCGGCGATCCCGGACAGCCGAGCACGATGGAGCAGCGGCTGCTCTCCTCCGGGCGCCTGTCGGCGGGGATGCGCTTTGCCTGCCGCCTGGTTCCGGCGGACGGGATGCTGATCGAGATTCCCCGCTGGCACGCCGAGACCCTCAACAAGGCTTCACTGATCAGCGTTCCGCTGCAGAATGACCCTCCGCTGATCAAGCGTGCTCTTCGTCTCGCACCGCCTTCAATCGACGACCAGACCCCCGATCTGGAGCGGGTTCTCAGAACAAGCGGTTGTGCGAAGCAACGCTTGTCGGTCCACGCGCTGCGGACACTCGCGCAGGACCTGCGTCGGGGCGGCTTTGCGGTTACCGCGCTGATAGAAAACAACGCAGACGATTGCGACTGCCTGGTGGCGATTGAGTGCGGTGACACAGCCGCCACCCTGTGGGGCGCCGCGGTGGATATCGGCACTACCACGGTTGCGGCCTACCTGGTGAATCTGGTCAGCGCTCGTGCCGTCGATGTCTTTTCCGAGATCAACAGACAGGCCGAGTTCGGCGCCGACGTTGTGACACGCATCAGCTATTCTCAGAAGCACGGCGTAACCGCCGTTCGGCAGGTAATTGTCGCTCAGATCAACGCCATGCTTGCGAAACTGGCGCAGCGCAACGGTCTCGCGGTCAGCGACATCTACCTGGCCGCGGTGGCCGGCAACACGACAATGCTGCACTTTTTCACCGGCCTGGACCCCGCGGCAATCGGCGTGTCGCCGTTCATTCCGGTTGCGACGCGTGCTCTATCGCTCGCGGCCGCAGATCTCGACGTCGCAATCAATCCGCACGGTGTGGTGGCGACACTGCCCGGGATCTCCGGATACGTGGGTGCCGACGTGGTAGCCGCAATTGTTGCGTCGCGCATGCGGCAGCGCACTGAGATCAGTCTACTGATCGATATTGGAACCAACGGCGAAATCGTGCTCGGAAACGTCGACTGGCTGGCTGCCTGCTCGACCGCGGCGGGCCCGGCGTTCGAGGGTGCCCAGATCCGCTTTGGTGTCGGCGGAGTCGACGGAGCGGTAAACTCATTCTCGTTCGACCCGGAAGGTTCCCGGGCTGACGCGCAGAACGGCGGCCAGGTGTCACTCACAACCATCAACTCCACACCGGTCAGCGGTATCTGCGGCTCGGGCATGCTGGATATTGCAGCGGTCCTGGTGCAGACCGGCGCCGTCGATAAGACCGGGCGGCTGCTGCCGCGCGATCGATTGCCGCGCAGCGTGCCTCCCGCGATCCGTGAGCGGTGTACCGAGTTTGAGTCAAGCCCCGCGTTCCTGGTAGCGGACTCGGAACTGACCCGTGACGGCGAACCTGTCTACCTGACCGAGCACGACGTCCGTGAGCTGCAGCTTGCCAAAGCCGCGATAGCCGCCGGAATCGATACGCTGCTGACAGACGCGGGAGTCGAGGCCGGCGAAGTGGCCGCAGTCTACCTGGCCGGCGGGTTCGGCAGTTATATGAACGCCGCGAGCGCACTGGCGGTCGGCCTCATCCCGCACCGGCTTGGTGGCCGCATCGAGGTGCTCGGTAACGCAGCGGGAATCGGCACTGTAATGAGTATCACTTCGCGCACGGTATCGAGGCAGTGCCGCGGCATCGCGCGGAACGTGCGCTACATAGAGCTGTCCAGTTCGGCGAGTTTTCAGAACGCCTACATAGAGCACATGGGGTTCGGGGAGTTGTAGGCAATACGTGACACCGACGCACGCGTTGGCAACGACGGCGTTGACCATCGTGCGTGTTCCCGCCTGTGCCTGCCTCGAGACAGCAATTCTGGCCGTACGGCGCCGCACGCGCCGACGTTGTCCTTACCCCCAAGCGAGCGGCAGCCGTCGCCATATGGTGCACGGGGGTGCTCTCGAGGCAGGCGCGCAGGAGCTCCATGCCAACCGACCCCGTACCCCGGTACGCCAAAATGAGAATTGCTGGCCTCGAGAGTGTCCGTCTTGCGCTTATTGGACAATAGTGCAACAATCGCGTGCAGCAAGGAGCGCGCATGCAGCAACACGAATTCCCGCGCACCACGGTGGTTGGCAGCTACCCGCTTCCCGAATGGCTCAAGGTCATGCCGAGTCGTCCCAATCTGCGCGACGCGATCATGACGGTGATCGCCACCCAGGAACTGGCGGGTATCGACGTGGTAACCGACGGCGAGCTGAGCCGCTTCGACGTCAACCACCCCGAAACCAACGGCATGATAGAGAGCTTCATCGCGCCGATGGCTGGTGTCTATCGCGACTTCACCCGCGAGGAGATGGAGGGGTTCAGCCGGCAGCAGGGGATGGGGTTCCGCACACAGCCGGCCGGCGTCGTCAGGGACAGGATCGGTGAGGGCCGGCTCAACCTGGTTGAGCAGTACCGCTTTGCTCGACCACTGGCAAGGAACGAGCTCAAGTGCACGGTTACGGCTCCCTACATGCTGTCCAAGACGCTCTACGACACCTACTACCGTGATCTTCCCGCGTTGAACTGGGATATCTCGGAGGCCCTCAAGGCGCAGGTCAGCCGGATCGATGCACCCGTGGTCCAGCTGGACGAGGCAAACCTGCCCGGGCATCCCGAAGACACCGCCTGGGCTCACGAGTCGATCAACAACCTCCTCGCGGCAATCAAGGGCCGCCGCGGCCTGCACCTCTGCTTCGGCAACTACGGCGGCCAGTCGATCCAGCGCGGTTTCTGGCGCGACATGATCCCGTTCCTCAACAAGCTGCAGCTTGACCACCTGGTGCTGGAGTTTGCCCGCCGTGGATATGACGAGCTTGAAGCGTTTCGCGAGTTGCGGCCCGACATCGCGCTCGGTATCGGCGTCATCGATATCAAGGACAACGAGGTGGAGACGCCGGAAACGGTGGCACGCCGGATTGAGAAGGCCGTGGACGTCCTGGGTGCCGAGCGCATCAAGTGGGTGCACCCGGACTGCGGTTTCTGGATGCTGTTGCGTTCCGTGGCGGACCGCAAGATGGAGGCCCTGGTACAGGGGCGCAACGCGTTTCTCGGGCGGTGAGAGCTCGCGTCGAAGTCGAGCAGAGCGCTCCGGGGTTACCGCCTTTCAGCGATCCTGATCCATGCACATCCGCCGGAAATGCAGAACGTCGGCCGGGCTGGTGCTGTAGGAGACACAGCCGCAGCCCCACACGAAGCGGGCCATCCCGCGCGACTTCTCGGCGAGCACCGACAGGGCACGCTGCACGCCGGCCCACTCCGCTCGCTCGATCATCTTGGGATCGGCGCAGCCCCTTACGACTATATCGCTGTCGTGCTGCTCCAGCGCCTTCCGGATGTGCGTGAAGTCCGCGTTGTAGTCCGCGGCAATCAGCGAGGCACCGCTCTGTATGAAGAACCGGATCAGTTCAGAGACGTTGCCGCCCATAATGATTGCCGGCGGAGGCGTAGCGAAATCGGCGCGCAGCGCCTCAATGATTGTGCGCTCGTAGGGCACAACGAACTGCTCGAAGATGCCCGGGTCAATCAGGGGCAACGTTGCCCACGATTCGTAAATATTGATACCGACGCCGCAACGCGACAGATTGGAAGCGTGACGCAGAGAGAACTCGGACGTCCTTCTCATCAGCGCGTGGACCTGTTGCGGCGCCGTCAGCATGTCCATCAACAGGTTCTCGAAACCTCGCAATTCCACAGCCTGCGAGAACGGTCCTCCCATACAGGCGTAGACCCAGACATCGTTGCCGATCGCGGTCATCACCCTGTCACACGCGTCCGCGACAAGGCTCAGACGGTTACCGGAATCTGCCGAACCGGACACGTCGATCGCGTCCGGATCGAGCGAATCCTGACCGGCCAGCGGATGCGAGACAACGCCGGGCACGGCGGTGCTGGTGTCCTCATACTTCACGCTGCATCCAAGCGCCTCGGCTTCAACGTTATAGACATCGATACCCACCGTCACCAGATCGTGGCTGTAGGTTTCGTAAGCCGCGACGGCCGCCTCCGCCATCAGGGCTGCATCGCGGGCCACCACCGAAGGCGTGCGCTCGAGCAGTGCAGCGCCGTGCTCGTAGATCGACGGTACAAAGGGGGTACGATCCGGCGTCCGGCCGCCGAACACCGCCTGCATTCGCTCTATCGCCCGCATGCTGCCTCCCTGGTCTCCGATCTCACCCGCGCCACTCGGCCAGATGCCGGTTCACAAAATCATCATCAGTCAGATGCGGGTACGCACGGCAGACACGGGTAATCTCTTCGCTCTGCCCGGGGCTCATACGCTCCTCGCGGTCCAGGCACGTAACGCCGCCAAAGATACCCTGACGACGCAGCACCTCATGGATTCCCGGAAGACAGCCGGCGTAGCCGTTGGCGGCATCAAAAATCGCCCCGTTCATGTCGGTGATCTCGGCTGCCAGCGTCAGCATCCCGGCTGGAACTCCGGCCTCGGAGTCCGCGAGCTCACGGCACTGCCGGTGAATCTCGACCGCTCGTTTTGTCCACACGCCCCAGTGACCCAACAGCCCACCGCATATGCGCATCGTCCGTGTCCGTTGAGTGCCAACGACGCGAAACGGCGTCAGCAAGTCCGCCACGATTGTGTCGTCGTTGCCGGTATAGAGCGCAACTTCATCGGCCCGTCCTGAATCCGCGATCCCACGTAGCACCGTTAGAGTGGCGTAACGATCAAACGGGGCGATCTTGACGCCCCAGACATCGTCCAGGGCCGCGAAGCGGCGCCAGAAATCGTACGACAGCATCATTCCGCCAACCGCAGTCTGCAGGTAGAACCCGATGACCGCTATCTCCCGCGACACCGCGCGAATATGCTCCACGAGCAGGTCAACCGAAGCATTACGCAGCGCGGCCAGACTCACCAGAGCGGCGTGGTAGCCGCGTGACCGCGCCAGACGAGCCTCGGACAGCGCCTGTTCACGTTCACCGCAGATGCCGGCAATCATGACCATCGGTCGGCCGCGACGGTCCGACCACTCGCCGACCGTTTCGTACGCAAACTCGAGTATCCGCTGATAGAAACCGGGCGTATCGCGAATTGCAAACTGGGTTGAATGCACGCCGACGGCGATCCCGCCCGCTCCGGCGTCAACATAGTAGCGCAGTACGGCTCGCTGGCTCTGCTGATCAAGCCGTCGCTGCGGTGTCAGCGCCAGCGGCATCGCCGGGATCACCAGTCCGTTGTGAAAGCGTTTGCGGGCTTCGGGTACACTAAGTATGCTCACGCTCCCCCCTGAGCGCCGCGCCGGCAACGGCCGACGCGTCAGTAGCGCCCATCGCGTACTTCCCAGTGAGTCGGTTTGCCCAGACCGCGCCCGCCGGAGGCGACCCATCCCGCGGTCCAGCGAATCACGTGCTCGAGCGGAACCTGCGGATAGCCAAAAAGGCCAGCCGCCCGGGACGCGTTACCCAGCAGCGCATCGGATGCGCTCTCGTTGCTGAGCACGGGGGTCTTGCCGAGCAGCTCACCGAACCGTTGGGCCAGATATCGAACCGAGACGGTCTCCGGACCGGTGATGTTGAGTGCCGAGGCCGGCACTTCGGCACACGCAAACGCCCGCAAAGAGAGGTCGACAGCATCGCCCTGCCAGATCAGGTTCACAAAACCCATCGAGAGATCAACCGGACGCTCGTTGTAGACGTTTTCGGCAATATCCCTGATCACGCCGTAGCGCAGGTCGTTGGCGTAGTACAGCCGAATCAGACAGACCGGAGTACCGAAGCGTATCGATGCCCATTGAAACAGACGTTCACGCGCCACCGCCGCGTTGCCGTACTCACCGCGTGGCTCGAGAGGATCGTGTTCGCGCGACCCGCCGGAGGCCACCGGAACCAGATCGTATACGGCGCCGGTCGAGTAAGCAACCAACGGTATACCGGCATAGCGGCGACATACAAAAAGCGGCGGGACGGCGTTCATGGCCCAGGTCTCAGCCTCTGCACCACTTGTACCAAACTTTCGTCCCACCAGGTAGACGACCCGATCGGCATCCGGCAGAGCTGCTACCTGGTCGGGATCCAGAACGTCAGCCGTGACGGTCTCAACCGCTCTCTGCTCGAGGAATTGGCGTGCATGCTCATCCGAAAAGCGCGAAACACCGATGACCCGCGCCGAACTGCCGGCCCGCTCAAGCGCACGGCGCAACCGAACCGCCAGCGTGCCTCCCATCTTGCCGCCGACACCGAGCACGACCACGTTCCCTGAAAGACCGGCGACGCTCGCAACCAGCGCATCCGAGGGCACCGTAAGCACGTCGTCGAGTTGTTGCTCGTCGCTGATCATCTCAGGCAGTTGCATGCGGCCTACTCTATGCATCTGCTGCCGGGCAGTCAAGCAGCGGGCTATTGTACCGGTGGACGTAGTGGATTACACTGCCGCTGAACCATCCGGCGCGCAGCTCGGAGACCAGACATGACACTCAACGACTTCTATCGGATCGTGGAGATTCGGACCAAGATCATCAGCGTATCGGCCTTCCTGATCGGAACACTGTTTGCCGCGTACCACGCCGGTGAGATCTCACCGTTGATAGTGCTGCTGATGCTCGGGGCCACGCTGAGCGTTGACATGGGTACCACCGGATTCAACAGCTACTTCGACTTCAAGAGCGGCGTGGACAACGCGCGTTACAACAAGGAATGCGACAAGGTACTTGTGCACCGCGGCGTGGGACCCGACACGGCGCTGCTGATCAGCCTGGGGCTGTTCGCCGCCGCCGGCGTTCTGGGACTGTCGCTGGGCTACCTGGTCGGCTGGGAGATCATTCTGGTCGGTGCAGCCTGCATGGCGGTCGGATTTCTCTATAACGCCGGGCCCTATCCGCTCTCGAACACCCCGCTGGGGGAATTGTTTGCCGGCGGGTTCCTTGGGTTTGTGCTGGTCGCGCTGTCGTACTACGTCCAGACACAGTCACTCGACCCGGCGGCGTTGCTTCTGGGCCTGCCGTCGTTACTGCTGGTGGCCTCAATTCTGACGGTCAACAATACCTGCGACATCGAGGGGGATCGCGCCGCCGGCAGACATACGCTCTCGATTCTGCTGGGACCTGTGCGTGCTGAGCTGATAGTCTACTCACTGGGCGCCGCGGGCTACGCGGCAGCGCTGCTGGTTGTGCTGCGCTACCTGCCCTCGGCGTCGGTGCTACCACTGCTGGCTGCGGCGACAGCGTCGGCAGCGGAATACCGGCGCATGCACGCTCGCGGTTACTCACACGAGACCAAAGGCGCATCGATGCAGAGCATATCGAGAGTTTTCATGCTGTACACACTGGCGATGATCGTCGCGCTGATCCTCGGGCTGACTATTGGATAACCCGCGGGAAACCTGCTGGATCCTCGCTTGCCGCTGACAGCCGATGCTCGCCATTGACAGACTGCATCCGATCCGGCAGGATGGCGCCACATTTTCATATCCATACAGGAGCCGCGCATGATCAGTATTCCCGAACTCGTGACTTTCATCGTCTACCTCGTCTTCCTGATGGCGGTTGGACTCTACTTCTACCGCAGGACGGCCAACCTTGAGGACTACCTGCTCGGCGGGCGTAACATGGGCACGTGGGTCACCGCACTGTCGGCCCAGGCCAGCGACATGAGCGGCTGGCTGCTGATGGGACTTCCCGGAGCAGTATTCCTGTTCGGCATCAACCAGAGCTGGATCGCCATCGGGCTGTTCATCGGGACGGTGGTCAACTGGATCCTGGTAGCCCCACGCCTGCGGCTGCATACCGAGCGGACCAGATCCATCACCCTGCCCTCGTTCCTGGAAAACCGCTTCAAGGATCCAACCGGCCTGCTGCGGGTAATCTCGTCGATCATCATCCTGTTCTTCTTCACCATCTACGCCTCGTCCGGACTGGTGGCCGCAGGACGCCTCTTCGAGTCGATGTTTGCAGTCAATTACCAGACTGCGGTGCTGATCGGAGGCGTTGTGATTGTTGCCTACACCTTCCTCGGTGGGTTCCTGGCGGTCTGCTGGACCGACCTGATTCAGGGAACCTTGATGCTGGTGGCAGTCGTCGTGGTGCCGGCGGTTGCCCTGATATCGGCCGGTGGTGTGGCGGGAATCTCGCAGGCAATGGCTGCGCGTGAGATCTCCGCCGCGCTGATTCCGGCCGGACCGCTGCCGCTGATTGCGATCATCTCGACTATGGCCTGGGGCCTGGGATACTTCGGTCAGCCGCACATTCTGGCGCGGTTCATGAGTATCCGCTCGGTAAGGGAGCTTCCCAAGGCTACAACCATCGCGGTGGTCTGGGTGGCGTTTTCGCTGGGCTTTGCGGTAATCGTCGGTCTGGTCGGCATTCCGTTGTTCCCCGACCTTGCCGGTCCGGAGGCCGAGACGGTCTTTATCCGCATGATCCGGCTGGTTTTCTCACCGTGGATTGGCGGCATCCTGCTGGCGGCCATACTTTCGGCAATTATGTCGACGATCGACTCGCAACTGCTGGTGTCTTCGTCGGCGCTGACCGAAGACATCTACAAGCGATCGATCAATCGCGAAGCGGGAGAACAGAGACTGATGTGGATCGGACGCGTCAGCGTGATCGCAATCTCGATTGTGGCCCTGGTGCTGGCGCTCAACCCGCAGAACACCATTCTGGGACTGGTGGCGTACGCCTGGGGTGGATTCGGCGCGGCATTTGGCCCTGTAATCCTGATGGCTCTCTTCTCCCGCAAAGCCACCTGGCAGGCAGCGCTGGCGGGAATGGTCACCGGAACGGTTGTGCTGGTACTCTGGGAACGCCTGGGTCTCGGCGCCACGATGTACGAAATAGTGCCCGGCTTCATTGCCAACTATATTGCAATCATGATCACCAACCGGCTGGTGCAACAGACCGATGAAGCCGTGATCCGCGATTTCGACGAGATCAAGGCTCAGCTGGCCGCCGACTGACCGCCGCGTGGTACCGGCCGGTCGCCGTCATGCCCGGACGGGGCAGCAGCGTCGGCCGCCCGTGCGTCGGTCGGGTCCGTTTGATCGGCAAACACCACCCGGCCGCGCAACACGCATCCTTCGGCGCCGGGTTTGCATTCGAGATCACGCCGCGAACAGTAGTCACGGCCGGTCATGTAGCGACAGTAGAAACTCACGCCTGACCTCTACTTGATGCGGCGCTGCACCTTCGACAGTGCGTGCTTCATTGCGGTCTCGCCGCGCCTGACCATTTCCTCGCGGTTCGACATGTCGTGATAGCTGAAGCCTTTCAGATCGGGCTGAACTACGCAGTCAGCGTAGGAGAGACCCTTGCTGGCGGTGGCGTTCATGAACAGCGCCATACTACGCGCAGTTACGTCGAGGATGCTGTCCGGTCGTTCACGGCTCCCCTGCGCATCGGCGTTGAGGTCGACGGCAACCACGTACTCGGCCCCCATCCGTTTGACTACGTCGGCGGGAACCGCGTTGAGCACACCGCCATCGACCAGCACCGCGTCTTCGGTTTCAACCGGGACAAAGATCCCCGGTATACTGCAGCTGGCGAGCACTGCGGTGCTGATCGGCCCCGACTCGAATACCACCTCGGTGGCGCTTACCAGATCGACCGCCACCGCTGCGTAGGGTATCTCAAGGTCCTCGATATGGCGTCCTTCCACCAGTTCGTCAATCATGTCGCGCAGACCGTCGGGCTTTACGACACCGAGCTTCGGAAAGGTCGGCTTCACCAGATCCTTCCACTCGATGCGTACAGCTTTCTCTTCGATCTCCGACCAGCTGTGACCGGCACAGTACAGCGCGCCAATCAGGCTGCCAACGCTGGTTCCGGCCACGTAGTGTGGCTTGATGTCGGCCTCGGCCAGCGCTTTCAGCACTCCGATATGCGCGAATCCACGAACAGCGCCACCGCCGAGCGCCAGTCCCATCACCTTCTTGCCTATCCCCAGCATAGCCTCTTCTCCGTTTCAGCCGTCACACACGATATCGAGAAACCACTGCGGCACGCGCGTCGGGCGACCGGCTTCAGGGTCAAAACACCCATGGCGCGTGCGAGCGGTCGCAAATAGGGTGCCCGCCGCATCGGTCACGGTGTACCCGACCTCAAAGCTGGTTCGTTTCATCTTCTCAACCGTGACCGTGACAATACACGACTGCTGCAGCATCAGCGGCTGCCGATACTCGCAGGCTGCGCTGACCACCAGGAACACAGGACCGCTGCCCATTCGACGCTCGAACTCGCCGTCCATCAGGCGCACGCGGGCAGTCTCCAGAAAGGTAAAGAACTGGGCGTGATTCACGTGACCGTAGGCGTCGAGGTCACGAAAGCGCAGCGGGATCTCGATGGAAAAGGTTCTGAACGTCATGAACTTCTGCCGCGAGCCTACGAGAATGCACCGGCTTGGTCAAGCTTGATGACTGGCACAAAGCCTGGGGATACCGGCCGGTGACGCTGCATGACAGAACATCGGTTGCCCATCAATCGTCAGCGCACCCCGCAACCGCTCAATCGGCTATTCAGTTCGCAACGAGCCGATGCTCGATTCCACCGCCCGCATCGCGCGGTCGTCGGCCGCTTCAGTAATCACGTACTGCAGCAGCACGGGTGTCTCACCGGCGGCCCGGGTTATCAGCGAAAACGCCACCGCCCCGGCAGCTACGCTTCTTATCTGCACGATCTCCATCCCGGCGTGCCTGAACACTGCTTTGTCGGCTGCTTCCGCCTGCTCGAGCGCGCGCCCGATCTCGCGCGGCGAGAGTTCGCCGTCGAGCCGCAGAATCGTCAGCGCCGATCCAGTGTCGGAGTCGACAAACAGCTCGATCAGGCTGCCACTGACCGGGCCATCGGCCACCGAGTCCCTGATCTGGCGTTCCACAACGCGGCGCGTATCATCGTCAACCGGCTGCCATCCGGCGGGCGGTTTGAGCGACAGACCACCACCGGGGAGCGTGTAGCGATCGCCGAGCAGATGGGGGTCCACGCCGAAGACATACTGCGGTGGTTCGTCCGCAGCGGATGCTGCATCAGCAGCCTGCCGAACGGACGAACGGTCACGCGGCGAGCACGCAGTCAGCAGTAACGGTAGAACCACAAACAGAACAGCCGCCCGTCGGGCGGCTGCTGCAAAGGTCGCTATTTGCATGAAAGACACAATTTCTGTGGTTACCGGGCTACCTGACAACCGTTACGGAGCGGGGATAGACCGTCGCGATACCGGTGAAGAAACCAATCACAACGTCCAGAGGCGTGAACTCGGTGACAATCTCGTAGTCCTGGGCTCCGGCAGCCATGCGTTCCGTGCTCGGGGTGGTGATGTCTACCAGACCCCATAGCACGTACCACTGGCGCTCGGTGACCGTCTCGTACGTCTGCGGGCCCTGACCAACCGTGTGCACGTGCGTCATGCAACTGGCCAGTGCAAACGTCACCAGTACCACGATCGAAACCAGCTTGATAACTCGATTCATTCCGTCCCTCCTACAGGTAAAGAAATAAGTTTCAAATCCTGACAACAATACCGGGTTTCTTGCTTGTTGTTCAATCCCTCCGCTGAACGGAAACACTCTTTTTCGGCGGGTATTCTTGCCGCGGGGCGCACGGCAGCGCAGAAGAGTGCATGTACATTCACGAACCGGCCAGGAAGTGCAGTATTATTCCTTTTGGGAGAAAAGACCTACGCGAAACGATGGCTACGGTCAATTGACGACGGAAGCGACACGGCGTATAATCCGGTTTCAGCTACTCTTCCATTTTTACGTTTGAAAGGAGAAAGACTACCATGGCAAAGGGACGCATTACAGTCCTGGTACTTGTCGCCGTACTTGTTGCCGCCGCCCTGATCGGTTGCGGTACACAGACAACGGATGTCACGCAGAAGGCCGAGAACAAGGACGTGCTGGTTATCGGTATGCCCGGAGAAGCCCGCGCTCTCGACCCCCAGGCCACTAACGACCAGCCTTCGGCCCGCATCATGAAGCAGATCTACGAAACGCTCATGTATCAGAGTCCCGCGCTCGAGATCTCCGAGGGTCTGGTTTCCGAATACCGCGTTGTGGACGACGTAACCTATGAGTTCAGCCTCCCCCAGGGTATCCGCTTCCACAACGGAGACGAACTGACCTCACGCGACGTCCAGTTCACCTTCGAGAGGATGCGTCAAGTCAACGCCCCCGGCGCGTTTCTGGTGGCGGCGCTCGACCGCGTCGAGATTATCGACGATTACACCTTCCGCATGATTCTGCAGTTCCCGTTCGGACCGTTCATTACCCACCTGGCGCATCCTGCAACGGCAATCATCAACGAACGCGCGGTCGGCGAACTCGGCGATGACTTCGCGCGTAATCCGGTCGGGACCGGGCCGTTCAAGTTCATCGAGTGGCGCAGCGGTGATTCTATCAAGCTTGAACGGTTTGCCGATTACCATGGCCAGCAGGCCGCTTCGCGCGAAGTACTCTTCCGTTTTATCACCGAAGACGGCAGCCGCACGGTTGCGATCGAAACCGCTGAGGCGGATATTATCTACGACGTCGGTCCGCAGGACTTCAATAGCCTCGCCAACGTCGAAGGCGTGAACTCGATCAGCTCTACCGGGCTGACGACCTTCTACATGGGCTTCAACGTGCAGAAGCAGCCGTTTGACGACGTACGCGTGCGGCAGGCCATCAACCTGGCGCTGAACGTTCCGCAGGCTACCAACGTAGCCTTTCGCGGGCACGCCACTCCGGCGCGCGGACCGCTGGCTCCGACGGTACAGTTTGCCAACCAGGACATTCCAGGCTACGACTTCGATCCTGATCGAGCACGCCAGCTACTTGCGGAAGCGGGGTATGCGAACGGCTTCAGAACGTCGATCTGGACCAACGACAATCCGATCCGCATCCAGTACGCCGAGATCTTCCAGGAGCAACTGTCCCAGGTCGGCATCGACGCCGCCATCGAGATCCTCGAGTGGGCTCCGTATCTCGACCGCACCGCCCGCGGCGAACACGACATGTTCATGCTCGGCTGGGTAGCGGTCACCGGCGACGCCGACTACGGCATGTACTCGCTGTTTCACTCAACCCAGTTCGGTGACGCCGGCAACAGGACCTTCTGGGCCAACGATGAAGTCGATCGGCTGCTGGACCTCGGCCGGCGCAGCCCGGACCCCGATGAACGCGCGCAGGCATACCAACGCGCGCAGGAGATTGTGTTTGAGGAAGCGCCGTGGGTGTTCCTGGCGTTTCGGAACGAACTCAACGCGCACCGTGCATACGTTGAGGGCTTCACGCCGCACACGGCGGGACACCACATACTGCACCAGGTCCGCAACCGCTAACCGGATTGCGACAGGCGCCGGGCCTTACGGCCCGGCACCATCTGAAAACTCTACCGTCTCTCCGCAGAGGTGATCCATGCACAGGTATATCTTGCGTCGCCTGTTTCTGCTTATCCCGGTCATGTTCGGCGTGTCGCTGGTGGTCTTCACGATCATGTTCTTCACACCCGGCGATCCGGCAAAACTGATGCTCGGTGAACGTGCTCCGGAGGCTGAAGTTGCCGCGCTGCGTGCCCAGATGGGCCTGGACGATCCGTTTCCGGTGCAGTTCGGACGCTTCATCTACAACGCGGTGCGCGGTGACCTGGGACGGTCGCTGGTGACGCGTCGTCCGGTCTTCCAGGAGCTCTATGCGCGCTTCCCGGCGACCCTGCAGCTGGCAGCTGCCGGAGTACTGGTTGCGGTGGTCATGGGGATCCCGATCGGAATTCTCTCGGCAACACGACAGTACTCGGCTTTTGATGCGGCCTCAATGGGTATCGCGCTTGTGGGTGTCTCAATGCCCAACTTCTGGCAGGGCATGATGATGATCCTGCTTTTCTCGGTAACGCTGGGCGTCTTTCCGTCCAGCGGCTACGGGACAATCCGTCATCTTGTCATGCCGGCACTTACAATCGGCACCAGCACCGCCGCTATCATCACCCGCATGACGCGGTCAAGCATGCTCGAGGTGGTACGACAGGACTACATCCGCACTGCGCGTGCCAAGGGCCTCAGTGAGAGTGTTGTGATCAACCGGCACGCGCTCAAGAACGCGCTGATTCCGATTGTGACCGTCATCGGACTGCAGTTCGGATACCTGCTCGGCGGCGCCGTGCTGACCGAGAGCATCTTCTCATGGCCGGGCGTCGGACGGCTGATGGTGGACGCCATCCGCCAGAAGGACTACCCGGTTGTTCAGGGGGGAGTGCTGCTGCTGGCTCTGACCTTCAGCGTTGTCAACCTGGGGGTTGACATCCTCTACGCCTATATCGATCCGCGCATCAAGGCGCAGTACAAATAGGGGTGCGGCATGAGGACTGAAACCGACGACATCATCCAGAGCAGTGATGAGCATCCCGGAGAGCTCCCCGAGAGCCTCGCTCCTGACGAACATCCTACCGTGCTCCCGCCGGAGTTTGCCGTCAACAAGCGGCGCGGTCAGTGGGCCGAGGTGTGGCGGCGTCTGCGCAAGAACCGCACGGCGATGTTCGGGCTGGCGGTGGTCCTGCTGATTGTCTTCACCGCCATCTTTGCCGACGTGATTGCACCCTATAGCTATCGCACACAGAACCTCGATCGGATTGCCGAAGCTCCCGGTCGCGATCATCTACTAGGCACGGACGATCTGGGCCGCGATATTCTCAGCCGGATTATCTTTGGTGCGCGCGTCTCGCTGCAGGTGGGCTTCATAGCGGTAAGTATCTCGATCGTTCTTGGTGGTACACTGGGCGCGATTGCCGGCTACTACGGCGGCAGAATTGACAACGTCATCATGCGCATCATGGATGTGCTGCTGGCAATTCCCTCGATCCTGCTGGCAATCGCGATTGTAAGCGCCTTCGGCGGTGGCATCGTGAACGTCATGATCGCGGTCGGCATCAGCTACATTCCGGTCTACGCGCGGATCGTCAAGGCTTCATTCATCTCAATCAAAGAACAGGAGTTTATCGAAGCCGCACGCGCGGTAGGCGCCCGCGACGGGCGGATTATCGTGCGTCACATTCTTCCAAATAGTCTGGCGCCGATCATCGTGCAGGGAACGCTCGGTGTTGCTACCGCGATCCTGTCGGCTGCGGGGCTGAGCTTCATCGGCCTCGGTATTCAACCGCCGACGCCCGAATGGGGCGCGATGCTCTCATCCGGCCGGCATCTTATTCGCTCCGCGTGGCACGTGGCCACCTTCCCCGGACTCGCTATCATGCTCACGATTTTTGCGCTCAACCTGCTGGGTGACGGATTGCGCGACGCGCTCGATCCGCGGCTCAAGCAGTAGCCCCGACGGTGGACCACAAGGAAGGTAGATGTGGCGGAACGGCTGCTCGAAATAGAGAATCTGCGCGTTGAGTACCACACCGACGACGGTGTGGTTACCGCGGTCGACAATCTGAAACTGCACCTGAACAAGGGACAGACGCTCGGCCTGGTGGGCGAAACCGGAGCCGGCAAAACTACCACGGCGCTGTCGATCATGCGCCTGGTTCCCGCGCCCCCCGGCAGAATTGTGTCGGGAACGGTGCGGTTCCGTGATGAAGACTTGCTGAAGAAGCGCATCGACGACATCAAGAAAATTCGCGGCAACAAGATCTCGATGATCTTTCAGGATCCGATGACCTCGCTGAATCCGGTGCTCACGATCGGATTCCAGATCGAGGAGGCGGTCATGCTGCACCAGGGGCTCGACCGCAAGGCAGCCCGCCGGCGGGCCGCCGAGATGCTGCGTCTGGTTGGCATTCCCGCGGAGCGCGAAGGCGACTATCCACACGAGTTCTCCGGCGGCATGCGCCAGCGTGTCGGGATTGCCATGGCGCTCTCCTGCAATCCCGAACTGCTGATTGCCGATGAGCCCACCACGGCACTCGACGTCACCATCCAGGCCCAGGTACTTGAGCTGATGAAGAGACTGCGTGAACAGTTCTCCACCTCGATGCTGCTGATTACGCACGACCTGGGCGTGGTAGCCGAGGTGTGTGACCACGTAGCCATCATGTACGCCGGCACCATCGTGGAGTATGCCGATGTCACGACGCTGTTCACGAATCCGCGGCATCCGTATACGCGCGGCCTTTTCGGCTCAATACCCAGTCTGGACGAGGAAGTAACGCGACTGAAACCGATCACGGGCCTTATGCCTGACCCAACCGCGCTGCCGAGCGGCTGCAGGTTTCATCCCCGCTGTCCGATGGCCGGCGAGATCTGCAGCAGCAGGATACCACAGGTCACTGAACTCGATAATGATCACTCCGTTCACTGCATGATCTACGAGGGACTGGTTCCCGGGTACGAGGAGTAAGCGATGCAGAACCTGCTCGAAGTGCGCAACCTCAGGAAGGACTTTCACACCAAGAAGGGTCTGCTGCAGGCGGTCAACGACATAACCTTCGACGTGCGCAGGGGAGAGACGCTCGGCATCGTGGGCGAGTCCGGCTGCGGAAAATCAACCACCGGCCGTGCCGTATTGCGCCTGGTAGAACCCACCTCCGGAGAGATCCGCTTCGATGGACAGGACATCCTGGCCTACAGTGCGCGCAAGATGCGCGAGGCACGCAAAGACATGCAGATCATCTTCCAGGATCCGTTTGCATCGCTCAATCCGCGCCTCAGTATTTCACAGATCATCGCCGAACCGTTCGACGTCTATCGCATGTATGGTCCCGGCGAACGAGCTCAACGCGTGCTGGAGCTGATGCGGACGGTAGGACTGAGCAACAAGCTGGTGAACGCCTTCCCGCACGAACTCGACGGCGGACGGCGCCAGCGAGTTGGTGTGGCGCGCGCCCTCGCCCTGAACCCCAAGTTCATCGTCTGCGACGAACCGGTGTCAGCCCTGGACGTCTCGATTCAGGCCCAGATCCTCAACCTGATCCAGGATCTACAGCAGAAGCTCGACCTTACCTATATGTTCATCTCTCACGATCTGAGCGTGGTCAAGCATATCTCAAACCGGGTTGCGGTGATGTACCTTGGCAAGATAGTCGAGCTGACCACCTCGCGCAAGATCTTCACGAACCCGCTGCACCCCTATACCCAGGCACTGCTGAGCGCCATCCCGCTGCCCAAGGTGGGCGCCGAGAAACGGCGCCGCATAATCCTCGAGGGTGACGTTCCCAGCCCGATCAATCCGCCGACCGGCTGTATCTTCTGCGGACGCTGCCCGTTTGTGATGGTTAAATGCAGAGAGACTCCCCCGCCGATAGTGGAGGCGGAACCCGATCACTTCGTTTCTTGCTATCTACTGTGAAACTGGTGCCGAATTTGTTTTTTTGTGCAGCAGCTTCCACACCCGCTGCCGCGGCCTGCCGCAGGCCGCAGTACCGGGACGGGATCAAAAAACAAATTCGGCACCACTAATCAAAGGTCTCCAGCGGTACCCGGCAGAAATCCGCCACGGCCCGGCCGATCATCAGCAGGTGCTCGTGACGGCGCTGCGATTCTGTCTGCATGTTTACGCTCAGTGCGTCGTCCCCGTCTTGTCGCATACGCAGCGAAAGCCGTACCAGCCGGCGCTGCAGCACCCTTGGAACGCCCGGGGCCGTGTACGGGCCGGAATCGTGGTCGCGCTTAGCTTCGGGTGCTGACCCGCCGATTGGTGCCGATGTCAACACGCGCACTGCTGTGACGCTTTGGAGGTCGTAGACGCGGCGACGCACAATCGGAAACAGTCCGACGTATGACACAACCTGGCCGGCGTTGCGGTCAAACGCCCAGCGTTCATTGTAGAGTCCCGCCACAAGGCAGATAATCCCCATCACCGCGGGCAACGGATAGACGTCACCGCCGTGAAACGCAGCCCACGCCAGAAACGCACAACAGGCCAGAAAGAAGACGCGCCAGAACCACCCGACTCTCAATTCCAGCCGCTCGGCGCCACGGTGATGTACCCGATACTGATACACTGGCTACCCCTCGTGCCTGCAGAATATCACAGCCTCGAAAGCCGGTCACCCGACGCTCAGCAAACGAGGCCATCATCGGGCTTGTCAGCCGCGGCGAGGCCCTCGACGGGCTCCATCCGCGACGCGTCTACCAGCTGAACTCGCCCCACTGCCGGCGAAGCAGGTGTGCGGCACGCTCGGCGAGGGCTTCAACGGCGCTGTTCACTACCGTATGCCCGTCGGCGAGGGTTGTGGTACGCTGCGCGTCAGCGAGCAGAGCCTCGATGGTGGCCCTGATCCCAAGCTCAAGACCGCGGAGACTGTAGCCGCCCTCCAGGAGCACGACGACGCGGTTGCGGGCGTGTCGGGCCGCAACGCCTGAGAGGCGCTCGGTCATGGCGCCAAACGCCGCGCCGGAGAGCAGCATCGAGCCCAACGGATCACGCTCGTGCGCATCGTAGCCGGCCGAAATCAGAATCAGCTGCGGCCGATAGCGGTCGAGTAACGGCACGATCAGGCTATCGAACAGGAACAGGTACTCGCTGTCGCTGCGTCCGGCCGGGAGAGGAAGATTCACGGTGTAGCCTTTGCCCTTACCGCTGCCGAGTTCCTCCAAACGACCCGTTCCCGGAAAGAGCGGGAACTGGTGCAGCGAGATGTAAAGTACACCCGGGTCTTCGTAGAAGCTATGCATCGTGCCGTTACCGTGATGCACGTCCCAGTCCACAATCGCAACGCGGTCGACCCCATAACGGGCCCGGGCGTGTTCGGAGGCAACTGCGGCATTGTTGAAAAAACAGAATCCCATCGGACGATCGGCCTCTGCGTGATGGCCGGGAGGACGGGTCCCGACGAAGGCGTGTCGCGCCCGAGCGTTGAAAAGGGCGTCGACCGCGGCACACGCGCCTCCGGCCGCTCGCAGCGCCGCGGCGTAACTGTGGCGGTTAGCGGCCGTATCGGCGTCGAAGACGGTGATCTCGCGCAGTTGTGAATCGCGCACCAGTTCGTAATGCGCCGCGGTGTGCACGCGGATAATCTCCTCCTGCGTTGCGTCACGCCCCTCATCCAGGAGCACCGTCGGGTCGCTGCGGCAGTCATCGAACACAGCAGCCACAGCATCCATCCGCTCCGGTCTTTCGGGATGGCCGCCGCCGGCCGAATGCAGCCGACACACCCCATCGCTAACCAGGTAGAGCTCTTGCATCGCCGTCACTGTACCACTGACCGCTGCAGGACCGTCAACACCGCGAAGAGACCGGCACCCAGCAGCAGGAGCAGAAGGATATAGGGAGCCACGACTGCCATTCCCACGCGCTGAGCCAGCATCCCTCCACCGCCGGCCAGCAGCACGCTTGACAGGATGGCAGCTCCCATTTGATAACCTATCACATCGTTGGCGCGCGACGCACCGACGCGCCCGGGACTCTCGAGTATCAGCAGCGGAAAGACCGGCGCCATGCTGGCCCCCAGTGCCGCCAGCGCCAGCCCGTCAGCGGTTGGCGACAGGCCCAGTGACAGTACCAGCGCCGCGATGCAGGCGGCCGCAAACGCTCCGCGCAGCACCGCGCGGCTGCCGATGATCTGCGACAGCGGTCCGAGCAGGATTCGTCCACCGGTCAGTGAGAACCAGAATGCCCCGACCCAGAAGCTCGCGCTGACCGGCTGCATACCGCGGCCTTCGGTCAGCAGAGTATACGTCAGCTGCGCCGCAGAGATCTCAGCCCCGGTGTAGAAGAAAAAGAGCAGCACTCCGCCCCAGATCAGTAGCCGCTGCACGACAGGCGACACTTCGGTGTCCGGCCGATCAGCGGTCGCCGGCGCTGCGCGTCGGTGCGCTGCACCGGCGGACGCTTGAGCAACCGCACGGTGCGAGAAACGGTCGCGCGTGCGCAGCAGCATAAGCGTCACCAGCCATAGCACCACCGACGCGCCAACGTATGCGTAGCGCCAGGAACCCAGTTGCAATATCGACAGGGTTACCATCGGCGGTCCGACGGTCGCCCCAATTCCAAAGCAGGCGTGCATCCAGTTCATCGTTGTGGCACTGAAGCAATGCGCGGCGTAGGCGTTGAAGCCGGCATCGATAAGTCCGGTTCCCACTCCTATGAGTACAAAACCGGGCACGAGCATCCACCACCAGGGTACCAGTGCCACAAGCATCAGCCCGGCTGCCATCGCCAGCGCGCCGCCGACCAGTGCCCAGCCGAGATCCACCCGTCGCACCACCGGACCGCTGCTTACGCTCGACACAAAGTATCCCAGCGAGACCGATGCGAACAGCCAGACAATGGCCCCCATCGGACGGCCGAACTCGGCGCGTATCGAAGGCCAGGCAACACCGAGCAGCCCGTCAGGCAAACCCAGCCCGACAAAACTCAAGAACGAAATCAGCAGCACTGCGGTGATCATGATGAACGCAAGTATAGTTGCTGGACGAGCGGCCTGCAAGGCTGTACCTTAGGCTCATATGACACTGCGAGCCATCGATGACCCGCTAATCGTCTCGACGCTCAGTGCGCTACCGGAAGACCGGGTGGACAGCTTCGTGCTGGCTGACGGAGCGTATCGAGGCGCGTTGCTGCACGGAACGCGGATGATAAACCAGATGCGTGCCAACCACGAACTCGGCCTGATTGAGACCCTGCTTCTCGGGCACGGCTACCTGGCCGGCGGTTTACTCTCAACCAACGTCAAAGGTAACGACAGGATCTCGTTTGAATTGAGCTGTGACGGCCCGCTCGGCGGTCTGTCGGTGGAGGCAACCGCCGCGGGTACCGTACGCGGCTACCTGAAGAACAACCCGATTCCACTGACAGATGCGCCAACCTCACTCGATCCGGCCCAGTTCGTGGGCCACGGAACACTGGCGGTCACCAAGCTGCTGGAGCGCGCCAAGCAGCCGTTCACCGGCCACATCAGGCTGGTCTACGGCAGTCTGGCACGCGATCTGGCGGCCTATTTTGTCTACTCGGAACAGACCCCCACCGCGTTTCACGTCAGCATACAGTTTGATCGCGAAGGCCGTCCGGTTGGCGCCGGTGGTTTGATGATACAGGCGATGCCGGTCCTCGGCGGTTACGAGGAACGAGAAGACGCCATTCAGCTGATCGATGCCGCGGTGCATGAGATCGGGTCGATCGGCAGGCTGTTCGCCGACGGTGCGACACCGGCCCAGATACTGAGCGATCACTTCGGCGCACTGGAACCGCACCCGCTGGCCACCAAGAGCGTGCGCTTCCACTGCGCGTGCGGGCGGGAGCGCTTTTTCAACTTCATCGCAGCCCTGAGCATCGAAGAGTTGGAAGACATCAGGCGCAACGGGCCATTCCCATTGTGCACGACCTGCTTCAACTGCAACACTACCTATTCGTTCTCGGCCGAAGAAATCGCTCAGGCGTATCAGCTGGCTCGTTGAACCCCTCGGAGCCCCAACGCAGCCCGGAGAGCACTCAGATACGCGACCGGATCGCGCGAACCACGCGCATGCTGGCCAAACCATCCTCGGCGCTCGACAGAGGGGTACGCTGCCGGTCGGTCACGCAAGCCACGGCGTCAGTCAGCATGCCGGAGAAATAGCCTGTAGGCCCTATCGGCTCCAACTCGACCGCGCGCAGCGAACGGTATCCCTGGTAGTAAGGGCTCTCCGTGCTCTGCTCGAAGGTGTAGACACCGTTGCCAATACGAATGCGACCGCTCTCGAAGCTCAGTTCGAGCTCGAATACCAGATGGTCGCGTTGAGCGCCAACTTCTATTACCACCGGGAGCGTCTCAATCGTGCCGTACAAGAACGCCGACGAGGTCCGCGCCCGCATGCTGCCCAGGCTCCGCCGGACCCGCAGCGTCCCCGCGGCCAGAAAGTTGATAATGTCGACCATGTGCGTTCCGTCGTGCAACAGCACTTGATCGTGCCGCCGGGCACGACCGAAGTAGAGCGTTCCGCGAATCGAGATAAGCAAACCAAAGCGCCGCTGGCTGATCAGTCGTCGTACGTTCTGGTAGTCGGCGGAGTAACGCCGCTCGTGATTGGTCAGAACCGTCACGCGCCGACGGCAATGCAGCGCCGCGATTGCGCGCGCGTCGCGCATGCTGTAGGCCAGCGGCTTCTCGCACACCGCAACCGCGACACCGTGCCGTGCCGCGCGCTCAACCATTCTCCGATGACTGTCCGGATGCGTGGCAATGCACAGGATATCCGGCCGGGTCTCGAGTAACAGCCGATCGATGTCGGCGTAGACTGCCGGGCAGTCCCAGCGCTCGGAAAACCGGGTACGACGCTCGGGTTGGCAGTCGCACCCGCCAACCAGTTCACAATCCGGATTGGCGGCTATTGCACCAGCGTGGGTACACGGCTTTTCGCGCAGCGGGTCATCCTCGAGCAGCGAGCCGATACGTCCAAGTCCGACAATCGCGCACCGCACCGCCGCACCGGCACCGCCTGTGGTTACGGAAGCTCGAATCTCACTCATTACAGTCTCCCACGGTGCGCGATGCGTCCCGCGGCGGTTGGCGAACCTGAATCAGGCGCTTCGCCGATGTCGGATTCATTAACACAAGTGCTCGGCACCCGCAGTCGGAGCAACCGCGAAGAATTGGCCAGAATCCCCAGATCGGGCATACTCTGCGCCGCGGCGGCAACCACCGGCGGCAGCAGGCCGAGCGCAGCCAGAGAAAGCCCCGCCAGATTGTAGAGCGCGGTGAAGCCAATATTGAGAAACACCACGCGCATCGTACGCCGCGCAACCGCGAACAGCAGCGGCACGGAGTTCCAGTCATCGTTCATCAGGGCGACGTGCGCTGCTTCTATGGCCACATCGCTGCCTGCGGCCGCCATGGCTATTCCGACATCGGCACCGGCCAGCGCCGGCGCATCGTTTACCCCGTCCCCGATCATCGCCACACGGCGACCGTCACTCTGATACTGACGCACCAGCGCGATCTTGTCCTGCGGCAGGAGTTCAGCCTGGTAATCAATGCCGAGCTCAGCGGCTATGCGCCGTACCGCTCCTCTGTTGTCACCGCTGATCAGTTCGATATGTGAGACTCCGCAGGCGCGCACCCGCTGCAGTGCATGGTGAATCCCGGGGCGTACGCTGTCAGCGGTCGCCAGTAGCCCCAGGGGCCGGCCGTCGCACAGAACCATCAAAACGCTCTTACCCTCACCCATCAGCGAGCGTGCGCTGGCCGAAAGGCCAGGCGAGCTCCGCAGCAGCCGCAGGTCAGGCCGCCCCACCATCACACGCGCGCCCGCAACGGTAGCGTACACGCCGAGCCCCGGGTGCGCCACAAAGTCTGTGGCACCCTCGTATGCCAGACCGCGTTCAAAGGCCGCGCGACGCACCGCTTCTGCGAGCGGATGCTCCGAATCACGTTCGACGGCCGCCGCCAGCCGCAGCAAGCGCTGCTCGGCCAACGCCGAAGCCTCGGTCGCGATCACATCAGTCACGCGAGGTGTACCGGTAGTTATCGTGCCGGTCTTGTCTATCAGCAGCACCGAGACCCGCGTCAGTGATTCTATATGGCGCCCGCCCTTTATCAACACACCGTGCCTCGCCAACGAACAAATCGACGACAGCATGGCGATCGGCGTTGCCAGCGCAAACGAACATGAACACGCAACCACCATCACGGCAATCGTAGCCTGAAGGCTGCCGCTTATCAGCCAGGTGGCCGCAGCCACTGCGGCTACCACAGGCAGGTAGTACCCGGAAAAGCGGTCGGCAACCCTTTGAACCTGACTTCGATTACCCTCGGCTTGCTCCACCAGGCGCAACACGGTGCCGAACGTGGTATCGATTCCGACTGCGGTCGCCCGAAGAGTCAGCGCGCCGCCGGAGACCAGCGACGCGGCAAAGAGTTCGCTGCCGGCCAGAGCCTCGGTGGGCTCCGACTCTCCAGTCACCGCCGCCTGATTCACGAACGCGTGACCCGAGACGACCGTGCCGTCGACCGGAATCGCCTCGCCGGGACGAACCAGCACCAGATCACCGACCACGACTCTGTCCGCCGCAACCAGTTCCTCACCGTCGGCGCCCAGGCGACGCGCGGTCCGCGGAGCCATGGCCGAAAGCTCGCGCAGCGCACGGCGGCTCTTATCGGTAGTGATGCCCTCGGTATAGGCCCCAACGCGCATGAATGTCACCACAATTGCCGCGGTTGCCCACTCACCGGCAATCATCGCCGCCAGCGCACCCACCGTCATAAGAGTGTGTGAAACCACCCGACCGTGCAGCGCGCTGCGCAGAACCTGCTGCAACGGGCCGCGTCCGATCCAGACAATGACTGCAAGCGAAGCGTACCACGGAATACGATCGGTCACTCTGTCGAGCAGGCCCATCCACTCCCCGAGGATAACCACCAGAAGTACGAACACCGAAACCGCCGCCAGCACCAGCATCACACGGCGGGCAGCCGAACGCGCGTGCGCCAGTTTCTTGTCGCCACTGCCTGAGACCAGATCGTAGCCCGCGGCCCTCACCGCGCTTCTGACTTCTTCCAGCACTGCGCTGTCGGACAGGGCGCCGCGAACAACGGCACGCTCGGAGGTGAGATAGACATCACAGTCAGAAATGCCCTCGACCGACGATATGGCATCGCGCACGTGCCGTACGCAGTCCCGGCAGTCCATGCCTGAAACGTGGAACTCTCTTGTTTCGGTTGCGTGTGTGCTCACGTGAGTCCGATGGTACGCTTCAATCCGACGCTTGACAAGCCGGAATAGTCATGCAAGAGTTGCGCATATTAATTACACAGGAGTCCCAAAGTGAAAAAGCTCATCGCGGTGGCAGTGATCGCTGCGGTCATCGCCGGACACGGTTTCGCACAGACCAATCTGGCGCTCAAGAGCGCGCGTGAAACCTCGACCTACTACGCGTTCGCAGTAGGAATCGCCGAAGCACTGATGCAGGGTACCCAGGGCGTCAACATCACCGTGGAGACCAGCGCCGGATCAGTTGAAAACGTCAAGATGGCGCGAATACGTAACGACTACCTGTTCACGTCGCCGCCTTCGCTGGTGAGGACCGCCCAGGCCGCCGGAGGCCAGTTTGCCGAGGGCGGCTACGACGGCATTCGCTCGCTGTGGCCGGTACCGGGACTGGTAATGCACTGGGTAGTGCGGCAGGACAGCGGTGTTGAGAGCATCCACGACCTGGCCGGGAAGAGGTTTGTACCCGGCGGAGCCGGCTCGGCCGGGGAGCAGATCACGCGTGCCATCCTTGCCAGCATGGGAATCGAGAACGATGTCAACTTGCTGACGCTCGACCTGAGCGAGGGCGTTCCGGCGGTCCGCAATCGGCGTGCAGTCGGGTTCGGCACTTCGAGCACTCCACCGGCTTCGATGATCCAGGAGATCGGTGCAACCGTGCCAATCCGGCTGCTCGATCTGCCCGATGAGGACTATCAGCGGGTAGCGCATCTCTACACACGCGCTGAAATCCCGGCCGGCATGTACCCCGGTGTCGATCGGGCGGTAAAGACGGTCAGTCTGCCGGTGGCGCTCTACACGACCACCAATCTGCCGGAAGAACTCGCCTACAGTCTGACCAAGGCGTTCTGGGAGAACCGTTCGCGCTGGGAGACGGCCCATCCGGCCATGCGCCTGATCAGCATGGACGACGTCAACTACATGCAGGTCAAGCTCCACCCCGGCGCGCTGCGCTACTACCGTGAGGTAGGATTCGACGTGGCCCCGGCGTTGCGCTGACAGCTTTCACTAACGTCCATCAAGGGAAGGGGACGTGATGCTGGCACGTGTGCTTCGTAGCGGGATCGTCATCGGGTCGATCCTGTTTGCCGTTTTTCAACTGGTGTTGCCGGTCTACGCTTTCCTGCCCGCGATGCAGGCCCGCGCCCTGCATCTCGGGTTCATGTTCTTCATGGTCTTTGTCGGCGGGTCGCTGCGACGCGCCGACAAGGCCGGAACCGCTCTCAATCCATGGCGCGTCGTACGCGATCTGCTGCTTGGCGCTGCCGGCATCTTCATAGTCGGCTACGTATTCGTGAACTACACCGCCATCTCGCACCAGTACGGCATACCAAGCGGACCGTACCAGATTGCGTTTGCGTTCATGCTTACACTTCTGATTCTTGAAGCTGCGCGGCGCGAGATTCAGCCGACCCTGCCGATAATCGCGCTGATCTTCCTGCTGTACGCGGTCTTCGGGCATCACATTCCCGGTACCTTTGGTATACCGCGCTACGGACTGGAGACGCTTGCCGGCCATCTCTTTCTGACAACCGGCGGCATCTGGGGCATGCTGGTTGGGGTCAGTACCGACATTATTGCGATCTTTGTCTTCTTCGGTGCCGTGATTTTCGCCACCGGTGGGGGCACAGGCTTCATGCGCCTGGCGGTACGTCTGGCAGGCCGGTTCTCCGGTGGACCGGCGAAGGTAGCCACTATCGCCAGCGCGCTCTTCGGCTCGATCTCCGGAAGTGCCAGCGCCAACGTGGCCACCACCGGCTCGTTCACCATTCCGATGATGCGGCGGCTGAAGTACAAGCCGGAGATGGCCGCCGCGGTAGAGGCAACCGCGAGTACGGGCGGTCAGATCATGCCGCCGATCATGGGCGCCGGCGCTTTTGTGCTGGCTGAACTGACTGAAACCCCCTACCTGGAAGTGATCTACCGTGCGCTGGTACCGGCGCTCTGTTTCTTCTTGGCGGTTGGCCTGGGAATCCACTTCTACGCCAAGCGCGAAGGGAACGTCGGACTGCCGCGGCACGAGCTACCAAGCTGGCGCGCCACGCTGCACGCCAGCACCTTCTTCCTGGTTCCGTTTGTCGTGCTGATGACGTGGATGATAGGCGGCTACACGCCTCAGTACGCCGCCTTCTGGGCAACCATCGTGGCTCTGCCGCTGTCGCTGATCAGTGCGGACTGGAAGATGGAAGTCAGGAACGCCCTTCCACAGCTGAAGAGCGCGGCCGTCAACGGCGCCCGCCAGGCCGCGGTGATCGCGGCGATCTCTGCCAGTGCGCAGGTGATCATCTCCGTGATCGCAATCACCGGACTGGGCGTCAAGATCAGCACGCTGATTCTATCGGTCAGTCAGGGCCAGCTGTTTCTGACGCTGCTCCTGATCGCGTTCACCAGCATCGTTCTGGGTATGCAGGTTCCGACCACCGCGGCGTACATCATGGCGGTGGTGGTTGGCGGTCCGGTGCTGATCACATTCGGACTGCAGCCGGTTGCCGCGCACCTTTTCGTGTTCTACTTCGCCATACTCTCGGCTATCACACCGCCGATCTGCGGCGGGGTGTTCATCGCCGCTGGAATGGCGGACGCCGACTGGTTTGCTTCCGCCAGAATCGCCCTGAAGCTCAGTTTTGCAGCATTCTTCGTTCCGTTTGTCTTTGTCTATGATCCGGCACTGCTGTTGTACGGCACCTTCGCGGAAATCGCCTTTGCACTGCTACGCACCGGCACGGCGATGTTGTTCCTGGCCGGCGGCCTGATGCGGTACTGGCGGCGCGAGATCTTCGCGCTGCGCCGTGCGCTGTTGCTGACCGCCGGAGTGCTCCTGCTGTTTCCGCTTCCGGTACTCAGCCTGTCAGGCGCGGCGCTCGGGGTGGTGCTGTTGTTCGTGTAGTTCCGTCAAACGATGACCCGCGGCAATACCTCGCCGGCGGTGCCGCGGATCGACAGGGTGACAAAAGTCGACAGCGGTGTGCGGTCCGGGTTGATCTCAACCACCGTAGCACCGCAATCCAGCGCAGTCCGCGGCAGCATTGCAGCCGGATAGACCACCGCAGAGGTACCTACCACCAGAAAGAGGTCGGCCGACTCGGCTGCGCCGAATGCACGTTGAATTGCCTGCTCAGGCAGATTCTCACCAAACCAAACCACATCCGGCCGCAGGTAATCGCCGCAGTGCGGGCAGCGCGGCACCTCGGGCACGGTCTCAGCCGCTGAGGAATCACCGTCAAATGCAGCCCGAGCATCCGGACTTCCGTCTCCCACGCTGTAGGAGACGCAGCCGGAAAAGCAGCGCACTCGCAGCAGATTGCCGTGCAGCTCCAGCACGCGCCGGCTGCCGGCCCGCGCGTGCAGTCCGTCCACGTTCTGAGTAATCAGGGTGAACTCGGACAGCCGGTTCTCCAGTCGTGCAAGCGCGGTGTGTCCCGGATTGGGCTCTACGCCCTGCACGGCGGCGCGACGCTGGGCATACCAGCGCCAGACCGTCTGTGGATCACGTCTGAACGCCTCGGCCGTGGCAAGGTCCTCAGGACGAAACCGCTGCCAGTACCCGGTCTGCGCATCGCGAAAGGTCGGTATGCCGCTCTCAGCCGAGACACCAGCGCCGGTAAGCACCACTACCCGGCCGGTCCCGGCCAGTCGCTGCCGCAGATCAGCGATCGCGCGTCCCTGGCGCCGGTTAGCATCCGGATTGTTGTCCCGGTTGCGGTGCCGTCGGGCCATGCCGTCCAGTATAACGGCACGCCCGCGGTGTTGTATACTTGAAAAATGGCCGTCATCCGCATCGGCACCGCATCGTGGACCGACCCAAGCTTGATCAAGTGCCGGCGCTACTATCCGCCGGGCTGTAACAGCGCCGAGGCTCGTCTGCGGTTCTACGCGTCGCAGTTTCCGCTGGTGGAGGTCGACTCTTCCTACTACGTTCTGCCGTCCGAGCGCAACTCGCGGTTGTGGATCGAGCGTACGCCTGCCGATTTCCTGTTCAACATCAAGGCGTTTCGGGTCTTCACCGGCCACCGGACAGCCCTCCAGGCGCTGCCTGCAGACCTGCGTGCCGCCTGCAGCAACGGACGCAACGCCAAAGACGGCGGCCGCGATGCCATCTACTATCGCGATCTGCCGCGTGAGATCAGAGCCGAGCTCTGGGCTCGTTTCAGTCATGCAATCGGTCCGTTGCAGCAGGCGGGTAAGCTGGGAAGCGTGCTGTTGCAGTTTGCACCATGGGTGGTGCCGGGACCGCGGGTCTTTGATCACATCCGCGAGTGCCGCGAACGGCTCGCACGGTTCGAGGTGGCGGTCGAGTTTCGCCATCGACGCTGGCAGCAGCCCGACAGCCGGGAATCCGCCGTGCAATTGCTGCGCGAGCTGAAAATCTGCCACGTGGCCGTCGACGAACCGCAGGGCTTTGAGTTCTCTGTGCGGCCGCACACCGCGGTCACCGGACGCTACGCACTGGTGCGCTTTCACGGGCGCAATCGCGCCACGTGGCTCAAACCGGGTTTGGCTTCCTCGGCTGAGCGGTTCGACTACTACTATACGGAGGCCGAACTGGCCGAATGGCTGCCGCGAATAGAGTTCATGCGCAGCCGGGCCAGCGAAGTGCACCTGCTGTTCAACACCAACAATCAGGACCAGGGGCCGGTCAATGCGCGATTACTGTACAACCTGCTTGGAGAGGGACTCAAAGAAGGCAGCTGACTCCTGCGACACGGAGATTCACGAATGTAAAGATGCGTGCTATCATGCTGTACATGGCAAAGTGCGAATATCGGATCGAAGAGGATACTTCTACGCTTCCCCGTGCGCTGCTTGTGCTGGCTGAGCCCGATGAAGCCATAATCGAGGACTATCCGGCTGACTGCGTTGCGGCGGTTGCCACAGTGGGCACTCAGACGGTAGGTAGCGCCGTTCTCCTCCAGGACCATGACACAATCGAGATCATCAACCTCGCCGTGGACCAGGCCCACCGCAACGGCGGTATTGCCACTACGCTGCTGGAGCGGGCTATCAGCTACGCGCGTGAGAAAGCTGTCAGGCGCGTAGTGATCCGCACCGCGACGGCCAGCACGCAACAGTTGCTGCTGTACCAGCGGGTCGGTTTTCGTTTCAGTGAGATCGATCACGGCTATTTTGCGCGCAACTACTTTCACCCGCTGATAGAAAACGGAGTGCGCTGCGTCGACCAGGTCTCACTGGTCTTTCCGCTCTACCGCCAGGAAGAACAGCGCCAGCTGACGGAGAGTTACTGGCAGGATTTTGTGCTGCGCAATCCGGAGCACACCGGACACGCGTACAAAGTCTGGTCGTTCAGCGGCGCTCCGTACACGGCCAACACGTTACTCAACCTGACGATCCAGGGCAGCAAGACCGCCACCTCGGCACTGAAGGCGGTGTTCACGCTGCAAAAGCACAAGCAGCCGCAGCAGGGCGCCATCAGCGTCGTGACCTATGGCGATGGCTACCCGGGCGCCATCCTGGAGACCACCGCAGTCGAAACGCGGCCGTTCAACCAGGTGGACGAAGAGCACGCACGTCTGGAAGGTGAAGGCGACCTCAGCCTGGCGTACTGGCGCGAGGTACATGGCACGGTCTTTGAAGACCAACTGGCGCGACACGGTAAGAGCTTCAGCGGAAAAACGCCTGTTGTCTGCGAACGTTTCCGTCTGCTCGACGTGAATCGCGAATTGGGGCGTATGTAGGCAGCCGATCAGGTGCCCGTCGATTCACCCGGGCTGCGCCGCCTGGTGTGCGCAAAGGCGTACGTTATGCGGTCAATCACAATTGCCATGATGACGATACTCACGCCGGCCTCGACACCCTGCCCGATATTGACGCGGTTAATTGCCAGCAGAACCTCCATACCGAGGGTTCGAGCGCCGATCATTGAACCGATTACAACCATTGCCAGCGCCATCATCGTCGTCTGATTGATTCCCACCAGAATCGAAGGCCGCGCCAGCGGCAACTGAACGTCCAGCAGGATACCACGTCTGTTCGCGCCGTACGCCCTGGCTGCCTCGATGACGTCCCGCGGAACCTCACGGATACCGACATTCGTAAGCCGGATCACCGGCGGAACGGCATAGATGATGGTAGCAAAGGTCGCCGGGACTTTGCCGAGTCCGAAGAGCATCAGTGCCGGAATCAGGTAGACAAACGAAGGCAGCGTCTGCATGGCATCCAGGACGGGTTTCATCACCGTCTGCATGCGGTCACTCCAGGCCATCAGAATACCGACCGGTATCCCAATGATCAGCGATATGAGCACCGCCGAGACTACAATCGCCAGAGTATTCATCGCCAGCTGCCAGTAACCGAAGGTTCCGATGGCAAACAGAAGCAGCGCAAACACAACCGACGACCGGACACTGCGAAGCGCCTTCCACGCCAATGCAGCCACAGCGGGAATGAACACGAACCACGGGATGAACAGTAGAACCTGCTCGACGACCAGCAGCATCTGAAGTACTACGTGTCCGATTGTGTCGAACAGCGGCCCCAGGTTACGCAGCACCCACCGCATGCCCGCGTCAACCCATGACGCAAGCGGTATCCGTAAGGCTTGAGGAAAATCAAGCATCAGTGCCTCCCTCGCCGTTATGGTCGCCGGTCATGGCGTCAAACACCGCGCGCCTACGAACCTCCCCCAAAAACCGCCCGCTCTCGTCCACCACCGGCAGCGCGAATGCGGTTTCCCGCGCCAGCGGAAAGATCTGTTCAACATACATATCGGGCGCGCACTGCTCAACGCCATCGCGCAGAACTTCGGCAAAATCGGAGCCACCCTCGCCCACATAGCGGTCCAGATCGTCAAGCGTGACCAGCCCCACGTACTCACGGATTCTGGTGACAACGAACGCCCATTCGCAGCGTTCATCACGCAGTATCTTGCGCGCGGTGCGCGGTCCCTGCCAGCGATACAGCAGAACCGCCGGTTCCTGCATGATTCCCGCGGCCGTGAGCACGCGCGCGGGCGAAGCGTCACGAGTGAAATCGCGCACGTAGCCGTCTGCCGGGTTGGAGATGATCTCTTCAGGAGTACCAATCTGGATCACCTCCCCGTCGCGCATGATCGCTACGCGGTCACCCAGTTTGAGCGCCTCGTGAAGATCGTGCGTCACAAACACGACCGTCTTCTGCAGCCTTCCCTGCAGTTCCACCAGCTCGTCCTGCAACTGCCGCCGGATCAACGGGTCAAGCCCGCTGAAAGGCTCGTCCATCAGCAGGATTTCGGGATCCGTTGCCAGCGCCCGGGCGAGCCCTACCCGCTGCTGCATGCCGCCGCTGAGGCTCTCCGGATAGTAGGCTTCCCAGCCTCCCAGGCCGACGGTCTTGAGCGCCGCGCGCGCCTTCTGTTCGCGCAGCGAGCGCTCCTCGCGACGGACCTTGAGACCGTACGCCGCGTTATCGAGTACCGTGTAGTGCGGAAAGAGGCCGAAGTTCTGAAACACCATCGCGACGGCGTTTCTGCGGTATTGCATGAGACGATCGGACGGGAACGTCAGGATATCTTCCCCGTTGACCACAATTCGCCCGACAGTTGGCTCGATAAGCCGAACCAGCGTGCGAATCAGGGTGGACTTTCCACTTCCCGAAAGCCCCATAATGACAAAGAACTCCCCCTTGCGGACGTCCAGCGTGACATCACGAAGCGCGAGCACCGCACCGCTCTTGGCCTGGATATCGGCCTTGGATTGGTTGCGCAGCGGGCGAGACATCAGCTGTTTGGCCTCACGGCCAAACAGCTTCCAGACTCCCTCTACCGATACGATCGGTCCATCCATACTACTGCACCGCGGTGCGGACGCGCTCGCTCACCTGTGGAGACACCCACTGCGTCCAGACTCCTTCGTAGTTACGCAGAAACCAGCGTGCCGTCTCTTCTGCCGAGAGGTTCTCTTCATCCATCGCCGCGAGCATTGCGTTGTTGACGTCTAGATCCGTAGCATAGGCGGTCAGAAACTCAATCACGTCCGGAGCGAGATCGGGAAGACCCGACCAGACCAGGATATCTACTTCACCAGTCTGCAGTTCGGTCCCGGGCAGAAGGGTCATATCGAGCTTGCCCAGAACCCAGGTTGGTTCCCAGTAGTAGCCGATCCACGGTTCTCCGCGCTCGTACGCGGACACCATCGATGCCGCCAGAGCTTCACCGGAGCCGGGAAGGAAGGCGGTATAGTATTCGTCCAGCCCTGCATCGATCAGCATCTGTTCGCTTGCCTCGGTTATCGCCCAACCGGGAGGCCCGACCAGAATACGACCGTAACGCGGACTCTCCGGGTCACGAAACAATTCCCAGTAACGCGGCAGATCGGCGATCGACCTGAGGTCAGGGGCCACGGCATCAATACCGCGCCCGGGATCGCCCTTCATCACGTAGGTCGGCACGTACCAGCCCTGCGGTCCTTCCGGCAAGTTCTCGCCAAGATTGACAAGCTCACCGGTGGCCGTCGCCTCATCGTAGACTTCCTGCCAGTTGTTGTGCCAGCTTTCCATCATCACGTGCACGTCGCCGCGGCGCAGTCCGGTAACCAGGGGAATGGTATCACCGGGAACGAAGTCGACCGAGTAGCCGTCGAATCCGTTCTCAATTATCAGCTGTGCAATGCGATTGTGCACCAGAATGCTGTCCCATGACGCATCGGCAAATACCAGCGTCCGGGTGTCGGGTTCGGCAGTGCCGGCCGCAAACAACGGGGCATGCGCCGCGGCAGCAAGCAGTACAACGCTTGCGGCAAGCAGCGTGCGTCGGAAACGATTGTGTGTATGCATGTGGTCCTCCTTGTGGTTCCTGAGCGGAAGGGTCCGCGCGCGGCGCGCACGGAAACCTGCGCTCTACGAAACGCTCAGGAACTGAACAGACCACGAACACGCGGCTCGCACAGGCGAGCGCTTCGCACAACACTGCGGCACGCGCACTGCAACTGCAGCACGCCACGGCCGCCACGCCAGCGGAGGGCTGCTTTATGGTAACGGTATATCGAAATGCGTCAACCCCTCTGCGCCAGGAAAATCCTTGTAGTTGCGGCAGGGACTGTCCACGATGATCCGTGACACTCTCCACAGCTTGACATTCGATACCGTGGGGCATAGAGTCGACAAAACTACTGCCCAGAGGTACAGCAATGACCGATACGCAGTGGCAGACGCTCGTTCGCGTTGTAGACGGTACGCACGAAGGACCGGTTGCCGGATTCATCATCGACAGCCCCTGGCTTCCCGCCTGGTCCGGGATATCAATTCTGGATTATCTTTCTTCTCCCGACCTCTGGTTCGAGGCCAATATGAAGGCGCACGACACATTCCCGGACTGCCTGTTCCTGCCCGGATTCTGGTCCGAGTTCGGCATGTGCACCGAACCGTCGGCTTTCGGAGTCAGGTTTGTCCTACCGGAGAATGAGTTCCCGGCGCCACTGCCCGATCCCGGCATTCTCGAGCGACTTGATGGCTTTACCAGGCCGGATGCGCGGGTTGCAGGGCTGCTGCCGCTGGTCATAAAGCGGCTCAGCGGGCTTCACGACAGGATACGCCGCTGCGGTCACGAAATCCGTATGGCGGTCGCCCGCGGGCCGCTGAATATAGCGACCTACCTCACGGGGACCACCGAGTTTCTGATTGCCGCCAAGCTGGAGCCGGAAAAGGCCCACCGGCTGCTCGAGGGTATCACCGATTTGCTGGTCGACTGGCTTTCATACCAGATAGAGTGCTTTCCGTCGATTGACGGCCTTTTCCTGCTCGATGACATCGTAGGCTTCCTCGGCGAACAGGACTTTCTTGAGTTCGCGTTCCCCTATTTCCAGAGGCTCTACAGCGCATTTCCGGTATCGGTCAGGTTATTTCACAATGATGCCGCGTGCGAGGTGTCGGCTCCACATCTTGAACGTATGGGCGTCAATCTGTTCAACTTCGGCACCGACCTGACGTTCAACGAGGTACGCGCTTTGTGCGGAGACACGGTGGCGCTGATGGGGAGTATTCCGCCGCGCGACGTGCTGGCCGCGGGTACGCCGCAGCAGGTACGAGAGGCGATCACTGCACAGATCACCGCAGCGCCGTCGCTCAGGCGCACCGTGCTATCGTGCGGCGGCGGCATGCCGCCGGGGGTTTCCACCGCAAACATCGAAGCGTTTGTGTCCGCCGCCACGGTCCGCGGCGGGTAACGCCGCCGGACCCGATCGTGCGGCTGCCGGCGATCGGGCCCGCAGGCAAGCGATCATCAATCAGGCACGATTCCGAGTTTCACCCACGCAACCAGATCGTAAAACGCTTCGAGCATCGCCGCACCAAACTCCGGGCTGGATTCCGTATAGGAGGGAGGAATCAGTACTTCGCAATGTCCGAATCCGTCGATCTCCCTCTGAAGCAGCTCGCCGCTCCCGGCCGCAGCTGCAATCTCGCCAAATACGCGCTGGTGTTGAACCGGAACCGCAGGGTCACGCGTGGTGTGCAGATTGATGGTGGGGAATCTTAGCCTCCCGGTGGGCTGGTACCAACGCCTCAGATAGTTGGCTCCGGCAGGATGAGAGGCCAGGCGTGCCACGCCGGCGTTAAGGGCGGCGTTGCCGTTTGAGTCCCAGTCCAGCAGTGGACTGTAGTACACGCTTCTGCGGGTGTCGACCGGCCCATGGCCGTTGGTCCGCTCGAGCAGATCAGCTGTACCGTAGATATTAAACCACAGACCGGCGGTGATGCTCGCCACCAGTTCCGGCGCAAAGGCACCGAGTTCGATCATCTCCGGCGGCCAGTTGAATAGCGGTCTGCCGTCGACGTGCATGGTTGCCATAACTGCAGCCACTTCCTGATTCAAAAACAGCAGCGTACCGACAATCGGAAGGATATCGAAATCAGCCGGCAGCCCGGCTGCATCGGCACCCAGCGGTTGCTCACCGAGCGCGGCATCGAGAAGCCCGGCCTGGGCGTCAACGCCGGCAATATACTTCAATGTGTCACGGAAGAAGTAGTCAAACAGAACACGAACGTGCACGATGTATTCCATCTGCATCCGCGCGCCGCCTATCGGTGCGCACAGCGTGAGCATGCCGTCAAACAGGTTGGGATTCTGTTCAGCCAGCAGCAGCGAGATGATTCCACCCTGAGAAGCTCCGACCAGGAATGCGCTGTCCGGATCACCGTAGTTGTCCTTGAAGTGCCCGAGCAGCTGGCGCGTACGGATAGCACCGTCCTTGACCGCCCACCCGGTTTCCGCGAAGCTTGAGTAAGCTATCGCAAAGCCTCCATCCAGCAGCTGTTGCATGACGTCGGCGCCGAGATCATCAGGCAGTGCGGGTTCCTCCTGCGGGTTTACATAACCGTGCGCGTAGAGCACCAGGTTCCCCTGCTCCCACTCAGAGGGGACCCAGATATCATACAGCGCCCCCGGCCCCAACACGCCCGTTTCGTGGATGGTGCCGTCCGGGAGAACGGTAACGCCTGCCACCGTTACACCGGTGGCAGGAGCGGCATCCTGTGTTGCGGGGCTTACGGGCCCGCTACAGCCTGCCGCGATCAGCATCACCACCAGCACTGAGAACCCCAACAGAGATTTGGTGTGGGTCATACGTGCCTCCTTGGCAAAGACAGCTTGTGGCAGCCGAACGGCGTGCCGCCAGGATTCCTTTTTAGGCACGCCTCGCCGCTTCAATATTATCAGCCTGCCGTGAGCGCCCTGTCAAGGAAATTGCCGGTTGGACAGCTTCAGTTCGCGTTCTAACCGCACGGAGCCGGTTGACATAGTATGGCTGCGCGTCTGCCGTGAGAGTGCCCCGCGCCGCGGCAGCCCAAGCCTTGTGCCCGGCAGCGATCACCGATTTCGTCAGAGCCAGCGCTCGAACCAGGCAAACGCTTCACGCTGCATCGGCAGGTCGAACTTGTGAGCGCCGGGGAAGAAGTGTCCATCATAACGCTGCGATGCCCCGGCTTTGGAGTACGTGACACGCAGCATTTCGTGTGCCCGCTGCATCTCACTCAGAGTGAACAGCTCGTCGTCGCTGTTGAATAGCGAAAGCGCGGGAAGCGGTGCGCGCAGAGCGAACACATCCGGATAATCCAGCTCACGCGGCAACAGCGGAACATAGCACATCCAGGTGTGATTGGATGCCTTGGTGTGCAGCAGATCCCGCCAGGTGAACATCATACCCGCACACACCGCACAACGCACGCGAGGCTCGACGGCCGACAGGAACACGGTACGCAAACCGCCGCCGGAAAGCCCGCCGCAGCCGATACGGCCGGGGTCAACGTCAGGTCGCTGGACCAGCACTTCAAGGGCAATCCGGTCTTCGGCCACAAACACACCCGGCCAGGTTGTTCCGGCGCACAGCAGCGCTTTGGAGATAACGTGTTCGTAGGACCCGGCCCATACGTTATACGCCTCGCGGCGCGCCGGTTCGTCGGTGGCCGATTCGAACTCCGCCGAGCGCAGCGACGGCGGTACGGTGCGCGGATCGAGTCGCCGGCTGCCGAATAGAAACGCGTCGGGCGCAAGCACCACGAAACCGCGCCTTGCCAGCTCGTTTGCCCAGGCGACGCCACCGTAGTAGTGCCTCGTAAACGCTCGCTGCCATTCCTCAACCGGCTGACCGGGCAGATGCGCAATCTTGCGCCAGCCTGCATACTTGAAGCTACCGTGATCGTGCAGAGCAACTACACCCGGCAGGCGCCCGCTGCTGCCGGCCGGCTTGAGCAACACAGCTTCCGTACGAGGCCCGGCAGGAAGCTGCCATGAGAGAACCTCGTAGACGAGGCCGTCGGCTTCACCGCAATCATCCACGTTCACGACCGGTACCGCACCGAGATCGGGACCCGCAATGCGCTCCAGAAACCGGAGGCGAGCGACCTCGCGCCACTGCTCCACAGTCGTCCATCGAGGGTGGCGGAAGGCGTACGACGGAATGTCATCGCCGATCAGCGACGCCGCCCAGTGGCCGTACGTACCGAGGTTGCTGAGGCGGCTCTGCTGCATGGTGTCCTCCCGCGCCGACGGCCTAAGTGCCAACGGCCAACCAGCGATCAACCGTCAGCATAACAGAATCCGGACCATAGCGCATCCGCGTTCGCGACCCGTTAATTGTCGCCGTTGGGACCCTCCGTAATTCACCGTGCTTGAGTTGCTTCGCAGTGCCGTGTGACACTGTTGCCGGATCTATTCAACCGCAACGTGATCGCGCTCATCCCATACGATACGCCCGCTGCGATCGATATAGCGCGTCCGCATGCCGCGAGCAGGCGCCGACAACTGAACGCCGGCTATGGAGTGAACCTCAATCGGCTCGAGGACTTGCGCCAGTCCGTCTCGAAAACGAAACGGCGAACGGAACTGAGGTTCGATGACCATCGTGCCGTGCCTGTCAATGGCGCCCCACAGCCCGTCACGCCGACCGGACACAAGTGAGTCCAACTCAACGGCAACCGCGGCAAGCCCCTCCGAGAACGGCTCGACGTCGAGATAGACGTCTGCAATGACCAGCTCTCCTTCATGATTGATGAATCCCCAGCGTGCCGGACGATTCTGGGAGCTGCTGGCGCTACGAGTAGTCACCGCGGCGCGCCCTTCGGAGAACGATTTGACCCCCCGCCACACCTTTCCGCCAAACCCGCGGCTGCCATGCCGATCGATGAAGAACGCGTCGCCGCCACCGATGACCCCCGGCACGTACTCCTGCAGCGCAGCGTATCCCTCGGAGAAAGAGTTGACGGCTTCGGCCAGGTAGGTGCGGGCCGGAATGACCACGTTGCCGTCGGCGTCCAGGAATACGATGCTGCGAAGCCCCGCGGCGGGCTCGCTGGAAACCGCCATCAGCAGTCCTTCGCGGAACCCGGAAACGTCATGCGGGAAGGCCGCCGGATTTCCGTGATCCACCAGTGTCCCGCGCAGGCCGCGCGCGGTCAAGGAGAACAACCGCCGCCCGCCGTTGTCTATCACCAGCTGTTCACCTTCGGCTTCCACCACCGCCATGCCTTCCGAATAGGGTGTCACCCGGTCGAAGCGTCCCGGGAAAACGTAGTCGCCTTGGGCTACGCGGATGTACCTCCACGCCCCGTCGTGAAGCACCCACGCCTTGCCGGTCCAGGACAGCAGGATATCATCATACACCGCCGGAGCGACAAAACGGCCATCCGGATCTATAACCCCAAAGCCGGTCGGTACGGTACGTGACCGCGAAGTCGCAACCACGGCGTAACCGCCCTGGAAGGCCCGTGCGACAAGATAGTCAGGACTGACGCGCAGCCCGCCGCCGGCGTCAACATAGCCAAACCTACGCCCTTCGGCGGTTGAATACGGTGCGGCAAACCGGCGGACGTGACTATCGTGTGCGCCGGGTTTTGAAACGATCATAAGGAGCATAAGAGCACAAAGACAGATTACCCTCGATGCGTGATTCATGATTTCTCCCACCGTCCTAGTTTGCGGGTACCCAGAGGAAGTACTGAATCTGCGCCCCCGAGCCGAAAGCAGTGTGCAGACTCATGACCCCGTTCCGTTCCCCGATGTTGTCAACGATTAGACGCGTTTCGCGGTCCAATTCGCCTTCATACCCCACCACCGGAGCCAGGTGTCCTGAGGAATGCGGGCGCGGCTGGGAAGCAATTACCAGCAGGCCGTTGCGTCCGGCGGAGGCCGCCAGTGTCTGGTTGACTTCGACGAAGCGGCCGTTGGCGTTTGCCACGCCTTCGGTGAGCAAAGTGTGGATATCGTTGGCAGTGCGCTGCGTGCCGCCAAGATTCTGCAGGTTGGGAGCACCATAGGCCATCGAGAACTCGTTTGTACTGAGGTTGCAGAAGTAATCGAGACCGCGGTAACCCTGCGAGAGCTGCGCTATGGCATCCAATCGGTCATGCTCACGCCAATAGAGGTGCTCGAGCCCCGCGTTCTGGTACAGCTCCTGAACCCCGTTGTGATGCGCCAGATTCGCGCTGACCGCGCCGCGGTTCTCGACCATTCGCTGTACGTGTTCGTACTGGCTCCGGCCGATCGGGGTGCGGGCCAGTTCACGGAGTGTCCC
This sequence comes from Spirochaetaceae bacterium, assembly GCA_007693945.1. GTDB lineage: Bacteria > Spirochaetota > Spirochaetia > DSM-27196 > PWMO01 > PWMO01. The sequence goes on from RECP01000063.1 coordinate 96,369, forward strand.
GTCGCGGTAGGCAACTTCGACTTCCAGGTAGTCCGCGCCGTCGGCAACGAAGTGAGTGAAGGTTGCGCCGGGCGACCGTCCACCGCTCGTCCGGAATGCAGCACGAAATGCATACTGATTATCACTCACAGTGTCCGAGGCTGTCGCGCGTGCCGCCGGGTCGCCGGTGGTGAAGATGTTGTAGAGATTGTCCTGCGGAAAGACCTCGCGAGCCTGAAGCTCCCCTAGCTGCGCCACGTAGCGTGCTGTCGCCGTGCCGCCCTGACCTCCGTACACTGCTTCGGCAAACAGCTGCGGCAGTTCTTCGACTGCAGCAAGGGCCTTTCCCACTCCCCGCAGGTTGTTCTCTGCAATCAGCTGGCCGGTAAATGCCGCGCCGTCAAGCAGCGGCCTGTCGCCGCCTGTACCACGGTTATCCGCAATCAGCATGCTGCCCAGCAGAGCCTCTCTCGAAGCTGCAGCGCCGGCGCGCTCGATCGCGGTCTCATAGTGGTCGAGGAAGAGGCGCAGGCGCTGTTCGTAGGTCGGACTACCGCGATACTCCGTCCCGGCGAACGCCTTTTCCCCGGCGAAGAGATCAGCGGCATTCGCGGTTCCCTGCTCGTAGAACGAATAGGCCAGCTCGAAGCTGCCTTGCGTATTGAAGTGCGTGGCCAGCAGAAACTCCGCCTGACCGATATCCTGCTGACCCACAGCGACCGACAGTTGCCGATCGAGATAGTTTTCCGGATAGGTCTCACGCGCGCCAAGAAACAGTGTATTGACGTTTCGTCTGCTCTGTATCCTTCGTACCAGTTCCAGTTCTTCCGACAGCGTTTGGGACTCGGGGGAAACACCGGCAAACCGAGCCTCCTCGACGCGGAGCGCCCGGTCCCGTGTTTCCAGAAGACCAGCGCGTATTGTCACCGCACGGTCAATGTCAAACTGCACTCTCTTCATAAGAAACAACTCGTCGACAGCCGCGGCGGCGCCGGCGAGCCGAGTTGGGCTTACGTCCATACCGGAGTCTCCCAGCGCTACTCTCGATATGCGTCGGCGGTCGATCTCCAGCTCCACCAGCCCGTGACGAAGCGGCGCTCCGGGAACGGTCTTCCAGTTCCAGCCCCCCAGAGCGGCCACATCGGCCACATTGACGAGGTTCAGGGTCGCGTTTCCGGTCACCGCGTAGCGCAGCGTGGTACCGGCGGCCGCACCGGCAAGTGACGACAGCTCGGCGGTGTTGTAGTGTCGCCGCATGTTGAGATGAGAGAAGCCTCGGGTATCAAGCTGCCACTTGGATTGCAGACCGGTACCAACCGCCGCCGACAGGGCTGCCGAAGCGTACCCCGCGACAGCGCTTTGACCGAATACATCCCCGGCGTTGAAGCCGGGCGACTCGATCGCGTGGCGGGCGACCGTTGACGCGAAATGCTGCGTTCCGGCAACCGCAGCACTTCCGTGCCAGGTGCTGCCCAGGGCGGCCCCGCTTCCGCTCACACCACCCAGGCCGAGCTCAAGAAACCCCGAGCCGTGGTCGCCGAATCCGGAGAAGACACCGCCGATACCGGTTACGGCCGCTCCGGCGGCAAAACTCCGGCCCGCCCTTCCCCAGGCCTGCTGCGCGTCGATCCCGGCCAGCGTTGTATCGAGCGTCGCAAAGGCTGCCTGATTAGCGGCCGTCAGTGCCAGCGCGACCCACGGCTGCCCGAGTAGGGTTGCCGCCACCGATACTCCCAGTGTCGTTACCCCGCGTACGGTTGGAGCTTCGATTGGGAGCCCGGAACTGTCCCACAGCGGAACATCCCACGCAGCGGTCTCGAGCATCGCCATACCGTGCGCCATCCTCGCTTCGTAGCGCATGAAGCGCAGCATAATCCTGCCGGTTTCGCCGTAGCCGCCATGGCGCACCCGTTCCGGATCGCCCGAACGCATTCGCGGCGCGTATCCCACGTGATAGGCAAACAGTCCCTGCATGGCACTGTGGGTACTGTACTGTGCCGAGGCGGAGAACCGTTGCGACTCCTGCTGGACGATTGCCAGAAACGCGCCGTCAAGACTACCGGCTTCAACCGGCACGACGGCGCTACCGAACAGAAGCTGCAGGTAGTGGTTCAGATTCTCCACCGCTTCGGCAACCGTCGTCTGAATTGCGGTACCTGACAATCCCTGCAGACGAGACGCGCGCAGGTCGACACCGGTATCGAACGCCGGAGCTTCGAAGTCGCGATAACCGCTGATGCGCTGGGCTTGGCGCTTCTCTCCGCCCAGCAGAGAGCGGTCCACGACGACACGGCGCCGGAACTCGTTGCCACGAGCCGTATAACCTGCGGCCTCGAGCATGTCCGCAAAACGCTTGCGCGTGGTGCGGTTTGCCGTTGCAACCGAACGTTCGATATGCGTCCGCAGCTCGTCAATCTGCCGCGACATCTGGAGCGCGGCCACTTCCGCGGCGCTGGAATAGACAGCTTCGGTGATCAACTCCGCCGCCGACTCGGCGCTGCGCCGGACGGCGGTCGCTGAGTGCAGCGGCGGAATTCGTGCGGCGATGATGGTCCCTACCGACCGGGAGTGAGCGTCAACAGCCGACGCCTGCCGCAGAAGTTCCGGCAACCGCGTGTTCTGCAGCACGTTATCCACCGTTTTCCAGGGGGTCTGCAGCGTGAGTTCCGGTATCACGACGCTGTCAACGCGCGCCCGCAGCGCGCCGGACTCGATTCCCAGCTGACGCGCCAGAACCTGACTTCCGGTCTGCGCACCGGCCGTAGCAGCGTGTTGGATCCATTGCCTGCGCGACTGCACCAGCAACCCGTGCTTCTGTTGCCACAAGAGGTCCATAGCGGAGTACTCGTCGCGGTACGAATCGCGCCATTCACTGCGCATTTCAGACAGATCGCCGACCGCCCGCCGCCATTCTTCCCGGCCGACGCGATGCAGCTCGGCCATCACCTCTTCCCAATCTGCACGGCGGAGCGCCAGCTCGTCGTACTCGAGCGCCAGCCTCTGCTGTTCGGACTTGAACCAGCCTTCAAGCAGTGATTGCTGTAACTCGAAAAGCCCGGCGGCCGTCAATACCAGTCTGTCGCGCATGCCCGAGCGGGTAAACGCCCGGGCTGTAAACGCCAGATCGAGCCAGTTCCTGCGATACGCCTCGGGGCTGTAGGCTTCGGGCGCAAAGAGTGCCTCGGTGAGCTCCTGCAGTTCATCGGTGCTTACGGCTTTGCCGTCCGCAACGGCGGCATAACGCCGCAGCATCTCGGTCCGCCGGTTATCCAGCGCTTTGACCCGTTGGACAACCGCCGCGTCGGCAATCTGCAACTGCGCGTCCACCGCGCTGCGCAGCGCGACCAGGAGTGCGTCAACTCGCTGCGTGTCGCCGACTCCGCCCGCTGCACGGGCGTCCTCGATGGTTCGTCCAAGGTCTACGGGAGGAGTTGCACTGTTGGCCTGCATCAGGCGCTGCAGCTGCGCAGCCGCGCTCCGGCCATCGGCAATCAGTGTCAGCGAGCGCACCCGCTCGCCGGTCTGCTCCAGCTCACCCAGCACTCCGGAAACGCTGCCGGCCAGCGTGAGGAACGCCGTGCGCTCAGTATCACCGGCATTGACGAACCTGGCCATCTGCTGACGCCGACGGCGAATCGGTCTCCACGGTTTGCTGCCGAACAGTCTCCTGATGAATCCGGTGTTCCTTTTCACGCGCCGTTCCGCGGAGCGCGCCCGTGCCTCGACGTGCTGTACCGCGATGCGCGCCAGATCCTTTTCGATGAACGGGAGTATGAACGTCTCATCGAACGAGACCGATTCGCTAATCATTACTGTGGTGAAGTAGCGGTACAGTACGAATTGCCGGCTGTCCTCCATCACCCGATCAAAGGCCAGCGAAGCTTCGGCCGCCAGGAGTTCGTCGACATTTGTCCGGACCCGCGAATGGGCAAGCAAACCGGTAAAATTGCGGTCCGATGACGCGGCGTGCGTGATCCTCGGCGCAGCCGTGCCGCTGAAGTGCCCGGCCAGCTGTTCGTGGTAGTATGCCAACCCGAAATCGCGCAGGGTTCCCTGATCAGTTTGCGCCAGCTCGGCCAGCCAGACCATGATCTCGTTGCTGCGCTGCCGCCATTGGCTTGTATCCTGGACATCGAAGTATCCCTGTGCCAGCACAAGGTATTCCTCAAGTGGCATTGTGTCGAATCCGGTAAGCTGCACACCGGCTGCCGCCCGCGGATCAGGGGCCAGCAACCGAGCGTCCTGCACAATCAGAAGCTGCCCCGCGGCATCCCCGATTGCGTGCACGGCTGCAGCGTAGTCTCGCTCCAGTCCGCGTTCCAGGTCAGCTGCATATGAGGACAGCGCGTGCAGATAGTCGCGCACCTCAACGAGATGCAACCGCTGCCGCAACGCTTGACTCAGTTGCTCGTCTTCGATACCTGATACGGCGGTCTTCCCGTCATCCGCCGCGGCCAGCCGTACGGCCGCGAGTACGTCAGCTGCATGGTCACGCTCCGCGATGCGCTGCATCAGCACCCGCTGCGGCGAAGCGTTCGGGAGCGCGTAGCCGCTGCCGGCGTACTGCATCAGCTCGGCGGCCAGCTGCAGCTCGCGCCTGGCGCTCAGTGCGTTCCGGTTGAGCTCTTCGAGCTCTTGATGTGCACCGGACATCTGCCCGGCCAACCGTTCAATCTGGTCAACGAGTGTACGCTGCGCGTTGCGCGCCTGTTCGACCCGCAGCAGCGCCGCGTCGGCTTTCTGTCTGGCAGGCAGCACGTAGCCGTGGTAGTAGCTGTCACCGTCTTCCTGCCGTTGCTGCAGCCCGGTCTGCAGTTCGCGTATGCGCTGCCGATCACGTATCAGCTGGTCCTCGCGCGACTGAAATCGATCGCGCAGCAACGACAGCGGATAAGCCTCGTCGGTCGGCTCGCCCGCTGCAACCTCCTGCAGCAGAACAACAGTCGCGGCTACCAGAGAACGCACTCTTTCCCAGGTTTCGCCGCTCGGCTGACTCCCGGCCACAACCTGCTGCACGGCCCACAGAAGATGCGGTGGCAGCGACTGCGTATCAAACAGTAGTGCAAACCGCGTCGCTATATCGCTCTTGTCGCGGTCAAGGGCCTCCAACGTTTTCCGCAGCGACTCCGCACGCTCACCGTTTACGGAAGCCGCCCACGCGGGAACAATGTCCCACATATCTTCGAAGACTTCCCGGATCAGAGTGAGCTCTTGCCGATCCGCAGTTGAATCGAGCATCCGCTGCAGGTACATGCTGTGTGTCACGGTGGAGTCATCGATCTCGGGCAGCTGCAACAGCTCTACGATCAGGCGCAGTCGTTGCAGTTCGCGCGTCGCGACAGAACGCAACTGCTGCCAGGCGGCTTCGGCCCTCGAAGCATTCCCGGTATACGTGCCGTAGTGCAGGTCCGCGTGGTGCGCCGACAGCAGGGCCTCCACGTCTGGTTCATGGACATCGAAGCCGTGCGACAACAGATGCAACCGCAACTGCTCGACGGATACTTGCGGATCGTAGGCCTGCAATAGCGCATCCACCGCAACCGAACGCGCCTGCGCCTGATCGAGCTGCGAGGGTTCGCCTTCGTCCGACTGTACAATGGCCGCGATGACCTCGGACGCCTCGGCGGTGAGGTCACTGCTCCGCCTGGCCTCGGCGGCCTGAATGTAGTGCAGCAACTGTTGGTAGCGATCTGACTCAAACCACTGCGACACGGACTGCTTCAGACTGGCGAGTGTACGTTGCATTGCCGCGACGTCGCCGGCATCCCACAGCTCGCGATGCGTCTGGTAGAGCCGGCTTGCCTGGTCGGCCGTCTGCTGTTCAGCAGCCAGGTCGAGAGTCTGCTGGTGCAGATGCTGCTGAAGGTTCTCGAAGCGGTCGGACAGTCGCCCAATCAGGGAAAGCTGCTCACGGTAGCGCCGTTCGGCGGCATCGAGCGCGCTCTGGGCCACCGCATGTCGCTGCCGTGTCTGCGCCTCGGTGTCGCGTCCCGCAGATTGATCCTGCGCGTAGTGAAGAACGGCCTGCGCCGCTGTGACGCGGGCGTCGAGCATCTCAAGGCGCGCTTCAAGTTGCGCGATTTCGCGCGCCGCGGCATCATGTGCGGTTACCGCAAACCGCTCGGTGAGCTCGTCGCGCAGCCGCCTGATGCCGGCCTCGCTACCGGTAGCGAGTCGGTCCGCATCGGCCAGCAGCTGGTTCCAGAACTCAAGCTGGCGGGCAACCTGATCCGCAGTAGTGCCATGCGCGTGACTGCCGTCCGGCAGCCGGATCAGCTCACTCTGCAGAACCTTCAGGTTCGACTCCGCCAGGTCCCGCGCCTCTTCCGCGCGGTCAACGTTCTGAAGCTGTGCCTCCAGCTCGGCGATCAGCAGAACGGACCGCGCATCAACTGCAACCGTCATGTCGCTGATCACGTCCTGATAGTCGCGTTCGAACCGGCTCATCGCTTCGACCCATCTTCGGCGCCCTTGCTCGAACAACACGGTCATCTCGTCGATCCAGGCAGCGCGTGAATCGGCCACCTTCACAAATGCCGCGTCCCAGGCGCGCTCTGCCTCGAGGTAGGAAGTCTGTGCCGCGCTCTCCCAGTGCAGCCGGTCGTGCATCAGGCGCTGTTCGGCACGCTGCCATTGCTCGAGCCCTTGCTCGAGCCCGCTGCGGAAGCTCTCTTCCCATCGCCGGGCATCCACGATCAACTGCGCCGGTGTCGCGGTGTGATCGTGATCGGCGGAGTGTCCCAATCGTTGCCGAAGATCATCGACCGCCAACCTGGTCTGCAGCGCGGTCGCGTTCAGCGTCTCGGCGGCGTTGTGCTCTTCGGCTTTCCGACGCAGTGACCGGGTATCACGCAACCGCAACTGCAGCAGACGACTGTAGGCGTGCGTAACCAGGCGCTGCTGTTCACGGCGCACGCGTGCGCTCTGCATTTCAAACCGCTCGTGAAGCGCACTGCGCACAAGCTGGCGTTGCCCAGGATCGATTGCCGTCAGCAAGCCGTCAAGCTGACCCTGCGCATCCGCATACCATGTCTGAAACCATGCTTCACCGGCCGCATCGACGGTGCGCCGCCATTCGTCAAGGTCGGACTGCACGCTGCCCGGATCACGCAGCAACGGGTAACCGGTCTCGTCCCTTACAATTGCACCTTGATCCAGAATGAAGCCGAACTCGCGATTGCGCTTCTCCAGCTCGCCGGACAACCCCGCAAAATCGGGAAGCGCCAGACCGCCCAGCAGCCAGTCGGCGAGGCGCCGTTCGAGCGCGATACGCGCGTGATCACGCTCTCGTTCGGTCACGCCTTCGAGGCCCATGTAGGCGATTGCGCGCCAGCTGTCGGCGGAATGCTCCAGGTCGGCACGGTCAAAGTGCATTTCCAGGCTTCGCCGGACGCCAGCGCTGAGATACACATCTTCACCCGGCAGCCATGCGGCGCTCAGCAGCAGCAACCCGGCTGCAACGCGCGGATCGAAACGGCGGCCGCGGCTCACCACGGGCGGCGCGCCGGCTGGTCTCCTGCAAGGGACCAAATCGGTCGATTGTGCCCCGCAAAGACCGTGTTTTTCGGGATTCGCGCCGAACGGGCGCGTTAACAGGGGTAATATGAAACAGAAAGCGTTGAATACCATGCTACTCCTCCTCCTCTGGTTTCTGCCGGCTGTCGGCGCCGTTACCTGCAGCGTGGTACGTTCTCACACTCCGCGGGCCGCCCCGGAAGCACTCTATGAGCGGGCGCTGCAGTACTACCACAACGGCCGGATCACGGCTGCGCGCCGTCTTCTGGAACAGCAATCGGCCTCGACCGGACGCGATCTCCGCAGCGCCTACCTTCTGGGGCGCGTGCTGTTCTTCGACAACGCCGCGGAAGCGGCGCAGCGCGTGCTGCAGCGCGCTCTGGACCGTCATCCCTGCCATGTAGACACGCGAAGATTTCTCGCCAGAATTCAGATTTCGCTGCATGATTTTGAATCAGCAGAGAAAAACCTGCTGTTACTGCTTTCACAGACCTCCGAAGATCCGGACGTACTGATGATGCTGGCGCGTGTTGCTGCCGCGCGCGGAAAGACCGCCGCGGCCATCGAACTCTATCGCCGCTCGATTCTGTTCACCGAGCGGCTGGCGGAAGCGCACATTGAGCTGGCGCATATGTACCGCGCTGCCGGGCTTGGGCAACGATCTGATGAGGAACTGAAGCTGGCCCTCAGGCTGCTGCCGGCCGATCACCCCTTGCGGCGGCCGGTCATGTCGCTGCTGCAGCGGTGACGGACCCGGGGCCGCAAGGAGTCCCTGCGTGCTGCGCCGCACCGTAAAACCCTTCCGTCTTGTTGCCGCGGCGGCTCTACTGCTCTGCGGCGGCAGCGGTACTGCCGCCCGTACCCATCCACCGCCAGCCCCGCTGACGATCGAAGCCGCCATCGCCCGGGCACTGGCGATGGACAGGCAGCTTGAATACCTGCGGCTGGACCATACACTCGAGGAGGCGCGCTACCGGCTCTCAATCCGTGAGTTCCTGCCGACCATCGCCGTGGCCTACAGCGGCTCCGACTCGGTGAGTTACGGAGCACCGGATTCCCGCTCTCGCCGGTTGACCCTCAGTGTGCAGCAGTTGGTCTTTGGCGGACAACGCAGAATTCACAGCAGGAGACTGCGTCGGACCGAACTCAACATCGAGCAGTTAGAGCTGCTGGCAGAAGCCGAGCGGACTACGGTCGACGTGATTGAACTGTTTATCGAGTTCCTGGGACTCAAACAGCAGAACCGCATCCTGCACGAAACCCTGGAGCTTTCACGGCAACAGCAGAGTATCGCCGCCGAGGAGTTCGCCCTCGGTACAATCAACGAACTGCAACTGCTCGAGGTTGACCTGATGAGTCGTGACCTGGCACTCGAACTGCGACAGTCCGAGAGCGAGAAACGACAACTGCGCGCAGGTCTGGCACAGTTGCTGAGACTGGACCTTGCGGCTACCGGCGAACCTCACGGCAGCATCGACGGCCGGTTTCGCGGCCACATCGATTCCCGCTCCATCGAACGGCACCGCGCCCGAATAGCCGCCGCCAATCTCGACGTGCTGCGGGCCGGCCATGATCTGGCGCTGGCGCAAGAGCAACAGCGCCGGACACGGCGATTCCGGGTCCCCGACATCCGGCTCAGGGCTGATGTGACCTCCGCGGCGGACCGTTTTCCACTGAGCGAGCACGGCTACAGCGTCGGCGTCAGCTTCGATTTCGCCGTACCGTTCATCCCGACCGAAACCACCGTCAGCGCCGGCAGACAGACGCCGGCCGAACGCTCACGCTCTCTTTCCGGAACACTGCGCCCCGGGGACAACATCGACGCGCTCCTGGATCGTTCGGCGGTCGAAATCGCCGTGCGGCGCAGCCGCACACGGCACGAGGAGATTCTGCTCAAGAGTCAGACGGCTTTCGACCGATACGCGGTCGAACTGGAACACCACCGCGGCGCGCTCGAGATCCTCGAGGCGCGCGACGAAGTCGAGACTCGTCGCACCGAGATCGAGCGTCTCCGCCTGCAGCTGGGAGAGATAACCCCCGTCGCGTATCTGGAAGCGGAAGTGGCACGCGCCAGGCTGAGAATCGCGATCACGCACAGCGTGGTGGCGCTCTTCAGAACCGAAGTGGCCATCCTGCGGCTCTCCGGTGCCGGGACCTTCGAGCCTGCCTATAGGCGCCTGATTACAACCGGAGAGCGCAGGTGATCGGCAGCTGGAATCGCCTGCTGCTACCGCTGGCTATGCTGATCGGCTGCGGCGCGGCAGACGCCCCCGAGCAACCCCGCCTGCCTCCGCGAGTAACCGTAGCGGAAGTCCGTATTGAGGAGGTCCGGCCAGTCGTAGAGACATACGGCACGCTGTCACACGCCGCCAGGGTCGAGGTGTTTCCGGCCGTTGAAGCCAGGATCACCTCAATCAGCGCTGAGGAAGGTCAGCACGTGCGGACAGGCCAGTTGCTGGCGCAGCTTGACACGCGGCGGCTCGAGATCGCGCGCGATCAGGCTCAGGCGCTGATAACGTCCCGGCGCGCCGCCAAGACCCTGGCCCGGGAACAGCTCAACGACGGAAGGCTGGCGGCCGAGGCACAGCTGATTCTGATCGGTAAAGCCGAGCGTGAGCTCGGGCAGCGGCGCATCGAGTATCAGGCAATTGCCGATCTGCTGGCACGACGCCGAAGACTGCACGCGATCGGAGGCGTCTCCACAAGTGAGCTCGACGCCGTCCAGGCCCAGTACGAGCGCAGTCGCACCGAGAAACGGCAGGCCGCCGGCGATCTGGAACTGCGCGTGATCGGCTACCGCGATCAGGACATACGGGCAGCCGGCCTGCAGGTTCCCGAGTCCGAGGCGTTGCGAACTGCGCTGCTGCTCGATCTGAATACCAGGACGCTGCGCGCCGGACTCGACGTGGCAGCCGCTGAGCTTCAGACAGCTGAGGCTGAACTGCGCCGGATTGAAGTCTCGCTGGAAGAGGCGCTGGTGCGCTCTCCAATAGACGGCGTAGTCGCCGTCCGTAACCTCGACGTCGGGGGGCTGGCGCGACCCCAGACAACGCTCTTTACGATACTCGATACCGCGCGACTCTCCGTGCAGACCAGCGTGCGCGAAGCGGAGCTGGCATCGATAGCGGCCGGAAACCGTGTCACGGTCCAGCTCGGCGGTCGGACACAGCACACCATCGGCGGCACGGTGCAGCTGATAACGCCGTACGTCGACCCTGGATCGCGCAGCGCGGCAGTACGGGTTCTTCTCGATGACCACGACGGCACACCGCTGTTTCCGGGAATGTTCGCGCGGCTGGAAATAGCAACCACAACGCTGCAGCCGACACCGGTGGTTCCGCAGTCGGCGCTGACGCGTGATCACACCGAACAGGAGCGGGTGTTCGTCGTGCGCGACGGGCGGCTGTTCAGCACACCGGTTGCCGTACTCGATACCGCGAACGGCCGTGTCGCACTCAGCGCAGACCTGTACGCCGGAGACCGGGTCGTGCTGAACGCCCACCAGCGGTTCCACGACGGCATGCGCGTTACGATAACGGAGGAGTAAGCATGAAGAAACCAGCTACCCGCAGGCGTTTCCGCCACCCAAAGCGCAGAACACGCGCCGCGATTGCCTCGCTCGGCGTCGGGTCAGTCCGCATCGTCGCCGTTGTCGCGGGGATGCTGTTCGGCAGCGGCTGCAACCTGCTGACGTTCCCGGACGCAGCGGACATCCGCTACCATCCATCGGACCGCAACCAGGTACTGGCCCGCGGTGAGCACCCGTATGTGGAATTCGGCCAGGCGGTCGATCGCCAAACCGTGGAGCCGCTGCTGTCACTGCGCTACCTGGATGAAACCGTCCCGGCAAGACTTGCGTGGCATGGCTCGCAGCTGGCGTTGATTGCCGAACCGGAACTGGTCATCGGACGACGGTATCGACTGCGTTTTCACGGCACGTTCCGCGACCGTCGAGGCATCGATCACCGCGTGACAACCACCATTCCGTTCTATTATGCAAGCTCGGCCGAAACAGCGCCGCTGGTACGCGAATCGATACCGGCGTCGGGATCGGATATCGCCCCTGATCAGCAGTTGCTGATACGGTTCAGCAAGCCGATGGCGCGTGAACAGACGATACGAGGTCTGTCGCTGCGACCTTCAATCGACTACCGCACCAGCTGGAATCCGGAGCAGACCGAGCTGATCATCGAGCCGCAGCCGGCCTGGGGCACCGGCACCTCCTTCACGCTGACCCTCAACGCAGAGGTCAGCGACACGCGTGACGTTCCGATCGAACGGCCGGTGCGGCTGACCTTCCAGGTTCACGCCGGTGCCGAGCGCCCCCGGGTGGTGGGGCTGGAATCGATCGCGCCGGACCTGGATAACGAGCCGCCGCTGGCCGGCCCGGGCTACAGTCTGCTGGAGCCCGGGCACCTGCTCGGCCCTGATTCGGCGATTCGTGTCACGTTCAGCAGACCGATGGATCGTACTGCAACCGAGCGCGCCTTCACTCTTGTCCCGCCCGTCGCCGGCCGCATCTACTGGCCCGCGGAAGACGTGCTGGTATTCGTACCTGCCGAGCGCTACCAGCACTCCATCCGCTACGCGGTTTCGGTGTCCAACCTTGCTGCGGACAGCAACGGCAGCCGCCTGATCGAAGAACTCTGGCAGCCTGTGCAACTTGCGACAGCCGAACTGCGGCTGCGGCAGATTGTCCCCGCGCAGAGCGACGGACCGGCAATCGAGGAGTTCAGCGAGTTCACGGCTCGTCCGCTGACCCCCGGCCTGCCGCCCCATTACCCCTATTCGCTGCAACTGCGGTTCTCGCAGCCCTTCCGCAGCGATCAGGCCAGGCTATCGCTGATGGATCGGTTGTCGTTACGTTCGCTGCTGCCTGGCTCGTTTAGTGACCCCTTCCCGGTCGGTTACAGCTGGATCAGCGACACTACTGTCTCGATTACGTATCACCAGCTGACACCGTCACTGCCGCGGCAGCGCAACTATCTGCTGCTGAGCATTCCCGGCGGCGCCGGCGGAGTGCGTACGGACGGCGGCAGTGCCATGGCGGGTGATGTGCGCCAGCTCTTCGTGATCGGAGAGTCCCCATGAAAGACGGCACCGGACGTGCGAACGGCCCGCGCCCGATAGCGCGGCGCCTGTTTCCGATGCTGCCGCTGCTTCTGCTGCCGTTCTGTCATGCATGCGCTCTGATCGACGACCTGCGCAACATGGCACCGCTGGAAGTCGTATCGCACATACCGGCGCGCGGATTCACCGCATCTGAAGCCCTTCATGAAGTGGCGGTACGCTTCAGCGCGCCGATGGATCGCAGCAGCGCCGAGGAGGCTTTTTCACTGGCAGACGCACACGGACGGATACCGGGTCGCTTCCGCTGGCGGCGTAACGGCACCGAGATGGCGTTTGTGCCGCATCGGCCCTTCGCGCCGGCAACCCATTACACGGCCGGCGTGGCGACATCCGCAGAAGACCGCCGGGGCAACAGCCTGCGGTCGGAGTTTGAGTTCAGTTTCCGCACCGGCCCCGATGAAGGTGCGCTGACAGTTCTGCGACACCACCCTGCCGACGGCGCGGAAGACCAGGTACAGACGATAGAGATCGAGTTCTCCCGCCCGATGCAGCGTGACACGTTCTACCGAGCGGTCTCGATTTCGCCGAGCGTACGAATGCTCGCCGAGTGGAGCCGCGATGATCGCGTCGTGATCTATACACCGTTGGAACCCTTAGCGGCGGGTGATCGTTTCACGGTCACAATCAGTCCAACGGCCACCGATCGCTCGGGCAACGGGCTGGCTGAGGAGTTTCGCTTCTCGTTTGTCAACGGCCAGGCCGCCCAGGCGCGTCCACATACGGTGCGGATCGTTGGCAGCGGTGCGTCGCTGGAACCGGTCGATACCAGACTCATCAACCGCGTCGGCGTGGAAAAGGATGACAGCATCGCCATCGAGTTCACGGCCTCCGTGCCGATATCCGATCGCAACAGCGTGATCTCGATATCGCCGGCGCTTTCTCACTCATTGAGCTGGGCGGAGAACTACAGCGCCGTGATACTGACCCCGCTTCAGTTCCTGCAACCCGACGAAGTCCATCAGTTGAGCGTAGGGCGGCAGGACTACCGCTTCGTGATCGACGGTCCGCGCTCGCAGACGCTGCGGGTTGAAGCGATCGCTCTGAGCAGCGGAGTCTCCGATGGTTCCCCCGGCTTTACGGAGCTCAAACTCGGCGACGGCGTCGCGCTGCTGCCGTCGCACGATGAGATCGGCGCAGGGACGGGCGGCGACCGCAACAGCGATATCGCGGTTGACTTTCTCATAACACACGCCGCGCAAGCCGTAATCAGTCCTGCAGCGATGATGCAGGCGTTTCGCATCTCATCGCATTCGGGTAGTTACGCATTCTCCGTGCTCGATTACGTCATCGACCCGCCGGATTCACCGTTCTCGGCGGGCGAATCGCGCACCGTTGCTCGAATGCTGATCGAGGCGCGCAGGCTGAAGGAGCCGGCAAACGATATCGTGCGGATCGAACTCGATGAGCAGCTAACCGATAGTCTGGCGAACCGGCCTGCGCAGCGATTCCGCATCGAGGTCAACGCTCAGTGAGACAGCTGTCGTTGATCATCGTCCAGCACCCCGCGGCCGTCGTGGCGCTCTGGTTGGCAATCGCGCTGCTGGGGATGGTCTCGCTGTATCTGCTGCCGGTCGAAATGCACCCGCGCCTGGAGCTGCCGCAGGTCACGGTTGTCACCGAAGTGCACGGGATGCCGGCCGACCAGGTCGAACAACTGGTTACAATCCCCGTTGAGCAGAGCCTGACCTCGGTCACCGGCATCAGGTCGCTGGAATCCGTCAGCCGGCACGCAATCTCTGCGGTGCGGGTACACTTCGACTGGGGCGTGCGCGTCCGCGATGTCGCGGTGCAGATACGCGAGCGGATTGACGCCGTCTATCCGCTGCTGCCGCAGGCGGCATCGCGTCCGCTGATCTTCAGCGAGCGCCTCGATGATACCCCTATCATGATTGTAACCGTGCGCCCGACTGCTGATCTGCCGCTGCAATCCGTACTGCCGCTGATCGAGAGCGAAGTGGTGGCGACTCTGCGCCAGGCCGCGCAAATCGGCGCCGTAACGGTGCTCGGCTCCGTTGAACCTCAGATCCACGTTGATGTCGACCCTGAGCGCCTGGCCTCAATCGGCATGACTATCAGGGAGTTGTCCGATCTGGTAGCTGTAGCGCTGTATCAGCACAGCGCCGGCTCACTGGTCGGCAGCGAGATCGAGATGCCGGTCAGAATCGACGCCGGGATCGATCACGTGGCCGGAATCGAGGCGATTCCACTGCCGCGCCCGATTCACGGGCCGACAGTCGCCGATGTGGCCCGCGTCTCGATGGCTACGCGGCCCCGGACCTCGTTCTTTCTGAACCCGGAGGCAGAGCCGGCCGTTGCGCTGCTACTGTTCAGAGATCCGGCGCACGGCACGCTTAACTCGGCGCGTGCCGCTCGCACGGTCACTGCGGACATCGGATCACGCCTGAATAACTCACTCGAGCTGGCGGTGGTGCACGACGGATCGCTGCCGCTTCGCCGGGCACTCCGCGCGCTCGCGGCCTCGATCGGGTTTGGTATTGCGGCCGCAGTAATAGTCCTATACAGGCTGCTGCGCATCCCGGCACTGGTTACAATCAGTGTCTGCGCTATTCCGTTCAGTCTGCTGCTGGTCTTCATAATGCTGTACGCGCTCGGCATGACACTCAACCTGATGTCGCTTTCCGGAATTGCGATTGGAATCGGCATGGTGGTCGACAACAGCATCGTGGTACTGGAGCGTATTACCCGGTCGGAGCAGGCATCAAGCGCTGTCCAGCCGCAGCCGGTTCTCATCGCTGAAGCGGTAGACTCGGTCTGCGGACCGATTCTGGGATCGACCCTCACCACACTGCTGGTGTTTGTTCCGGTGCTGTTTGTACCCGGTGTGGTTGGCGCGCTCTTCTCCCAGCTGGCACTGGTGATATCGGCCCTGCTGGTCTGCTCGTTTCTGTGCGCGGTGACCCTCGTCCCGGCGCTGACGCTATTGCTGCCTCGTGCAGCGATACCGGCGTCGTACCGCCCCGTTGCACGTTGCCGCGACGGCTACCGCAGACTGCTCGGCTCGGCCCTGTCACGACCTCGCCGAACGGCGGCGTTCTTTGGGCTGGTCGTGGCCGCCGCAGTGCCGGTTGCGGTGATGCTGCCGCGCAGTGTCCTTCCGCAGGCACCGCCACGCCGTATCGCTATCCGTATGGCATTATCCCCGCACGCCTCCATCTGCCGAACTGAACACCACGCCGCGGTCCTACTCAAAGAACTATCGCAACTGCTGCCCTCGTCCACCGCCTACGCCTACGGGGGCTACGAACGTACCGCCGTTGATCGCTTCTCGCGGCCCGGCGTGGGTACCCATGCGGCAGAGGTAATCCTGACCGTGTCGTCACCGGCAGCGGATACCCTGCGCCGCGTCAGGGACGCGCTTGCGGCGCTGTCCGGTCCGCACGCTGCATATCAGGTAAGCGCCGCTCAGACGGAGATGGAGACGTTACTGACCGGGCCCCCCGGTCCACCACGCCTGCAGCTCAGCGCTGCTTCACACGGCGAATTATCCCGGGCTGCCGAACTGCTGGTTTCCGGCCTGAGCGGTGACAATGGCGTGCGGCGCCCGCTGATCGACGGCGCGCAACAGCGGTCTCACTTGGTGGTCAAACTGGACGTTCAGGCAGCGGCGATGAGCGGCGTTTCGGCGCGCAGCGTGATAGGTCAGTTTCAGAACGAGCTCGATGGCATCGATTCCGGGCGTCTGGCGGTTGCCGGACGAGAGTATGGGGTTGTGGTGCGCCGGGCACCCGAACGTGCCTCCGCGCCCTCCGACCTGGAAGCGATTCTGATCGGTTCGGGAACCGGATCCGTAGCCGCCGGTTCGCTGGCTCGTATCGAACACTCCCGTACAGTGCACGAGTTACGGCGCCTCAACGGCAGACCGATGCTGGAACTGGTGGCGCCCGTAAGCCCCGATGAGGCGCACGTCGTGTTGCAGTTGGCGCTGCAGGCCGAAGATGCAGGCAACGCTGAATCCGGCCGCGCCCGCGTTGACGGCGGCCGCGCCCGCATTGACGGTATTCACATCGCGCAGGCGTCCGTGGACCAACTGCGCCGCGCGGGAGACGACATTCTGCGGGTCTTCGGTCTGGCTCTTGTACTGCAGCTGCTTATGCTGGCGGCCCAGTTTGGATCGCTGCGCAGTGCGCTGCTGCTGCTCGCTCTGCTGCCGGCAGCAGTAAGCGGTAGCCTGGCAACACTGCTGCTGCTCGGTCACTCGATCAACCTCAATACGGTGATCGGCACGCTTGTCATGCTCGGCACGTCCGTCAACGCCAGTATCATCCTGACGTGTGCCTATCGCGATGACCCGGGACGATGCATTATCACAGTGACAGAACAGCGACTGATGCCGATCCTCGCCACAACGGTGACTACGGTCGCCGCTCTCGGCCCGCTGGCGCTGGACCTGCGGCCCGACAGCGTCGCGCAATCCGGAATGGCTGCGGCCGTGATTGGCGGACTGATAACCGGAGCTCTGACAACGCTGCTGTTGTATCCCGTGCTCTACCAGCAGCTGGTACGCAACGTCAGGCAGACGCGATGACCGCGCAGATCGGCAGAGTTCGCTGGTGGTCAATCCTGGCGCTCGTGGTACTGGTACTGCTGGTTCTCGCACGCAGTGTGACTGTTGATGCCATGGCGGAAGGAGGCCAGGGCACCATGCTTGTGACGGTCACCTATCCGCACGCTGAGCAGGACTCCATCGAACGCGAGATTACCGTCGAGCTCGAAGACCAGTTGGCCGGCGTGCTCGGGGTACGCGAGATCGAGTCAATAACTCAGCCGGGAAGGTCACGGGTCCAGGCGCGTTTCACGCCCGGCAGCGATATGCAGAGTGCCTATCTGGACGTACGCGATCGTGTTGAGCGCGTAGCGGCCGGCTTTCCGCCCGGGGCGCAGCGTCCGGTTATCAGTCGCGGCGACCTCGATGCACGACCCTTACTGGCCGTAGCATTCACAATCGACAGCTCACGCGCGGCAAACGGTGCGGCGCTACACAAAACCTGGACCGAGCAACGGATCCGTGAACTGTTGGAACAGATCGAAGGTGTGGCGCGCGTAGAGGTCAGCGGGGCCCCGCACCCGGTGATCGAGATCAACGTAGATCCCGCCGCGCTGCCTGCGGCCGTCAATGGCGGAATGGGCAGCGTCGCGCGCGGCGTGTTCGACGCCCACGTGGTCGCCGCGGCCGGCCGCTCCGGCCCGCTTACACTGTTTTTCGATTCGCGGTACCCCGATCCGCAGAAACTCAGCGAGGTGCCGCTGGGCTCCGGGATGAGGCTGGGCCATATGGCACGCGTTCGACTGGCGGGTGCGGATCGTTCGGCTATCGGCCGCGTAAATGGAGTCGAGCGCGCGGTCGCCAACGTATACAAGTCCGGAAATGCCAACGGAATCGAAACGGCACGGCAGCTACGGGCGTTGCTGGAGACGGTTGACGGTGCGGAGATCCTGCTCGATCGCGCCCGCGAAGCCGAAGATCACCTGCGCGCGGCCGGATTGGCCGTCATGTGCGGCATGATCGGCGTCTTTGTGGTCACCGCACTCTTCGAGCGGTCGTGGAGCCGCGCGCTTTTCGCGGCGTCCACGGTGCTGTTCGCCGGCCTGGCGGCCGTCGCGGCGCTTGGTGTGCTGAATATCGAACTGACCGTAGTCACGCTGGCAGGTATTGCGCTGACTTCCGGTCTGGTAATCGACAACGCCGTGGTGTTGCTGGCCGAGTTGCGGCATAACGGTTCCGATACCCATCGCGCCGTTCGACACGCGAGGACCCCGATCGTCTACTCGTCGCTGACAACCGCGGTCGTGTTTCTGCCGCTGCTGTTTGCGCCGCCCGATATCGCCGGAGAATACGGCGGACTGGCGGTTGTAGTGGTTGCTTCGCTGACCGCCGGAGCTCTGTTCGTGCTGCTTCTGGTGCCGAAACTGATGGACGGCAGTCAGCTGCGGCTGCGACGCGTTGGGCGGTGCTCCGGGCTCAGCGTCGCGGGGCTCTGCCGCGGCGCTGCCCACCATCGTCGGCTGCTGCTGGCGGTTACGCTGGCGATCAGCGCAGCGGGGGTTTGGGCCGGACTCACGATGCCGTTTAACCCCGCGGGAGACGACGCAATGCTGACCCTGTCGCTTGAGTTCGCACCCGGAACACGACCGGACGTAGTGCTTTCACGGACGCGATCAGTGGAGGCCGCGGCCATGCAGCTGGCCGGTGTGCACAGGGTGTACGCGGACTACGTTCAGCAGCGTGCGCGCCTCTTCCTGCAGCTCGAGCAGCGTGCTGACCGGGGCTTTATCCGCCGATCGCTGCTGACCGCGGCGCAGCGGGTTCCGGACAGCTTTGCCTACATCGATGAGGATCTGCTGCACGAGAGCTCGCGCTCGGTAGAGATCGCGGTGCGCGGTCCGCTCATGGACCGCAACCGGCAGATCGCCGTTGAGCTCGCTGAGTTACTGAGTGCTCACGTCCAGCACGATCAGGTAGTACTGCACTTCAGAGACGGCGCCGCCGCCGCACTGATTCGACTCGATATGGCGGCTGCCGGCCGTCTGGGAGTCGATCCGCGGCGCGTCCTGAGCGAAGTCTCCTGGATGATCGGGCGCCGGGTCGTGGCCAGGTGGCACGGTAGCGGCGGACGCGAAATCGACGTGATTATGGAGGCCGACGATGTCCGCCACGGATCGATTGAGAACCTGATGCGGCTGCCGCTGTTCGGCGATCAGCGCAGCGCATCACTGACGGCCGTGGCTGAACTCCATTTGCTGCCACAGCCGTCGTCGATAACCCGCAGTAATCGCACGCGCAGCGCGCGTCTGTCGGTGCTGACCCGCAACCGCAGGCGAACGCTGCGGCAACTGCACAGTGTGGTCGGCCGCTACCATGCGCCGCATCCCTACGCAATTGAAGTTGCGCCCCGTGAGCAGGAAACGAGAACACGCCGTATCACCTATCTGGCCGGAGTTGCGCTGGCGATCGCGCTGGTGGTCGTGGTACTGATGGTGCAGTGGGAGTCATTACCCGAAGTGCTGCTCACGCTGCTTCAGCTGCCTCCGGTACTGGCGGTTCCATTGCTCGTTCTGGCGGCACTGGGAGTTCGGCTCGATCTACCGGTATTTGCGGGGCTGATTCTGTGTTGCGGGGTTTCGGTCAACAATTCGATTGTGGTGTTCAATCAGCTGCGCCGCGCGTGGCGCACCCGCGCGCATACTCAGACCGGTACGCCACTCAGCCTGCTGCCGACCGCGATCGACACCGCCCTGCGTCCGCTGACGATGGCCGCGCTGACCACAACGGTAGCCGTAGCCCCACTCGTGCTGGGCGCCCGTCACACCGGGCTGACCGCGCTGTTGTCGCTGACACTAACCGCCGGTGTCGTCACGTCACTGGCCGCAACGGTCTTCCTGCTGCCGGCGCTCAGTCACTGTCTCGATAGCTTCCGAGCACCTCTCTGAGGCGGTCTGCTGCCGTCCCTTCCAGTTCTGCAGCCGCATGTACCAGGTAGTGACGCAGCGGGGCAAACTGTGCAAGACGCTGCAGCGTGAGCATCGCGGCCAACGTGTAGATTGTATCGGGAAGTTGAAGCGACTCGATGATCGCATCGAGCAGCCGCGGATCACGGTAGGCAACCGCGCGTCGCGCCAGCGCATCCAGTTCCTCACCCAGAAGCAGCAGCTTGGACTCAGCGGGGCTCAGACCCAGCAGCCGCCCGAGCTCGATTCTGCTGGCGCGCGCCGCCTTCGATCCCGGGGAAAGCAGCACGGCGTGCTCCAGAAGCTCGCGCGCGGTCAGAATCGAGTAGCCGTCCCCTGCGGACCCCAGAATGCGCCACAAGTGGTAGTAGTAGAACTGCGACCAGCGAAACGCCGCCTCGAGCGCCGTATACTGCCCCAGATCGTCGTTGTCCGCACGATGCGATCGCAGACGTGACACCAGCCACAGATAGTCGACCATGTCGTGCTGAACGGTCGATCGGATCTCTTGCAGTCCGGCTGCCGCCTGCTCCCACCGGCCATTGACGAAGAACGCGTAGGCGCGCAGCAGCTGCGGGCCGGCCCAATCATCGAGCGACTCGCGAAGCCGTTCGATACTGCCGAACACATCGGCATCCGAAAGCGGCTGATGATAACGCAGGTGTTCGATCTCCATGAGTGCGGAGGCGACCGACAGCCCGATGTCTCCAAGCTGCTGGTATAGCCACGATTCGATAACCCCCTGTCCGGGTGAGTATCCAAACAGCTGTCTGCGCTGCTCCAGCAGCGTTGAGGCCCGAGTAAGCTCACCGGAAGCCATCAGTGCCGCAGAGTACCCGTCGAAGTCGGCCGGCGAAAGATCGGACACTACCGACGCAAAGCTGGCAACCGCCTTGGCCGCATCGCCGAGCCGCATCGCCGCGTGCGCCTTGACCAGCAGAGCGTCGTCTGCGGCACCTTGGGCCAGAGCGGCATTGGCGTGACGCACCGCCTCACCGTAGTCTCCGCGCGCAATCGCAAGCTCGGCCCACGAGTGACTCAAGAGCGCCACTCCACCCGGGCAGCCACGTCCAACTCCGCGATTATCGGCGCTGCGCAGATGGAATTCAGCGCGGTCGTGACGCCCCTGCTGCAGGGCAGTACGGCCGAGGTACATGGCTATGCAGCCGTTATCAGGATAGCGGCGGCCGAGCTCGAGCAGCTCATCGTAGGACTCTTCACCGGCGGAACGGCTGACGATCGCTTCGACCGCGGATGCGATATCGTGACTCCTGCCCGAGTCACTCACCGTACAGCCGGCCAGCAGCGCACACACGATCACCAGAGTGAGCTTCGCGCGGCATTCATGGTTTCTGTTCATGCCCCCTATAACGGGGCCGGTTGTACTGCTGCTTCAAACCGTACCCGGTCTGCGGCCGCGCATCCGGAAGACGTGGTTCATCGAGGGCCGTCCGGGCTTCAGCCTCGCCGCAGCGTCTCCTCAACCGCCAACGCCATGACTACGGCACCACTGAAGCCAACCGCGGCAATCACCGGCGCAGCAGCAGCCAGGCCCAGCCCGGCGGCCGCAAAGCCGACGATCGCCGGGCTTGCCGCACCACCGGCGTCGGTCACGGTGCGCCACAGCGCCAGGAACTCCACTATCCGCCCCTGCGGCGCCAGGTCGGTGCCCAGCGTCATATTGATGCCGGCCCCGATACCGTTACCGATGGCGGCCCCCGCGGCCAACAGCACGAACAACACGGGGGTTCGTGCCAGCGGCAGCAGCAGGAAGCCCAGTGAGAGCACCAGCATACACGGAATCGCGGTCTTTTTGCGGCCCCAGCGATCCATGATCGACCCGGCCGGGTAGAACAGGGCCAGCTCCACCAGGTAGGCGACGCCGAACAGCACACCGATGCCCGATGCCGACATTCCGATACTGTCTCCCCAGAGCGGGAACAGCACCTTTCGCGCTTCGCGGACCAGCTTGAGAGCCAGCACTGCAAAGCCGGCCGTCACGAACGTGTGACGATGATCGCGCAACAGTTCCAGCGTGCGCCGCAGCGAGTTCTCCCGCCATTGCGCCGACCGGTCACGCAACTGCCGGCCATCATCGGGCACAAAGGCCGCAACCAGCGCCAGAACGGCGCTGCTGAAGGCCGCAAACAGCACGAACGTTGCGCGGAACCCCAGCCAGTCGGCCACAAAGCCGCCGATGACCGGCCCTAGCGACGACCCCATGCGTGTTTCGCCGCCCAGCAGCGATAACGCGCGCCCGCGCCGATTGCCCGGTACCAGCTCGCGGAAATATGCCAGACGCGCCAGAAAGAAGACCGTATGCACCATGCCGAGGCCCAACAGAACCGGCGCCATCAGCCACGGCCGGCCGACCAGGGCGGCTGTCAGTGCCAGTAGCGCCTCAAGCGCAACCGCAGCGAGCATCACGCGCTTTTTACCTATACGACCGATGATCATTCCCCCGGGAATGCTGCCTGCCAGCGAACCCAGCGCGAACATCGCCATAATGATCCCGGTCTGAGACAGGCCGGCGCCAAGCGCGCGGATGTGCAACGGAAGAATCGGCAGAATCACCCCGGCGCCGCTCGACCACAGCAGAGCCGGGACATAGAAGGGCAGGATAAAGCTGCGCAGGCGGAACTCTTGGGTGCTCAGAGGAACTGTGGCTCCAGCAGTCGAGGAATGAGTATCGTAATCACCGCGCGTTCCATCGAACTCCTCTTCACGGCAGACCCACCTGACTGCGCTTCGACTTGTCTTACGCGATTCGAAACAGCGGTACGTGAGCGCATGAGAGTCTACTAGTGCGCGGCGTGTCTGTCAATGAAACTGACGGGGTGTCAGCTGTGAGCCGAAATCATGCAGGCGTCCGCTTCAGACGGCCTTGTCAGCCCACAACCCGTTCGAGCACGTAGACGAAGTTACGGTCAGTACCGAAGACCACCCAGCGACCGGCAATCACCGGCGGACTCAGGATCGAGCCCTCGATTTCCAGTTCCCAGATCACACGCCCGTTGCGCGCCGACAGCGCCACCAGACGCGGCGGGCGCGGCTCGAAATCGTGTTCGACCGAAACGCTCCAGGCACCCAGGCCCGGCAGCGGCTGGTTCTGAGGTTCGGCCGAGACGTCCTCGCCGCGCAGCCCGACGTAAACACGGTCGCCGGCAATGGTCGGCGCACTGCTCGTACGCCGCGAGAACTCGCGTTGCCAGACCTTCGTGCCGCTGCGCGCATCCAGCGCGCGCACGACATTATCGCCTCCGGTGACAATCACGTGGTTGCGCCATACCGCCGGCGCCTGAAAATCAAGGATATTGAGATTACCGCGAAACTCCATGAACGGATTGCTCGGGCGGTCCACGCCCCAGCGCGACTCGGCGTAGTGAACCCATTCGATTTCGCCGCTGCGGCGGTTCAATGCGTAGTGCCGGTACTCCCAGTAGTCGCCGCGACTACGGCTGGTGGCCATAAACACGCGCCGTTCGGTGACCGCCGGAAACGAGTACCAGGTGGCGTCCATGACCTCGGCGGGCAGCAGCCAGTGATAGTCGCGGGTTTGGAGGTCGTAGGCTCCCAGCGTTCGCGGGTTGCTGATCGGTCCGCGGGCAAAGTACATCACGTTGTCGAATATCTGGAACGAGTCCCGGTGCCAGATCGGGTTGGCGATCTCGTGAACCAGTTCACCATCGAGATTGACGAAGTGCGTACCGCCGCCGTCGCTGGAGAATATGACGTAATCGTCGTGTCGCAGAACCGTGGACTGCACCGTGCGTCCGGTCTGGTAACGCCAGAGTTCGCTGCCGTCTTCCTGAGAGACCGCATACGCGTGCCCATCATTGGAGCCGAAATAGACGTTGCGATCGTCGGCGTACGGAATGGAGTTGACCGGCGCCCCGGTCTTGAACACCCAGCGCATGTAACCGGTTTCGATATCCATCGCGTAGAAGTTGCCGTCGGTGGATCCGAAGTACATCACATTATCTTTGATCACCAGGTTGTTGAAGGCAAACGCACGCATCTGGTCGGTTTGCAGCTGCAGCTTCCAGCGGATTCCCAGCGGCGGCGGCATGGGGTTCGAGGTGTGGCCGCGACCGCCATCTCCGCGGAACGCTATCCAGTCATCGCGCAGGCCGCAGGACGAGCCAAGCATCAGCAGCGCTATCGCCACCGCACCCATTGCGACCGATTTCGCCGTCCATTTCGCTGAACTGTCTCCGGTCCTCGAAACTGTGCTCATGCTGTTTTTGCCGCTCTCCTAGTAACGCAGCCCGCGCAGACTGAAGGCACGCCGCAGCAGGCCGCGCAGCCCGTCACGCCGGCTGCCGCGCACGACCTCGCGGTAGCTTTGCAGCAGCGACTGCCACAGCGCTCCGCGCTCGCTGTCCGCCGCGTGTTCCCGATAGCGCAACCGTGTATAGTCAGCGGCAAAGCGCTGCAGTTCCTGATAGCGCGCGGCGTACTCCTGAGCCGTCGTCGACGGCGTTTTGAACTCGTAGCCGGCAGCAGCCAGCTTCATAAGCAACGCGGTGTACAATGCACGTGCACCGCGGTAGCCGCGGCGGCGAGCGACTGCCGCCAGGTAGCTCTCCCGTGCGTAGCGGTAGGCGTACAGTCCGGCTATCGTCAGCGCGGCAAGTATCAGCAGCAGCATTCCGACTTCTCGCCACGGGAACACGAAGCCCGCTATACGATCGCTGCGCGGATCAAGCATCGGGATCACTACTTTCAGCTCGTTGGGGTCATCACCGGGGGCGGGCGGTATGGCGTGAGCGGTGGGTTCGAAGTCAATCCAACCGTAGCCCGGTACGTAGTACTGCACCCAGGAATGGCGATGCGAGGTCGTCACCAGGTAGAGATCCCGAAGCGAGTACTGCTGCAGCTCCTCGATCTGACGCTGCAACACCCACAGGCCCTGCAGGTGCGACAATGTCTGAAGCTGCCGCGAAGCCAGATAGCCGGTCACCACGCGTGACGGGATACCGGCCATGCGCCCGAGTATGGCCGCGCTGTTGGAGAACTCAACACAGTCTCCGGTACGCGTCTGATCGATGAAGCGCACCATGTGCGCTGTCGAAACGGCGTCATCGTAGCCGGCCTTGTACTGAAAATCGAAGAAACTGCGCAGGATAGCGTCGATAGTCTCGAAATGACCGCCGTCGGCCGGCACCCGCTCATCAAGGTGGCGCTGAAACACCTCGCGGTCGGCCTCGCGCAGCTCGATCTCGAGATAGTTCTCGAGCCGTTCGACGTCGCGCTCCAGCATCCTCCGCGCGCGTGCCAGCTCTCCGGGGGGCGGCGTGCTCAGCCGCGACACCGATGTGTAGTGATAACTGAACGGGTAGTAGTTGGCGCGGTAGACGGTAGGCTCAACAGCGTACGGCCGATACTGCAGCACGCGGTCGGGGATGGTCGAGAAGAAGCGGATCTCCTGCGGCCGCCGTGCGCGGTCCGGGATCCGCTGTCGGTCACGCCAGGTTCCTATCAATCTCATGGTCGTCAGCTCGTTGAGCGGCTCGTCGAGAGCGCGCTGAAAACCACGCACGGTGTCAAACGCGTCAAAGTAGGCGTCGGCGGCGTAGATTGGATCGTACGAGCCGGCCACCACCATCACCGCACGCTGCTCGGTCGGTCCGTCCCCGGTGGTTCCGGTCGCTCCCCATTGGTCGGCCGGCACGCCCTCCAGGCCGCCGCCGGGGTGTTGAGCGAGATCGCCGTCATCACCGTTTTGTCCATCGCCCGAACCGTCTATCCCACCGCGCAGGCTGCCGTTCGCCAGACCGTCACCCCACTCGTCTACCGGAATCGGGCGCGACTCCGCCGGACGGTTGAGCAGGTTGACCACCGGGTTGTGATCCAGAAACCCCGCCGGCAGCACAAAGGCCACCAGCAGCACCAGAGGCAGGACTACCGCAAGGAACGCGACCGCCTCACGACCTACACGGCCGCGGGCGCGTTCGGTGGCGTTGCGTCGATGATCCGCCTCGTCGGCGGTCGACGCCGCAAATGCCGAGCGCCGCGATGCAGCGTACAGCACCAGTCCGTGGACCAGGAACGCGGCGATCATCAGCGCAAACAGCACACCGGAAGCTACCGCGCTCTCGGCAAAAACCTCTTCGGAGGCGCGCGAGAAGATCAGCAGCCGGTAGTATATGAACGCCACGAAGAACTGCTCAAGCGCAAATACCCAGCGTACGCGCGCGCCGATATGGAACACCGCCACCGTCAGCATGAACCCGGCCGCGCCCCCGGCCATCGCTATCCAGAACGATGAATCAAACCCCGACACAACCGCCGCAGATACCAGCAGCGCGATCAGCGCGATACCCAGCCAGCGTCCGGGACGCAAGCGCGGCGGCGCCAGAAAGTAGGCTATCGCCATCTCGAGCGGCACCAGCACAAACCAGATGAACGCGGTTCGCACGTCGTACGATATGACAACGGCCGGATGCAGCGCCGGAGCGCCGAAGGCAATGATGTAGAGCAGCAGTCGTGACCAGAACAAAAGCGTCATGATGCTCTCCTTCCGCGGGTCTTTTCAGCCGGACCGAACAGGTCAACGGCAAGCTGCTGCCGGTCAACTACGGTCCACCCCTGGTTTTCGTCGATCGCTACCATCGGCCTCGGTTTGTCACGCAGCCGCATCCAGCGCCGCGGAATCGTACCGGGTACCAGAGCGTAGCCGATGTCCACCACTGCCACAGCCCCGTTGTTGCGACCGCCACCGTCTTTGTCGGTCGCGCCACGGCCGCCGGCTATGATTATTCCAGCCTCGGTTCGGAACAGATGCGCCTGCACCTGCGGCCGCCGCTGCAGAAAGGCCGGCAGCTCGCCGTCGTACGGCGTGGTGAAAACGACAACCAGGCGGTCAGCGGGATCATGGAACAACCCCGGCGGTTCGGGAGTAAATGCAAGCGCACCAACCTCAGCGCTGACCGCGTCGATATCGGCCTCGCCCTCCAGAATCCGATCGCGCTCACCGGTGACAAGACGGAACTGGTAACCGTCCTGCTGCCGCTTGACCTGCCGCATGAACGCCAGCGTCCATCCCTTGAGGAAATCCAGATGCACCAACGACTCCAGACTCTCGCCGCCCTTCTTCAACGGAGGCCGGAAGTGACGCAGATAGACGGTAATGATCTGCGTCTGGTCCTGTGTCAGCGGTGAGATGCGCGTGTAGATCTCCGAAATGCGCGCTGATGCCTTCCAGTTGACATCGCGGAAGCGGTCACCGGGAACGTACTCGCGCATGTAATAGCGTTCCTCTTCGGGGCTCTTGGTGCGGCTGGTCTCACGTTCACCACCGGCGGCGTATACCGTGGGCAGATCCTGCCGCGTCAGAATCGGTGGACGAATTGCAATCGTACGCGAGAAGCGTGGTCCGAAGCCGGCGCGCACCAGCCCGAACAGATCACGTACCAGGAGATGACAGCGGCAGTGCAGCACGCCGCTGAACGGCAGGTAGAGCGGCAGCGGGAACCGATCGCCGCTGGTGGCCGCGGCGTCCTTGTGAAAAGCGAACACGCTGCGCGACGAACAGACCAGGTCGCCGCGCAGCACGGCGTGCATGCGATAGAACCACCAGGTACGCGCGCCATCGACCTCGATCTGCTGCTGCTGCCGGTTGAAACGCGAATAGATCGGTGTCGAGCTATGCCATTCTATTCTGCGTCTCGCGAATCGTGCGGCCTGCAGCCGCGCCGGCACCGCCAGCAGCAGCAGCAACAGCAGCACAACGGCGCTCAGGAACAGCCCCACCGGCTCCCGTAGTACCAGGCTGCGCGTAAACAGGTAGACTGCCAGTGCGGCCAGAACGCTGCCGGGCAACGTCAACGGATAATAGGTAGAGAGAAGACGCAGCGCCTTGCGCAGCGTGCGGGCGGTAGCGGTCGCTGCCATGCTCTGTACCCCGGCGGATATTGCTGCGCGCGCGGCGCTAACGGGCCACTTCAACGGGAACAGTGTCCAGAATCTCCTCGATTACGGTTGACGCCGGCTGAGCCGAGTTCTTCATGACCAGGCGGTGCGTCATTGCGGCAGGGATGATCTCTTTGATCGTGTCTATTGATACGTAGTCTTGACCACGGATCATGGCCAGCGCTCGGCTCATGCGCGAGAGTTTGACTCCGGTACGCGGGCTGGCACCCACGTCGACGTCCTCGTGCTCACGGCTGCGTCGTACACAGGAAACGATGTACGCGACCACTTCCGGATGAATCGAAACCTGATCGACCAACGCCTTCCACTGCAGCAGTTGCTGATACGGCACAACCGGGCCAAAGTCGGCCCAGGCATCCTCGCGCCCGTGACGCTGTACAATTCCGGCCTCGTGCCGGGCGTCCGGATACCCCATCGACAGCTGTACCATGAAACGGTCAAGTTGAGGCGCCGGCAGCGGGAACAGATGCGCCCCCTTGAGGTTCATGGTGGCGATGATGAAGAACGGATTCTCCAGTTCGAACGTCTGACCTTCCACGGTAACCGTCTGTTCCTCCATCGCCTGAAAGAAACTGCCTTGTGTCTTGGGAGTCAACAGGTTGATCTCATCGCACAGAACGAAGTGCGCGAAAAGCGGCCCCTTGTTGAAGACAAGCTCGTGGGATGAACCGTAGATCCGGTTGTACCCCAGAATGTCCTGGGGCAGCAGATCCACCGTGCACTGGATGCGGCTGAAGTCGTCCATTTGCGGCGACGCGTCGCCGCTCCGTCCGCGATGATTACCGCCCTCCCACAGAATCGAACCGGCGAGCGCCTTGGCGAGCGACGTCTTCCCGACGCCGTGCGAGTCAGCCAGCAACACATGCCCCCCGGCAATGTGCGCCGCCAGCAGGTGTTCCAGTTTGCGTCGACCAATCGAGATTACCGACTGTATATTGTCGATCAGCCGCGAAACGCCACCCCCCACGGCCTCTTTGTTTTCGACGTCCATTGCTTCGAATGTAGAGCCTGGCAGTCATAAAGTCAATCGACGAGCCGCAACGGAGCAGGATGATCGCCGCATTTCGTCTCCGGCAAGCACCCGCGAAAAAAGTGCAGATTCTTCCCGAAAGTGCGGATTAATGCGGCCAAATGCGGTATGTTAACAGCGCACAGAGTCAAACTGAGTAGGCGATCGGGTTCGGTTTCTCCGTCCTGGACTCGGTTCTATCGCCTCCAGCTTCGGCATCTTCTGCGTTCTTGCCGGCGTCGTGGCGGGCAGCGGGAGTCTTCCCGTCACGGCACCACCCTTTCCGGAACAATGCCGAACCTGCCGCTGATCCGCCGGAAAGCCTAAACCGGTACGCTTAAGATCCGGGAAACCGTTGCGGTATAGGCCGCTTGCATGCTATGAGTGAATCGCAATGCAGGCCAACACCGGTTGGACCAGCCTCAACGACCTTTTCAGCTACCTCAATACTCACCCGCTGTTTGCGGTCGGTGGCATGCTTGTGCTCGGCTACCTGCTCGGTCGCACGGTTGA
This sequence comes from Spirochaetaceae bacterium, assembly GCA_007693945.1. Taxonomy (GTDB): domain Bacteria; phylum Spirochaetota; class Spirochaetia; order DSM-27196; family PWMO01; genus PWMO01. The sequence goes on from RECP01000063.1 coordinate 125,917, forward strand.
ACGGCTGCGGCTACCCGACATAACCGGCTTCATCGGTGCCGGCCTGCTGATGGGCAGTCATGTAAGCGGTATCGTCTCGCCCGGAGTATCGCTGCAGTTACTGATAATCGCCGAAGTGGCCCTGGGGTTAATCTGTTTCACGATTGGCGCCGAGCTCTACCTGCCGAAACTGCGGCGCGTCGGGCGCCAGGTCGGGTGGATAACGGCGGGTCAAATCGGCCTGACGTTTGCCGCGGTAACCGCGACGATGCTGCTGCTGGGAATTCCGATGCCGTTTGCGCTACTTCTCGGGGCGATAGCCGGAACGACATCGCCGGCGGCGACCGTGATGATCGTGCAATCGCTGCGCGCCCGCGGCACGTATGTCGACTACCTGTTCGGCACGGTCGCGCTGGGTGACGCTGCGGCGATTATGCTGTTCAGCGTCCTGCTGGCGTTTGTGCCTGCGGCCGTGGGGATTGGCGCCGCGATGCCGGTGGCGGGACTGGCGCTCTCGACGATTGGCACCCTGGGGCTGTCAGTGCTGCTGGGAATCGGCGGCGGTATAGCGATCCATGTGATCGTGCGGCGCCAGGAGTCGGGCGGTGAAGTGCTAATCGTGACGCTGGGCTTTGTTTTACTGGGAACCGCGATAGCTACGGTTTTACGGCTGTCGCCGCTGCTTCTCACCATCGCGGCCGGAGCGACGGTTGCCAATATCTCGCCGCGTAATACCCGTGTTTTCCGGGCGGTGGAACCGCTGACACCGCCGATTTACGCCCTGTTCTTCGTTATCGCCGGAACCAAACTCGACCCGTCGATGGTCGCCCACCCGTTACTGCTGGCCGTGGGCAGCGGCTTCGTCGTTGCGCGGTGGATCGGCAAGTATACCGGCACGCTGCTTGGTGCGCGCGTCAAGCAGGTCGAAGAACCCATCGCTCGCTACCTCGGAGTCTCGCTCTTCCCGCAAGCCGGTGTGGCCCTCGGTCTGGTATTGATGCTGCAACTGGCAATCGAGACGGCGCCGCTCGAGGTGCTCGACTCGGTCACCACCTCCGTAAACATCGTACTGTTTGCAGTCTTTGTGAATGAGATTGTCGGCCCCCCGCTGTCGAGGATGGCAACCGTGAAGGGTAACCGGATGGAGGTCTAATGGAGATTCAGAATACACTGGCCCCCGAGTGCTGTACAAACAGGTTCACAGCCAGAAGCAAGGATGACGCGATTCGCGCACTGGCGAAGCTGGCGGTCAGGAGTCCGGCGTGCGCCGGAATCGCGGAGCAGACGATCTATGACGTCCTGGCAAAACGCGAATCGCAAGGTTCCACCGGATTCGGCAACGAGGTCGCCCTGCCACACGCGCGCATTGAAGGACTCACGCGTTTTGTGGTCTTCATAGCCGTAGCTCCACGCGGCGTTGCGTTCGACGCCCTCGACAAGAAGAAAGTGCGGCTCTTTTTCGTCATACTCGGTCCTCCGGAACAGGTCAATCAGCACCTCAGGATTCTGGCCACCATCTCGCGGCTGGTGGCGCACACCGGTATCAAGCGCGAACTGATGGCCGCGCGCTCCGTGGAGACCATGGTCGAATCACTGATTCGAAACCTCGGGGAGCCCGTGGCACCCGGAACCGCTCAGCAGCGCGAGGCAATGAAACTGCTGCTGGTTAACCTCTACGTTGAGGAATACCTCTACGATATCCTGGAAATACTGCTGGAACTAGGAGTCGAAGGCGCCACGATACTCGATGCAACCGGAATGGGTCGCTACATCTCCAACGTTCCGATATTCGCTGAGTTCATCGGCTTCATGCAGGAGCGCAAGAACTTCTCCAAGACCGTCCTGGCGCTGGTACCCGAACGACACGTGCAGAAGATCATCGAGAGTATCGAGGGTGTAACCGGCGATCTCGACACGCGCGAGGGCGCGGCGGTTATCGTGCTCGATATCAGTCTCTACAAGGGAACCATGAAGATGATCTGACGAAAACGGCCACTGCGACGGCATCCGGTACAACTACCGCAGCGAGGAAAGCAGCCCCCGGCCTGAAGCGCCGTCTCCACCAAACAAATACTGCACCAAAGAAGCGCTGCAACGGTCGCTGCCGAGAGGAGGCAAAACGGCGGCGACCGACGGCCGATTCAGACCGAAGGGCTAAGACATCCACACACCAACACCAGGCAACGCCTGAGGGTGGAGCACAATGGTAATATACCACCCTCGGCGAAAAATCACCAACAAAGATGACTATTTTGTTCTCCCACTGCTGAAAACTTCTACACGCCCGCCGTAGGTACGGCGCAGGATCTCGACAATCGCCCGCTCGGTACGTGCGTCGGCGTCCTGTACCAGTGCACGCGCCAGAAAGGTGCGTTGCTGCTGTCCGCCGGATAGCGACATCGACTGAATCATCCGCAACAATGCAATTTCCGCGCCGAAAAACAGCGCCACCGTGATACCAAAGAGCGAAAAGTGTGCCACTATCGCGCCCATCATGCCCTGCTAGCGCAGGTATGCACAGCATCCGAGCACCCCCGCCCACCAGACCACTTCTGATGCTGACGGTGCGGAGCGTGTGATCAAATACCAGCATGGAGAGGACGTCGCGCAGTGTCATTCCCGGTACCGCGCCCGTGCGTACCCCTCGGTGCGTCTCCGCAGTCATATCTATGCCAACCGACTCCGTGCGGGCAAAATGCGAATCCCCCCGGCACCACTGATCTCCGGTTGCACCGTGGCTGAACACGCCGTACAATGAGATCATGCCGATCAGCAACCGTCTGGACGAAGTCCGCTCCCGCGTGCACGAGATTCTGGAGAGCGGCTATCAACTCGATTTCAACACCGTCGAGAAGATCCTCGACCACTATTTCTCACAGCAGTTTCTGCCACGCTGGTATTTTCACGCCAACAGTCCCGCCGAGATCGCCAGCCACGTCTTCGCCATCACCCAGTTGCTGAACGCGCAGCACGCCTACCTTACCCAGGTAAGCGCCGACGGCCGGGCCATCACCTACTTTCTCAACGTCGGCCGTGACTACCCCGGTCGCCTGGAGGCGATCCTGCAGGAAAACCAGCTGATGGATATCGGTTCATTTGACGCGGTGCGGACGCGCTCGGGAATCGGAATCATCACGCTGGAGAAGCGTGGCCGGTCGCGCATGGCGGCCACCGGTCCGGAGATTGACGATGCCGACCTGTTGCTGGCGCGAACACGCCGCTACGGCGCCGATCACCACTATCGCCACACCGAGGCGTTTGTGTCCTGCCTGACACCGGAGTACGTGCTGGAGGAGATTGCCAGTACCGCCGACCCGCCGCGGATTCATCGTCATCAGAACCTGTTCGAACGCGCCATAGAGACCGAAGTCCCGGTTGTGATCGTGCAGCCGACCGACCAGGAACGCGCCGGAGATAATGAACGGCTGACGGCCAGTGAGACCCGGATTGCGGTAGCTGTACACAACCCCGTGCCCGGCTTTGCCGTTGAAGGTGTTGCCGTGTTCACGCGGCACGGAATCAATATCCGCCGCGCCTATTTCGATACCTTCTCCTATGGAGCCGCCAGGGAGAGCGAAGTAGGCGTACTGTCGGTCTACGTTGCCTCCGACACGCACGTCGAAGAGCTGGTCGGCGAGCTGCAGAATCTCTCTTCACATTTCGACCCGGCCGAGAAGAATACAACCCTGACAGTGGTCGAGGAGTCTATCCGGTGCATCTCACGGCCGGAAGCGGCGCCGGAAGCAACCGCGCGCGCACTGGAAACCCTGCGGCATATCGCCGCCCGCAACGGCGATCTGAGTAGCAGCGAAGAAACCGGCGTATTCCTGTTGAACTCGCTGACCGATTTCTTCGACGGGGCACGCAGTCTGGGCGTACTCGACAACGATGTCGTGATGCAGATGCTGCTGCGGTTTGAGGCGTTTGAGGAGTTCTGGGTCGAGCAGAACGAGGGGCGTCGCAGTCGCCACCTGCCGGCGTTTCGCACCAAGCACAACGGCGTGCGCGGTACGGTCAAGGGCGGGCTGCGCATCGATCCAATCGTCGAGTTTGTCGAGGTATCGGCGCTGGCGTTCATGATGACCTGGAAGTGCGCACGCTCACGGATCCTCTTCGGAGGCGGTAAAGGCGGTCTGAAGATCACGGCGGACTATCACAAGAGCGACAAGCTCGAGGCCTTTGACACGCTGGCAAACTTCGGTCGCGCACTGTTCCTGGTAACCGGTCCGTTTCGCGACGTTCCGGCCGGTGACGTCGGCTGTGGGCCACGCGAGATTGGAAACATGTTCGAAGGTTTCAAGAGCGCGCTGCGCGACCTGGCGCTGATGGCTTATGGCGTCAAGCACGGTGCCACGCTGTTCGGAAACCGGGTGGTCTCTACAGTCGAGGCGCGGCGAATTCTGCTCGATGGCTTCGGTATCGATTACCAGGATCGCCAGACAATGCGTGAACTGGTCTTCAGTGAGCGCTATCTGGAGCTGGTGGCCGCGGCGCAGATCACCGGCAAACCGTTCATGGGTATCGATGCGCGTACCGGTGCTACCGGCCGCGGTCTGATGTACAGCCTGCTGGCAGTGGTCACGCGGCTGCACCTCGACGGTCAGTGGGAACCCTCCGAGCCGCTGGAGGAACCCGAGACCACGCTGCTGCACCGGTTGGCATCCTACCGCGAGGCTTCGATCCTGGCGCAAAACGGAGCACCCCCGGTGACCGATGAAGAGTGGCGGCAAAGCGACGCCTACCGCAAACTGCTCGGCGGCCGCCGCGTCGTTGTGCAGGGATCGGGAAAGGTCGGCGGATCACTGCTCAAGGAGCTGGCGCGCTACGGGGTCAACCTGATCGCAATTGCGGACAAGGACGGCGCGATTGTCGGCGATCAGATTCCCGTGGCCGAGCTGCTGGCGCATGTGGCGCAGACCGGCAGTGTCGTCGGCTTCACTACCGGCGTGGAGCGCACCATACGGGGAGCCTCCGAAGGCGCGCAGATACTGGAGATGCCCTGCGACATCCTGGTGCCGGCAGCGCTTGAGAACGCAATCACTGCGTCGAATGCGCCCAGGATCCTGGCCCAGGTTGTCGCTTGCGGTTCGAACGGACCGAACACCTCCAAGGCGGAACAGATCCTCTTCGATCGCGGCGTAGTAGTGCTGTACGACTTTCTGGCCAACGGCGCCGGTGTTGTCGCATCGTACTTCGAGTGGCTGCGTAATCTTGCGCAGCGGCGACGCTACGAAGCCGAGAGTATCCACAACCAGGAGTTCCGGCCGGAGGGATTGGACTCTTTCATCATGCCGGAGTTCCGTTCGCGGATCAGGAAGATCCTGGCGGATCCCGAGGACCAGAAGTCGACCAGCGGCTGGAATCTGCTTATGCGCGACATCATGTTTGCCGCGGTCAATGACGACTACAACGAGAGTCGCGCCGAAGCGATCTCAATGAAGTCCGCCGGCTACCGCAATGCAATTGCGCGCGTACTGGTAGCCATGCTGCTGCGTGAAACAACCGGGAATCGTTCCCGCATCTGGGCCGGACTGCAACGGGCCACGCGCAGCTATCTGAAGCCGTTCTTCCACCACCCGGAGGCGGCTCTCTTCCATCCATCGGCGGCCGACATGTACGAACTGCTCGAACGAAACGAGTCAGCCGCTGCGCGTTGATCAGAGACGGCCAACCGGCATCAGGTAGAGCGGGGCTTCACCACCACCAAGCTGCAACACCGCGGCCACTTCCGCATCGTGAAAGGCGCCGATTGCCACAGTTCCCAGCTGCAGCGCGGTGGCCTGGAGGTAGATGTTCTGCGAAGCGTGCCCCGCCTCCATGGCAACGTAGCGCTCAGCACGTGCGCCGTAGCGCCGCGCGGTACGTTCATGCACGGCGGTGATTGCCAGCACCGCCGGCGCGTCGCGCAGCGGCTGCTGACGCAGTCCGGCATTGTAGAGTCCTTGGCGCAGATCCCGGCGGCCGACCTGATGCAAGGCGTGTTCACGCGGCAGGTAGCGATAGAGGCCCGGTTCAAGCCCTTGGACGTTGCCGACCGCCAGATAGAGTTCCAGAGGAAACGTGGCTCCGGCGGAGGGCGACGTGCGGAAACCGCTTGCCTCGTCGCTGACGCCTTGTGCCGCCCACAGGAGTTGCGCCACCTCGGCCAGACTGAGCGGCGCCGAAGAGTAGCGGCGAACCGATCGTCTCTGCTGCAGGACCCGGTGCAACGGCACATCAACGGCCGGCCGGGGTGCGGGCAACTCGATACGGTTTCCATCGTTCTCACCGGACTCAGCGCACGCCGGGATACCGCCCAACGCCAGCACGGCGATTACCGCCAGCATATTTCGCAAAGCAGCCATAACAGTTTACAATTGTAACACGCCCTGGAAAGGGATGGGGCGAAATCCGGACGAAATCACGGGAGGCGACATGTTCTTTGAGTTCAGGCAGTACACAATCAAGGCCGGCAGGCGCGCCGAGTGGGTCAGATTTATGGAGAGCGAGATCATCCCGTTTCAGATATCCCGAGGCATGGTGGTCGTGGGCAGCTTTGTCGATGAGCAGGACGCAGACACCTACTACTGGATCCGGCGCTTCAAGAGCGAGAAGGAGCGTGAGCGCCTCTACCGCAGAGTCTATGAAAGCGAGACGTGGAAGAACGACTTCAGTCCGCGGATCGGCGAAATGCTGTACCGCGAGAAAATCGTGGTCAAACGCCTGGTACCAACGCCGCGGTCGGTCATCGAATAGGGCGCGGGAACCGGCAGCAATACGGTGAACGGCCCGGCAGACTGGTGGGTGTACGTCATCGCCTGCGACGACCGCCTCTATACCGGCATCACCACCGATGTCGAGCGGAGATTGCGCCAGCATCGCAGCGGAGGCGTCGCGGCCGCGAGGTTCACCCGCGGCGCGGACCGCATTGAGCTGCGCTACTCTGCTGCGGTCGGCACACGCTCACTGGCGCTGCGTGCCGAGCATCGCATCAAGCGCCTGCCGCGCAGCGCCAAGCTGGCACTCATCGCTTCGGCGCCCGACGCTGACCAGCTGTTGCAGCAACTGCTGCTTACGCCCACTGCGTCTTGAGAAAGCGAACGATCATGTGCAGTCTGGAAGGACCGTTGTTGACGTTCTCGATCGCGTGATCTACGTCGCAGTTATAGCGGATGAAATCGCCGGCCGCCAGCTCGCTCGAGTTGTTGCCGGCCTGCACGCGCACTCTGCCCTCGAGCACGGTCAGGTACTCCTCGGAACGCGCCGCGTGCGCCTGTGACCGCAGCGCACCGCCCTGGTCGAGGGTTAACAGATAGACTTCGAGATCTTCGGCCAGGTCCAGCGGGGACAGCACCTGCAGGTGAGTACCGTGCTCCTCGGTGTCCAGCGCCACGCGGTCACCGTGGTGCAGCACATCGAAGATGCGAATCACCTCGTTGCGACCCTTGAGAAGCGCCTCCAGGTCCACGCCCAGCCCGCGTGCAATTTTCCACACGGTGGCTACAGTGGGATTGACCTTCTCGGACTCGATCTGTGAAAGCATACCTTTGGACACGCCGCTGCGTTCCGAAAGCGTATCGAGCGTCAACGCTCTCTGCTTGCGAATCTCCCTGATCTTCTCTCCAACCGCCGGAGGGTTCCCGCTACTCATTCCGCCTGCTCCTGCCGGTGCCGGCCCGACGCGCTCGGCGCCTGCTCCCTTGACAACCGGCCAAAGTATAATATAATGAATCGTGTTTATTATATTGGATCAGAGAGAATCTGTCAATCAGCATCAGGAGACGCCGCATGAACGTTCTGGTTACCGGATCCCTCGGCCAGGTGGGAAGTGAACTTGTGCTGGAACTGAGACGCCGTCACGGCAACGGCAACGTGGTGGCCAGCGATATTCGCTCGGACGCTGCCGCAGCGGCCAAAGAAGAAGGGCCGTTCTACGCTCTCGATTGCCGCGACGGCCGCCAACTGGCTCGAATCGTACGCAGCCACAATGTCAAGCGCATCTACCACCTGGCGGCACTGCTGTCGGCGGTTGCCGAGGCGCGCCCGCAGGACGCCTGGGACATCAACATCAACGGATTGTGCACCGTGCTCGAGGTGGCCCGCGAACACGACTGCTCGGTATTCACCCCGAGCTCGATTGCCGCCTTTGGCCCGACCGCGCCCAAGGATTATACGCCCCAAAACACCATTCAGCAGCCCACGTCGATGTACGGCGTAACCAAGGTCTCAGGCGAGTTGCTGTGCAACTACTACCACAAGAAGTACGGCGTCGACACGCGCGGTGTGCGTTATCCGGGCATCATCTCCAACCTGACCCTGCCCGGCGGAGGCACCACCGACTACGCGGTGGAGATCTACTACGAAGCCGTGCGCCGCAAGCGGTATACCTGCTTCCTGAAGGCCGACACGTACCTCGACATGGTCTACATGCCGGACGCCATCAAGGCGGCCATCGATATCATGGAGGCCGACCCGGTGCGGCTGCGTCATCGCAACGCCTTCAACATCACATCGATGAGCTTCTCGCCGGAAGACCAGGCTGCGTATATCCGCAAGTACGTCCCGGAGTTTGAAATCAGCTACAACGTGGACCCGGTGCGCCAGGCACTCGCCAATTCGTGGCCTAACTCGCTGGAAGACTACGCCGCGCGAGTCGAGTGGGGCTGGAATCCCCAGTACGACCTGGATGCAATGACCGCCGACATGTTGAAGGTACTGAGCGAACGAGGAGTGTAACGATGTTCAGCAGCATGAAGCAGGACTTACAACGGGAACTGCAGAGTCTTTCCGCGCAGGGCCTGTACAAGGGCGAACGTGTCATAGAGTCGCCGCAGAGTGCGTCGATCACCGTCGGCGGCGGCAACGTGGCAGTCAACTTCTGCGCCAACAACTACCTTGGCCTGGCCGACGATCCCGAGATCATCGAAGCCGCCGCAACCGCCATGCGCAGGTGGGGCTACGGGCTGGCCTCGGTGCGCTTCATCTGCGGCACGCAGGCAATTCACCGGCAGCTCGAACAGCGCCTGTCGCGCTTTCTGGGCACCGAGGACACCATCCTTTACGCCGCCTGTTTTGACGCCAACGGCGGTGTGTTCGAGCCGCTGCTGGGCCAGGAGGACGCCATCATCTCCGACGAGCTGAACCACGCTTCGATCATCGACGGTGTACGGCTCTGCAAGGCAACCCGTGCACGCTACAACCACTCCGATATGGCGGATCTCGAACGCTGCCTCAAAGAGCACACCGCGGCACGCTACCGGATCATCTGTACCGACGGCGTCTTCTCGATGGATGGCGACATCGCCCGCCTGCCGGAAATCTGCGATCTGGCCGAGCAGTACGACGCACTGGTAATGGTGGATGACTGCCACGCTACCGGCTACATCGGGCAAACCGGCCGCGGAACCGCCGAGCAGTGCGGGGTGCAGGGCCGTATCGACATTGTCACCACGACCTTCGGCAAGGCGCTCGGCGGCGCATCCGGCGGATGCACCTCGGGCCGGCGCGAGATCATCGAGATGCTGCGCCAGCGTTCACGCCCGTACCTGTTCTCCAATACGCTGGCGCCGTCGGTGGTGGGCGGCACGCTCAAGGCACTCGATATCGTTGAGAGCTCGCACGATCGCATCGCCACCGTCAAGCGCAACACGCAGCGGTTCAAGAGCGCGATGGTTGACGCCGGCTTCGACATCGGCCCGACCGAAACCGCTATTGTTCCGGTGATGCTCTACCAGGAACCGCTGGCGCTGAAGATGGCCGACCAGTTACTGCACAAAGGCGTCTACGTCATCGGCTTTGCCTACCCGGTGGTACCCCGCGGCAGGGCGCGGATCCGTGTACAGCTGTCGGCGGCGCATTCCGAGCAGCATCTTGACCGCGCCATCACGGCGTTCGTCGAGGTCGGCCGCGAACTGGGTGTGATATAATAAGTGCTACGGCTCGAGGCACAGCGTGCATAAACAGATGGATACCCGCTACCCGCAGCAGCGCATCAGCGTGTTCGACATTTTCAAAGTCGGCGTCGGTCCCTCGAGTTCGCATACCATGGGGCCCTGGCGCGCCGCCGAGCGCTTTGTGCGCACGCTGGTACTGGAACGTGCAATAGAGTCGGTGCGGCGCATCACTGTCGACCTGTACGGATCACTGGCCAAAACCGGTATAGGGCACGGCACCGACGTGGCCGTGGTACTGGGTCTCAGTGGCGAAGACCCGGAAACCGTCCCGCACAGCGTCGTCGACGAGGTGCGCCGGACCGTGCGCGGGATCGAGCATCTGGCGCTCGCCGGCGGACTCAGTATCGGCTTCGAGTATGTGCGGGACATCCGGTTTCACCACGATGAGTCCCTTGACTATCATCCCAACGGCCTGAGGTTCAGCGCCGCACTGTCTCATGGGCGCACTATACAGGAGACTTACTACAGCATCGGCGGCGGGTTTGTGGTGCAGGAGGACGAAATTCCCCGCCCTGAAGCAAGCGTGACGCTGCCCTACCCGATTGACAACGCGGCCGACATCCTGCGCTGGACCAGGGCGCACGACCCGGAGCTGCGCATCAGCGAGCTGGTACGCGAGAATGAACGGACGTGGGATCCCGAGGATCGTATCGATGCACGCCTGATGCGGGTTTTCGAAGTGATGCGCGAGTGCGTCTTCAATGGCCTCAGCACCGAACGCGCGCTGCCCGGCGGACTTGGTGTGGCACGCCGTGCACGCGGGCTGGCAGCCAGTCTGCTGCCGCTGCCGTGGCCGCCCGCGGCGCAGGCATTCTTTGAGGCGGTGGCGAATTCCAACAGCGCTCCAGCCCGGCCGGACGCGGCCGGCTTCGAGCGCGTGCTGCGCTGGATCAGCGCTTTCGCCCTGGCCGTAAACGAAGAGAACGCCGATTTCGGCCGCGTGGTTACCGCGCCTACGAACGGCGCCGCCGGTGTGGTTCCGGCGGTGCTGCTGTACTACCGCTACTTCGTCTCCGGGGCGTCGGACGAGGGTGTGGTGCGCTTCCTGCTGACCGCCGGCGAAATCGGCAGCGTGTTCAAGAAGGGAGCCACAATCAGCGCCGCACAGGGCGGATGCCAGGCGGAGATCGGAGTGAGTTCCGCGATGGCCGCCGCCGGTCTGACCGAAGTGCTGGGGGGAAACCCTGAACAGGTTCTGATGGCGGCCGAGATCGCCATGGAGCATCACCTCGGTCTGACCTGCGACCCGGTCGGCGGACTGGTCCAGGTTCCGTGTATAGAACGCAACACCATGGGAGCAGTCAAAGCGATTACGGGCGCCACTCTGGCACTCGCTGGTGATCCTTCAAGCGCGCGCGTCAGCCTCGACGATGTGATTGAGGCGATGTGGAACACGGCGCTCGACATGAACACCAAGTACAAGGAAACCAGCGAAGGCGGACTGGCGGCCAGAATCCCGATCAACGTGATAGAGTGTTGAGCGGGGGCCGTGGTTGCCGGCGCGCTCCTCGCTCCCTGTCACCCTATGCGCGCGCCCGAATCCTTGTCAAAGTAGTGCACCGCCTTCTGGTCGAACGCGACATGGCAGCTGTCTCCTTCACCGACGCTGCGGGTGCGCTCATCGGCAGCTACGGTCAGGTGGATCTGCGAGTCGGCTGCAGCGTTCACATCGGATGCGACTCGCACCCGCAGCAGCGAGTCATATCCCATCGGCAGCACCGACTCTATCCGCGCCGGGACGCTCCACGGCCCGGGTGCGGCGACCAGTTCCAGCTCCTCGGGACGCGCGGCCACGAGCACGGTCTCGTTGTCCGGCAGCGCCTGCAATGACGCAGGGCGAGGCAAGCCGACATCACCGAAACGCAGCTGCGAACCCGCCAGCGTGGCGGTGATGAGGTTGATAGGGGTATGCCCCATGAATTGGGCCACAAAGAGATTGGCCGGCTGAGCAAATACGTAGGACGGTACATCGGTCTGCTGCATGACACCATACTTCATGACCGCCATGCGCGTTGACAGTGTCAAAGCCTCGATCTGGTCATGGGTGACGTAGATGATGGTACCACCGGTCTCTTCGTGCAACTGCTTGAGTTCGACGCGCATGTCGATCCGCAGCTTGGCATCCAGGTTTGACAACGGCTCATCCATCAGCAACACGCCGGCGCCGGTCACGAGCTCCCGCGCCAGTGCAATACGCTGCTGCTGTCCGCCGGAGAGCTCACTGGGATAGCGGTCGGCCAGTTCGGTCACCTGTAATCTTTCGAGCACACGACTCAAGCGCTGCTGCTGTTCCGCGGAGGTGACACGCCGCACCTTCAGCCCAAAGAGGATGTTCTCGCGTACGGTCATATGCGGCCACAGGGCGTAGTTCTGAAACACCATCCCGATTCCGCGCTTGCCCGGAGGAACGAACGTTCGATCCTTACCGTCAAAGACCAGTCGGTCACCGATCCATATCCGTCCCTCATCGGCGGTTTCCAGGCCGGCAATCAGCCGCATGGTGGTCGTCTTGCCGCAGCCGCTGGGCCCCAACAGACTGAAGAACGAACCGCTCTCGATCTCGAGACAGAGGTCATCAACGGCAACCGTATTTCCGAAACGCTTGGTTATGTGATCGAGTATGATCCGGCTCATTGGTTACCTCCGCCGAAGCCCTGCAGGGGATTTGTCCTGGTAATCCACTGTGCAATCAGCGTGCAGCCGAGAACGATGATGATAATGACCACGCCAATCGCATCGGCGAACTGCCGACGGCCCAGCTCGATATAACCGAACGTCAGCGCCGCCAGCACCATCGTGCGTGGTGTGACCAGCAGGATCACCAGGTTGATGTCTTTGACGGTTGAAACAAAGGCCAGGATGAAGCCCCCCATGAAGCCACGCTTGGTCAGGGGAAACATGATCCGTTGAATGCGCCGCGGGAAACTCGCGCCGTGCACCTCCGCGCTTTCTTCCAGAGAGCGTCCCACCTGCATCATGGCCGAAATACCCATGCGGCTGGCAAAAGGCAAGCGGTTGACAAGGCAGGCGATGAAGATGATCCATATGGTTCCGTACAGTACCGGAATCGGGCCGCGCGGCTGGGCAAACATCGAAAGGAAGATCGCGCCGAAGGCGATGCCCGGAATTACGTACGGGAGAAATGAAACCTGCTCCACGATCCGCGACAGCGGACGACCGCGGTTGCGGCTCACCGAGTACCCTACCAGGATCCCGATGAACGCGGTCGACACCCCGACCGAAAGGCCCAGCACAACGGTGTTGACCGCTGCGGCACGAATCCGCGGCGAGACCAGGATACCACGCAAACCGTCCCGTTCGCCGATCCAGTACGCCAGGGTGAAGTTGTCCAGCGAAAACTGGCCCAGATGGTACTGGAACGTCTGCAGCACCAGAAAGCTGATCGGCAGAAACGTGAACCCCGCCATCAGTACCGCCACCGCCGTTCCCACCGGAACACGCCATCTGCCGAGCGCGATCTGGCGCTGGCGCGATCCCTTGCCTTCCATGGTGGTAAACTGTTTGCGCGAGCCCAACAGCCACGAATTAACAAGGATAGCCGACCCCGAGATGGCCACCAGCACCAGCGTGAACACAAACGCCTCGCCGTAGCGTCCTACACCGGCCGACTGGTACAGCGACGTCGCCAGCACGTTGTAGCGAACCGGCAGACCGAGAAACGCCGGAACACCAAACGTTCCAATACCCGACGCGAAGGTCAGAATGAACGCCGAGCCTATGGCCGGCAGCACGATCGGCAGCGTTATCTTGCGGATCACGCGCCGGTTGCTGGCACCGTGAACCAGTGCCGACTCTTCCAGCGAAGCATCCACGGTTGCCAGGGCGGCGCTGCCCAACAGATAGGCGAACGCAAAGTAGTTGACCGCCAGCACGCATATGATCGGTATCGGTCCGTACGCCAGCCAGTTGGGCGTCGGGCGCCCGATCAGGCTCTCCACGAACCCGGCCGCCCCGATCCCGACCCGACTGTTGCCGAAGATGGTCAGCCAGGCCAGAGCCAGCGTCCACGATGGAATAATGTAGGGCACAATGGCGCAGAAACCGGTGAACTTCTTGAACGGCATATCGGTCTTGACCATCAACCACGCCAGTCCCATACCGATCACCATCGCGAGCACGGTGTAGGTCAGACTCACAACCAGCGTGTTGACCAGCGGCTCGTACAGCAGCCGCGCGCTCAACTGTCCCGAGGCGAAGACCCGTTCCCAGTAGAACATCGTGAACTCGCCGACTGCCGCACCGGCACGACGCGAGTCGCCCGATTGCACGTGGAAGGTGGACCAGATCATGTTGCCCACCGGTACCAGAATCAGGTAGCCGAAGACAATCAGAAACAGCCACGCAAGCCAATTCTGCGGCGAATGCGCCAGCGCAAGAGCCCTGTTTCTGACTTTCCTCAGCCCGAGAAACCCGCCGCCCGACGAGCCCGGAACAAGCGTTTGCTGCATGAATAGTCTCCGCGCAAATAGTCGGGGCCCCTGGTCAGGGCCCCGCTGTCAGATGTCAGTATCTGCTACTCGTAGAGGATCCAGAAATCGGCGATCTCGTCGCCAATCTCGAGTGCCTGATCGATTGGGATCGACCACAGGCGCGCAAACGAATCGAGCGTCAGATCGGCCATCGGTCCGGTGGCCACTACTTCCGGGTTGACCGGGAAGTCGGCACCCCACCATGGCTCGCCGCCCTCCTGGGAAGTCAGATAACGGATCAGCAGCTTGGCGGTATTGGGGCTCTCGGTGTAGCTGACCATCGAAATCGGCCGTGCCGAAAGAATGGCCGGGTTGACGTCGGTATCCAGCTCAAAGTCGTACTGGCCGGAAATCACGTCACGGTAGACCGATTGGGTGCCAAAGCCCAGAAACGGCGGGTCGGCGTTGGTGACCGCGTCAGCCACGTCACGAAAGCTGGCTTGAATGCGCAGGTCGTTCTCCAGCAGGCGCATGATCCATTCGTAGCCCGCGTTAGGCGTGCTGAGCTGAATCGGCTCACCGAAGAAGTCCTCGTAGAGCTCCTCCATCAGATCCGCATTACCGACAATACCGACCATGTAGTCCATGGTGGTTCCGGAGCGCAATGGGCTCTGCATCGCCACCCGGTTACGGAAGCGCTCGGTTGTCAGTTCCCAGATGTTTTCGTAGGGGATCTGGCCTTCGCGGTCGGTGGTGTAGTACCAGGTTCCCGCGCTGTAGCGGTGCACCAGAGTCGGATTCATGTCGCGTTCGGGTACCTGCGCCTGCAGTTCACGCGGTACGTAGCGCGTAAGCGCATTGCGCTCAACCATCAGTTGATCGTACATCACGGCCAGATTACCGGTCATCGCAACACCGGCGGCGTATATTCCCGCGTCGTACTCGCGGCGCAATCTCTCGTTGAGCTCCGAGGTGCTCAGGTTGAGCATCTCGACATTGAGCCCGTAGAGCTCGTTGAACTTCTCGACCACCGGAAAACCGCGGCTGGTGTTGGAGTACATCACCAGAGGCGGCTCTTCAAGCGCAGCGGCCGCGACAGCGTCCCAGTCTTCCTGCGCGGGCTGATAGGGTCCCAGTTCGGCAAACCGCATCCACTCGTCATACTCATCCACAACGGCCGCCGCCTCAGGCTCCGGCTGTCCGGCGCCAAAAAGCAACGCCGGAGCAGCGATGAGCAGCGCCGCTGTAATCAACAGTATCGATACCCTTCTCACAAAAAACCTCCTGTATTCATCTCTACACAAAACTCTGCCTTTTCCTCCTCTATATAGGCTGTCATTGACCGTACCGTGTCAGCGGGGGTCCGTCAACCGTTCTCATCCCGGTGCGTTCCGGAAAACCGCAGGCTCAAGCGCAGGCACACGGCGCCCCGGCATACAGTCCGTTGCCCTGCCCCATGCCGGACACGTTATTTTACGAGGGACGGACCATAAGTGATATTTTGAGACTGAAGTAGCCGATATGTCAAGTTTTTTTTACCTTTATACGAGAAAACGTGTTAATCTACCAGAAGCCAATCCGACCCCGGCAAAGGAGACAGTACACCATGGATGATCGAGTCACGCACGCAATCGGACCGCGGCTGCGCATGAGGCTTCCCGAACTCACGGCCCGTGAACGTGCCATTCTGGTGCACCTGCTCGAAAACGCCGATCAGGCCGGCCACGCGCGCATCACCGAGATCGCTTCACGGTTCTGTGTGTCGGAGGCTCTGATTGTGAAACTGGCCAAGAAACTCGGTTACTCGGGCTTCAAGGCACTGAAGACCAACCTGCAGCTTTACGGCCTATCAAGCACTTCTGATTTGTTCGAAGAGGTTCGCGCCGAGGACCAGCCGGCTGATATCCTGCGCAAACTGTTTCGCGTTTCGATCCAGGCGTTGGAGGAGACGCTGGCCGTCATCGATTTCGATGAGTTCAGGCGTGCAGTAGACGTGTTTGCCCGTGCTGCCGGCCGCGACATCTACGGCGTCGGCGGCTCGGCGGCTATCGCGCGTGACGCAGCACATAAATTTTTGCGCATCGGCATCAGGTGCAGAGTAGCCGATGATTCGCACATCATGGCAATGTCGGCTTCAATCCTGCACGCAAGCGACGTCGTGCTGGCGATATCGCATTCGGGTCGGACCTCGGCCATAATTGACGCTGTTCGCCTGGCAAGAGAACGGAAAGCCACGGTGATTTCGCTGACCAGCTACGCACAGTCGCCTCTGGCGCGCGAAACGGATATCTGCCTGGTCTCGACTGCGCGCAGCTCACCGTTCACCGGCGAGAATGCAGCGGCGCGCATCGCGCAGCTGAATATCCTGGACGCCCTGTTCGTCTGTGTGGCGTTCCGCGACGCGCAACGATCAAATGCGTTGCTCGCACAAACCATGAGCGCGGTAGAGAACAAGCGCAGGTGACGGTCAGTTCCCGTTCAGCAGTGCAATCAGCAGCCGTTGGGACTGCAGCGGGTCGCGGCCTTCGATAGCATCGCGCAATCGTGGTCCCGCCCGCTCGATGAAGCGCTCGGCGGCCAGGAAGGTCTCGATATTGGCGCGACACTCGGCCCCCGGATCTACCAGCTGCGGAAAGGTGTCGAAGTAGATCATGCCGCCATAGTTGCAACGCTTCAGGTAGTAGATGAACTCTATCAGACGTAACGGATTCACCGATCCGATCATCATGCCGTCGTCACTATCGCCGTATCCGTCATTCAGGTGGATACCCAGCAGTCGACCATGTCCAGCCGCCAGGGAGAGCGAGAACGACGGATTCTCGCGCTTCATGCGCATGTGACAGTAGTCCAGCGTGATACCGACGTTGTCCAGCCCAATCGCGTGTATCGCCGCCAGTACGGTCCCGACGTCACCGAACAGCGCAAACGAACGCGGCTGGTACGGCTTGTATTCGATGGCAATCTGAAGATCCGCATTGCGCGACGCCACCTCAGACACCGCGTCCAGCGCCGTACGCCAGATCTGCCGGTAGTCTGCCTCAAACGGATAATCGGTTCCATCGTGCGCAAACCAGAGCGTCACCACTTCACCGCCGAGCTCACGGCAGGCATCGGCGGCCTCGAGCGTGGTATCAATGGCGCGCCGGCGCCGTCTGTGGTCCGGATTTGTGAAGTCACCGGCACTGAACTGCGTGCCGTAACGCAAGGCGACGCCGTGGCAGCGCAGTCCGGCACGGAGCAGAGCCTCGCGGACGTCCTTCACTCCGTCTTCCCGCAGGTGCTCCGGGTAGTTAAAATCCACGTCGGTCACGCCGGGCACCGCGGCGGCGCGCAGCAGAAGCTCAGGTACGGGCGTTGTCGCGCCGTTCGCGGCCGCGTCTTGATCTACCGGGCTTTGAAACGAGTTCAGCCGCGTGCCGAAACGCCACTGATGCACGGAAATGCCTCCCTACCCGCACAAGAAATTTTACTCTTTGTCGGGTCAGAGTGACATAATCCGCCACGAACGGTCTCTTGTCAAGCTATACTTCACTTTGGGATCGATTATTGTGACTTCTTGTGACCGGCTGACTGCGCATCAGCAGCTGCACAGCAGCCGCTTCAATCCCGCCAGCTCGCCGATACGGTGATTCGGCCGGTAATCTGAGGGATAACCGGTCTGTCCGGGGCGGTCGACCCAAACCGTACGCATGCCCAGCCCGGCTGCCGTCGCCAGATTGACCCGTTGATCGTCAACAAAGGTGCACCGATGCGCCGCGACGCCCATCCGGTCGCAGGCGTATTGGAAGAACTCCCTGCCAGGCTTCCAGAGACGCACCTCGCCACTGACAAAGAAGTGCGTCAGGTGTTCACCGATGCCAAACTGCAGCAGCAGCGGTTTCCAGTCTTTGGGCATATTGGAGAGCACCGCGATATCCATCCGGTCACGCACGCAGCCGGCGAGCTCGTGGAACGCGGGGTCGAGCTCAAAGCGATCGAACAGCAGGCGCTCGGAATCCGCCACCGGAAGCGAGCTTCCGACGCGGCGCCAGAACTCGGCACCGTCGATCTTGTCCTGCTCGTACGCGTGATACGCAGCGCGCTGCTCAGCCACGTCAACACCGGGAAACAGTCTGGTCGTACCGTTGGTAACAAGATGTCCTTCAGTGATGATCACACCAAACATGTCCATCAGGAGGATCTCACCTGGTTGTTCTCTCATGGCACTGCAGCTTAGCAGGAAGCCTCCGCAGCTGCAATCTACAGTAATCCCAGCCGCAGGCCCAGAGACATGCGAAACACCGCACCAGCTTCGACGTCAGAGGAGGCGAACCACAGGTTCGGCTCCAGGTACAGCGAGGAGGTGCGAAACGCGCGCCACTGCTCAAAATGGAAGCGGGCGAACTCCCACTGCGCCAGCACCGCCGACATTACCAGCCCGTCGTTGTCGTCGCCCATGGTGAAGTAGGAGAAATTGGCCCCAAGCGCAAACGCCATCGAAAAGAACCCCCAGTCCGGACCGAAGAAGTAGTCAAACGGAAGAACCAGCACGTTGGCAAGCAGCTTGGAACCGACGACGGTGCCGCTGAAGCGCCCCGGAGGCGCCACGCCGGCCTGCACCTGCAGTTTGACGTTGTCGTCGAAGAAACTGACCCCCAGACCGAGATCCGCATAGGTGGCCCCGAAGAAATGACTGTCAAGATAGAGCCCCTGTATGAACTGCGGCACCGAGTAACCGGACTTGTCACCCGGTCGCAGCGCCACCTCGATACTCTCTATGCCGTGCTCGTCACGCGCGGTACCGTACACGATCAGCGTCTCGGCGTGACGGCTGTCCTCCTGCGGAGACGTCAGCGTCAGCACGGGTGCAGCACTATCTACCGTCAGCACCAGCCGGGTCACCGCTGAGCGACCGTCGGCGAACTCGGCGCGCACCACAATCGGCAGCGGTCCGCGCGGCAGATCCGCGGATTCAAGCCGAAACTGCCACTCACTGCCGCCGCGGGCGGATTGAAACGTACGGCCGTTATTCACGCTGACCTGCACTTCGGAAACCTCGAGACTGCGGCGATCTCTACGGCCTTCGAGTGCGGCTTCCTCATCAGGCGTCGGCTCGATCCACGCCCGCCCTCTCAACCACGGTCTTCCGCTCACCATATCACCGCTGAGGTGGCTCTCAACCACAATCGCCGGTCCGTACGGCCTACGCGTCACGGTGTGACGGGGACTTGAAACAGTGTCCCCCGAAGCCGTCTCGACACGCGCAGCGATCGAGAGATCCGTCGATCGCTGCACCGGGGTGTCAAGCTGATGGTGAAAGTAGCCGTTACGATCGACATCGGCGTTGGCGATCAGCAGATCCCCGTCGAACAGCCGTACACGAGCGGGCAGGGCCGGACCGCTGACGCGCCCGCTGATGACAACCGGTCCGGTTACCACGGTGCCGGGCAACGGGTTGAGCAGCGCTACCGTGTACGCGCCGTCATGCGCCACGCGCTCGATGCTGCGCGTCACGACCGAACGGTTGCCGGCGTAATCCACCGCCACCAGCTGCAGATTGTAGAACCCCGGATCAAGCGATTCCAGATCAATACTCTCCAGCAGCACAACCTGAGGATCGAGGTCTTTCCTCAGAACCTGCTCCCGGTCGGCCGCTGCGCTCAGCTCTACGAATACCGCGTCAACGCCGATGTTGTCACTGACGCGCCCCGAGAGGCGCAGGCTGCTGCCCACGGCGGCTCCCTCGGCCGGCTCCGCCAGCAGCACGGTCGGGGCGGTGTTGTCGATACTGATGAGGGCCGAGGTACGTGACTCGACGCCGAGCGTATCAACAGCCGCAACGAGCACCGAATAAGAACCGTCACGGTAGGCTGACGTATTCAGGCTCAGGCTCCACTCCCCGGTACCTTCGGCGGTCTGGAACGTATTGCCGTTGTCCAGCGAGATCCGCACCGACTCAATTCCGTTGAGATCCGAAGCGCTGCCGCGCAGCTCTACGGTTCCACGATTGACAACGTCGATCGCCGGCTCAAGCACTTCGATCTGCGGGCGATCCGTGCTGACGTGAATTGCCGCCCGCGCCGGCTCGCCTGCCAGCCCGTAGATATCCTCGGCATAGACCTCGATGGTCTGCAGACCGCTCTCCAGTTCATCGAGCGCCAGATCGATGCGAAAACTCTGGTCGGCGGACACCCTCTGGAACTCCCCGTCGCCAACGCGCCAGTGAATTGCGGCAACCCCGTCATCGTCAAACGCCATACCGGATATCGCAAGATCCTCGGTGATCACGTCGCCGTCCTGCGGCAGATGCAGCTCCACCCGCGGAAGATCACCGGCTCGGTCAATACGCACCTGTGGCGTCTCAACCTGAGTGTTGCCGGCTGCGTCAACAACACGCAGCTGCAGTCTGCCTCCGGACTCCTGCAGTGCCGTGAAGTCTACCGTGAAGACAAAGGCGTTGCCGACGCAGGTCGGCGTCACTTCAAGCGGCGTGTAATTCTGACCGTCGAGCGTGTATGCCAGCTCGGTGATCGGGACCCGTGTGCAAACCGCCCCGGAGACAGTCACCAGTCCGTTGATCACGTCTGACGGTCGCGGACTGGTAACGGCAATGCCCGGCGGCTGTGGAGCGTAATTCAACGGCAGATACAGCGGAAGGTCGCCGCCGCGCGGCCCTACCGTCCTGAGCTCCATATGAACCGGTCCCTCCTGGGCGGCTGTCAGCCGGACTTCGACAGAGAAGTCTGCCTGCGAGCCTCCGCCTTCGCGGGTCAGCGTGAGACTGCGCCACGGCTCTTCGGGGGCCAGTCGATACTCAAGCCGGGTGGCTGCCGTTGCCCCGCGTACCGTACCGGCCAGTGTGAGCGCCCGGTTGAGATAGGCGTACGGTTCCACGCTTGTGACGGCGATGCGCGATACCGCCGGCGGCGTCGCGTCCTCGGGCTCGGGCAGTCTCGTGACGCGCAAGCGCAGGGGCTCACCCAGCCTCCCGTCACTGCTGCGCGCACGAATGCGCAGCTCTCCCCGCCCGGGATCAAGGTCGACGGCGGGAATCCGAAACCCGGGTCGCGCCGGGTACTCACCGCGTGCCGCGCCTTCGACCACGATCGAGCCATCGAGTCCAACGCCGCCGCCGCTGATGCTGCCGTATATCGCGGCTTCCGGGCCGAGCGCGGACAGCCCAGCCGGTTCCGGGTAACGCAGCGTTACCGTGGGAAGCGCCGCTTCAGTATCGTACTGTAGCCGATGCTGCACGGTCGTACGATTGCCGCTGCGGTCTACCGCCGTGAAGCGCACCGTAGCGGTGCGACCGCGCTGGACTGAGAGATCAACGTCGGCAGTCCAGTAGGGGTCTCCGGGTCGAAGCTCGATGTCGTGCTCGCCGCGGTCCAGCTCGTAGAACAACCGGGCAACGCCCACAGCGTCACTGACCATACCGGTGAACCGTACAGTGCCGAATACCGATTCATCCTGCGCCGGCGCGAGGACCTCGAGTTCCGGCGGCTCGTTGTCAACAAAGAACAGCACCGGATGAACCGTTGCGGCACCGGTTGTGTCAACAGCGCGCAGCCGGTAGACCGTGGCACCATCGGGAAGCCGGCGTGTCTGCACCGCAAACGAGAACTCCACAGCCGTCTCGCCGCGCGCACTGCGCAACCGCAGTGGCTCGAAGGTCTCCCCGCCGTCGACGCTCAGCTCAACGGCCTCGATTCCGTTGGCATCGTCGGCTATGCCCTGCATCGTGATGCTGCCGCTCACCAGTTCGCCCGTACGATGCGAAGTTACCACCACCGTCGGCGCGTCGCGATTCAGCACAAACGGAACCGAGGTTACCGGGCCGACGGTGCCGCGCAGATCTACGGCGCGTGCGTGCAGCGTATAGCTGCCGTCGGCCAGGTTGCGGGTGGAAATCGTTCGCCCCCAGTACTCCGTGCCGTCAGCAGCCAGCGGTGCGCCCTCATCCAGCCACAGCTCAACCCGATCAATTCCGGCCCGCCCGCCGGCGACACCGATCGCGTTCAGGTCGTCCCGCAGGATCGCGCCGCGCTCGGGATAGACGATGCGGGCAGTCGGCAGCCCCACCGAAGGATCGACGCGGATATTATGAGGACCCGCGATTGTTTCGTTGCCGGCAAAATCGCGCGCGCGGATGATCACGTTGTGCGTTCCAGCCGGAACCTCTTCCAGATCAAACTCATGGCGCCATATCTCCCGGCCGGTTACCGGCTGCCACGTCTCCTCGGGCGTACCGCGGGAGAACGCCGGCACGGCCATCAACACCGCAACAGCGGAGACTATAAGCCCACGCGCAATCAACATCCGTGTTTCACTTGCCGGTTTCACGAGTAGTATCCTCCCATACGTAGGAGCTGCCGAACCAGGTTCGCCGGGCGGCGGCCGCCAGCGGGTTCACCGGCCGCGCCTGTCCGTGGGCGGGCACCCATCTGAGACCGGCGGCAATCGCGGTTTGCACTTCCGCGCTCCGCAGCCACTCGCTCGCCCTGGCCAGATCCTGGTCGGACCGCGATCCAGACCGCAGTCGCTGCATACCGAACGGTTTGGCCCACAGAATTCGCGCCTGCACCCCGTATTCGTTCCAGTGATCGGGTATCGGGAAGCGGTCGGCTTCCAGAACGCTGGTGCGGTCGCCGGGCAGCTCCTGTACCCGGCTCAACGGGGCGTAGATCCAGGCCGGTTCAGGCCCGAAGAGCCGCGGCCATATATCTTCCCAGCCGTAGGTCAGGGCGCCGCGTTGAAAGCGCCCGCCGCGTGTCAGTCGATCGCGGACCGCGTCCCACCGTTCGATGTCATCAGAGAAGCGACCGGGCGCTTCCTGCAGCAATTGGGCGGTCCATGCCCGCAGGGCACGCTGGTCACTCCCGGGCAGAAGCAGCACGCCGCCTCGCTCCGGCGGAGCGGGCTGTTGGTCGCCGCCGAGGGCCGCATACGTGAGCTGCTCGGTGGTATGCCTGCGGAAGACCAGCCACGGGTCCAGAGCCAAGGCAATCGTGCCGTCGGGCGCCGCCCGACGGGCGAGATGATGATGGACAACTAACGGGTGCGGCTCGTCGTTGCCGTTGCTGCCCACGGTGGACTCTGCGGTTACAAGCAGCCCGTAGTGTTGCCGTGCAGAACCGGATTCAAACGCTTCCTCATGCAGCTCGATCACCGGCCAGTCGGGCGCATCGTCCGCTGCGGCAAGCACTCCCCGCCACGGACCGGCGAACTCGGCACTCACAACCCAGACCGGCTGCGGCCGCCTGACGGCCAGCAGAAACAACGTTGCGGCGCCACTCACCAGCAGCAACGCCATGAACAGCAGCAGCGCTAACCGCGATCGCCGCGTGGTACCGGGTGCTGCCGGACCCTTTGCTCGACTCTGACGCCGTCTACGTTTCATTCAACCCTCACATGCCCATACAATGCGTCAGTTTTCAGCCAGAGGTTGCACGTATTCGATACCGGCCCCGGTGTGAGAGACAACCGGCACGCCCTGGGTGTCAAATCCAAGGTTGACCCGCAGAAACTGAGACTGGTTTCCCCGGGGAACGCTGGCAACCGGGATTGTGATGGTTGTCCAGTCCCCGGTCACAAACCCGTGTTCATCAACCCCCGCAGTGATAGCGGGCAGGGTTCCGTTGAACCGCGCAAGCTTGACCGAATCACGCGTGCCGGTCTCAGAGATGCTGTAGTACGCAATCCACGGTACGCCGTCGTGAATCTTCAAATCGTTGTAGTAGCCTACCGAGCCGTAGTTGTCCACCGTCACCACTTCGGCACTGGTTGCATCGATCGCATCCATGTAGATGTAGGACAGATTCGCGCCGCCTGAATCGTAGGCCGCGACGTGCAGACTGTCGTCGCTGTGCAGCGTCATCGACGGAAACCAGCCGACGAACTCGTTGGGCAGCACGAACGGTGCCGACCACAGCACGGGCGCTGCCGGATTCAAACCGTCAATCGGTTGCGGGGTGCTACCACCGTCGGTAGTGGCGCTGAAGCGCACGGTGAAACGGCTGATGGAGGGATTGTAATACCCGAGCACCACCACTCCGTCGTCGCGCACAACCATGTCGAAGTACTCCGAAGCGTTGCCGCCTGCGGCAACGATCCGGCGGGTGGCGTCACCGCTTGTCCCGGTGCGGTCAGCCAGGGTGGAACGATAGCTGCCGTACAGATCTGCGGTGCCCCCGGTCAGGTCGTCGCCCACTCGCCAGTTGCGGAAGATCAACTCACCGCTGAAGCTGTCAAAGACCGCCAGGTAGATCGCCGCACCGTCGGCGGTGGTGGAATCACCGCGGGTACGGATTACCGGCCGCTGGTAGCGGCCGAGCTGCGCTCCGGGATCGTGGCTGGTTGAGTCGAGGTCGATTGCATTGTTGCCCGCTTGAGCGGTGAAGCTGGTGTTCGCTCCGCCGAAACCCGCCCAGTAGGGTTGACTGGCTCCGTTGTTTCCGCCGCCATCACGACCGTTGGCACCCTGGTAGAGTGTGGCAAACTCGTGGAAGAAATAGTGCATCCGGCCTCCGCCGAAGTTGGTAACGGATATCATGTGATAGCGGCCGCCGTCGTCGCGCACCATGGCCATCTGATCGCCGGCCAGCGTCCGCACGATCGGCGTATTGTCGGCGCCCGAGAAACCGCGCCGCACCTGCAGGTCGAAGTCCGCTCCGGACTGGATGTAGCCAAAGTAGGGTTCGTCTCCTACCATCACCATGTTGGGGTAGTTGGCATTGGCGATACCGGTGTCGGTTACCTCAAAGAAGCGCAGGAAGCGGTCGTCGGTAAACAGCCGGTTGCGGCGTACAAACTCGTCGGGCTCCTGGTTGTAATCGACGCTGTTGTCGTTGATGTTGTTGATCGCGGCGACCGGTGCGGCCGGCGTCCCGGACACGATGCCGAGATAGCCGGAGACGGTTGAGTCGTTGGAAAGCGTCAACGTCGTGAACCCGGCATCGGGGGCGTTGAACGACAGCGGCACGCCGGTCAGTGAGACACCGTCCAGCCCGGAAGGCGTCGTTTCGGGCGCGATGCGCACGCCGTCCGCGATCGGGTTGAGGTTGAACCCGCGAACGGTGATGAACGAATCCGAGAAACCGGCAACGGCACCCGAGCGAATCGAGTATTCGCCGTCCGACGCGCGGATGTTGGTGGCCTTCAGGCCGCCGAGGTTCGACTGTGGTGTCTCAATCCGCGAAATATACGGTACGACATCCACATCGATGGTGTCCTGGTCGTCATTGCCGTCCCCCGGACCGAAGTCGTAGACCCGGAAGGTCACCGGGACATCCAGTTGCGCGACGTTTTCAATGGCCGCAGTATTCCAGGCGAAGCGCCAGTTCAGCACGTGGCCGTTGGCCTCGGTCACCGCCTGACTTCCCTCAACGACATCAAACCCCCAGTCGCTGCTGCCGGCGGCCACATCGGCCACCGTACGTCCGCCTGCCGCCACCAGGCCGCCGCTGTCCCACAGCGCGATATCGAACTCGTCACCGGCCGCCAGCGGTCCCGCGCCGTCGGGGTCAAAGCCCGCGATCTGCGCGGTAAGGCGTGCAATGCGCTGATTGTCCGCGGTCTTGCCGAGAAAGATCACCCGCCCGCTCAGGTCGGGCCGCCCGTTGACGCTATGCTCGGCGTACTGCACGTAGCCGTGGCGCTGCAGGCTGAAGCCCGAACCGGTCGTAGCGATATTGTCGCTGTACCGATCCACGTCAACGAGTACCTTGTCCTGGTCACTGTTGCTAAGCGGCACCGTGTAGCGCCGGCCGAACGGAGAAACGGTGATGGTCGGCGCAACGTTGTCGATGTTGTCGATGTTCATGCCGATCAGCACGGCATCGGCCAGCTGATCGGCCTCGTCGCCGCCGGAAACGGTGGTATCGTAGACCTTGACCACGAAAAGAGCGCCGTTCGGCTCCATGGTATCCGGGATACCGCTGAAATCGATTATCTCCAGCTCGCTGTCGGTCAGCGGTACGCTGTTCTGCTCGACCAGGGTGTAGCCGGTGGCCGTGCCGCTGCCGTCTCCCGGACCGCTGGCAACGAAGGTCGTGCCGGCGCTGTTGCCGGGCGCGCCCACAAGCGTCCAGTTCGTATCTCCCGGCGTTTGTATGGTGTAGACAGCTCCGCGAAGCAGTGCGTCAGGGGCAACCGGGTCTGCCGCAGTGACATACCCCACCGAGTATCGCCGCGGCGGATTGCCGCTCTGGGCCTCGATAGCAAACGAGAGCCGGTTGTTGCGGACGGTGAAGTTGGTAGTTGCGTAGTTGGCGCTGATCAGGCGGCTTTCACCGGAGACGATGTCACCGATGACCCCGTCCCCGTCGACGTCGGTCCCCAGCACCACGCCGGTAATCTGCGGGGCGTTGTTGCGGATGTAGAGCGGCTGCACGTAACGGGTTGCGTTTCCGGCACGGTCGATTACGACGTAGTTCAGGTCGACCGGGCCGTCGGGCAGCTGGTTGGTATCGAAGATGACGTACCAGTTCTTGTAGATGCCGTCGTCGGTCCAGCCTTCGACATAGCCGTTGCCGTCAAGATCGACCGTAACCTCGTTGTTGTTGATCACAATTCCCGATCCGCCGTCATCGGCCGGAAACGGAACCGACTGCAGCAGACCGCCGGCAGTCATGTCGCGCACGGTGCGAGTTGTGCCGTTGAAAGCACCGCCGGTCAGACTGATGTACTCGCCGTTACGGAAGAAATAGACCACTACGCGGTCTACGCCCTGTATGCTTCCCGAGCCGTCGCCCACGTCCCACGCGCGTCCCTGGATGAAGTAATTGG